>NZ_JBIAIK010000013.1:0-259434 GCF_042871385.1 Streptomyces sp. NPDC005808 | reverse complement strand
CCGCACAGGGCGTGGGGGCCGGCCCCCGAAGCCCCCCCCCCCCCCCCCCCCCGCGCGGGGGGGGGCCCCCCCCCGCCCCCCCGGGGCCCCCCCCCCCCCCGCCCCCCGCCCCCCGCCGCGCCCCCCCCCCCCCCCCCCCCCCCCCCCCCCCGCCGGGCGGAACCTGTCGATTCGGCTCCCGAGAGCGGCCAGGGCGGGCCGGAAGCTCGTGGCTGCACCGGGCGCCGGCTGCCCGAGCCGGCCGGCCCAGTCGCGCGCGATCGGCAGCAGGCGCGGGTAGAACGCAGCGCGCAACTCCCGTACCACGTCCGGTAGTTCGTGGGTGAAGTAGCGGTATTGCCCGGAGCCGAAGCGGTGCCGGGCCATGTCGACGCTCGTACGGAAACGGTCAGTGTCTTCGTACAGGGCGCTGATCTCGTGACACTCGTCGGGTGACAGCAACGGGCCGGTGAGCGCGCAGCCGTGCTCGTCGAGCTCGGCGGCCAGAGCCGCCCAGTCACCGGCCCCTACACGGTCGGCCGGGCGCGCTGCCGCCGTCCGCGCTGTGCGGGTCATGACGACGAGGAAGCGGTCGGGCGCGCGTTCTCCAGCTCCAGGAGCCGCTGTTTGCGCTCCGGACCGGCCGCGTAGCCGCTGAGCGCGCCGTTCGCGGCGATCACACGGTGGCAGGGGCGCACGACGAGCAGCGGATTCGCGCCGATCGCCGTACCCACGGCTCGGACCGCGGCCCTCGGCGCGCCGATCTGTGCGGCGATCTCGCCGTAGCTGAGCGTGGTTCCGTACGGAATGACCTCCAGGGCCTTCCACACCCGTTGCTGGAACTCGCTGCCTCCGCTGACGTACTCGATGTCGAAGTGGGTCGGCCTGCCCTCGAAGTAGGAGCGCAGTTGGGAGACGATCTCCGCGAACGCGTCCGCGTTCTCGATCCAGCCGCCCTGGACGACGGCGCCGGATTTCTGGCCGGGCATCGACAGCGAGGCGAGCGCCGTGCCGCCCTTCGCCGTCGCCGACTCCTCGCCCACGAGCAGGAGTTCACCCAGCGGGCTGTCGATCGTCGTGTAGACCGTCATCAGTCATGTCCTCTCTTGCGTTCCGTTCATCTCCGCCACCTCCAACAATGAGGTGTGCCGGGCGCTGACTCCGGCGGGATTCGGACGTCACGCTTCGGCAGGTTGGCGCCGGTCGGCGGCGGCGCTCCAGAAGTGGTGCATGGCGTAGGTGCGCCAGGGCCGCCAGGCTTCGGCGTCGACCGGCTCGGCACCCGCCCGGCGCATCCCGGCCTGGACGTCCATGTCTCCGGCGAGCAGTACGTCCGGGTCCCCCAGGGCGCGCATCCGGATGTATCCGACGGTACGGGGGCCGAGGCCAGGCAGGGCGAGCAGGGCCTTCTCGGCCTCGTCGCGGTCGGCGCCCGCGTCCAGGCTCACGGTGCCGTCGGCGAGCGCGCCGGCGACCGTACGCAGGGTGTCGCGGCGCTCGCCGGGCATCCCGAGCTCTTCGAGCGAGGCCTCCGCGAGGTCGTCGGCGCTGGGGAAGACATGCGTGAGCCCGCCGCTGGGCACCGTGAGGGGCTGCCCGTATGCGGCGACCAGGGCGCTGCCGAGCCTGCGTCCGGCGGCCGTGGAGACCTGCCGGCCCAACACCGCGCGGACGGCGAGTTCGTGCGGGTCGGCGGAGCCCGGGGCCCGCAGCCCCGGCCGCAGCGCGACCAGCGGCGCCAGCGCGGCATCGGAGCCGAGCCGCTCGCCGACCGCGTACGGGTCGGCGTCCAGGTCGAACAGGCGCCGGATCCGCTGGGTGGCCGTGGTCAGGTCGCGCAGATCGCCGAGGTGCAGATGGCAGGTGAGCCAGCCACCCTCGCCGAGCACTTCGCCGACCTCCGCGACACCGGTGCCATGGGGGAGGCGGAGGGTGCGCCGGTAGGTCCGCCCGCCCCGTTCGCCGGTGAGTTCCTCGACACCGGTGACGGCGCGCTCGCCGAGATAGTCGAAGACCTCGGCTGCCGCGTACGGGCCGCGGTGGGCGAGCCGCAGCGGCACCCCGCCCGCCCCGTTCGTCGTACCGACCGATCCATAGCGTGCGGACCGGCCCGGTTTCGCCGCGCGCAGCCCGCTGGGGGTGACGGCGTAGACCTCCCGGACGGTGTCGTTGAACTGCCGCACGCTGGCGAACCCGGCCGCGAAGGCGATCTCCGCTGCCTTGAGGCTCGTGGTCTGGAGCAGGATCCGCGCGGTGTGGGCCCGCTGCGCCCGGGCGAGCGCGATCGGTCCCGCGCCGACCTCGGCGTTCAGCTGCCGCTGCACCTGCCGGGCGCTGTAACCCAGGCGCGCGGCGAGCCCGGCGACACCCTCACGGTCCACCACACCGTCTCCGATCAACCGCATCGCACGGCCGACCGCGTCCGCGCGGACGTTCCACTCGGCCGAGCCGGGCACCGCGTCGGGGCGGCAGCGGCGGCAGGCCCGGAACCCGGAGCCCTGCGCGGCTGCCGCGGTCGGGAAGAAGAGGACGTTCTGCCGCTTGGGGGTGGTCGCCGGGCAGCTGGGGCGGCAGTAGATCCCCGTCGTGGACACGGCGAAGAAGAACTCGCCGTCGAACCTGGCATCGCGGCTGCTCACCGCCTCGTACCTGCTGTCGTCGCTCATCACCCTTCCACTGTGCGCCAGGCCACGGCGCTCCGCTGGCGGAAATCGGACATCACGCTTGTGGGGGAGGCGGACGCCGGTCATCTGCACCTACCTACGGACGGTCCGCACCGGCACGTTCACCGCGCTGATCGGCGATCCCGCGGGCGATGCGCGGGGGGAACCCGAGCTGGAAGTCCATCCCGGATGACGGCCGCCCCGACCACGAGGTCGGCGCGGTCCCGTGTCGCGGCGATCAGTTCGGCGTTGCGCTGGTCCGTGCCGAGGACCCATGCCAGCGCCGTGTCGTGGTCCTTGCCGAACTCCTCGTGCCGGGCCACGAGACGGCGTACGCGTTCGGCCTCGTCGAGCTCGCAGAACCAGACCTCGTCGAGCTGCGCCCGCACACGCGACCAGGCGTCGTCCCGGAGCAGGAGGTAGTTGCCCTCGGTGATGACCAGGCGGGCGGTGCGGGGGACGGGGACGGCACCGGCGACGGGCTGTTCGAGGGTGCGCTCGAAGCCGGGCGCGTAGATCAGCTCGTCCTCGTCCTCGCACAGCCGACGCAGCAACGCCGTGTACCCCGCGGCGTCGAAGGTGTCGGGGGCACCCTTGCGATCGCGGCGGCCCAAACGGTCCAACTCGGCGTCCGCCAGATGGAACCCGTCCATCGGTACGTGGGCGACCCAGGTGGGCCCCGCACCGTTCAGCTCGCTGACCAGACGCTCGGCGAGCGTGGTCTTGCCCGCTCCGGGACTGCCGGCGATGCCGAGGAGGGCGCGGTGCCCGGGACGCACGAGGGACGCGGCACGTTCGAGGAGGCCGGCGAAGGTCATCGGCTCGTCGAAGGTCACAGGCGCCGCTCCTGCCCGGCGGCCCGCGGCATCCGGACGACCGCCGTCCTGCCGCCCAGATCGACCGTCTTCCGGTTCGGCGGCGCCCCGTCCTCCTTGTCGTCCCGCATCACCAGCGCTGCCCTGGCGGAACGGAGCGCGGGAGGGTCAGCAACTGGTCGGCGAAGACCGGCAGTGTCAGCAGGATGACGAGTCCGGGCAGAGTCATGAAGACGGCGAATCCCATGGCTCCAGTATCGGGGCCGACAGGTGGATTCCGGCCAGTCCGGCGGCGCCCGGCGCCTTGTCCCGGCGTATTCGGCTTATGCTGATGCGACTGTTGAATTCTGGTCAACAACCGGCACCGCAGCGGCCACGTACGGGGAGAACACTATGTCGCAGCAGAGCCCCACGCTCGCCCCCCACAGCTACCGCGCGTACTTCGACCATCTGCTCGGCTGTCAGAAGTGCAGCACCCCACCTCGGCGCTGTGAGGACGGTACCGCGCTGTACCGGACCTACCGAGCGGACCTGAAGAAGTCCTGAAGGAACCGGCCGCCCCGCGGCCGTGTGGCGTGCGCCACCCCGTGGCCACGGCAATTCGGGGCACACTGCCCGTATGACAGAGCAGCTTGGTCTTCCGAAAGAAATCCTGGCCTGCCTCTTCGATCTCGACGGGGTCATCACCAAGACCGCCGTCGTCCACGCGGCTGCCTGGAAGCGGACGTTCGACGAATTCCTGCAGCACCGCGACGGCGACGCGTTCCGTCCCTTCGACGACGCCGACTACAACGACCATGTGGACGGACGCCCGCGGGCAGACGGCGTTCGCGCCTTCCTCGCGTCGCGCGGCATAGAACTGCCCGAGGGTTCAGCCGACGACCCGCCGGACAGGGCGACCCTCCAGGGCCTGGGCAACCGTAAGAACACCCTGCTCCTGGAGCTGATCCGCAGCGGCGGCGTCGAGGCGTACGACGGCACACTGCGCTACGTCGAGGCAGTGCGCGCGAGCGGCCTGCGGACCGCGGTGGTCTCCTCCAGCACCAACTGCCAGGACATCCTGCGCGCGGTGGGCGCCGAGTCCCTCTTCGAGGTCAGGATCGACGGCGTCGTCGCCGCCGAACGCAAGCTGCCCGGCAAGCCGAATCCGGACACCTTCCTGGCCGCCGCGCGGGATCTGGGAGCCGAGGCTTCGCAGGCCGCCGTCTTCGAGGACGCGCTGGCCGGCATGGACGCGGGCCGCTCGGGACACTTCGGCTACGTCGTCGGTGTCGACCGGGTCGGCCAGGGAGCCGCACTTCGCGCACACGGCGCGGACATCGTCGTACGGGATCTCGCGGAGCTGGGGGAGAACGCGTGATCACTCACACGTCCTACTCCGTCGAGCCGTGGGCGCTGCGCGAGCACGTCCTCAACCTGGACCTGCTGCCGCAGAGCGAGTCGGTGTTCGCGCTCTCCAACGGCCATGTCGGCTGGCGCGGAAACCTCGACGAAGGCGAGCCGCACGGCCTTCCCGGCACCTACCTCAACGGCGTTCACGAAGTCCACCCGTTGCCCTATGCCGAGGCCGGATATGGCTACCCGGAGTCCGGCCAGACGGTCATCAACGTCACCAACGGCAAGGTCATCCGCCTGCTGGTCGACGACGAGCCGTTCGACCTGCGCTACGGACGGCTCCGCTCCCACGAGCGCGTCCTCGACCTGCGCACCGGTCTGCTCACCCGTAGCTGTGAGTGGACCTCCCCGGCGGGCGACACGGTCCGCGTACGCTCGACCCGGCTCGTCTCCTTCACCCAGCGCGCGATAGCCGCCGTCTCCTACGAGGTGGAGGCCGTCGACTCCCGGGTCCGTGTGGTCGTCCAGTCCGAACTGGTCGCCAACGAGCAATTGCCGAGCCGCAACGGTGACCCGCGGGCGGCGATCGTCCTGGAGTCTCCGCTGGAGGGGGAGGAGCACTTCGGGCAGGACGGCCGGCTGAAACTGGTGCACCGCACCCGGAACAGCGGGCTGCGCGTCGCCACCGCCGCGGACCACACCGTCGCCGGACCCGAGCCGACCACCACGAGCAGCGAGAGCAGCCCCGACGTCGCCCGCCTCACCGTCACCTCCGTCCTGGAACCCGGACAGAAGCTGCACGTGGAGAAGCTCGTCTCGTACGGCTGGTCGAGCACCCGGTCCCTGCCCGCTCTACGGGCGCAGGCCGACGCCGCGCTCGCTTCGGCCCAGCACGGCGGCTGGCAGGGCCTGGTCGACGAACAGCGCGAGTACCTCGACGACTTCTGGGCCCGCGCGGACGTCGAGGTGGACGGCGACGAGGAGATCCAGCAGGCCGTCCGGTTCGCGCTGTTCCACGTCCTGCAGGCCGGGGCCCGCGCCGAACAGCGCGCGATACCGGCGAAGGGGCTCACCGGATCCGGCTACGACGGCCACGCCTTCTGGGACACCGAGACCTTCGTGCTGCCGCTGCTCACCTACACCGCACCCGGCGCGGTCGCCGAGGCACTGCGCTGGCGCCAGAACACGCTGCCCGCCGCCCGCGAGAGGGCTACCCAACTCGGCCTGCGCGGCGCGGCGTTCCCCTGGCGGACCATCGAGGGCTCGGAGGGCTCGGCGTACTGGCCGGCCGGGACCGCCGCCTTCCATGTCAACGCCGACATCGCCGACGCCGCCGTGCACTACACGGCCGTCACCGGTGACAAGCGGTTCGAACGCGACACGGGGCTGGAACTGCTGGTGGAGACGGCACGCCTGTGGCGCTCGCTCGGCCACCACGACCACCAGGGCGGTTTCCACATCGACGGGGTGACGGGCCCCGACGAGTACAGCGCCGTCGCTGACGACAACACGTACACCAACCTGATGGCCCGTGCGAATCTCCTGGCGGCCGCGGACGCCGCGGAGCGCCACCCGCGCAAGGCGGAGTCCCTCGGGGTCGACGACGAGGAGAGCGCCGCCTGGCGCGACGCCGCGGGCGCCATGCACATCCCCTACAACCACGAACTCGGCGTCCACGAACAGCATGCCGGGTTCACCGCCTACCAGCGGTGGGACTTCGCCACCACCCGCCCCGACCAGTACCCGCTGATGCTGCACTTCCCCTACTTCGACATCTACCGCAAGCAGGTCGTCAAGCAGGCCGACCTGGTGCTGGCCATGTACAAATGCAGCCCCTACTTCGACGACGAGCACAAAGCCCGCAACTTCGCCTACTACGAGCCCCTCACCGTCCGCGACTCCTCCCTGTCGGCCTGCTGCCAGGCCGTGATCGCCGCCGAGGCCGGCCATCCCGGGCTCGCCTACGACTACTTGGTCGAGGCCGCGCTGATGGATCTGCGGGACCTGGAGAACAACACCCGGGACGGCCTGCACATCGCCTCGCTCGCCGGCACCTGGATGGCCCTCGTCGCCGGCTTCGGCGGGCTTCGACACCACGGCGCGAACCTGGAGTTCAAGCCCCGGCTGCCCGAACGGTTCCACCGCCTCGCCTTCAACCTGGAACTGCAGGGCCGCCGCCTGCGTGTGGAGATCGGGCCGGCCACTGCCACGTACTCGCTCCTGAGCGGCGAGCCCCTGGAGATCCACCACTACCGCGAACCCGTCACCCTGGACGCCGACAAGCCGCACAGCCTCCGCATCCCGGTCCCCAGGCTGCGCCCCGCCCCCGACCAGCCACCGCACCGGCGGCCGAACAGTCACGGGTGAGGCGCAGCCGAGGAGGTCAGTCGCGGGCGATGGCCGGTGCGATGTCCTCGTAGCGCTCCACCTGGTTCACGGCCGCCGTGCTGCGCGCGGCGGCCGTGGTCTGCGGCTTGCCGCAGAAGGCGGATTCCAGCGTGCGGCTCAGGGTGGTGAGCACCGTGCCGTTGTTCGAGGTGTTGGCGAGCGCGGTGACGCTGCGCTTGCCGTCCTTAGAGGTGAACGCGTACGTGTAGTAGCCCTGGACGGTGCCCGTGTGCCCGTACACGGAGACACCGCACGACAGGTCGCGGCGGCGCAGGCCGAGACCGTAGCCCTGGGTGCTGTTCACCGGAGTCCACTGCTGCATCTGCGCGAGCTGGGCGGCGGACAGGAGCCTTCCGCCGAGCAGGGCGGAGAAGAAGGTGTTCAGGTCACGGGGGGTGGAGATGATCGCGCCCGCGCTCTGCGCCCAGGAGACCGTCTGCTCGGTGGAGTCGACCAGGGAACCGGCCTCGTCCGGCGGGAGGTAGCCGTTGGCGTGGCGGCCCGCGATCGCGGTGTCCGGGTGGACGTAGGAGGTGCCGGTCAGCTTCAGCGGCGCGATGATCCGCTGCTGGTACTGCGTGCGGACGGACTGCCCGGTGAGTTTCTCGATGAGCATCCCACCGACGACGAAGTTCGTGTTGGAGTACGAATAGGCGGCGCCCGGCGCGTTGTTGAGCGGCTTCTCCAGCGACAGGTCCACCAGGTCCTGGTAGCTGAACACCTTGTTGCGTACGGCCTCGAAGCCCGGGACCGTCTGCGCGAACATGTCGTTGGTGTAGTCGTACAGACCGCTGCGGTGGCTCAGCAGATGGCGCACGGTGATCCGGTCGTCGGGCAGCAGTCCCGGAAGGTAGCTGTTCACCGACGTGTCCAGGGCGAGCTTGCCCTCGTCGACCAGTTGCAGCAGCACCACGGCGGTGAAGGTCTTGCTGACGCTTCCGACGCGGAACCGGTCGGTCGTGCTGAGGGGCCGCCCGGTGACCCGGTCGGCGACTCCCTCGGACAGCCGGTGGACCGTGCCGTTGTCGTCGACCCGCACCATCGCGCCGGGTGCTCCCTGCGCCAGTGCCGTACGCAGCACCTCGCGCAGCCCCGCGTCGTCAGGCGCCGCCAAGTCCTCTGCCGCGACGCGCGCTTCAGGTGCGGTGCCCGCGGGCACGGCCGCCTGTGCGGGCGCTGCCAGGAGGGACACCAGAACCGCGCCCAGCGCCGTGCTCACGCCCACTGTTCCTGAGACCATCTGAATTCTTCCCCGATCTGTTGGTGCCGGTGCGGATTCCGGCCCGAAGCGCACCGCGGATGCGGGCGTCGGCATCATTACTACGCACAGGAGGGGCACATGGGTTGCATAGGGCGCGACGGAAATCAGAAACAGTGAGCCGAAGGCGGTGAGTTGGAGCAGGCGGGCGTGTCAGGCGCCGAAGAGCTGCGTCCAGTAGGTGCCCATCCTGCCGCCGCCGGCCAGGCCTGTTCCTATGTGGGTGAAGGCGGGCTTGAGGATGTTCGCGCGATGGCCGGGACTGTTCATCCAGCCGAGGACAACCTCGGCGGGGGAGCGCTGGCCGCAGGCGATGTTCTCCCCGATGGTGCGACGGGCGCTGCCCGCGGCGGCGGCCCGGTCCCAGGGCTGGGTGCCGTCGGGGGAGGTGTGGGAGTAGAAGGCGCGGGCCACCATGTCGTCGCTGTGCGCCTGCGCCGCATTGGTGAGCAGCGGATCGACCGACAGGGGCCGCAGACCGGTCGCGGTCCGTTCGGCGTTGGTGAGCGCGAGGACCTCACTTGCCGTCCGTGCCAGCTCGCCGGGGCTGAAGGGCCGTGCCCACAGAGCGGTCCAGTACAGGTCGCCGGAGCGGTCGGCGACGTAGGCCAGGCCTGCCTGGCTGAACGCGGGATCGCACAGTGTGCGCCGGGACTGCTCGCTCGACAGGCAGTACTCCACGAACTCGCCGGGCGTGCGCGGGCCGGAGACCAGGTGTTCGCCGACAGTGAGATACGCGTATCCGGTCGAGGTGACGTGCTGGTACACGGAGGTGCCGTCCGGGCTCTCGGAGCTGAGGACCCTGCGCGCTGCCATGCCGGAGGCGTGGACGCGTGCCGCGGCCGCCAGCCGTGCGTCGAGGGACACCGGCGGGGAACCGGCCCTGGCGCGTGCGGAGTTCACCAGGCCGAGGAAACCGTCCGTGCCGGGCACGGAGTTCACCTGGCCGGCCCGCCCGTTGGAATGAGCAGCGGTGCTCCCCCGACGGGCTGCTTCCACCGGCGCGGAGGTGTCCTCGGTGATGTCGACCCCGAAGTCGCGTGCTATGCCCGCCAGTCCGTCCGCGTACCCCTGGCCCAGCGCACGCAGCTTCCACGCGCCGCCGCGCCGGTAGATCTCGGCGAGCAGCAGCACGGTCTCCCGTTGTGGACGCGAGGGGGTGAACCGGGCGAGGGCGCGGGAGCCCGGTCCGGTGACATACAGGGTGGGCGCGGGCAGCCGTGCCAGTGGTGTCGCGGGGTCGGCGGAGCTGATGACGACCGTGACGCGGTCGGCCCCGGCCCGCAGCCCGAGGGGATCGATGGTGAGCTGCTCGCCCTGGAGCCGCGCACCGGACGCGGTCGGCTGGTTGTAGAACACGAAGTCGCCGTCGCCGCGCACCTGTCCGCTGTCATCGGTGATCAGCGCGCTGACGTCGAAAGGGCCCGGCACCCGGAGGGTCAGGATGCCGCCAGGAAGGGGCACGTTGCCCCCGGGAACCAGCTCGGTCATGGTGCCGCCCCGTCGACGCAGAGATCCGAAACGGCCTTCGACGAGGGCATTCACGCCAGGGGCCGTCGGATGTTCAACGGTCCGACGGTGCGCGGGGGTTCCCGCTGACGCTCGGACGGTCGCCTGTCGCCGGCCGCATCGACCGCAGGGCCATCAGGAGTACGCCGATGTCGTCCAGGTAGATGGGGTCGGGCAGCAGATCGGCCGGGAGCACGAGATAGGCGACGGCACCCCAGAAGACCCAGCGTGACCCGGCCGGAAGTCCCGCCCGTCGCAGTTCGCGGCGGGCACGGACGAGCCGGATCAGGAGCGCGAGCGCGACCCCGAGCACGGCGGCGCCCAGGATCGCGACGATGACGATGACCGTCCAGGTCGTGGAATCCATGTGTCCGTCCAGAGCTCTCGGCGGGCTGATGCACCTTCACATCTTCCCGCTCGGGCCCTTCCTATCGCGCCGGACCGGGCCGGACTCAGGTCCGTGCGGCGTTGCCGTCGACGAGCGCCTGACTGACGGCTCGGATGCTGCGGGCGATGTGCTGGAGCTGCAGAACCTCCGCCGCGTACATCTTGATGGTGTGTTCGATGACGCCCTCGTGCAGGCCAAGCGCGGGCAGTTCGGCGCGGGCTGTCTGCAGGGCGGTGCGGGCGACCCGGATCTCGTGGTGCACCTGGATCTGCGCGTGGCGGGCCAGCAGGACGGGGTACTTCATCAGCGCGGGATAGCTCGCGTAGCGGGTCGGCACCAGCTCGCGCAGCCATCTCACTGCCGATCGCTCCCAGTCGAAGCTTCCTGGGGTCTTGACCTGGCACGGCCAGTCCGAGGTGATCGGTGAGTACGTCGTGAGGGCCATGTTCATCGCTTCCGGATCACGTCGGCGGGGGAGTTCGGTGGGGCCCCGGCTAGGGGATGGCCGGGGCCGCCACCATGGCCACCCGGGACCCAGGGCGGGTAGGAGCGGAAGGCCCCGGGTGGACGCGAGCAGTATTTATATATACCGCCGGTTACGCAAGAACATGAAAACATTCATGCGATATTTGGGGTAGATGATCCGCTTATGTGATGGTCTGCGGGGAAGCCTCAGTCCTTGAGAAAGAACTGGTGCTCATCGGCGACCTGCTCGTACTCCTCCAGGCGTGCCTGTGTCCGCTCCGGATCGTCGTCGGTCATGGCCTGGAGCAGTGCCGCGGACATCACGACGGGCGCCGCGTACGAGTCGAAGACGAGGCGCGAACCGGTGCCCGTGGCGAAGGTGACGTCGGCCTCGTCGGCCACCGGGCCGAGTGCCAGGTCGGTGATCAGGGCCACCCGCAGGCCCGCGCTGCGCGCCACCCGTACAGCGGTGAGCGTCTCCTGGGCATGCCGGGGCATGTCGAAGGCCAGCACCCAGGTGCCGCCCGCCTCGCGAGACTGGAGCAGCGCGTCGTAGGCGACGCTGCCGCCGCGGGTCACCAGCCGCACGTCCGGGTGGATCCGCCGCGCGGCGTACGCGAAGTACTCGGCCAGCGAGACGGAGATGCGCAGCCCCAGCACGGTCAGCGGCGCCGACTTCGACAGCGCCCGGCCGATGCTGATCACCTGGTCCGGATCGGCGAAGTCCCGCCGCAGGTTCTCCAGATTCTGGATCTCGGCGTCCACCGCCGCCTGCAACTCGTTGCTCGTGGCTTCCGCGGCCGTGCCCGGCGCACTGCCGAGCGTGCTGAGTGCGATCGACTGGAGCTTCTCCCGTAGCGCGGGGTAACCGCTGAAGCCGACCGCCGCGGCGAAACGGGTCACCGAGGGCTGGCTCACCCCCACCCGCTCGGCGAGGTCGGTGATCGACAGGAACGCCGCCTCGGTGATGTGCTCGATCAGGTACTGGGCGATGCGGCGCTGTCCGGGGGAGAGCCGGGGACCGTCGAAGAGTTCTCTGAGCTGGGACGTGGGAGCCGCGCCCGCCTCCGGGGCCGTCTTCCCCGACGTGATGGCGGATGCCTGCGCGCGTGCCTGCTGCGGCGATGGCACCGATGTGCCTCCTTCGTGTCCCACAAGCACTCAACATAGCTCACGGACCGTGTTGGCCCGGGTGCTCGCACCGGGCGTGACGTGGGCGGTTCCCGTTCACCACAGGCATCGAGCGGCGCCTTCGGCGTAGGTCTCTCCTCGTCACCACGTTCTGTCCGCTGAACAGCACGGATGAGCTGAACTCCCTTCAGGTTACGGCTACTTGACGACGAGCCATGGACACCGTGTGACCGGGGAGCCGAGGATGAGAGCCCCATCCGTAGGAGTTGTTCATATGCATAGACGACGCCTGCTCTCCGGCGCGGCCGCGCTCAGTGCCTCCGCCGCTCTCGCGCCCTCCCTGACGGGCACCGCACAAGCGGCCCCGTACGCCGTGTCACCCGTGCTTCCGTCGAGGGCCGAGATCACCACCGTCCTGCGCCGCGTGGCCGACCAGTGGATCGCCACCCATACGAACTCCGGCGACAACGGCTGGGCCAACGCCACGTTCTTCAGCGGGCTGCTCGCCCTGCAGCGCCTGACCGGGAGCGCCCGCTACCTCGACTACGCCCGGAGCTGGGCGGAGAAGCACGCGTACGGCCTCAACGGCGGAGTGACCACGCGCCACGCCGACAACCACAACGCCGGACAGGCCTACCTCGACCTGTACGCGCTGGAGCCCGACGCGCAGAAGCTCACGGCCATCGAGACGTCCCTGCGCCGCATGGTCTACACGGACCAGCCCGCCAAGAACGACGACTGGTGGTGGGACGACACGCTCCACATGGCGATGCCGCCCTTCGCCCGACTGGGCGCACTTCGGCAGGACACCCAGTACTGGGAGAAGCTGTACGCCCTCTACAACCACACCAAGCGCATCGAGGGAGGCCCCGGCCTGTACGCCGCCGGCACCGGCCTGTGGTATCGCGACAAACGCTTCCTGCCGGGCGGGATCCTGTCCCCGACGGGCAAGCCTGTGGTGTGGTCGCGCGGCAACGGATGGGTGACGGGTGGACACGTCAAGACCCTCAAGGCCCTCCCGTCCACCGAGCGGCACACCATCGAGTACCGCGACACCCTGATCCGGCTGGTGACGGCCCTGCGAGCTGTGCAGCGCACCGACGGCTTCTGGAACGTCAACCTCGCCGACGCAGCCCATCTGCCCGGCCCCGAGACCAGCGGCACGTCCTTCTTCCTCTACGGCACGGCCTACGCGGTCGCCGCCGGCCTCGTCGACCGCGCCACCTACCTCCCGGTCGCCGCCCGGGCCTGGAACGGCATGGTCACCACCGCCGTACACGCCGACGGCTTCCTGGGCTACGTGCAGAACGTCGGCGACCGCCCGGAGTCCAGCCAGCCCGTCACCTACGACTCCACCGCGAACTTCGGTGTCGGCGCCTTCCTGCTCGGTGGCACCGAAGCCGCCCTCCTCGCGAGCTAGGACATGACGGTGCCCCCCGTCGCTGGTACGCGACGGGGGGCACCGGTGTGCTGATCGGTCAGGGTTGTGCGGTGAGCGTGAAGCTCTGCGCAGTGGAGCCGTTGCAGGTGAGCTGGGTGAGCTGCACGCTGTTCGTCGCGGCGGTTGCCGCAGTCAGGCACTTACCGCTGTGGCGGGCCGTGAAGTGGTAGCGCCCGGTGCTTTCCTTCACCGGAAGCCACTGCTGGTTCTGGCCGGCCGAGTAGGTCCACAGCTGCAGCCCCGCGTTGTCGGCTGTCGAGACGCCGGCCACGTCGATGACCTGTTGTGGACTGGTGCGGATCCCGGCCTGCCGGTATCCGCTGTCGGTCGAGCGGAACTGGAACTGCTGCGCCTGCGTGCCGTTGCAGGCGTACTGCTGGATCGCGGTTCCGTTCGCCGTGGCGGCCGAACGGGCGTCCACACAGGTGCCGTTGCCGGCGTTGGTCAGCGAGTACCAGGCGGTCTCGGAGAGCGAGTCCGCCGGCGGGGTCGTGGTGTCGGCCCCGCCCAGCCACTTCAGCCCGTCCAGCACGAGCTGGTTCTGTGTCGCGCCACCGAACGTCGAGGACAGCCGCGTGTTGGTGTCGTAGTTCATCGCGTTGTGCCCGAAGTTCGCGTACAGCATCTTGTACTGCGTGTTGGTCCAAACGATGGGGTAATCGCCGCTGTACCAGGTCTGGTTGGGGTCGGTTCCCACCGGGAAGGTGCTGGAGTCGAGCGAGGCCAGCACCTTGATGTTCGGGTTTGTCCGCAGATTGTTGGACCAGCTGTACCACTCGCTGACCGACGAGGTGAAAGTCGCCGGCAGGTTCTTGGTGGCCGCGTGCGTACGGTCGTCCACCTTCAGGACCTCTGAGGTAGGTCCCCACGTGTTCGTCGCGAAGTTACCGCTGCCGAGGAACGTGTTGTGGTACCAGGGCCAGGCCGACGCATTGGTCGTGAAGGCCGCGACATGGAAGCCCAGCCAGGCGCCGCCACCCCTCATGTACGTCTCGAACCCCGTCCGCTGGGCGGCCGTCTGCGGCAGGTCGTCGAGGAAAAGCACGACCTGGTACGCGTTGACGCCGCCGTTGGCGAGCAGGTCCCAGTTGTTGCTGGAGGTGTAGGTGAAGCCGTTCGCCGCCGCCTGCTGGGGGAACCAGGTGTTCGCCTCCTTGACGAAGTCGATGTGCGCGGCGTCCCAGGTGCCGTTGTAGAGCGCGAGCACCTTGAACGGGACCGCCGAGGTGTCGGCCTGGGCGGCGGGTGGTGCCGCCAGGCCGAGCAACGTCGCCAGCAGGACGAGAACCTTCAGGGCCATACGTGCCGGACCAGAACTGCTGATACGCATGAACGATCCTTTCCGAACGCGTCAGGGGTAGCTGACGAGGTTGGCCACGTTGGTGGTGGAGTTGGACGGGCCGCCGTTGCTGTTGACGACATGCCGGATCGTGCCCACGCCGCCCAGGGAGACGGTCACCATGTTCGTCAGACGCGTGCCGCCGTTGCTCGGCACCTCGTAGGCCCGCTCGGCCGCGACCGCTGGGTTGACGTTGAAGTAGCAGTAACTGCCCAGCCCCCACGCCTGATGGCTGGTGACGGTGGCGGCGACCTTGTAGGCGGCGTAGCCCTGCGTCGTACCGTTCATCCAGGCGGCCTGGTTGGGCGGGTCGTACGGCATCTCGTTCTGGTAGAAGTACGTTCTGCCGCCGTTGCCGTTCCAGATGGTCTGGTACTTCTGGTAGTGCTCGACGAACAGGCCGTACATCGTGACGTTGTCGCCGTTCACGATGAGCCCGGTATCCGCGGTGTTGGTGGTCCAGCCGACCCCGGTTCCGTGGTCGGCGCGCCAGATCCACATGTGGTCGCCGATGACGTTGTCGCTGTTGACGACGAGGCTGGTGGTCGCCTTGCCCACGGCAGCGCCGCCGACGCGGAAGTACACGTCGTGCAGGGACGTCGGGTTGGTGGTGTGCGTGGCGGTGGCGCCGGTGGGGCCGACCTCCAGCAGCGTCGGCGAGTTGGTCGTGCCCGCGTCGAAGAGAACGCCCGCGATCTTGACTCCGTCGACGTCGGCGACCTTCATCGCGGTGATGCCGTTGTCCGGGATGAAGGTGGCGAGGCCCAGTCCGAGGATGACCGTGTCGGCGCGGTTCACCTGCAGGGTCTGGTCCAGGTGGTAGACGCCGGGGGTGACCAGGAGGTTCTTGCCCGCGGCCAGCGCGGCGTTGATCTGCGAGGCGGTCGAGCCGGCCTTGACGATGTAGAACTGGTCCATCGGGAGCGAGGTACCGGCGGTGCTGCCGCTCGCCCAGCTGGTTCCCGTGGAGTTCGACCGCGTGCTCGGCACGAACACCTGGTAGCTGCCGGCGCTGTCGACGTACAGGAACGGCTTCTCACGGGTGATCGGGCTCTGCGCCACCGTGGTGTTCGGCGGGCTGGGGAAGGTGTTGGCCGGCACACCCTGGCTGCCGACGAAGACCATGTTCCAGTTGGAGCCGGTCCAGCTGCCGAGCTGCGAGTTGCGGGTCAGCCACTGCTGCTGGCTGCCGGAGTTCACCTGGCCGTCGATCTTCGTGTCGGCCATGTACCCGCCGCTGGACCAACCACCGTCGTCCAGAGCGAGGTTGCCGCGTACGTGCATCCGGCGGTAGGACGAGGCCTGGGACACGGCCCAACGGTCGGTGCCGCTCGTCGGGTTGACCGAGAGGTTCTCGGCGCCGCGCCAGAAGTTCTGGGTGGCGTTGCCCTGGAACCAGTCGGCCTCGGCGTGCACCGCGCCATTGATCGTCACCGAGTCCGGGGACAGGCCCAGTCCGAGGACCTGCGTGTAGAAGCCGACGTTGACGTCGGCGCTGTAGGTGCCCGGCTTGAACATCACCGCGTAGCGCTGGGAGCCGAACTGGTTCGACTGCTGCTGCTGGAAGATGGTGTTCAGCCGGGTCTGGATGGTCGACGCCGACATCGACGGGTCGAACACGACCACGTTCGCACCGAGGTCGACTCCGCCGGTCGGCGGGGCCACGGCCGCCACCTGGAAGCGCTGGGCCGCGGACCCGTTGCACGTGTACTGCACGAGCTGCACGCCGTCAGCGGTCGACGCGCTGGGGACGTCCAGGCACTTGCCGCTGTTGCGGTTGACGAAGTGGTAGTTGCCCGCTCCCTCGTCGACAGGCAGCCACTGCTGGTTGTTGCCGCCGCCGTACGCCCAGAGGTGGACGAGAGCGTTGTCGACCGTGGAGTTGTCGCTCACGTCAACGACCTGGCTGGTGCTGTTGGCGGTGCCGATCTGCACATA
Organism: Streptomyces sp. NPDC005808; assembly: GCF_042871385.1. Lineage (NCBI taxonomy): Bacteria > Bacillati > Actinomycetota > Actinomycetes > Kitasatosporales > Streptomycetaceae > Streptomyces > Streptomyces sp. NPDC005808. The sequence continues at coordinate 242,785 of NZ_JBIAIK010000013.1, read as the reverse complement.
GCCGTCGCTCGTGGTGGTCAGACTCCACTGCTGGGCCGTGGAGCCGTTGCAGGTGTACTGCTGCACCACGGTGCCGTTCGCCGTTCCGGCGGAGGCGGCGTCCAGACACTTGCCGCTGCCCCCGTTCACCACGGTGGCCAACCCGGTGGGCAGCGCCGCGGCGGCCGCGACTGCCTTGTCCTGCGAGGCGATCGTGATTCCGGTGACGGTGCTCGCCATGAGGGCGACCGCGATCACCAGTTTCGGTATCCGGCGGCGGCCGGATTCTGTGCTGCGTCTGAGCACGACTTCTCCTGAGAAGAGGGGGGGAAATGAGGGGTGAGCACGGGGGCGCGGACTGTGTCCGTCAGCCGGTGTACCTGGCGAAGATGCTGGTGAACTGCCAGGCGGTCTGGGACACACCCGAGCACGTGTCGTTGTTCGGGTAGGCGCCGGAGCAGGGACGGTCACGGTTGACCGACCAGAACGTCAGCCGCGCCAGGTGGTGCTGCTGGGCGTAGGCGAGGATCGTCTCGAAGTTGGCGGGGGTGACCGTCTCGTTGACGTCGGTGATCCCGTTCATGGACGAGATGCCCATGCCCCGGTACGCCTGGTCGTCGGTGTACCCATAGGCGTTCTTGAGCGCCGTCTTGAGGCCCTCGGCCGCCTGAACGGTGAGCGTGCCCATGTTCTGGCCCACTCCGCCGAAGTCGAACGGCATGATCGTCCAGCCGTCGACGGTAAGACCGGACGCCGCGGCCCGGTTGATGAGGCCCGTGTCGGGGCCGCTCTGCCCGGTGCCGATGGTGACGTACACCTTGATGCCGGGGTTGTTGGCCTTGATGGTCTTGAGCGCGTCCACGGTGCGCTGCTGGACCGTCGTGTTGCTGTAGGCGTCGGCCTCGATGTCGATGTCGATGGCCTTGAGCGCGTAGGCGTTGATGACCTTCTGGTACGCGGCCGCCAGCTCACCGGCGGTGGAGCAGGAACTCTCCAGCTTGTTGCCGCTGTAGCCACCGAACGACGGAATGACGTCGCCGCCGTTGGCGCGCACGGTGTTGATGGTCGTCTGGTCGACGCCACCGGCCAGCGCGCGGCTGCCGTCCCACTGCGGGTTGCAGTAGCCGTTGCTGAGGACGAAGGCCAGCGTGAACCACTTGACGCCGGTGGCGTTCATGACCGTGGTGGGGCTGGGCGGGCTGCCCCAGCCGTTGTAGATGTACGGCGCGACGGCCATCGGCGCGGTGGTGGTGGGGGGCGGGGTCGTGCCACCGTCGACGGGGGGCGTGGTCCACTTCTGGTTGGCGGCGCCGCCACAGGTCCAGAGCTGGATGGGAGTGGCGTTGGCCGAGCTGCTGCCCGTGACGTCGGCGCACTTGTTGGACTGCGTACCGATGATGGCGCCGGCCGTGGAGACCGTCCACTTCTGGTTGGTGCTGCCCGCGCAGTCCCACAGCTGGAGCTTGGCGCCGTCCGCGGTCGAGTTGCCGGTGACGTCGAGGCATTTGCCCAGGGCGCGTATGGTCCCGTCGGAGCCGAGGGTCCACTGCTGCGCGGCGGTGCCGTTGCAGTCGTAGAGCTGTACGGCCGTGCCGTTCGTGGAGCTCGCTCCGGCGACGTCCAGACACTTGCCTCCGAGGCCGGTGATGGTACCGGTGGCGGCAGCGGCGGTTGAGGCACTGAGGGCACTGGCCGAGAGAGCGAGTACTGCCGTGGCGAGGGTGGTGCGTAGCGTGGTGGAGCGCGCGAGGGATCGTCTGGGCATCACGGCGATCACAGCCCTTCAAAGGTGCTGATGAGTGGGGGGTTCACGTCCATGAACGATTGGGCGTATTCGTGGGACGCTGGTGATCGGTGAACTTATTGGTCTGGTCCAGACACGTCAAGACGTAAACTCAAGATGTGAAATAAGGGGTCCCCAGGACGGGCCCGCGCACAAGGAGTTAAACGATCACCGTCGCGCGTGGTATTTCATGACCTCATCGAGGTCGCGTCGCGCCAGGGCGCGACTTCTGCCTCGACGATGTCGGGCCATCCACCCACAAACGACTGCCAATGGTGCTGCCCCATGGACAACCGCAGGTTCCAGCTCCCGCGCCGCGAAACCGTGATCGGTCCGGAACGGCTCCTCTTCTTCGGCGACGCGGTCTTCGCGATCGCCATCACGCTGCTGGCCCTTGACATCACGGTGCCCGAAGGACTGGCCGACGCCGAGGTCGGTGCGGCATTGCGGGACGCCGTGCCCAAGATGGGCGCGTACCTGCTGAGCTTTGCCGTGATCGGCGTGCTCTGGCAGGCCCAGCATGCGTTGTTCCGTCAGGTCGCGACGCTCGACCGCCGGCTGCTCAACCTCTATCTCGCCCAGCTCGCCGTGGTCGCCGCGCTCCCGTTCCCCACGCGGCTCATCAGCGAGTACGGCGGGACGACCGCGGCCACCGCGTTCTACGCCGCGGTGATCGCCCTGGCCGTCGGGCTGCTCGGCGGGATGGCGGCCCGGCTGCTCGTGCGGCCGTCCCTCGCCATGACGGACACAGGGCCCGGTGGTGTCAAGGACTCCCTCTGGCGGAGCGTGTCGATGGCGGGTGTCTTCGCCACCTCCATCCCGGTGGCCTTCGCCTCCCCGACGGCAGCCAAGTACTGGTGGCTCCTGGCAATCCCCGCCCGGTGGCTGTTCCGGGGCCTGAGGACGCCGGACCGGCAGACACCGGGAGTCACGGAGACAACCGCCTGAGGAAGGCGTCGTCCTGAACGCCGTACGGGCCGAGCCGGTCCAGCACCTTGGCCGTCCGCGCCAGTCCGGTCCTTCGCCTCGTCGAAAGAGGCGGGCACGGCGGAACCCGGCGGGACGGGTGAGGCCGGGCACCGTGTCGGCCGGCAGGAAGGGCGCGCCCCGTCCCCTGCGGGGCGGTTCATTTCTTGAATGGTCGGTCATCTGGTCCACGCCGGGCGGGAGTTGACAGGACTGGCCTCCTGTCGCAGTGCTTCACGCATCCGATGGCCGACCTTTGCGAGCGGACGCTTTACGGCCGCACCGGTGTGGCCCGTCGGACGGCGTCCTGTGCGCGGCCGGGGAGGTGTCAGACTTACGGCATGGATGAGCGCGCATTCGGCAGGTCAGGTCAGCAGGCTTCGGTCATCGGTCTCGGCACGTGGCAGTTGGGCGCGGACTGGGGCGACGTGAGTGACCAGGACGCGCTGGCCGTACTGGAGACGGCGGCCGAGTCGGGGGTCACCTTCTTCGACACGGCAGACGTGTACGGCGACGGGCGGAGCGAGCAGACCATCGCGACGTTCCTGCGCGGGAGGCCGGACCTGCACGTGCTGGTCGGGACCAAGATGGGCCGCCGCGTCGACCAGCTCCCGGAGAACTACGTTCTCGACAACTTCCGCGCCTGGAACGACCGGTCCCGGCGCAACCTCGGCGTCGACCGCCTCGACCTGGTGCAGCTGCACTGCCCGCCGACGTCCGTCTACTCCTCGGACGAGGTGTTCGACGCCCTTGACACCCTGGTCGAGGAGGAGCGGATCGCCGCGTACGGAGTGAGTGTCGAGACGTGCGAGGAGGCACTGACGGCGATCGCCCGCCCGAACGTGGCGAGCGTCCAGATCATCCTCAACCCGTTCCGTATGAAGCCCCTGCGGCAGGTACTCCCGGCGGCGCGGGAGGCCGGCGTCGCCGTCATCGCCCGTGTCCCGCTCGCTTCCGGCCTGCTCTCCGGCAAGTACAGCAAGGACACCGTCTTCGCGGCGGACGACCACCGTACGTACAACCGCCACGGAGAGGCCTTCGACCAGGGCGAGACCTTCTCCGGCGTCGACTTCGTGACCGGTGTGGAGGCGGCGGCCGAGTTCTCCGCCCTCGCCCCGGAGGGCGCCACCCCTGCCCAGCTGGCGCTGCGCTGGATCATCCAGCAGCCCGGCGTGACCACGGTGATCCCGGGCGCCCGCAATCCCGAGCAGGCGCGCGCCAACGCGGCGGCGGCGCAGCTGCCCGAGCTGCCGCAGAAGACCCTCGACGCGATCGAGGAGCTCTATGAGCGCCGGATCAAGGAGCAGGTCGAGGGGCGCTGGTAGCGGCCGGTGCCGGCGGCCGAGCGCGGCACTCTCGCCTTCGAGCTCGCCGAACGGCCCAACACCCGGCGGGCGCCCCCCGGCCTTCCTTCCTCAGTGATCCCCGCGGCCCCGCGAGAGAGACCCGCTCTCGCGGGGCCGCGGGCCCGACTCACTGCTGGGGAGCCGCGTTCCGTAGCGCCGCGATGCAGGAGCCGATCGCCTGCTGGAGCTCCTCCAGGCGCTGCACCATGTCGTCCTCGTAGATGTCGTCGGCGTCGTCGAAAGTGAGCTCCTCGAACACCTTCGTGGCCTTCTGAAGACTGCTGTAGAACTTCGTCCGGCGCTCCTGGACACGCAGTTCGGGGTCGGCCTGCACGGTCTCGACCACCATGTTCTTCATGGTGTCGTAGGCATCGGTCGCCCACTCGCCGGCGTCCTCGCCCTCCTCCAGCTCGTCCAGGAGAGACAGGTGCCGCTCGGCCTCGGAGCGCAGTTCGGCCGGCGCGTCGAGGGTCTGCCCGGCCGGGGTCCTGATCTGGCCCTTCTCCGCGATCTGGCGCACGTAACCGATCCGGTCGGCCGCCCTGGTCTCGGTGGCGACCGCCTTCTTGAGTTCGTCGGTACGGGCGATGTCCCGGGCCAACTCGGCCTGGAGCGCCGGGTCCTCCTTCAGCCGGTCGAGGAGCGCGTGCCGCGCGGCCTGGGCGGTGGAGGGGTCGGCGAGGATCGCGGCCCGCAGGGCGGTGGGGTTCTCGGCGACCTCAAGGGCCTTGGTGGGCCGGATGCCCTCGGCCTCGGCGGCCTCCGAGATGGCGGTGCCGCGCTCGGACGTGGCGCTGGAGCGGGAGACGTAGTACGTGTGCCACGCGTCGGCGTCCGGCAGCTCGACGTCCTGGCCCGGTGCCAGTCCTTCGAAGTGCGGGACGAGGCCGTCATCGGCGGCCTTGTCCCACGCCTTGTAGTAGCGCATCACACGCTCGGGCGAGCATCCGGCCAGCTCGGCGAACTCCTTCGCGGAGACCTTCGGCGTCTCGTCCGCGGACTGGCCGCCGGGACGCACGCTGCGCGCCACCTTCAGAGCGAAGCTCCAGCCGCCGGTCCGCGCGTAGGCCCCGAAGTCGCGTGCGTCACGCGAGACTTCGGGGTCCAGGGCGTCGATGCGCGCGGCGGATTCTTCGGACGGAGCAATGGCTACGGTCACCGGGAACTCTCCTGGGTAAGGTCGGCGTTTAGATCACTGAGGATGAAGCTTTGGCCGAAGCTTCAGCGGGATACGGACAAGAGCCACGAGTAAATCGGAAACAAGCGGACACACAAGTAAAACCGAAACGAGCAAGCCGGAATCGACGCGATGTGATGACCTTCACCCCGATGTGGCGGAAAGTGATGAATTCCTTACGGTCGTGAAACGTACGGGTGGGCGTAGAGCATCGTGAGACCGCGAGAGGATCTTTCGTGCGACCGTTCACACTCAACTACGCCCTGCCCACAGGGCAGTCGGCCGTGACAGCCGCGTACCACTTCGACGTATCACTCCAACTGAACGTGCTGCCCGACGGCCGACCGGCCGTCAGCGATCGTGCGCTGCTCCTGGCCTCGGGAACCACCACGTCCACCGCCGGATCCCAGACCCACTTCGACGACTGACGGCAGCCCGCGCGCATGACGGTACTCATTCTCACAGCCGAGCAGGACGTCACCGCCGACATGGTGGTGGCCAAACTGCACGAACAGGGCGTGCCCATGGTGCGCCTTGACCCCGCCGACGTGCCGGGCAAGGCGGTGCTGTCCGCCGGGTACGCCCACGGCGACTTCGACGGCTATCTGTCGGTCAACGGCCATGTGCTCAGCATGGGAGGCCTGCGCTCCGTCTGGGTGCGCAGGCCGGGCGAGCCGGCGGCGCATGCCGCCGATCCCTCGCCGTGGCTCACCGCCGAGACCCGGCAGGCACTGTTCGGCATGCTCTACTCCGCCTGCACCCGTTGGATGAACCACCCGCGCAGTGCCGAGCAGGCCCGGCACAAGCCCTGGCAGTTGCGGGTCGCGCACAGCAGCGGCTTCGCGGTGCCACCCACCGTCATCACGACCGCTCCGAAGGTCGCCCAGCAGTTCGTCGAGGAGTACCGCGACGTGGTCGTCAAGTCGGCCTCGGGGCCGCCTCCCGGCGATCCTCCGGTGGCTTTGCCGACCACACTGATCGGTCCCGGCGCGGACTTCTCCGGTGTCGCGGCCGGACCCGCGCTGCTCCAGCAGTACATCCCCAAGCGCGCCGACATCCGGCTCACGTCGATCGGCTCCCGCCTGTTCGCCGCCCGCAAGACAGCCGAGCCCGAGCAGGTGGACGGCCGTTTCGGTGAGACCGGACACGCCTGGGAGCCCGTCGCGGTGCCAGGCCGCATCGTCCGCGCCGTCCACGAATACCTGACCTTCACCGGACTCGCGTATGCCGCCTTCGACTTCGCCGAGGACGAGGAGGGCGTGTGGTGGTTCCTGGAAGGCAACCAGGGAGGCCAGTTCGGCTTCGTGGAACTGGAGACCGGCCAGCCCATCGCCGAAGCCGTCGCGCTGTGGCTGTCGCAGCGAAGACCCGATGGCCTCGGCCCGGCGAGCCGGAGATGAGGTCCGCCCCGCGTCGGCTCAACGCGTCACTCCGGCGCTTCCTTGAAGGTCTTGAAGAAGGTGTCCAGCGCCTCCTGATTGGCGGCGGCGTTCCAGTCGTCGGCGGGGGTCGTCCAGCGCAGTGAGTACCCCCGGCTGTCGCCGATGAGGAAACCCCGGCCGAGCGTGCGCTCACGGACTCCGTCGGACACGGAGAGCCACTCCATGTCGGCACCCTCGAAGCCGCGTTGGTCCACGACGCGGATGGCACCCAGACGCTCGTAGCCGACGGAGTCGTTCCGTAGTGAAGGCTCCAGATCCGACCAGACCTCGACGGGGTCAGGGCCGAGCTGGGTGCTGTAGGTGACGGCCAGCGTGCGCGGGTCCCCGCTCGCGCCGAAGGTGACACGGTAGGAGCCGTCGGTGTTCCTGTTGGTCTGCAGGGGTTTCCAGCCCGTGGGCAGGTCGATGGAGAAGCCCTCGGGCGAGGTGTAGGTGGAGAAGCCGGCTGTCTCTTCGGCGGAGGCGGAGGCGGAGGCGGAGGCGGTGGGGGAGGGCGAGGGCGAGGGGGAGGCCGGGGTCGGCGATGGATCGTCGGGGGCGGTGGCCGTACTGGAGGGTGTCCCGGACGGGCTGTCGGAAGCCGACCGCGAAGGCGCGGCAGCGGTCGGTGAAGGTGCGGGAGCGGTAGGCGAGTTGTCCTCGTCGGGCAGCCCGCCCGCCGCGGTGAGCACCGCGAAGCAGATGACGGTGACGGCCAGTGCCCCGCCCACCAGAACCGGCCAGCCGACCGGGCGTCCGCGCCAGGTCCGCCCCTCCCGCCGGACAGCGGCACCGGTGCCCCGGAATATGGGCAGGGACGCTGTGGGTGTCGCATCCTCAAGGTCCTGTTTGAGGATGCGCGTCAGGGACTCGCGCACCACAGGCTCGGGCACCCGTTCGAGGTGGTCCCTGCGCAGGAGTCCTTGGATGGCGGGGCCGAGCGGTCCCGCGTTCTGCGGTTGCCGGATGGGGAGCCGTTCCACGGCACGGAGCGTGGCCACGAGCCCTCCCCGTTCCCGGATGGCGGGCCGCCCCTCGACCATGGCGTACATGATGGCGCCCAGTGCCCACAGATCCGCCGCCGGTCGGGTGCTCTCGCCGCGTGCCTGCTCGGGGGAGGCGTACGACGGAGCGGTGACACGGGGCGAGGAAGTGTCCCCCATCAGGCCGAAGCCGCTCACCGTGACACCGCCCTGCTGGTCCACCCAGACCTGCCCGGGGCTGAGATCGCCGTGAGTCTGCCCGTGCCGATGGGCCGCGGAGATGATGTCGAGAAGTCCGAGGCCGATGCGGGCGGTGCGGACGTAGTTCAACGGACCGTTTCCGAGGATCTCGCCGAGCGGCGAGCCCGCGGGCCGCTCGGTGACCGTCCACAGGAAGCCGTTGTCCTCGATCACGTCGACGACGGTGGGCACCTTGCCGGGGCAGACCAGCCCCAGGCGCTCGGACTCGCGCAGGATCCGGGCGGCGGTACGGTGCCCCGCCCGTTCGCGCAGATGGCTGGGGAGCCGCGACCGCGTCAGGGCGACCGGCCGGCCGAACTCGATGTCCTCACCGTGCCAGCCGACGCGGCCCTCCTCCCGGTGGACGACCGCCAGAAGACGGTATCTTCCGGCGACCAACTCGTCCGTGGGGCCTTGCACCTTGACCATGCTCATCCCTCGCTGCGCACCGGGGGTTCTCACCTTTCCCGGAAGTACGGAGGGGGTGACGTTGAGTGTTCAACGGAGGACGGTTCCGTACATACCCTTTTTCGGGCCGCAGCTCGTCTTCACGCTGTTCTTGTCCGTGAAACCGGGCTCATGTCACCGTCGAAACGGGCTCATGTCACCGTCTCTGTGCCCGCGCGCGGGCTGACGGCACGGTCTCCGCGCTCGCGAAAAGGGGTTCACCCCACGGTCTCTCGGTCCGCGCAGCCGGGCTCACCTCCCGGTGTACTTTCCTATGTAGGAGTTGGCGAAGGCGGCGGCCGCGGCGGGCGATCCGAGGATCCGCCGCAGCTGGGCACCCGCGGATCCGGCCCGGAAGGGATCGCCCGACGACGGCCCGTGCAGCAACTCCGCGAACCACCGCGAGAACTCCTGGTACTCCCAGACACGTGTCAGGCAGGCCGAGGAGTAGCCGCGCAGGCCGGCGCCGTCGCCCGAGCGGAAGTACGTGATGAGCCCGTCGGCCAGGAGCAGCGCGTCATGGAGTGCGAGGTTCATGCCCTTGGCGGCGATCGGCGCTACGAGGTGAGCGGAGTCACCCGCCAGGAACAGTCGCCCGTACGTCATCGGCTCGACGACGTAGCTGTGCATGTCGAGCACCCGCTTCTCGATCAGGGGGCCCTCCGTGAGCGGCGGGGCGCCGCTGACCGCCAGCCGTGCGTGGAGCTCCGACTACACGCGGTCGTAGGACCAGTTCTCCGGGTCCTCGCCGGGCGTGACCTCCAGGTAGTAGCGGGTGACCTGGGGGCTGCGGGCCATGTGGGCGCCGAATCCGCGCGGGTGGACACCGAAGACGACACAGTCGGAGGATGGCGGTGCCTCGGCGAGGAGTGCCAGCCAGGCAACCCCGTAGTCGTAGCGGGCGACGCTGCCCCGGTCGGGGCTCACATAGGTGCGGGTCACACCCCGTGCGCCGTCGCAGCCCGCGATGATCTCGCAGTCGATACGCTGCCGCTCGCCCGTCAGGGGGTCCGTGTACAGCACTGACGGCAGGTCACCGTCGATGCCGTGCAGGGCCACATCGCGTACGCCGAAGCGAATGTCGCCGCCCCGGATGTCCGCGTACTCGCGCACCAGGTCGGTCACCAACAACGGCTGCGGATAGACGAAGTGCCGGTCCCCGGTCAGTTCGGCGTACCGGAACCGATGACGCTCGCCGCCGGTCCGGAACTCGCACTCGCTGTGCGGCTGTGCCCGCTCCACGAGCCGGTTCGCCAGCCCCCGCTCCCGCAGCGCACGCACCGCCCACTCCTCGATGAACCCCGCCCGGGGCCGCTGTTCGATGAACTCGCGGCTCTCGGTCTCCAGGACCACGCAGTCGATGGACGCGGCCCGCAGGATGTTGCCGAGTGTGAGACCGGCCGGTCCCGCACCGACGATGACGACGGGGACGCGCTGCAGGGGAGCGGGGAAGATCACCCGAACATTATGACGATGCTCCGTCAGCTCCGGACACCTCCCCCCAGGAGCCCTCCGCAGCTGTCGGGCCTCAGGAGATGTGCGGCCAACTCATGGAGAGGAGTGGGGTGCGAGAGAAGATGGCGCAGGCGCCGGCTGTCCGTCTTCGTGGTCACCGTCGCCGCCCAGCTCCCGAGCCGCCCGGAGGCCACCCGTATGAGCGCCCGTCCGCTGCCCCTCAGCACGCCCGCCGAACAGGGCGTCGACGCGTCAGGCATCCACGCCTTCCTCGACGCGGTCGAGGCCGCGCCCGACATCGAACCGCACAGCCTGGTGATCCTTCGCCACGGTCACGTCGTGGCCTCCGGCTGGTGGGCGCCGTACACTCCCGAGCGCCTCCAACTCCTCTACTCGCTCAGCAAGAGCTTCACCTCCACGGCCGCCGGATTCGCCGTCGCCGAAGGACTGCTGCGCCTCGACGACCCCGTGATCTCGTACTTCCCCGAGTTCGAGGCCGACATCACCGACCCGCGCAGCCGCGCCATGCTCGTACGCCATGTCGCGGCCATGGCCGGCGGTCACCTCACCGACACCCACGACGCGGCGTACCGGCTCGACCGGAAGGAACTCGTACGCGGCTTCCTGCTCCTGCCGCCGGACCGTGATCCCGGCACCGTCTTCGCCTACAACCAGCCCGCCACGTACACGCTCGCCACGATCGTCCAGCGGGTGAGCGGCCGGTCGCTGACGGAGTATCTGCGCCCCCGGCTGCTCGACCCCCTGGGCATCGGCGAGGTCGCCTGGCTGCAGCGCCCGGCAGGCCGCGACCTGGGCTTCACCGGACTGCACGCCGCGACCGACGCGATCGCGCGGCTCGGTCAGCTCTACCTCCAGGACGGCGTCTGGGAGGGACGGCGGCTGCTCCCGTCCTCATGGATCGCCGAGGCCACGCGTGTGCAGGTCGCCAACGCGGACGGTACGGCGGAGGCGGCGCTGTCGGACTGGCAGCAGGGGTACGGGTTCCAGTTCTGGAAGTCACGGCACGGGTACCGCGGCGACGGGGCGTACGGGCAGTTCTGTCTGGTGCTGCCCGAGCACGATGCGGTGATCGCGACGACTGCGGCGACCGAGCAGATGCAGGACTTCCTGAACCTCGTGTGGCAGCACCTGCTGCCCTCGTTCGGTCCCGCACCACTTCCGGGCCGCGAGGACGCGGCCCTGCGGGACCGTCTCGCGAAGCTCGCGCTGGGACCGGTCGTGGCGCTCGCCGGGCCGCCGGAGAAGGGCGGTGCCTGGTCGGGCGCCGAGTTCGTCCCGGCGGGCGGCACCTGTGCGGATCAGCCGAGTCTGACGGGGGCCACGGTCGCGGCGGACGAGGACGGCTGGACCGTGTCGCTGGCCGAGGGCGCCGACCGGCTCGACCTGCGCTTCGACGGGACCGCTTGGACCACCAGTGCGGACCCGGTCCCCACAGCGGTGAGCGGCGGATGGACCGACCCCGACACCGTGAGTGTCGACGTGCTCTTCCTGGAGACCCCGCACCGCCTGACCGTGACCTGCTCACTGTCGGACAGCACCTTCACCGCCCACTGGCACACGAGGCCCCTGCACGCCCGACGGCTGCGCTCGCTTAGGGCACCACTCGACGTCCACGCCTCGCGGCGGGGATGAGCCGGGCGGTGGCGTCGGCCGTGCTCGTGCGGCGGCGGGCGCATCGCATGCTCATCCACGGGTATTCGCCGATGATCGTAGGGGGAGTTCGCCCCCGGCCCGCCGATACGGCAGTGGAGTGTGCTGATGCAGCTGAACCTCGAAGGACGGACCGCGCTGGTCACCGGCTCGACCCAGGGCATCGGGGCGGCGATCGCTGTCGGCCTGGCGCGGGCGGGTGCCCGGGTGGGTGTCAGCGGCCGGGACGAAGGCCGGGTGGGGGAGGCTGTCGCGCGGTTCGCGAAGGAGTCCCCGCAGGCACGGTTCGTCTCCGTGGCCGCCGACCTCGGCACCGCGGACGGAGCGGACAGGGCCCTGGAGGTCCTGCCGGACGTGGACATCCTGGTCAACAACCTGGGGATCTTCGGCGCCCGGCCCGCACTGGAGATCACCGACGACGAGTGGCGCCGCTACTTCGAGGTGAACGTCCTCGCGGCCGTCCGCCTCACCCGTGCCTACCTGCCCGCGATGACCGACCGGGGCTGGGGACGCGTCCAGTACATCGCCAGCGACTCCGCGGTGGTGATCCCCGCCGAGATGATCCACTACGGCATGTCCAAGACCGCGCTGCTGGCCGTGAGCCGGGGGTTCGCGAAGGAGGCCGCGGGGACGGGCGTCACGGTCAACTCCGTCATCGCGGGACCGACGCACACCGGTGGCGTGGAGGACTTCGTCTACGAGCTCGTGGACCGCTCCCTGCCCTGGGACGAGGCGCAGCGTGTCTTCATGCGGAAGTACCGCCCGCAGTCCCTCCTGCAGCGGCTGATCGAGCCCGAGGAGATCGCGAACATGGTCGTCTATCTGAGCTCGGACCAGGCCTCGGCGACGACCGGGGGCGCGCTGCGGGTGGACGGCGGGTACGTGGACTCGATCCTTCCCTGAGGGACTTCCCCCCTGAGGAACTTCCCCGGTGACCAGGTCGGTCCCTCCGGCCCCGTGCGGTCGGGTCGCGCGCCGGATGCGTGCGAGACGTCGGGCCGGAGGAAGGCCTGTGCCGCGCAGCCTGCCGTCGACGACCAGCAACTGCCCGTCAGCCCAGTACGTTCATCCAGTTCGCCGGGACACGCCCCGCGGGCCCCGGTGCCGGCTGGTCGGTGGGATGGCTCAGCGGGGGAGCGAGGTCGGGACCCGACTCGTACATCTCGGAGGAGTCGTAGTTCCAGAACCAGTCCTCGCCGGGCTCGAAGCTGCGGACGACGGGATGGCCGCTGGTCTTCGCGTGCTCGGTGGCGTGCTTGGCGGGCGAGCTGTCGCAACAGCCGATGTGCCCGCACTGGGCGCAGCGCCGCAAGTGGACCCACCATCCGCCGACGGCATCGCAGTCGGTGCATCCCGTACCGCTGGGCGGGACGCTCGGGTCGATTCCGGCGGGCATGGTCATGATGGCTCCCTGGGTGTGTTGAGGTCCGCCTCCGCGTCGGTCTCCGGGTCCACGGCGTTCAGCGGAAGACGTACCTGGAAACGTGTGTCACCGGGGACGGACTCCACGTGGAGGCTTCCGTGGTGCTTGTTGACGACGATCCGCCAGGAGATGTCCAGGCCGAGCCCCGTGCCTTCGCCCACCGGCTTGGTCGTGAAGAACGGGTCGAAGATGCGGTCGCGGATCTCCGGGGGCACCCCGGGCCCGGTGTCGCGGAACTCGACGAGCAGTTGGTCGCCGTCCAGTGCGGTGCGTACGGTGAGCTCGCCCTCGCCGCCCATCGCCGAGACGGCGTTGTCGATGAGGTTGGTCCACACCTGGTTCAACTCGCTCGGATAGGCGGGGATGTTCGGCAGCGTCCGGTCGTACTCCTTGACGACCCTGATGCCGGAGCCGATCTTCCCGGAGAGCATCATCAGTGTGCTGTCCAGCAGTTCGTGCACATCGGCGACCTGGTAGGGCGCGCGGTCGATCTGCGAGTACTGCTTCGCCGCGTCCACGAGATGGGTGATCCGGGTCGTGGAGTCCTCGATCTCGTTCATGAGGAGCTCGGTCTCCACGGTGTAGTTGAGCCACCGGACCGCACCCTCGAGGGTGTGTTCGTCCACGGCCGCGGCCACCTGGTCGAGCCAGTCGGTGTCCAGACCCGCCTGCACGAAGGTCGGCGCGAGCTGCCAGCCGCCCGCGATGTCGTGGTCGTCGAACCAGTCGGCGAGCGCGTCCTCCCGGTCCGAGGCCTCCAGCGGGCTGAGCGAGGTGGCCTTGGCGACCTGGTCGGCGGTGCGCTCCTGGAGCTCGACGAGCGCTTCGAGTGTGGCGCGTTTGTAAGGTCCCGCCGCGATCACGCCGAGCTTGTGCCGCATCCCGGCCACCCGGTCCCGCAGTGCGGAAGTGGCCCGGACCGCCGCCGCGGCCGGATTGTTGAGCTCGTGCGTCAGCCCGGCGGACAGCGAACCGAGCGCCTGCAGCCGCTCGCGCTGGCTGATGGTCCGCTGGGTGTTCTGGCTGCCGAAGAACAGGCCCTCCAGCAGATGGACGGCCATCGGGAACCAGTCCCGCAGGACCGCGGCGAACACCTCGGCGGGCAGGATGAAGAACCGCGAGGGCTCGGTGACCCGCAGGGAACCCCGGTAGCTCTTCTCGTCCGGACCGCCGCCCAGATAGGCCTGCATGGCCCCCGCGTACACCCCCACCTGCGAGCTGCGGTTGATCTCCACGTCGTCGGCGCCGACCCGGCGCGACATCACGAGACTGCCTTCGAGGAGCACGAAGAAGCAGCTGGCCGGTTCGCCCTCGCGGTACACATAGCCGGGCTCGAACAACTCGACGCGGCCCTCGCGGCACAGCCGGTCGAGTTGGCCGGCGTCGAGCTTCTCGAACAGGAACAGCTTCGAGAGCTCCTCGATACTGCACGGCATCGGCTGTCCGCTCACGACTGCTCCAGGTATCCGCTCACGACTGCTCCAGATAACGGTGTACGAGCATCACGGCCATGGCTCCCTCTCCGACGGCGGACGCGACCCGCTTGGCGGACTCGGCACGCGCGTCCCCGGCCACGAACACGCCGGGCACATTGGTCTCCAGGTGATACGGCGGCCGGTCCAGCTCCCACGCGGCGGGCGGCTGCCCGTCGGGGGTCATGTCGGGCCCGGTCACGATGAATCCGCGCGAGTCTCTGAGCACGGTTCCCTCGAGCCAGTCGGTGAGCGGGGCCGCCCCGATGAACACGAAGATCCACTGCGCGTCCACGAGTTCGGTGTGCCCGCTCTCCACATCCCGCAGCGTCAGTTGCTCCAGGTGGTCCGAGCCGTGCGCGGCCTCGACGACCGTGCCGGGGCGCACACTGATGTTGGGCGCGTCCGCGATCTGCTGGATCAGGTACGCCGACATCGAGGCGGACAGGGACGAGCTGCGGATGAGGATGGTGACGGACTTGGCGCCGCGCGCCAGGAACATGGCGGCCTGTCCGGCCGAGTTCGCCCCGCCCACGATGTACACGTCATGGCCCTGGCAGGCGGCGGCCTCCGTGAGCGCGGATCCGTAGAAGACCCCGCATCCGGTCAGATCCGCAAGGCCGGGCGCCTCCAACTGCCGGTACGACACTCCCGTCGCCAGGATCACCGAGTGCGCGGCGATCGACGAACCGTCCGAGAAACGGATCGTGCGCGACGCCCCGGTGACCTCGAGAGCGGTCACCTCGCGCGCGGTCAGGATCTCGGCGCCGAACCTCGTCGCCTGCCGCCGTGCCCGGTCGGTGAGCTGCGCCCCGGACACCCCGTCCGGGAAACCGAGGTAGTTCTCGATCCGCGAACTCTGCCCGGCCTGACCGCCGGTCGCCGACCGCTCCACCAGTACGGTCCGCAGTCCCTCGGACGCGCCGTACACAGCCGCTCCGAGCCCCGCGGGTCCGCCGCCGATGACGACGAGGTCGTAGAACTCCTCGGTCGGCGTCGTGGCCAGCCCCACCAGGGCAGCGAGATCGGGATCCTCGGGCGCCACGAGCGAGGTACCGTCCGGCGTGATCACCAGCGGCAGCCGCTCCCCGTCCTGCCCGGCGGCGGCCAGCAGCCGTACACCCTCCGGCGTGTCGGACGCGTACCAGCGGTAGGGCACCTGACTGCGGGCCAGGAACTCCCGTACGCCCGACGAACGCGCCGACCACCGGTGCCCGACCACCTTGCAGACCCCCACGGGCCGGTAGTCGCTCGCCCGCCACGCGTCCAGGAGATCGTCCACGACCGGATAGAGCTTCTCCTCGGGCGGATCCCACGGCTTGAGCAGGTAGTGATCGAGGTCGATCACATTGATCGCGTCGATCGCCGCGTTGGTGTCCGCGTAGGCGGTCAGCAGCACGCGCCGCGCGCCCGGATAGACGTCGATCGCCTGCTCCAGGAACTCGATGCCGTTCATCTGCGGCATCCGGTAGTCGGCGAGGATCACCGCGACCTGATCGCCGCGGAGCTTCAGCTCCCGCAGCGCATCCAGGGCCGCCTCCCCGGACTCGGCACGCACGACGCGGTGCGCCTCGCCATAGCGGCGTCGCAGGTCTCGGGCCACGGCGCGCGACACCCCGGGATCGTCATCGACGGTCAGAATGACGGTCCGCGCTGGACTGGTGGCCTGTGCCATACGTCTCCCACCCCGAGCAGATCAGTGTGTCCCGGCCGGGAGACGCGTACGCGAGCGCACGCCGCCGGGCCGGTACCCACCCAATCGTATGTACGATCGGTCCCCTTTGCTCTGTAACCGGGTTCTCAGGCGGGCGGGACGGGGGTGTCAGCCCGCGGGGGCAGGGTCTCCCTGACCTTGGGGAGGATGTTCGTGACGTAGTCGTCCACGACTGTGTCCAGGCCGATGTCGTGCTGAGCGTGCTCGGACAGGTACCAGCGGTGTTCGAGGAGCTCGTGGTACAGCTCGGCCGGGTCCATCGAGCCGCGCAGATCCAGTGGCACGGCCCGGACCGTCGGACGGAACACATCCCGGACCCACCGGTGGGCGAGGACCTCGGGTCGGGCGGCGAGCGGATCGCCCGGCGCGTAGTCGTCCTGGGTGGCCATCCAGCTCTCCAGGTCGTTCAGCAGCCGGCGCGCCTGGTTCTCCTCGGCGTCGAGACCGGTCAGGCGCAGCAGCTGGCGCTGGTGGTGGCCCGCGTCGACGACCTTGGGGACGAAGGTGACGGTGTCACCGTTCGAGGAGTGCGCTATCTGCATCTCGGCGACGTCGAAACCGAGGTCGTTCAGACGGCGGATGCGGCGGTCGATGTAGTGGTGCTTGCCCGTCGGGTACACCGACGTGCGGGTGAGTTCGTCCCACAGGCCCTGGTAGCGCGCGCAGATCTCGGTGCCGAACTCGATCGGGTCCACCGAGGGGTGCAGGGCTCCGGCCGCCTCCAGGTCCAGCAGCTCGCCGCTGATGTTGACCCGGGCGAGATCGAGGTCGTAGCCCCGCTGTCCATTGCTGAGCTGGGGGTGCAGATCGCCGGTCTCCGCGTCCACCAGGTAGGCCGCGTACGCCCCGGCGTCCCGGCGGAACAGGGTGTTGGACAGCGAACAGTCGCCCCAGGCGAACCCCGCCAGGTGCAGTCGCACCAGAAGCACCGCCAGCGCGTCCATCAGCCGGTGCATGGTGGCGGGCCGCATCGTCGTCTCGAACATCGACCGGTACGGCATCGAGCCGCCCAGATGCCGGGTGATCAGTACGGGCTCCAGGGGCGCGCCCTCCGCGTCCGTGCGCTCGGTGACCACGGCGAGCGGGTCCACCGCCGGGATTCCGAGCCGGTCCAGACTGCGCAGCAGCTCGTACTCGCGCACCGCGGGCCGCTCGGCGAGTTCCTTGACCGCCACCACCTCGGTCCCGGCGCGCGCGTAGCGCACCACGTGCCGTGAGATACCGCGCGGCAGCGGGACCAGAAAGTGCTCGGGCCACTCCTCCAGTGGCAGCTGCCAGGGCAGTTCGAGCAGGAGCGCGGGGTGCTCCGGATTGGTGGCGCTGATCTGCAAAGCCATCGACGGGCTGCCCTTACCTCAGAGACCTCGGCTACCTCAGGGACGTCAGCGTTGAACACTGTCCGCCGCAAGCATCTACGAATGATCCGCCGGGCGGAAGACGGAGCGGGCGTCGGCCGACAGGATGCGGGAGCGGATGCGGGAGGAAGCGGACCAGTGTTCGTAGTTGCGCACGACGCGGCGGTAGAACATCAGGATCCCGTTCGTCTGCTCCACGATCCACCGCTTGGCCCGGAACGAAGCCGTTGTCGTCCGGGTTGCGTTCGACGATCTCGACGTCGATGCCCACGTGGATGCTCTGCGTGTCCAGGACCACCAGGCTCGGGTCGGCTAATCGCTTCCGCTTCTCCCGCCACTGCCAACGCGGCAGGTCGTGAATGTCCTGGTCGGCCGCCGCAGGGCAAACGATGCCGGGCCGCTTCTTTGAGGTGCTCCGCCACGAATGCGTCAGAGCCGCACTTGTGGGCGCACTGGGGACACTCGGCGTCATCACCCCTGCTCACGCTCCGCCTCCCGGACCGTTCGTCCTACCGGCGGTCGGCTCGGTGGGTACACCGGACACCAGCAGTCCCTGCGGGAACAGCGCGACGCCTGAACCGCTCCGCACTCGTGGGCTGCAACGCCTCACGCCCTTCGGCGGTGGCGGCACCACCGGGCCGTGCTGCCATGGCCGCACATCGAATCGATTCCTCCGTCCGTCCCCAGCCCCAGTGCGTGGCCGGTCTGCCAGTGGCTGCAGCCGGGGCGGCCGCAGCCACCCCAGCCGGTCCGGGCCTATTGCAGAGCGGCCTCGCGCCGGTGGAACCGGAGAGTCCGCGCACGCCCCCTGTGTGCTGCGAGCCCTCCCACCTGGGGGTTGACTCTGCAACCGCGGGTGCCGATGGTTGAAATGAGCGATCTACCAGCCAGGCGGCAACTCCCTGGTCAGTCGGCCGTGGTGGTCTTCAAGCGCTGCCCGCCACGGAACCCGAGGGCTCGGCGCCACCACACTGCCGGCGCACGACAGGGCTGCCAGTACGCCCGTCGTCCGGTGTCGGTTCCACTCACAGCACCGTTCAAGCAGGGAGTACTGCCATGTCCAAAAAGCGCAAGGGCCTTGTCGAGGCCGTCCTGGACCGGGCGAGCGACCTCGCATGCGACTCGCGCGACATGACGCGCCGGGCACTCACCGGGAGGAAGAAAAAGAAGAAGGGGAAGAACAGCACCCGCAAGCTGGTCAAGCGGAACAACCGCGCGGTCGAAGCCCTCGTGGTGCAACTCGACCAGTACCTCAAGCAGGACCGTGCGAAGGAAAGGAGCTCCCACGCGGGCTGAGCGCGCGCGGTGCGGCGGTCCGCCCTCCCAGCCCGTAGGCCTCGGGCGGCGGGGACAGGCGGGCCGGCATGTCTGAGCGCCGCGCGCGACACACCGCTCAGGTACTGGCCCGGCTCGGGATGCAGGAGGTGTCCCGGTCCACCGGACGCCGCCGCCCCCGCACAGGCAGTGAATCGGGAGCAACCACCGAGCAGCAGCGGGCCCGGGCGATCCGCCAGGCTCTGGAACAACTCGGGCCCCTGTATGTGAAGGTCGGCCAGATCCTGGCCACCAGACCGGACATGGTCCCGGACTACGTGCGCGAGGAACTCGCCCTGCTGACCGACCAGGCCAACGTCCGGCCCTTCACGTCCTTCGTTCCGACGCTGGAGGAAGAACTCGGAGCCGACTGGCGGGCTTCGTTCCTTTCGCTCGAGACGGACCGGCCACTGGGCGCCGCCTCCCTCGCGCAGGTCTACCGCGCCACCTGGCGGGACGGCACCCCGTGCGTCGTGAAAATCCAGCGGCCTGGTTCCCACGGGGCCGTAGTCGGCGATATGGCTGTCCTGCGGCGCGTCATCCGCATGTTCGGCCGGGTGGCGCCACGGTTCAACGAGGTCATCGACACCGCGGCAATGCTCGACGTCATCTTCCGCGCCATGGGCGCTGAACTGGACTTCACCCGCGAGGCGGCCAACATGAAGGACGCCCGGAGAGCCGCGAAAGAGTTCAAGACGATCAAGGTGCCGAAAGCCCTCGTCGCCACTCCACGCGTCCTTGTCCAGACCCTGGCCGACGGGCAGGCTGCGCACCGGCTCAAAGACAGCGAACTGAGCCGCAAACAGCGCAAGAAGATAGCCAACGAGTTCGTCGCCTACATGTTCAAAGGGTTCTTCGTCCACCGGGTCTTCCACGCCGACCCCCACCCCGCCAACGTCCTGATCAGCCCTGTCGGGAAGGCCCACGTCATCGACTGGGGCATGGTGGGCCGCATCGACCGCAGCATGAGCGCCGGAATGCTCGGCACGCTGGTCGGCATGGCCTACAACGATGGGCCGGCACTCGCACAGTCCTGGATCCGTATGGGCTCCACCAACCCCTGGAGCGACATCGGCGGATTCACTGCCGACATTGCACGCTTCGTCCCCCACGTCACCAACGCCTCCCTTGCCGAGCTGAACTTCGGCGTCGCCCTCACATCGGTCCTCGCCTTCGCCAGCAACCGCGGCATCCAGACCACACCCAACGTCTCGATCGTGGGCAAAGCCGTAGCCAACATGGAAGGCACCGTCCGCCACATCCACCCCGACCTGAAACTCTCCGACAGCATCCGCGACGCCCTGCCGGACATCCTGCTCGACATGGCCCGTGACCTCAGTTCCCCCGAACAACTAGCGCAGTACGGCCTCCACGCCCTGCACGCCGTCACCCAGGGTCCCGGCCAGGGAATGCGCATGGTCAACGATCTGGCCGACCGTCAGTTCACCCTGCACAACCACACCCGATTCCACGACACCCGCTTCAGCAAAAAGGCGTTCGCCCTCGCGCTGCTGGCCCTTGCGCGCCGCCAGCGGTCGCACTGACCTTTGCCGCCGGTCATGCGGCCCCACGGCCTGCCGCCCAAGGCCGCCTGCACGCTGGCGCCCTGGGACCTTTCCCCGTCTCGGGGAGAACCCGGAGCAAGCGCCCGCCGAAGGCGGGTCCCCGACGGATCCCATCGTTGAGCGACGCAGATCCGTGAAATGCGCAAGGAGCGCGTGCCTGCAGGAGGTATCAGTTCATGAGGCAGTACAGGCCCGAATTCGGATCACTCGCGGGAGAGACGTTAGAGCAGGCGCGGCGGCAGGTGCTTCCCACCCTGCGCACCCAGGTGCAAGGACTGCCGCCCCGGCAACGTCACTGGGCGGCGTTCCATTTCGGCTGGAGCGACGCCGAGGGGAACCCGGTCACCGGTGGACTTCCCGGAAAAGGGCTGCGGCCCGCCCTCGTCTACGCCGCGGCGCAGGCGGCCGCAGGCGCGTCCGACCGGCTCGACCATGCGACAGAAGCGCTGTCAGGCCGGCTCGACCAAGTGGCCGCCGCAGTCGAGCTGGTGCACAACTTCTGCATCGTTCACGACGACGTGATCGACCAGGACCGGGAGCGGCACGGCCGCCCCACGGTGTGGACACAGTTCGGCTCGTCGGCGGCCCTCCTGTGCGGCGACTCACTGCTGGCGCTGGCGGTGGAGTGCCTCGACGACATCCGGCTCGTCGGCCGACTGTGCGAGGCGGTCCAAGAGCTGATTCATGGTGAGGCGCTGGACGTCGAGTACGAATCGCGACGCGATCTGACCACTGAGGACTACCTGCGGATGGCCGAGCTCAAAACCGGGGCGCTGATGAGCGCGGCCTGCGCGCTGGGCGCCGCCGCGGCTGGCGGGCCCCCCGAACTCGTAGCCCGGATGGGCCGCTTCGGCCGGTGCATCGGCCTGGCCTTCCAGATCGTCGATGATCTCCTCGGGATCTTCGGTGACCCGGAGGTCGTCGGCAAGCCGGTCGGCGCAGATCTGCGCCGACGCAAGTGGACCTACCCCGTCCTTGCCGCTCTGTCATGCCCGGACCCTGCCGCGCAATCACTCCGGGCGCTCTACCGCAGCACCGAGCCGCCGAGCGACGCGCAGGTGGCCGAGTGCACCCGCGCCATCGAGCAGGCCGGCGCCGGCGACCTCAGCAGGGCGGTGGCCCTCACCGCGCTCGCCGACGCGGAGGGGCACCTTGAAAGCTGCGGGCTCGACCCCCGGCAAACCGCTGCGCTGTGGGCTCTCGGTGCCATGGTCGTGGACCGCGCATGGTGACGAACGAGACGTCCGGCACCACGCATGGCCGGCGCCCCGCGTCGGGTCTGCGGTCCGTGGCCGCCTGGCTGAGCCGCGAGGTCGATCTGACCAGGCGCATGATCGCCGACAACTTGATGGTCTCTGTCCTGCCGACCGTCCTGTTCGCGGTCGCCGCCGGTACCCGTTACGACCTGCCTGCCGGGGAACGACTGGCGGGGGTCGGCAAGGCGCTCGTGCTTGCGCTGCTGCTCGTCTACATCAACGACTGCTCGAACCAGGTTCACTCCGGCGCCGAAGACGCGTACAACAAGCCCTACCGCCCCATCCCAGCGGGTCTGGCCACCGCGGACGACCTCGTACGCCGCTACTGGGTGGTCACGGCGTTGTCCATCCTGATGGCCTGGGCTTGCGGCGTGTGGCAGTGGGCGCTGATCTTCGTGGCCGCTGTGTTCCTGACGTACCGCTGGGGTTCGCCTCGTTACTACCTATGGTGGAAGCCGGCCTTCAACGTCTCGGGCGCGTTCGCACCGCCTGCCGTCGGATGGCAGCTCCTGGCCCCGCTCGACGCCACCGCGTGGATCTGGGTTGCATTCGTGGCGGTGTACTTTCCGCTCGGCTTGATCTACGAGGACGTCCGGGACATGGAGGGCGACCGCGCCACCGGACGCCGCACCCTGGCACTGGTGATCGGCCCCGGCTTCGTGCGCCGCTGGTTCGCCGCACTCATGGTCTTGCTGCCCTTCGCGTTCTATCTCACGCTGGCCCGCATGTCGGATGTCAGCGACTGGAGAGGCGTGGTGAGTGCGGCGGCGATCGCACTCCCGTCCTGGACCTGCGCCGCGCTGGCGCTGCTGCGGCACGGTCGTTCCGCCGACCGCCTCACCTACCAGCTGTTCTACCTGGTGTGGGGGCTCACCATCGCAACCGCCCCGCTCTTGATGGCGCGCACCTGACCGGTCCGTGAAAGCAGTCCGGATCGACAACACGGACCCCAAAGGCAAAGGACCCATCACGCCTGCAAGGCCGTAGCGGCCGCCAATTCGAAGATCGATACTCCGTCGTCCAGGAGGACCCCGATGACCACGCCTGCCGTGCCCGTCAAACCACAACCGTTCCCCTCGCTGGACAGCGCGCGCACCATCGTCTGGCCCCTGCTCAACGAGCAAGTCCGTGCGCTGCAAGCCGACCTGGCGCGGGTTTGCCTGCACCACGTCGGTCTTGTCGACGCCGACGCCGGTGTCGGCACGAGCAAGCTGGTGCGGGCCAGCCTTGTCATGGCGACTGCGGTCGGCCTCAACATCCCGCCGGAGCACATGGGAACCGAAGCCACCGCAGTCGAGCTGCTGCACAACTCGACTCTCCTGCACGACGACATCATCGATGACGACCGCACGCGCCGTGGCAGCCCGTCCGCCTGGGCGGCATTCGGCGTGCCGCTGACGGTGCTGGCCGGTGACGCCATGCAGGCCGCCGGCCTGCGAATGATCCTGGACAGCCACAACCGGCAGGCGCGATCGTTCGCCGACGCGATCGGCTTGGTCCTCGCCGGACAGGCCGCCGAGCTGACCCTCAGCCTGGGCCCCGCTGCCAACGTCGCGCGATACGAACAGGTCGCCGCCCAGAAAACGAGCGCCCTGCTGGAATGTGCCCTCACCGCGCCCGCGATCCGCGCGAGCGCACCCGACACCACATTGAACGCCCTGCGCGGCGCCGGACACCACCTCGGCATCGCATGGCAGGCCGCCAACGACCTCGAAGACATCTGGGGCGACCCCGCCGTTACCGGAAAGCCCGCGCGCGGTGACCTCCAGCGCCGCAATCTGACCCTGCCCGTCCTGGCCGCCGCGGCTGACAACGGGCCCGCAGGAACCCGGCTGCGCCGACTGTGGCAAGGCGCCGAGACCACCCCGGCGCACCTGGAGGAGATGGCCGACCTCATCGAGCAAGCCGGCGGGCGCCGAACGGCCCGACATCGGTCCCACCACCACCTCGGCCTGGCTCTGGACTGCCTGGACCGGGCCGGCCTGACGGCGGCCGCCACGGGTGAACTGCGCGCCCTGTTCCAACTCATCGTCAACCGCACGACCTGAACTACACAGCACCCGAAACACAACAGCCAAGTCCGCACAAGGGAAAGGACAGACGCCATGACGATCCACGAGGGAGTGGCCAACCCAGTAGCTCGCACCGATTACGAGCGCCGGTTGCAGACCGACTGGGACAACAAGACCGACGACCCGATCAACCTGCTTCTCGGCGCGGAAGACGGCCTCTACCACCATCACTTCGCCGTCGGCGGGTTCAACCATGCCGTCCTCGACCTGCCCGGGGACCGCCGGGAGGCGGCGATCCTCGCCGAGATGCACCGCATGGAGACCGACCAGGTCGAACTCGTGCTGGAGGGGCTGCAGCCGCTCTCCCCTCAGGCACATGTGATGGACGGCGGGTCGGGGCGAGGCGGCACCTCATACCTGATCAACCAGCGGTTCGGCTGCTCGGTGACCGGGGTCAACTTCTGCTCCCACCACATCGAATTCGCCGAACGCCTCGGACGCGAGCGCGGCTGGGACGAGAAGGTCTCCTTCCAGTACGGCAACATGACCGACACCCGCATGCCCGCCGGTTCCTTCGACGCGGTCGTCACCAACGAGACCACGATGTACATCGACCTGCACGAAGGGTTCGCCGAGTTCGCCCGCCTGCTGCGCCCGGGGGGCCGCTACGTGTGCGTCACCTGGTGCGCGGACGACGCCGTGTCCGCCCACAGCGACGCCGTCGACTACATCGACCGCCACTACGTCTGCCACATCCACCGCCGCAGCGCCTACATGCGGGCGCTGGCCGCCAACAACCTCGTTCCTTCCATGGTCCGGGACCTCACAGCCGAGGCCATCCCCTACTGGGAGCTGCGGTCCCATTCCAGGCTCCGCACCGGGGTCGAGCAGGCGTTCCTCGACGGGCACCAGTCCGGCGAGCTGAACTACTTGGTGATCGTTGCCGACGCCGTCCCCAATGGAAGCTAGCCACACCCCCTCTCCACGGGACGTGGACGCGGCGTCACACGGTGCTCGCTCAGCCGTGCGAGCAGAACGAGTGAGCACAGCCTGACGGAGAGCCGGGCGTCAGGCAACGGAGACTCGACGCAACTGCTTACCTCGATCCAGCGTGCGGCCGGTCACCTCGATACGGCATCGACGAGAGTGGTGAGCGCCGACACCAGGCGGGAAAGCCCCGGGCCCACGGGACCTCCCGGCTCGCTCATGTACGTGTCCCGCCGGATCTCCACCATCAGGGCCGTGACCTTGGGGTCCCGCTCGTAGAAACGCAGCGGGACGTACGTACCGGAGAACGGGCTGTCGATCCCCACACCGCCGACGCCCGCGAACGCCTTCTCGGCGAGCGAGAGGAGTTCGGGCGGCGTGTGGAACCCGTCGGTGCCCAGACAGACCGGCGGCCGGGGACCGTCGCCGTGCAGTTCGTAGGGCAGCCGGGCCGTCGGATACGAGTGGACGTCGATGATCACGGCTTGCCCGGTGGCGGCCAGCCGGTCGGCCACCGCGTCGGTCATCGCCCGTGCGTACGGGTGGAAGTAACGGTCGATCAGTGCCCGCGGGTCGGTGTCGGCCGGTCGGAGCGGCGCACGGTGCGTGGTCCGCGTGTAGACCGCGCCCATGCCGACCGCGAGCATCTCCTCCCGTTCGTCGGGGAAGCGCTCGGGATCGATCACCAGCCGGGACAGCCGGTTGACGAACCGCCACGGCGCGACATCGGCGGCCGCCGCGACCGCCACGGCCAGTTCGGCGGTGTGCGCGTCGGTGATGTGGTCCAACTCGCGCTCCAGCGCCGTGTCGTCGAGCACGATGCCGTCGCGTACCGGCGCCGGGATCTCCCGTGCCGAGTGCGGCACATGAAGGATCACCGGGGAGCCGGCCGTGCCGGGGACGAGTTCGAAGGAGTCCGGGGTCTCGTTCATACGAGATTCCTACACGGTGGCCTTCCCGTACGGCGTCGTGTCACCTCACCTGCCACCTCCGTGGCGCGCGTAGTGCTCGATCAGCGCCACCCGGGTCGTTTCGAGCCGGTGGGCGAGGATGGCGGCGATCGTCCGGGTCAGCGAGAGCTCCAGCGTCGCGTCGGCGGCGCAGAGGGTGCGGACCGCCCGTGCATCGAACTCGTAGCCACGTACGGGGCTGAACGCCTCGGCGCCGAAGTCCCACCGGTGCGGCGGGAACAGCCATGACCAGCCGAGCAGATCGCCGGGCCCCAGCGTCGCGACGGAGATGCGCCTGTCCCCGACGACCCGCTGGTACAGGGAGACCGTCCCCGAGCGCACCACCCAGAAACGGTCGGCGATGCCGCCTGCCTCGAAGATCCTTCCGTCCGCCGGGAACGAGACCTCACGCGCCAGGCTCATCAGCCGCTCGCGGTGGTCGGGGGAGAGTGCGGGCAGAAGCCGGAGAGCAGTGGGCATCGCGGACCTCCATCGCGCCGCCGTCGGGGCTGCGGGGGGTCCGGCGGCGCCTGTCGTACCGGTTGAATCCCGTCACCCTCTATTGGAGCCTGATCCGGGGGTTCCGTCGCGTCGTGGGCGAGGAGACTTTGTGCGGACACCGGCCACACCCGCCACGGCCCTGAAGGGTGGGTGCCCCGCCGCCCGGGATCGCCCCACGCGCTCCCGGCACCGACATCCCCAGCTACAGCACGGCCTTCGACGTCACCGTGAAGCGCGCTCCGTCGGGATCGGCGAGGACCGCCTCCGTCGAGCCCACGCCCTGCTGATGGGCGGTGCCGCCATGCGCTCGCGCGGCCCGGGCGCAGGCCTCCACGTCGGAGACGGCGAAATGGACCTGCCAGTGCGGTCTGATCGTGGGATCGGGCGCTGACCCCACCGCGCCCGAGTAGATGCGGGCGATGACATCGCCCTGGCTGCGCAGCACGACCTCGTTCTCCTCGTAGTGGACTTCACAGCCTCCGAAGGTCGAGGAATCCCAGCCCAGGACCTCACCGTAGAAAATGGCGGCGTCGAAGGCGTCGCGCGTGTGCAGCCGTACGAAGGCGGGTGCCGCGCGGCGCCAGGTCTCCCAGCCGGCCACGAGCTCACCCTCCCAGATGCCGAACACCGCTCCGTCCCGGTCGGCCAGCAGCGCTGCCCGCCCCGGTGGGAACGAGATGGGTCCCACCGCGGTGGTACCGCCGCGTTCCTGGCTCCGGGCCACCGTCTCGTCCGCGCTGGACACCGCGAAGTACGGAATCCACGCCACAGCCGTCTGCCAGAGCGAGGTCGCTCCGGCGATCCCGGCGACCGGCACCCCGTCCCGGACTGCGATCCTGTACTGGTCGTCCAGCTTGCTCGGCTGCCACGTCCAGCCCAGGACGGCCTGGTAGAACCTCTCCGCGAGCGCCAGGTCGCGCGTGGTCAGACTGACCCAGCACGGGGCGCCGAACACCGAGTGACTGGAGACGACCTCTCCGGGCAGTGTGCTGTCGCTTTTCATCGCCGTACCGTCCTGACGTCACCGAAGCCGGTATCCGCCCAGCCGACGTAGGCCTCCCGTGCCGGAAGGCCTACGACGGCATCAGTAGCGCCTGCGGATCCGCTGTCCCATCAGCACCAGCATCCCCCGCCTCGGCGTACGGCGCACCCCGCGCGGCTACTGGCGGGGGCGCTCCAGCGTCAGGAGCAGCCCCTCCACGGCGCCGGGACCTACACGGCCCTTGACGTCGGCGGACGTGATCGCCTTGAGCGCCCATCCGTCCTCGGCGTGCTTGTTGAGGACCTTCTCCAGTTTGCCGCTGTCCAGGGCGTCGCCGATCAGCGATTCCCGGAAGGTGACGACCTTGTACTCGTACGTGTAGGGGTTGCTCATGACTACGGGGCTCTCCTGCGCTTCGATTGGCGTGACCGAGGCCCACCCAATCACTGTTCGCGGCCGGAACACAGGGCGGGTCTTCCTGCAGGGATCCCAGGCACGAGGAACACAACCCCACGGGGCTGTCGTGTCAACGACATCCATCGGTCCACCGGCGCCGTAGCTTTGTGCGCTGTAAGGGCTGACTCACATGACGGCGGACCCACGGTGGCGCAATGTGTTGGAGTGCGACGGCCGATCTGGTAGCCGGTACCGGTATCGCCGCGGTCGGCGTGGCCTGTGTGTCACGCGTGCGCAGGCCCGGCGATCTCCCACTGGCCGCGCTGCCGCTGCTCCTCGGGGCGCACCAGATCATCGAGTCCAAGGTGTGGGACGCCGGCGGCGGAACGGGCCCCGCCACCGTCGCCTGGGCCGTCATCGCCCTCCCGCTGCTGGCGGTGTGGGTACCGGTGGCAGTGCTGTGCGCCGCGCCTCGACACGCCAGGCGCCGTCTGCTGATCCCGCTCGCCGTGGGCCTGGTGACCGCCGCCATGCTCGCCCACGCGCTCGCCGTCCGTCCCGTCAGGGCCGAGATCCGCGGCCACACGGTCGGTTACTTCGTCGACCTGTCCCACCCGGAACTACTCATCGTCTGCTACCTCTTCGCCACCGTCGGATCCCTGATGCTCTGCGGTGACCGCGGGCTGACGCTCTTCGGCGTCATGGTCGCCGTGGGCGCGCTGATCTGCTGGGCGCTGTGGCAGATGGAGTTCGTCTCGACCTGGTGCGCGTTCGTGGCGGTGTGGTCGGTGGCCCTGTTCGGGTGGGTGCGCCGGCGTCCTCCCACAGTGGACCGGCGTGTTTACGGAATGAGCCGCGGCAGCCACGGTTAGTCGTGACTGCGGCTGTGCCACGGCACTAGATTGAGGAGACAGGAGACGTCAACGGAGGCCGGGATGCTGTTCAACGGGCTGCCGCACGAATCAATATCCAAGCTGGAGCGCCCGATACCGGTGCGCGAGCAGGTGTACGAGGCGCTGCGGAAGCTGATCAGTTCACAGTCGCTGCACCCTGGCCAGCGCCTGGTGGAGAGTGAGCTCGCGGGCCACCTCGGGGTCTCGCGCCAGCCCGTACGGGAGGCGCTGCAACGGCTGAACTCCGAAGGGTGGGTGGACCTTCGCCCGGCCCAGGGCGCCTTCGTCCACGAGCCGACCGGGGACGAGACCGATCAGCTCTTCGGTGTCCGCGTCGTACTGGAGACCGAGGCGGCGCGGCTGGCGGCGGTCGGCTCCTGCGGCGAAGGACTTGAGCGGCTGGACGAGTTGTGCGCGAGGGGTGAGGCCGCGGTCGCCGCGGACGACGTGGAGACGGCCGTGATCGCCAACGCCACGTTCCACGCCTGCGTCGTGGAACTGGCGGGGAACGCGGTGCTCGCCCAGCTGGCCGCCCATGTCGAACAGAGGGTCCGCCGGTACTTCACACCCATCGTCAGCCAGGCCTGGGCGGAGCATCGCGAGCTGATCGCGGCCATCGCCGCCCGCGACGACGCACGCGCCCAGCAGGTGATGCGCGCCCACACCGTGGACGCCAGGACGCGCTTCCCCCCAAGGGCCGGCCAGTTGACATAGCAGCCGCCGACGTCCGTGTTGTGCCCGCCGACGAGGAGTTCGGGTGTCCGACCGTATGCATGCCATCGTCCAGTCCACCTTCGGTGGTCCGGAGGAGCTCGTCTACAAGGAGACCGACGTGCCGGAACCCGGCCCGGGGGAGGTGCTGCTTCGGGTCGCCGGTGCCGGAGTCAATCCAGGTGACACGGTTCTCCGTTCGGGGCGGGTGTCGGGGCTCGTCAACCTGCCGTGGACGCCTGGCAACGACGTGTCCGGCGTCGTCGAGCGCTTGGGCGAGGGGGTGACGCGATTCGTGCCGGGCGACGAGGTGTACGGCCTGCTGCCGGTCTCGCGGCGCGGCGCGTACGCCGATTACACCGCCGTGCCGGCCGCCGCGCTGGCTCCCCGGCCCAAGAACCTCGACCTGGTGCACGCCGGGGCCGTGCCCCTGGTCGCGTTCACCGCGTGGCAGGCGTTGACTGTGCTGGCCCGGGCCCGCCCCGGCGACCGGGTACTGATCCACGCGGCGGCAGGCGGCGTCGGCCATGTCGCGGTGCAGCTCGCCAAGGAACTCGGCGTGTACGTCATCGGCACCGCCCGCGCGGCCAACCACGAGTTCCTGCGCGGTATCGGCGCCGACGAACTGATCGACTACACCACCACCGACTTCCGGAGCGCCGTTGCGCCGGTGGACACGGTTTTGGACCTGGTCGGTGGCTCCTACGGGCCGCGCTCCTTCGACGTCCTGCGGCCGGGTGGACTGCTCATCGGCGCGTCGATCGACCCGGGGACGGACGAGGCGCAGGCCACGGCCCGCGGTCTGCGCGATGTCTGGGTCACGGCCGAGCCCTCCGGCGAGGTACTCGAGCGGGTCACCGAGCTCATCGAGGCGGGCCGACTGCGGGTCACGGTCCAGCGCACCTACCCGCTGGCCGAAGCCGCCGCCGCGCACCGCGCGATCGAGGAGAAGCGCACCATCGGCAAGATCGTTCTGGTGCCTTGAACAGGGCGTGCGGGTACGGCTTCTGACAGACGGCGCCCGGTGAGCGGCACGTCAGCCGTCGCCCGGCTGGTAGGCGCTGATGACGTACAGGGCTTCGTCGTCGATCGCGTTGCTCTCGTGGTCGAGAAAGATCCGGACCGGGTGCCCATCGGGCGCGTACTCCGCTTCCGCCCTGTCCGCGTTGTCACGCCGGGCCCGCTCCAGCTCCTCCAACAGCCCACCGATGGTGGGTACTTCACCGAGCGACTGCTCCACCACCCGCCGGCCGCTCTCGTCGAGTCCCACAGCCTTTGTCACCTTGCCGCCTTGGACCGTCACCCGGAACGTCCCGATCAGACTCCGTTCGCCTTCACTCGACGTCATGGTGTAGGCGTACGAGGAGGGCTCCTGCCAACTGGTTGCGCTCCCCTCGGCGGAGGGACTCGCCGCGGCCGTCCCACCGCGTCCGGAAGAAGTCGACGCCTCGGATCCGCAAGCGGCGGTCGCGTACAGCAGCCCCCCGATGAGCGCGGCGGTGGGCAGGTAGCGTGAGGCGGTCATGGCGGCAGTCCCTTCGAAGACAGCTACCGCTATGACGGTGGCCGGCCGGGGAACGTTCGGGCGCCGTGCGCTCGCACCAGTCGGCGGCGCCATAAATGGGGATTCCCGCCGACGGTGGTGGCACCAGTACCAGGACCGGCAGTCATGCTCACAGGAGGGGTCTGGTGGCCCGGGTCCCCTCGGCGCAGAGTGTTTCCATGAACACCACGAAACAGCCGGAAGTCAGGAGCCGCGTGACCCCGCTGAGGTCACTTCTGGGAAGCACGTACGTCCCACGCCGTGGCGGAGCGCGTCCTGTTCACCGGAACACGTTGTCGGAGTCGTCCCAGATCGACGGCTCGCTCTGTACGTACTCCCGTGAGGCGCGCGAGGACTTCTGATACATCGCCTCGATCTCGGCGGCGAACCGCTTGGTGATCGCATCCCGGCGCAGTTTCATCGAGGGTGTCATCAGACCGTTGGTCATGTCGAAGGCATCCGGGAGGACGCGGAACACCCGGATCGATTCCGAGCGGGACACCGTGGAGTTGGCGGCGGCGACGGCACGTCTGACCTCCTCGCGCAGTTCGTTCTCCTCGCGGGCGTCCCGGACCGGGGTTTCACCCTTGGCCCGGGACGCCTGCCAGTGCGCGACGAACTCGGGATCCAGTGTGATCAGGGCCCCCACACAAGGCCGGTTGTCACCCACGACCGCCGCTTGATGGATCAGCGGATGCGCGCGCAGACGCTCCTCGAGGGCCGCGGGGGCCACGCTCTTGCCGCCGCTCGTGACGATGATGTCCTTCTTGCGTCCGGTGATGGTCAGGTAGCCCTCGTCGTCGACACTGCCGATGTCACCGGTGGCCAGCCAGCCGTTCGGGAACGCGGCCTCGGTGGCCGGGGCGTCGTTGATGTATCCCTGGAACACCGAGGGGCCCCAGACCAGAATCTCCCCGTCCTCGGCCACATGAATGTCCGTGCCCGGCAGAGGACGGCCGACGGTTCCGAATTTCTCTCGTCGCACCGGCTGCGCGGTGATGCCGCCACTGGTCTCGGTGAGCCCGTATCCGTCGTGGATGGAGATCCCGATTCCGGCGTAGAAGAGGGCCAGTTCACGGTTGAGGGGCGAGCCGCCGGACACCCCGCCGCACACCCGTCCGCCCAGTGCGCCGCGCAGTTTTCGGTAGACCGCCTTGTCGTAGAGGGCGTGCTGCAGTTTCAGGTCGTAACCGGGACCGGGGCCCGTGCCCAGCCGTTGGCGTTCGGTGGCCGCGGCGAAGTCCTGCGCGGTGCGGACGGCACGCTCGAACAGCGGTCCGCGTCCTGCACGTTGGGCGGAGCGCAGGAAGTTCTTGTAGATCTTCTCGAAGACGAACGGCACCGCGTACAGGAAGGTGGGCCGGAAGGAGAGGAGGGCTGCCGAGAGTGCCTCGGCACGCGCGTCAGGTTCGTGTGCCATCAGCATGCCGCCCCGCAGACAGAGCCCCTGGACCATGAGGCCGTACACGTGCGAGAACGGGAGGAAGGCGAGGATCGCGGGCTGCTCTCCGGGAGGGGCCGCCGTGT
Source organism: Streptomyces sp. NPDC005808 (assembly GCF_042871385.1). Taxonomy (NCBI): domain Bacteria; kingdom Bacillati; phylum Actinomycetota; class Actinomycetes; order Kitasatosporales; family Streptomycetaceae; genus Streptomyces; species Streptomyces sp. NPDC005808. The sequence continues at coordinate 210,716 of NZ_JBIAIK010000013.1, read as the reverse complement.
GCCGCCAGCCCGCGAGCAGTGTGTCGACGGAGCTCGCCAGGTTCCGATGGGTCAGGGCGCAGCCTCTGGGGTGTCCCGTCGTGCCGGAGGTGTAGGCGACGACCGCGGTGGAGTCGGGCAGCACGATACGGCGCAGCGAGTCGACCGTGGTCGCCGGGATCGCACGGCCCCGCTCGGCCAGCTGCGCCAGGGCCCCGGTGTCCAACTGCCAGACATGGCGCAGGAACGGCAGCGCGGCACACGCGGAGCCGACCGTCATCACGCCCTGCTCGTCCTCGACCGCCACGCCGACACAGTGGGCGTCCTTGAGGATCCACTCGACCTGTTCGTGCGAGGAGGTCGGGTAGACGGGAACCACCTCGGCTCCTATCGACCACAGCGCATAGCCGAGCACCGTCCACTCGTAGCGCGTGCGCGCCATGATGGCGACCCGGTCGCCCGGACGTATTCCGGACGTGACAAGCCCCCTTGCCAGATCGACCACTTCGTCCCACAGCTCGGCGGCCGTCACCGGTGTCCACGCCGAGGACGAGGAGTCGGAGCGACGCGCGACCTGTGCGAGCTCCGGGTTGCGGCGAGCGGTTTCGAAGAGGCTGTCGGCGAGTCCCCCCTGCATCACCGCCGTAGCGGTCGGGGGAAGTTCGGACTGGTGCATTCGCCGCTCCGGAGTTCTCCTCGAATCGGCCTCACCGAGAGACGCTGGAGCCGAGGATCCCTGAATCTAGCCCACGTCGACGACGCCCGTGAGGGATTCACCGAGCAGCCCTTCGGCCGATGGATTCCGGGTGGCCAGGAGACCGCCGACCGGTGACCCTGCTCGGCTCAGCCGGCAACCCCGGTGCCCGCCGGACCCCGTCGATGATGTCCGGCAAGGGCGGGCGCCGGCGGCCCGAGGAGGCTGACGATCCCTCTCGGAACCGGCGCCGAGAAGGGGGCTGCAACCGGTGCGGAGAAGGGGGCTGGAACCGGTGCGGGGGCGGGGTCGGGGCAGGGCCGGAGAAGGGGGCCGGAGAGGGGTCGGTGGACGGAGCTACCGGCATTCCGGGTGAACGGTCACCCGTTCACCCTTTCGGACGAGGGCTTCGGGCTGACACACTCCGGAGGGTGCCTGACTTCGACATGCTTGTCATCGGTTCCGGTCCGGGCGGTCAGAAGGCCGCCATCGCCGCCGCGAAACTCGGCCGCAGGGTCGCCGTCATCGACCGTCCGGACATGGTCGGCGGAGTATCCATCCATACCGGAACCATCCCCTCCAAGACGCTGCGCGAGGCGGTCCTGTATCTCACGGGGCTGACCCAGCGCGATCTGTACGGCCAGAGCTACCGGCTCAAGGAGGACATCACCGTCGCCGACCTGACCGCGCGCACCCAGCACGTGGTCGGCCGCGAGGTCGACGTCATCCGTAGCCAGCTCTCCCGCAACCACGTCTCCCTGTTCGCAGGCACCGGCCGTTTCGTGGACGAGCACACCATCGGCCTCAAAGAAGTAAACGGCCATGAAAGGGAGTTGACCGCCGAGCACATCGTCATCGCCACAGGCACCCGTCCTGCCCGGCCGGCGACCGTCGAGTTCGACGAGCAGACGATCCTGGACTCGGACAACGTCCTGAACCTCGAGCGAGTGCCGCGCTCCATGGTCATCGTCGGCGCCGGTGTGATCGGCATGGAGTACGCCTCGATGTTCGCCGCCCTCGGCAGCAAGATCACGGTGGTGGAACAGCGGCCAGGGATGCTCGACTTCTGTGATGTCGAGGTGATCGAGTCACTGAAGTACCACCTGCGGGACCTCGCCGTCACCTTTCGCTTCGGGGAGACCGTCGCCGCGGTCGAGCGGCACGCCCGGGGCACGCTCACGATCCTGGAGAGCGGCAAGAGGATCCCGGCGGACACGGTGATGTACTCGGCGGGCCGACAGGGTCTCACCGACGAACTCGACCTGGACAAGGCGGGCCTGTCCGCCGACCGGCGCGGCCGGATCAAGGTCGACGAGCACTACCGCACCGAAGTACCGCACATCTACGCCGTCGGTGATGTCATCGGCTTCCCGGCGCTGGCGGCGACCTCGATGGAGCAGGGCCGTACAGCGGCCTACCATGCCTGTGGCGAGCCGGTGAACCGGATGCACGACCTCCAGCCGATCGGCATCTACACCATTCCGGAGATCAGCTTCATCGGCCGGACCGAGGACCAACTCACCGAGGAGCGCGTGCCGTTCGAGGTCGGCATCTCCCGCTATCGGGAACTGGCCCGGGGCCAGATCATCGGCGACTCGCACGGCATGCTCAAGCTTCTGGTCTCCCCGGACGACCGCAAGCTGCTCGGGGTGCACTGCTTCGGCACCGGCGCCACCGAACTCATCCACATCGGCCAGTCCGTCATGGGCTGCGGTGGCACGGTCGACTACCTGGTCGACGCGGTGTTCAACTACCCGACGCTCGCCGAGTCCTACAAGGTGGCCGCCTTGGACGCGACCAACAAGATCCGTCAGATCGACCGGCTCCGGGACTGAACCGAGGGGCCTGGGGAGGGGGCGTCAAGGAGGCCGCCCATGCCCGCAGCCGGTTTGGCCGCGGGTTGCAGCTGCAGTACTAGGCGGCCGGTCCGGCGGTCCAGGTGATGTGCGGGGGCTCGACGCGTGCGCACAGCGGTCCGCCGTACGCGTCGGACAGGCCGAGGCGTCCGACCAGCAGACCGTCACGCGCGGCGGCGGCGAGTACCTCGGCGGGAATGGCGTCGATCATGAGCTTGGCGCGGCGGAACATCGAGAAGACGCCCGCCTCGTCGACCGTGCCCCATGACAAATAGATGAAACGTCGGCCCAGACGGTCCTGCACGTAAGGGCCCTTCACCTCGGTGCCGGTCGGCGAGAGTGCCGTGGAACACTCCAGTGTCCAGGTCGCCGAAGCGGCGTCGCCGGGCTGCGGGTCGAGGAGCTCAGCCGGGCGGTCGCGGCGCTGCACAGCGACGTGAACGTTGCTGTGGACCACGGTGTTGCTGTCGGCCTGGGCCCCGGGTGAGCAGGTGAGGCCCGGCAGATCGTCGGCGTCGATACGGATGCGCATCCACCCATTGTCCCCCCGTTCGCCCCGACCCTTTTCTGCTTCTTCGCGAAGAACGCGACCGCCTTTTACCGATAACGCGATCCGCCTGAATATTCTTCACAGAGTGGAAACATGCCAATGGGTTTACTGAATTCGATGTGGAAGTGGCCGATTTATCTCAACTGTCCATGATCGGAAGCCTGTTGAGTGAAAGCCCTTGTCATGCCCATACTGTGTGATCGGGAGAGCCCGATGGGGCTTCCTTTCACATTGACTTCGTCAGGGGCACGGAATTGAATAGACAGCCGAGCAGCAGACCGCGCCGAATACGCGCCATTTCGGTCGCCGCGGCGTCGGCCACGGCACTCGTCGCCGGACTGGTCGGGACCCCGGCGGCCGGCGCGGCGAGTGCCGCAGCAGCCGCGCAGACTGCCGGGTCCGAGACGCTGACGGAATCGGATGCGAGCACCGCGCAGAACTGGATCACCCTCGTCACCGGCGACCGGATCGCCGTGGACGGCGAGGGCGAACCGGTGTCCGTGGAGCGCCCGGCGGGTCGCGAGGACATCCCCATCCAGATCGAGCGCGTCGAGGGTCACACCTACGCCGTGCCCGCCGACGCCGAACGCCTGGTCCAGCAAGGCCGCGTCGACCAGCGGCTCTTCGACCTCACCACGCTCAGCGAGCCCGCTTATCTGGCCCAGCAGCGCGACGGTATCCAGCTCATCGTCACCTACCAGGGCGCCCGCCCCGCCGCCCGGCAGGATGTACGCACCGCGGGTGACAACGAGTTGCGGCGTTCCTTCACCTCGCTCGACGCCGACGCCGTGACCACCCCGGCCGAGGACGCCACGACCACCTGGGACGCGCTCACCAGTGAGCCCGCGAGCGCCGCCCCGTACCGTACGACCGCGTCCGGGATCGACGCCGTCTGGCTGGACGACATCCGCCAGGCCGACCTGGACAAGAGCGTGCCGCAGATCGGCGCCCCCACGGCCTGGCAGGCCGGCTACGACGGCGCCGGCACGACGATCGCCGTCCTGGACACCGGAGTGGACCAGACCCACCCGGACCTGGCCGGCCAGGAGATCGCCGAGAAGAACTTCTCCACCTCGGCCGACTCCACGGACCGCTACGGCCACGGCACCCACGTCGCGTCCATCGCCGCCGGTACGGGGGCCAAGTCCGGTGGGAAGTACACGGGCGTCGCACCGGGCGCGAAGATCCTCGACGCCAAGGTGCTCAACGACTACGGCTCGGGCCCCACTTCCGGGATCCTCGCCGGTATGGAGTGGGCCGTCGCGCAGGGTGCCAACGTTGTCAACCTGAGCCTGGGCAGCACCGACACTCCGGGCATCGACCCGCTGGAGGAGGCCGTCAACCGGCTCTCGGCCGAAACCGACACGCTGTTCGTCATCGCCGCCGGCAACTCCGGCATCGGAGCGGGCACCGGAACGATCGGCTCGCCCGGCAGCGCGGACGCGGCCCTGACCGTCGGCGCCGTCGACAAGAGCAACGTTCTCGCCGCCTTCTCCAGCCGCGGCCCACGCCTGGGCGATGCCGCGATCAAGCCCGATGTGACCGCGCCCGGCGTGAGCATCGGCGCCGCAGCCGCGCCGGGCAGCACCGTCGCGAATGGGGGCACCCCCGTCGCGGACGGCTATGTGGCCATCTCCGGGACATCCATGGCCACGCCGCATGTCGCCGGCGCCGCCGCCATCCTGGCTCAGGAACACCCGGACTGGACCGGCGAGCAGATCAAGTCGACGCTGACCGCTTCGACGGTCTCCGGTGGCTACACCCCCTTCCAGCAGGGCTCCGGCCGCATCGACCTGGCCCGGGCCATCGACCAGACCGTCACCGCCGAGCAGAACTCGCTCTCCTTCGGCCGGCAGACCTGGCCGCACACCGACGACGAGCTCCTCACCAAGGAACTCACCTACCGCAACGAGGGCACCGAGGCCGTCACCCTCGACCTGTCCCTGGCGGCCACCGGCCCCGACGGCAAGCCCGCGCCCGAAGGCGTGTTCACCGTGGAGGACCCGCAGTTGACCGTCCCCGCCGGCGGTGAGGCATCCACCACCGTCAGCGCGGACACGCGCGTCGGCACGCTGGACGGCGTCTACGGCGCGTACGTCACGGCGAGCGGCGGCGGTCAGAGCGTGCGCACCGCGGCAGCCGTGGAGCGCGAGATCGAGTCGTACGACCTGACCTTCGAGCACATCGGCAAGGACGGCAAGCCGGCCACCACCTACAAGAGCCACTACGTGGGCGTCGGCGGACTCGGCAAGGGCCGTTGGGGCGATCTGGGCAACGCGACCGGCACCGACTCCATCCGGCTGCCCAAGGGGCGCTACTACGTCAGCACATCCTTCTATGTCTACACAGGCTCCATCTGGTCCGGCGCGGATGTGATCAACCAGTCCAACCTGCAGCTCGACCACGACACGAAGGTGACCATCGACGAACGCACCGCCAAGCCCGTCGACGTCACCCCGCCCGATCCGAAGGCCACCTCTCTCTCGGCCTACGTCGGCGCGGACATCAAGACGCCGGAGTACTGGACCAGCACCGCGTGGCTGCTCGGCAGCTTCAAGACCTTCGCCTTCGGCACGGCGCACCTCGGGGCGGACGCCGCCCCCGGTGAGCTCCAGCAGCGCATCCAGGTCACCTTCCTCAACAACGCGGACGCGTCCGAGTACCACTTCGCGTACGAGGCGGCGGGTACCCGGTACACCGACGGCTTCGTCCGCAGCCCGCAGTTCGCCGAACTGGCGAAGATCGACACACGGCTCGGCTCGCCCACCCCGAACAAGCGCGCCTTCCTGCTGGTGGGGGCCGACACCGGCACCGGAGGGGCCGGGTGGGAGTACATCGTCAGCCGCAACCTGCCGTACGAGACCGCGGTCTATGTGAACGCCGACAGCGGCACCAAATGGCAGCTGGACTTCCGGCGGTACGACATCGCGACCAACCTCTTCGAGGCCCAGTACGTGGTCCCGTACGCGACGTACGAGGCGGGCAAGAGCTACCAGACGTCCTTCGGCATCGGCGTGTTCGGGCCGAACCTCGGTACGGGCCAGGGGCTGTTCCGGACCGGTGACCAGATCACCGGAACGGTCCCGCTGTTCGCGGACAGCGACGGCAACTCCGTACCGTTGACGTACGCCTCGGCGGGCACCTCGCTCACCAGTAACGGCACCGAGATCGGCACCAGCGCCGATCCCCTGACCGGCGCCGCGTCCTTCACGGTCCCGGCCCGCTCCGCCGCGTACCGGCTGACCACCACGGCCACCCGCGCCGCGGGCACCCCGGTCTCCAGCAAGGTCACTGCCAGCTGGACGTTCCGCTCGGAGAACGTCGCCGAGAAGACCGCGCTGCCGGTGTCGGTGGTGCGCTTCGCCCCGCCGCTCGCGGCGGACAGCACGGCCACCGCGGGCTCGACCCTGCAGATCCCGGTGACCGTGCAGGGCGCGGCGGCCGGCAAGCAGCTCGCCGTGCTGCTCGTCCACGTCTCGTACGACGAAGGCGCGCACTGGGCCCTGCGGCCGGTCATCGCCGGCAAGGTCACGGTCAAGACCCCGGCGGCGGGCGGCAGCGTGTCCCTGCGCGCCAAGGCGTCCGACAAGCGAGGCAACACGGTGGACCAGACCATCCTCCGCGCCTACACGGCCCGGTAACCCGACAGCCGGGAACCCGACAGCCAGGAACCCGACAGCCGGGAACCCGACAGCCGGGAATCCGACGCCAACCGCTCCCGCGCAGCGCTACGGCCTGCGCGGGGGCGGTTCTGCGCGTCGGGGCGCGCGAAGAACCGATGGTGAGGCGTGAGTCCAGATGAGTCCACTGGGCACGTCCCGCCTGACGAGCGCCTTGGTCGCGGGCTCTCCGGAACGCTGCGCGTAGGTCATCCGCTCGCGTACCTCGCGCAGCGTGCGGGGACGGAAGCCGGGACCGCCGCAGCAACTCTTGTGGAAGCGCACGCCCGCGTTGAGCAGCACGGTGAGCGTCCGCCACGCCGCGGCGTCCCGTCGTCTGGGCGGGGCGAAGGCCGACCCCACATGAACCAACGGCTGCGCGCAGCGTGGACAGAGCCGCTGCCGCTCCCTGTCGTGGGGCTGCTTGTACGAGGCCCGGCAGGGCAGGCAGACGTATGAGGTCTTCGCATGGGCCATGTCGTGAGCGTACGCATGCCCCACGACGAGCTCGACAGAGTTTCCTGACCACCGGGAGCTGGGGGCGGCCGGCTCTGCCGGACCCTTGCCTCTCATCGGCCGAGCACCCATTGCGACATGACCGACGGCGGCAGAGACGGATTGGCTGCCGCGGCTTCCGCCACCTGCCAGTCGTCGTGCGAGAGCAGTTCGACTATGACGTGCGGAGGCAGGGCGGGATGGCCGGCTGCCAGGGACCGGGCACTCCAGTTCGACAGGCAGGCGAGCAGCGAGGGGGCCGTCGCGTTGCGGTGCCGGGCGATCTCGCGGAAGACCTTGTGCCCAGGCGGTTCGAGCCCGGCCAGGTCCTCCAGCAGCGCTGCCGACGCGTCGGGGTTGGCGGCCACCTTGGCGATGACCCGGACGTGGTGCCGGTCCACCATGGCCCGCAGTTGGGCCTCGGAGAGACCCGGATGCCGTGCGATGGACTTGACCACCTTGGCGTCCGGGTCGCGGGCCAGCACATCTCGGATCCCGTTCGGCAAGTCGCGCCGTTCGGCAACGAGCATCCGCAGTGCTGGGTTCTTCGACCCGGCCATTGCCGCTACCTCGGCCGGAGAGGCGGCGGCGATCCGCGGCAGCAGATGCGAGCCGATTCTGACTTCGGTGGCCAACTGGTCCAGTACGTCGAGCGGTACACGTGGATTGTGCGCGAGCCTGCGCCGTACGTCGTAGCCGTGGTCGGTGGCCAGCGCGCGGATCTGGGCGACGCCGATCGAGGGGTTCTCGGCGAGCTCCCCTCGGACACCCGCGTCGGGGTCGTCGACAAGCCGTCCCCACACCTCTGGCGGCAGGTCGGGCCGGGCGGCGAGTTGTTGGCGCAGCAGTGTCGAGGGATGGTCGGCGAAGCCGACGACAGCTCCGGCAGGCGTCGCTGGGTTGCGCAGTGCCTGCAACTGCATGTCGTGCACGGTGGACTCGTGGGAGCCGTCACAGGAGGCACCCGGCAGAAGATCGCAGTCGGTCCGTTGGCATCCCTGATCGTGCACGAAGGGCGTGTCCCGACGGTCGCAGACCAGACACCGCTCTGCCGGACGCAGTCCCTCGCCGGTTACCAGCATCGCGAGTACGGCCGGTGGTGTCGCTTCATTCGCGGCCACCGCCCTGCGGACCTCGGCATGCGGGTGTCCCGCGAGCCGGGCGGCCATGTCGGACGTGGTCCGGAGCGCGAGTTCGGCTACCACCCGGGCATCCGAGTCGGTGGCGAGCGTCTCCACCGCATCGGGCGGAAGGCCGGGGCACGCGGCCAACTTCTCGCGGCGCTCGACGGAGGGATCCAGCGCGAAGAGGCGTGCCCACTCCGGCTGACCGACGTGTTCGCCGAGCAGCGCGAGCGCCGCCTGCGGGTGGGTCACCGGATCGACGTCGGGGGCAGTCAGTCGCCCCTCATAGACCAGTTGTACGGCGGTGTCGTCGGCCCGCGAGGCCAGCGCAAGCACCTGCGCATGGCTGAGGTCCGGGCGACTGGCGAGTGCCGTGTCGACGGCGGTGTCCGCGACCGCGATCAACCGGTCGATCAGCTCAGCGGGTAGAGCGGTATTGGCGGCGAGCCCGCACAGGACTGGATGCACAGGGGCATCCTGCCCTGACGCTGATCGAACCGCCCGCGGATTTCGATGCTCCGGATCGAGGCACACTGCGACCCTGTCGCACGAGCGAAAGCTCCGGGCGTCCCGTGCGGTCGCGGTCAGGGTTTGCGGGCGACGGCGCCGAACTGCGGGAGGGCGGTGGCGGATTCGGCCCGGGCGTGCCATTGCGAGCAGGAGACGATTCCCGGCGTGATCAGGTCCAGGCCGTCGAAGAAGGCGGTGACCTCCGCCCTGCTGCGGGCGGTGATCGGCGGGGTGGCGTTCCTGTTCCAGAAGTCCATCGCCTCGATGTTGCCCTCGCCGCCGAGGTCGGCGTCCGTGGTGGGGTGGGTCAGGGCGAGGTAGCTGCCGGAGGGAACCGATGCCATGACGCGGCGCACGATGTCCTGTGCCTGGCCGGTGTCGAGGACGAAGTTCAGGATACCGAGCATCATGACCGCGACGGGCCGGTCGAGGTCCAGGGACGCCGCAGCACCCTGGACGACGACGTCGGGTCGGTGGACGTCGGCGTCGATGTAGTCGGTGGTGCCCTCCGGAGTGCCGGTGAGCAGGGTACGGGCGTGGAGGAGCACGATGGGGTCGTTGTCGACGTACACGATCCGCGACTCGGGCGCGACGCGCTGGGCGATCTGATGGGTGTTGTCCATCGTCGGCAGCCCGGTGCCGATGTCCAGGAACTGCCGTACCCCGCAATCGGCGGCCAGGTAGGTGACCGCACGCCCGAGGAACTCGCGATCGGCGCGGGCCACGTCCCGGATGACCGGGAACATCGCGGCGACCTGATCGCCCACCTGCTGGTCGACCTCGTAGTTGTCCTTGCCACCGATCCAGTAGTTCCAGACCCGGGCGTTGTGCGCCACCGAGGTGTTCAGCCTTGCCGATCCGTCGGGCCGCAGACTCTCACTCACGTCTTCCCCTCTCCGTACACCGCGCGGTGCTGGGCGAATCCGCGGTGGCAGCCGGCCGTCGCCGCGGCTGTGCTGCCAGTTGATCACGCCGAGCAGTGTCTGCCCACAGGACCGGGCACATCCGGTTCATCCGCTGGGTAGTCTTCGAAGCATGCGCATCTCCGTCTCCTCCGACATGGACGAACCTGTCGCCCGGCACCTCGTCACGGAGTTGCGGGGCCGCGGCCACGAGGTACTGACGCACGGGGCGCTCAAGCCCGGTGACAGCGCCCAGTGGGCGTTCTGCTCGGAGGCGGCGGCCCGCGAGGTCGCCACCGGGACCGCGGAGCAGGCGGTCGTCTGCTGCTGGACCGGCACCGGTGCGTCGATCGCCGCGAACAAGGTGCCCGGGGTACGAGCGGCCCTGTGCACGGACGCGTACACGGCGGACGGCGCCCGCCGCTGGAACGACGCCAATGTGCTGGCGCTGAGCCTGCGGCTGACCTCCGAGCCGCTGCTCAGGGAGATCCTCGACGCCTGGTTCGCCGCCCGGGCCGGCGGCGACGCCGACGACCTGGAGAACGTGGCCCACATCGGGAACCTTGACCTCGGCAGGACCGGCGCGTAGCGAAGCCCTCGGCAGGACCAGCCGGTAGCGAAGCCCTGCCGCCTTTACGGGGCTTCGCCGCCCTCACCTCGCCCAGCGACCGACACGGTTGCCGCCCGGCACGCCGCCCGCACCTCCGGCGAGGCCGAGTGGGCCCGGATCGTCAGCCGATCGGTTCGGGCATCGGAATCACGTCGTAGGCCAGCTGGATCGTGTCTCCGCTCGCCGGATCGCCCAGCTCCACGCGCCAGGTCTCGGCGAACTGGTCCACGTCCTCGGTCATCGGGATGGTCCCGGAGATGAGGACGGTGCCGGGCGTCAAGTCGCCCCGGGAGCGCAGCACTTCGGCCCAGTATCCCGGAGTGAGCAACTCGGCGAGGGTGCCGTTCTGGATCTCGGACTCCTTGCCGTCGTGGGTGACCCAGGCCCGCAGGGTGAGCTCGTCGAGGCGCGCCTCGACGTCGGCCAGCCGCCAGGCGCGGCGGGCGAGCACGTCGGGGCCCGCGTTCTTGCTCCAGGCGACCCCGTGCACTTCGAGATCCCGGTCGGTGTGGTCGCAGGCGGCGGTGAGCAGCAGCTCTCCGTCCGCGGCGACGATCAGAGCCCACTCTGCCTCGCCGGAGGTACGGGCGTGCTGGGCGGCGACCGTGTCGGTCTGCTGGGCGAGGTAGGGGGAGACGGGGTAGAGCGCCGGGGTCACGGACGGCGCGGGCACGCCGAGCTCGGCCAGCTCGGCGACGTGCGCGGCGACGTCCTGCTGGCTGCGCCCGGCGTAGCCGGCGTTGAGCACCTGCCGGACATCGACGTCACGGGTGGAACCGTCGGGCAGTTCGAAGGTCAGCACGGCCACGGGAACTCCTGAAGATGTCGGTTTCGAAGCGGTTAACTTCCGGCGCAGGGGTTGCGCATACGACCTGTATACAAGAAGTATGCCGAAAGGTCGACGTCCCCCGACGCAAGGACAGGCAGCATGCAGCACACCCAGCAGGCCACCAAGGCGCCACCGCCGGGCCGCTCCGGCATCCGCCGCGCCTTCTTCGCCAGCCTCACCGGCACCGCGCTGGAGTGGTACGACTTCGCGGTCTACTCGGCCGCCGCGGCCCTGGTCTTCGGTGACCTCTTCTTCCCCTCCGAGGATCCCCTCACCGGCACCCTCCTGGCGTTCTCCACCTACGCCGTCGGCTATCTCTCCCGACCCCTCGGCGGTTTCGTCTTCGGCCGGCTCGGCGATGTCATCGGCCGCAAGAAGGTCCTCATCGCCACGCTGATCCTCATCGGCGCCGCCACCTTCCTCATCGGCCTGCTGCCGGCGTACGGCAGCGTCGGCGTCGCGGCGCCCATCGCCCTGGTCGTACTCCGCTTCGCCCAGGGTGTCGGCGTGGGCGGCGAGTGGGGTGGCGCGGTCCTGCTGTCCAGTGAGTTCGGCGACCCGCGCCGCCGCGGTTTCTACGCCTCGGCCGCACAGGTCGGACCGCCCGCGGGCAACCTCCTGGCGAACGGCGTCCTGGCCGCCCTCGGCGCGCTTCTGACGGAGGATCAGTTCCTGTCCTGGGGCTGGCGGGTGGCGTTCCTGCTGTCCGGCGTCCTCGTCGGCTTCGGCCTGTGGATCCGGGCAAAGCTGGAGGAGACTCCGGTGTTCAAGGCGATGCAGGCCGAAGAGACCCGGCCCGAGGCGCCGATCCGCGAGGTGTTCACCACCCAGCCCCGCGCCCTGTGCGCGGCCATCCTGTGCCGGGTGGGCCCCGACGTGCTCTACGCGATGTTCACCGTCTTCGTCCTCACCTACGCCACCGGCGAACTGGGCATGGCGCGCGGCTCCGCGCTGGCCGCCGTACTCATCGGCTCCTCGCTCCAGATCTTCCTCATCCCGCTCGCCGGAGCGCTCTCCGACCGGGTCAACCGCCGACTGCTGTACGGCTGCGCAGCCGTGGCAGCGGGCGTGTGGCCGTTCGTGTTCTTCCTGATGGCCGACGGCGGCAGCTGGCCTCTTCTCGCGTTCGGTGTCGTCGTGGGCCTGGCCATCCACTCCCTCATGTACGGACCACAGGCGGCCTTCATCGCCGAGCAGTTCGCGCCGCGACTGCGCTACACGGGCTCCTCGCTGGCCTACACACTCGCCGGCCTCATCGGCGGCGCTGTCGCACCGCTGCTGTTCACCGCCCTGCTGAGCTCGTACGACAGCTGGGTCCCGCTGGCGCTGTACATCGCCGTCGCCGCGGCCGTCACCCTCGCCGGACTCTCGCTGGGCCGGGACCCGGACGGCGCCACGGACGAGGAGTTGGCACGCGTCGTGCACGCCCCCGAGTCCGCGGCCGAGGTTTCCTGATCCCGCGCCGATCCCCGCCCGCATCCGTCCCGACGCAGAAAGGCCGCCCGTGCGTATCGCCCTGAGCCAGTTCACCAGCGGACCCGAACCGGACAAGAACCTCGCACTCATCGAGGACGACACTCATCGCGCCGCGGCCGCCGGAGCGCGTGTCGTCGTGTTCCCCGAAGCGTCGATGGCCTGCTTCGGTACCCCCTTGGCGCCGGTCGCGCAGCCGCTCGACGGCCCCTGGGCGGATGCGGTGCGCGCCATCGCCGCCGCGGCCGGCACCGTCGTGGTGGCGGGCATGTTCACCCCGGCTCCGCACGGTCGGGTGGCCAACACCTTGCTGGCCACCGGCCCGGGCGTCGAGGCGGCGTACGACAAGATCCACCTGTACGACGCCTTCGGCTATGCCGAGTCGGAGACGGTCGCCGCGGGCTCGCGGATCGTCACGGTCGACATCGACGGCGTCCGCATGGGGCTGGCCACCTGCTACGACGTCCGCTTCCCCGAACTGTTCCGGGCGCACGCCGATGCGGGTGCCGTCTCGACGCTGCTGGCCGCGTCCTGGGGAGCCGGGCCGGGCAAGCGTGAGCAGTGGGAACTGCTGGTTCGCGCCCGCGCCCTGGACGCCACCCTCTGGGTCGCCGCTGTGGACCAGGCAGCCCCGGCAACCGGGGGAGTGATGCCGCACTCCGCGGCACCCACAGGCATCGGGCACAGCATGGTGGTCGGCCCCGACGGGACCGTACGTGCGGGCCTGGAGGCGGAGCCGGGGCTGCTGATCGCCGACCTGGATGTCGACGAGGTCGCGGCGGTGCGCAAGAAGACGTCGGTGCTGGCCAACCGCCGCCTGGGGCGGGACTCATGAGTAAACCGGAGCTGGAGTTCCACCTGCCTTCGGGGCCCTGGACAGCGCCGGCGGGCGCCGCCGAGGGGATCGAGGAGCGCGTCCTCGCCGAGGACCCGACCGGTGCGCACCGCACCACGCTCGTCCGGTGGGCGCCAGGCACCGACACGTCCGCCGACGGCGTGACCCGGCACGACTTCTGGGAAGAGGTCTGGCTCATCGAGGGCTCTCTGTACGACCTCACCCTCGACGAGACGTTCCCGCAGGGCTCGTACGCCTGCCGCCCACCGGGGATGCCCCATGGTCCCTGGACGGCTGCCGAAGGCGTCACCATGCTCGTCTTCACCTATCCGCAGGAGTGACGCCCACGGCTCCCGGGGCAACGGTCGAAGGCACCACCGAACTCGCCTTCACCTACCCGCAGGAAGGACTCGCCCGCCTCTGCCTAACCGGCGAGCAGTACCTTCAGTGTCGACCGCAGATGACTGTCGATCGCGACGCACGCGGCCGTCGCGTCACCGGCCGCGAGCGCGGTGAGGATGTCCTGGTGCTCATGAAGCACCGCCTCCTGGCGCCCGTGCTGGTTGTAGAGCGCCACCACCCCGGCCCGTACCTGACGGCTGCGCAGCCCGTCGTAGTGCCGTTCGAGCAGTGCGTTGCCCACGGCGGACACGAGGGTGGAGTGGAAGAGGTGGTCGACGGCGATGAACTCCTTGGCCTGGTCGGGACCGATCAACTCCCGCTGCCGCTGGAGGAGTTCGGTCAGCTCCCGCAGCGGGGCCCGCTCCGCGCCGATGACCTGCTGTGCCGCGTACCGTTCGACGATCCCACGCAGCTCCATCAGTTCGGAGATCTCCCGGCCCGACAGCGGGGCCACACGCGCACCCCGCTTGGGTACCAGCTGCACGAGATCCTCGGCGGCGAGCAGCAGCAGTGCCTCCCGGATGGGGGTTCGTGACACCCCGATCCGGTCGGCGATCTCCTGCTCCGACAGGAACTGCCCCTGCATCGCCGGATCCGTCAGCACCGTGTCCTTGAGGTATGCGTACGCCTTCTCCCGACCGGACGCCACCACTACCCCCAGAGATCGCATACACCTTGTATACGGAAGTTACCACGGGGTCGGTGTCGGAGCGGCGGCCTTGCGTACACCTGGCCCGAGGCCTGGCGCGTCCGGTGGGGTGCCCTAGGACCTGTCCGGCCGATCACGGCGGAGACGCGGGGTGTGGCACGCCCATCTGCGGCGTTGTCGTCGGTTGCCGACTCCCCCACTCTCGGCTGCGCTCGAGCGGGGGGACCCCCATCGCGTCGTCGCCCTCCTCCGCCTTGCAGCTGCACGCACCACACCCCGCTCACCGGGACCGATAGGGGCGCCGCTGCTTTCCTCCACCGTGATCGGCCGGACAGGTCCTAGGCGGGAAGCAGTGCCAGCACCGCCACGACGGCCCGGTGGTCCGTACCCGGCAGCGTGCGCTCGCCGACGGAGACCCCCGCCAGGCCCGAGCCGTGCAGGACGTGGTCCAGCTGGACCAGCGGCGGCACGACCGGAAGGCCGACCGGCCAGGTGCGGGGCCATCCGTGGCCGAGTTCGGCGTGGGTGTCGGTGAGGCCGGCCGCCAGCAGCCCCCGCATCGGGGCGTGGTCCAGGGAGGCGTTGAAGTCGCCGAGGAACACGGTGTCGGGGCCGCCGCGCCGGGCCAGGGAGGCCAGGGCGGTCATGTCCCGCGTCCAGCGGCCCGCGTCTCCCAGCGGGTAGTACGTGTGCACGGCCACGAACTTCACCGGACGTTCGGCGACGGTGATCTCGGCGGTGGTCTGGGGCCAGGCGGTGTCGGAGTCCGTCGTACCGCCGCGGGACAGCGGACGCCGGGAGTAGATCGAGGAGTCGTACTCCGGGTGGAGTTCGCGGTACGGCATCAGCGCGGCCAGCCCCGCCTTGTCCAGCGCGGCCACTCCGGCGGGCGGCAGTTGCTCCAGGGCCAGCACGTCGATCCGCTCGGTGCGCACCAGCTCCACCACCGCGCCCGGATCGGCGCCGCCGGCATCGGTGTTGAGGGTGGCGACACGCAACACCGCCGTGCCCGCCGGAACATGGCGGCTGTCGGGGACGAACCGCGGCACCAGCAGCCCCGCCTGGACAACCGTCAGAGCCGTGACGACCGCCACCGCCCACCAGGAGCGCAGAGCGGGAACGGTGACCATGAGGCCAAGCACCAGCGCGCCGAGCAGAGCCGAGTACGGGAAGAGCACCATGGGCACCGCGAAAGGCGTTCCCGCGTCAAGTCCCGTCAGCCGTACGAGAAGCAGACCGGCGGGAGCGGTGAGCACCAGCCCACAGCCCGGCAGCCCCCACGTCCGCACGCGGCCGCGGGGCGCCCGCCGCGGATCGTCGGCGCGCGGAGTGCCCGTCACCGTGCCTGTCATCCGCCTCCACCCTCGATTCGTGCCCCGCGGGATGACGACGATCACCGGCCTCCCGGGACGGAGACGACGGAACGGTGCGTACGGTTCCGGCGGCTGACGGCTGACGGCTGACGGCTGGCGGCTGATGGCTGTCGGCTCCGCCAACGAGCTTCTTTGGTTCTTCGCACCAAATGTCCGGCTTCCCGTTGTATTTTCAAAACTGGCAGTTTAGTTTTGTTATGCGGGGAGGGCACTCTGGGCCCGCTGGGTCCGGTCTCCCGGCGCACTGGAGGAACGATGTATTCGACGAAGCTCAGGACGAGCACGCTGGGCGCCACCGGCATGGAGATCACCCGAGTGGGTGTCGGGGCGTGGGCGATCGGCGGAGGCGACTGGGAGTTCGGCTGGGGTCCGCAGAAGGACGACGAGTCGGTAGCCGCGATCCACCGGGCACTGGAGCTCGGGGTGAACTGGATCGACACCGCGGCCGCCTACGGCTTCGGCCGGTCCGAGGAGGTCGTCGGCCGGGCGATAGCGGGCCTGACCGAGCGACCGTACGTGTTCACCAAGGCGTCACTGCTCGACGACGGCACCGGCCGCGTCCGCCACAGCCTCAAGCGGGACTCGGTCCTGCGGGAGGCCGAGGCGAGCCTGACACGGCTCGGCGTCGACGCGATCGACCTCTACCAGATCCACTGGCCGATCCCCGCGCAGGACATCGAGGAGGGCTGGTCGGCCCTGGCCGAACTGAAGGAACAGGGGCTCGTGCGCCATATCGGCGTGTCCAACTTCGACGTCGGGCAGCTGCGCCGCATCCAGGCGATCGCCCCTGTGGAGACCCTTCAGCCGCAGTACTCGCTGGTCGACCGTGAGGTCGAGGCCGAGATCCTGCCCTTTGCCGAACACGAGGGGATCGGCGTCATCGTCTACTCGCCGATGGGCTCCGGCCTGCTGACCGGCGCGATGACACGCGAGCGCATCGAGCAGCTTCCGGCGGACGACTGGCGTGCCCGCGACCCGCGGTTCGCCGAGCCGCAGCTGTCACGGCACCTGGCACTGGTCGCGCGGCTCCAGACCGTCGCCGACCGGCACGGCGTGACGCCGGGGGCCGTCGCGGTGGCGTGGACGCTGCACAACAGCGCGGTGGACGGCGCGATCACCGGGTTCCGCCGGCCCGCACAGGTGGACCCGGTCGTCGCCGCGGCGGACCTGGAACTCACCGAACAGGACATCCGCGAGATCGAAGCAACCGAAGGAAGGTGACGACCATGACCACCATCGGATTCGTCGGTCTGGGCGCCATGGGCAGCCGGATCGCCGGCCGCCTGCTGGACGGCAACCAGGTGTACGGCACCAACCGCACCCGGTCCAGGGCCAGTGAGCTGATGGACCGGGGCATGGCCTGGCGCGCGACGCCGCGCGAGGTCGCCGCCGAAGCCGAGGTGGTCTTCAGCATGGTCACCGACGACGCGGCCCTGCAGGCGGTCACCTCCGGTCCGGACGGGATTCTCGCCGGACTGGCACCCGGCAACGTCTACGTGGACATGAGCACGGTCAGCCCGCAGGCCAGCCGGGAGCTGGCACATCGTGTGCAGGCCCTGGGCGCCACCCTGCTCGACGCCCCGGTCTCCGGCAGCGTGACAGCAGCCGCCGACGGCACCCTCGCCATCATGGTCGGCGGCCCGGACGGCGCGTTCCACGCGGTCGAGCCGCTGCTGCGCCGGCTCGGCCACCCGGTCACGCACGTCGGCGTGAACGGACAGGGCCTGCTGCTCAAGCTCGCCATCAACATCAGCCTCGCCGCGCAGATCCTGGCCTTCAGCGAGGGCGTCCTGCTGGCCGAACGCGGCGGAATCGACCGGACACTGGCGGCGCAGGTGATGTCCACCAGCGCCATCGGATCGCCGACCGTGCAGGCGCGCGTCCCGCTCATCCTCGACCTGCCCGAACAGGGGTGGTTCGACGTGGAGCTCATGCACAAGGACATCGGGCTCGTCCTGGAAGCCGCCGACGACCTCGGCCTTCCGGTTCCCTCGGCCTCCGTCACCGACACCATGCTGACAAAGGCCGAACAGATGGGCTACGCGCACCGGGACATCGCCTCCCTCTACGAGGTTCTCGATCACACGGTGGCGGAACCCCACGGACATGGCGGTCCGAGCCTCGTCGATGTACCGGAACGACAACCAGCGGGAGCCGTGCGTGAAGCCTGATCAGCAGGAGCCGGTCCCACAGCGCGGCAGACCGCGCAGCGAGAAGGCCCGCGATGCCATTCTCGACGCGGCGGGGGAACTGCTCCTGGAGCGCGGTCTCTCCGCAGTGAGCATGGACACGGTCGCGGCTCGGGCGGGCGTCAGCAAGGCGACGATCTACCGCTGGTGGCCCACCAAGGAGACTCTCGCGGCGGACGCGCTGTACCACGAATGGGCCGAGATCCCGCCGGCCCGTGACACCGGATCGCTCCGTGGCGACCTACGCAGCCTCCTGCGCCCCTGGGTGGGACTCGCCGACCGGCGTCCGTACGGACGTGTCGTCGCGGCGCTGCTCACCCAGGTGCAGACGGATCGGCAGTTCGCCCAGGAGTACCACGCACGCTTCGTCGAACCCCGTCGGGACCAGGCCCGTGAGATCTTCCGGCGCGCGATCGAACGCGGCGAGATCTCCGCCGACACCAAGATCGAAGTCGTACTCGATCTGCTCTACGGCCCGGTCTACCACCGGCTCCTGCACGGTCACGCGCCGCTCAGTGACGGGTTCGTGTGCGATGTCATCGACGCCGTCCTCGACGGTGTCGCGCCGGGCCGGCGTCCGGCTGCCCCCGCCGGGTGATCCGGTCAGCCGGCCGCCCGCCCTGTCTCCGTCGAACAGTCCGATGGTCAGGAAGCCCGGTTTCCGCAACGGTTTCGAGGGCAGTGGCACAGGGCTCCTCCATCGTCCGACGCGCGTGTCACCGAACACCAGTGCTGGCCCCCGGTGTGGCAGGCGGGAACCGTGCGTCGACGGCCGGACGCCGATCGAGGGCCCGCCCGCCATCCCCACGCGGCGATGTTTCGGGAGGGGCGATATCGGCAACCCGCTCACTATGGTGCAAATCGGCTACACGATGATGACCGAGCAGGCAGGCCCCCGTGCCCTTGTGAACGACCTGGTGGCCGCGGAGCGGGCGGGCTTCGACTTCTCCGTCACCTCCGACCACTACTTCCCCTGGCTCGAGTCCCAGGGCCACGCGCCCTACGCGTGGAGTGTGCTCGGCGCAGCGGCCCAGGCCACCGAGCGGATCCCGCTGATGACCTACGTGACCTGTCCGACCGTCCGATATCACCCGGCCGTGATCGCGCAGAAGGCCGCGACCGTGCAGCACCTCTCCCAGGGGCGATTCCGGCTCGGGCTCGGATCCGGAGAGAACCTCAACGAACATGTGGTGGGTGCGGGCTGGCCCTCTGCGCGGATTCGGGTCGAGATGCTCGAAGAGGCGGTGGAGATCATCAGGGCACTCTTCGCCGGAGGCAACGTCAACCACCAGGGCCCCCACTTCGACGTGGCGAACGCCAGGCTTTGGGACCTGCCGGACGAGCTGCCGCCCATCGGTGTGGCCGTCTCCGGTGAACTCTCCTGCTCGCTCGCCGGCCGACTCGCGGACCTCGTCATCGCCACCGAGCCCAAGCCCGAACTGCTCGACTCCTTCGACCGCCACGGCGGCCACGGCAAGCCTCGTGTGGGCCAGCTCCCGGTCTGCTACGACACCGACCGGGACACGGCGATCGCTCGCGCGCACGACCAGTTCCGCTGGTCCGTCGGGGGCTGGCCGGTGAACTCCGAACTCCCGGGTCCTTCGGGGTTCGCCCGAGCGACCGAGCACGTCACTCCGCAGGACGTGGCGGGAACGATCCCGTGCGGCGACGATGTCGACGTCTTCATCGACGCGGTACGCCCTTACGCGGAAGCCGGTTTCACCGAGATCGCCCTCGTCCAAGTGGGCGGCGACCAGCAACTTCCCTTCATTGCCTGGGCCGAGAAGGAGCTCCTGCCCGCACTGCGCGAACTGTGACCGCCGACGACACGGAGAGACCGGACACCATGAGCGACAACGACACATCGTCAGCCAATCCCTCCGGCGAACCGACCGCCGCCGAGGCTTCGTCCCCCGATCTGGTGCAGGTGGTGCTGGGCGCTTGTTCGGCTGCCGACGCGGACACCGTGTTCCGCGCGCTGGGCTCCCGCCTCGCCTCCGATCGCGGCGACGACACGCCGGCGCAGCGCACCGACACCCACCCCGACACGTGGACCAGCGCCTTTGTCGTGCCGCCCGGCGCTGCCCCGCTGTCCGGAACGATCCTGGCGGGCTCCGTCACGGCGGACCTCCAGGGCGGTCCCGTGGCCGTCGGCCGGCTACGCGAGATTCTCGCTTCCGGCTTCGCCGTCGAGGCGACGGGATCGGCCTCCGGCGACCAGGAGGTGGATCTCCAGCTCCGGCTCACGGCCGCCGGCAACACGGCATGACAACGAGGGACCCCTGGGGAGACGCCCGCTCGAAAGGCGTGAGGCGCGGGGTGGGCCGGGGGCAGTCGAGGTAGTCGGCGACGAGGGCGGCGAATTCGTCGGGCTCGGCCAGCCGGATACCGAGGCTCTCGGCGGGGTGGTCGGCCTCCCACGCCGCGATGCCACGCACCAGCCGGTCGTAGGCGTCGTCGTCCAGCACCGAGGTGCCGCCCGCGTAGTAGCCGGCCGCCGCCTTCATCGCGTCCTCGACCGCCTGCGCGTAGGAGGCGGCATCCACGATCACTGCAACTGGTGATGTCATGCCCGTCAACCTGCCCGCCACCACTGACAATGCCGTGGCACGCGGGCGGGGCCCTTCCCACCTCAGGTGAGTTCGAGAAGTCCCCTGCGTACGGCTTCCGAGACGGCGGCCGGTCTGTTGGAGACCTTGAGTTTGCGGTAGATGCGGACGAGGTGGGTCTTGACCGTGGCCTCGCTGAGGAACAGCGCCTCGGCGATGGCCCGGTTGCTGCGGCCCTCCGCCATCAGGCGGACGACCTCGATCTCGCGCCGACTCAACTCATGGGCTGGGCCGACCACTTGGCCGACGAGTTCACCGACGACCTCGGGAGCCAGTCCCACTGAGCCGGTGGCCGCGGTGCGGACCGCTCGGAACAGCTCCTCGGGCGGCCCGGCCTTGGGCACATAACCTCGGGCGCCCGCCTCCAAGGCGCGGACGATATCGGCTCGGCCCGCGTAGCTGGTGAGCATCACCGCAGCCACCTTCGGCGCCTCGACCGTGAGCCGTCGGATGGCCTCGACACCGTCCATCCCACTCCCCGAGCCCCCGAACCGGAGATCCATCAGCACCACGTCCGGCATCAGGCGCGCGGTCAGCCGGACGGCTTCCTCACCGCTGCCCGCCTCGGCGATCACATCGAGGTCCGGTTCGCCGTCCAGGAGGGCGCGCAGCCCGGCACGTACGACGGCGTGATCGTCGGCGATGAGCACGCGCAGCGGTTCGGCGGTCATCCGGCGGTCACCGGAGGCAGGGGCGCAACCATCGGGAGGCGGGGCCGGGCGGCCACGGTGGCTCGGATCGTGGTCCCCCCGCCGGGCGCGCTGCTGACGTGGAGGTCGCCGCCGTACTCACGCAGGCGTGCCCGGGCGGCGGGGAGTCCGAATCCGCGGCCCGTCCGGGAGCCGGTCAGGAGGATCGTGGCCGGTTCGAAGCCGATTCCGTCGTCGGACACTTCGAGATCCACCTGGTCCGGCTGTCGGCGCAGCGTGATGAGCACGTTCACCGCTTGGGAGTGTTCGCGTACGTTCGCGAGCGAACTCTGTGCGACCCGGAACAGGGCCACGGCCGCGTGCTCCTCAAGCACCGGCTGGTGATCTCCCACCGACCGGAACCGGACATGCGCCGCGGTCCCGCCCGCGTCGGAGCGGGCGCACAGCAGACGCAGCGCACCCTCCAGGCCGGTCTCGGCGACATCGGCGGGGGTGAGGTCCCGGAGAATCCGCCGGGTTTCGGCGAGGTTGGTGTCGAGGCCGTCGGCCACGGCACGGACGCGGGTCCGTGCCACGTCGGGCCGCTTCTCCCAGTCACGCTCGGCGGCCTGCAGCAGCATCAGGCTGCCGGCCAGGTCCTGGGCCAGCGTGTCGTGCAGATCGCGTGCGATACGGGTCCGCTCGGCCAGCACACCTGCCTGGCGTTGCTGCCTCGCCAGGATGTCGCGGGTGTCGCGCAGTTCCTCGATCAGACGCTGACGGGCCGTGGCATCCCGCTGCTGGGCGCGGTAGAGGGCGACGGTTCCCCAGACGGCCGCCGCCGGGATCAGCACGAGTTCCGTACCGGAAGGACCGTGGGAACGGACCAGTGCCAGGACGAGTACGACGGTGATCACGGCCACCGCCGCCAGCGCGGAGCGGCCGCCGAGCACACGCAGTGCCGCACAGGCCAGCGGGACGGCACACCACACGTAGTCAGGTGTCAGCGACACCGGAGCGGCCCAGATGAGGAGGGTCCACAACACGAGCAGCAGGGGGATCCAGGTACCCCGGCCGAGCGGACCGAGCCGGTCCAGCAACTTCAGCCCGCCCGCGTACACCAGTGCCAGCAGCAGGCTGACGGTCGCTATGCGCCAGCACAGTGGGGAGTTGAGCCGGGCGAGCCGTACGAGGGAGGCCCCGACCACGAGGAAGAACGCGAAGTGAGACAGGTGTGCCAGGGTGGGCCGACCGCCACGGACGGTCGGCGGAACGCGCTCGGGCACGGCAGATTCCCTCCGGCGGGCCAATCGATTCGGCCAGGCCAGTGAGTCTATCGGCGGGTTGTATGACTCACGTGAAGGGTGGGGCTGTTGCTCCGTCCGTCCGTGCACAGACGGACCAACAGCCCCAACGGCCCCTAGGCGCCCGGGTGCAGGCCCAGCCAGCCAGGTGTGGCCTCGCCCGTCACTTCGCCGAAGTACAGGGCGAAGGTCTGCTTCAGGCGCTCGACCTCCGCGCGGTCGGCCATGAACTGGGGGAAGTCGAGGTACACGTCCGGGTACTCCCAGAGGCGCTTCATGCCCGCCGGAGGTGTCACGTCGGTGCGTACCGACCAGCCGTTGGCGGTCGTCTGCTGCCGGGCGGTCGAGAGCTGCCAGTTGAGATAGAGCTTGGCGGCAGTCGGGTTCTTGGCCTGCTTGAGGATCGCGGCCCGCTGGCCCCACGCGATGAAGGGGTGGCCGTCGGGGACGATCAGCTTCGTCGGAGAGGTGGCGGACTGCAGGGGCGAGCCGCCAACGCCGACGGCGATCGTCCGCTGCCCGGCGACGACCGCGTCCGTCGCCAGGCCGCCACGCAGGTACACGTTGTCCTGGGCGGCGTACGCGGTCACCCACTCCCAGCCGTACTTCTCCACGTACTTCGTGAAGAGGTAGAGGGTCGCGTCGTCGTCGTGCGGGTACCG
The DNA here is from genome assembly GCF_042871385.1 of Streptomyces sp. NPDC005808. Classification (NCBI taxonomy): domain Bacteria; kingdom Bacillati; phylum Actinomycetota; class Actinomycetes; order Kitasatosporales; family Streptomycetaceae; genus Streptomyces; species Streptomyces sp. NPDC005808. The sequence goes on along the minus strand of NZ_JBIAIK010000013.1, from coordinate 187,383 downwards.
TGACGCGATTCTGCCCTTCCACTTCGGGTCGATCAGGTCGAGCGGGGTCTTCGGGGCGTCCGCCCCGGCCGCGGCGATGTCGTAGATGAAGCTGAAGGCGTTCGCCTGGACGGCCACGCACGAGCCGTTCTGCGCCTTGAAACCGTCGTAGACCTTGGAGAAGCCCGCCGGCTTGTAATGCAGCAGGCGGCCCTCCGCGTCCCAGCGCGTGAAGTCCTGCAGCGTCTGCAGCTGTACGACGTCGGGGACGAGGGTGTCGGTCGCGAACTGGTTGTCGACGCGGACGTCGTGGAACTTGCTGTAGTCGACGATCAGCGTCAGCTCGACACCGGGGAAGCGGGTACGGAAGGCCTGCCTGGTGGCTTCCTGTTGCGCCTGGAAGTCCCCACCGGCGTAGATGACGAGCTTGCCGTCCTCCGCCAGTGCGGCTTCGTAGAGTTCGTCGAGCGTCCTGGTCTCCTCGGTGACGGTGGAAGCCGGGGACACGGCGGGAGAGGCCGCGGCGGCGGGGGTCGCGGTGGCGCCGAGCGCTCCGAGGCCGAGGGCGGTACCGGTGGCGAGTACACGTCGCCTGCTGATGAAGCTGGACACGCTGGAGCACCTCTCTGCGGGGGTGGGTTCGTACGGGCCACGGCGCCATGGTCAGGAGTGATTCTGGTGCCGCCGAGAGGCGTTGCGCGTCGCCCGTGCGGAGCGGCCGGCGGGCGGAAGATGGAAGCCGCGTTCAACCCAACGGTTGAACGACGGTGGTGTCGACGGCAATGACGGCAATGACGGCAATGACGGTGATGTCGACGGCAACGACGGTGGTGTTGACGGCGGGGAAAGTGAGCGGAGAGCGCCCCCGGCTCCTGGGGCGCTCTCCGTGACGCTGCCGCCGCGACGTCTGTGCGGCTTCTGCTGGTGCCGGTGGGTCACACGGCGGTGAGCCCCGGTTCGCCGGCCGTCACGGCCCAGGACGCGGTGGTGCTGACCGGCGACTGGCGGACCGCGATGCTGTCGACGGTCCGGGCGTCGGTGGTCCACTGCTGTCGGCCGACGTTGAGACGCAGGTATCCGCGGCGCGAGCCGTCGAAGTAGCGGACGTGCGGATTCAGGAGCGGGTTGTAGGCCTTGAGCGGCGCGTCGAAGGCGATGGGGAAGTCGGAGCTGATGCTGGTCGCGGTGAACTCGACCGCGACCGGGTCGCTGTCCAGGTCGTCGCGGTCGATCCGCAGATCACTGAACCACGACGAGTGGATGTCCCCGGCGAGCACGACCGGATTGGCCACCTGGGCATCTCGCAGGAAGCGCAGGAAGTCGGCGCGGGCCGGATCGTACCCGTCCCACTGGTCGAGGTTGGCGATGGGCGGCAACGGATGTGCCGGATCGAGGAAGTTGGGGAATCTGATCTGGCTCATCATCACCTGCTGGGCGACGACGTTCCAGCGCGCCGGGGAGCGCCGCAGTCCCTGCCGCAGCCACTTCTCCTGCGCCGCTGCGGTGAGGGTCCCGTCGGTGTTGCCCAGGCCGGCCGCGACGCTGCCGAAGTCCGAGGCGAAGCCGGCGGGCTGGTCGGTGCGGTACTGGCGGGTGTCGAGGACGTTCAGGCGGAGCAGGTCGCCGAAGTCGAAGCGGCGGTAGAGCCGGTAGTCCGAGGAGCCGTTGACGAATCTGCGCCGCAGCGGCATGTGCTCGTAGTAGGCCTGATAGGCGGCGGAGCGCTGGCGGGCGAAGGCGGCGGGGTCCTGATGGCGCGCGCCGGTGTCATCGGTCTCGTCGACGAGGCCGGCGTAGTTGTTCTCCACCTCGTGGTCGTCCCAGGTGACGATCCAGGGGAAGGCGGCATGAGCCGCCTGCAGCGCGGGATCGGTCTTGTACTGGGCGTGCCGGTCACGGTAGTCGGCGAGCGTGAGCAGCTGGTCGAGGCCGGAGGTCTGCGGGGTGGTGTGCAGCCGGTCCGCGTAGGCGCTGCTCGGGTCGTACTCGTAGATGTAGTCGCCGACATGCAGGACCACGTCGAGGTCCTCCTCGGCCAGTGCGGTGTACGCGGGCCAGTAACCGTTCTGCCAGTCCTGGCAGTTGACCAGACCGATCCGCAGCCCGCCGGGGCGCGAGTGGGGTGCGGGGGCGGTACGGGTCCGGGCGGCCGGCCCGATCTGCCGTCCCGTACGGAACCGGAACCAGTAGTCGCGGCCCGGCGCCAGACCGCGTACTTCCGCGTGGACGCTGTGCGCGTGCTTGGCTTCGGCGGTCTCGGTGCCGCGCCGGACGACCCGGCGGAACCGTTCGTCGGTGGCGATCTCCCACTCCACGCGCACCGGGCGGGTCCCCATGGACGCGGCGTCGTAGGGGTCGGCGACCAGCCGGGTCCACAGGACGACCCCGTCCGGCAGCGGGTCACCGCTGGCCACACCGAGCTTGAAGGGATCCTGGTGTACCGGTTCCGCGTGGGCCGTACGAATGTTCAGCGCCTGTGCGCCCGCCACGACGGCGGAACCGACCAGCAGGCCGCGCCGGCTCAGGGCGGTCGGCCGGGGCCGGGGTCTGGCGGGGGACGAGGAAGGTTCGTTCGTGGGTGACACCACAGGCCTCCGTATGCCGATGCATGGGCTGAGCCAAGGACCGGGGTGAGCCAAGCACATTGTGATTGACCAGCCAAGAACAAGTGCGGACTTACGAGGGGAAGTTGGGGTATCCACCACCGCTGGCCGGATCCCCGTGGGGGTGAGCACGCCGCACACGGCAGACCGAACCAAACCGCTCAAGAAGTAGGCCGCTGCGTCCCGTTGCACGGCGGGCACCGACAGGTAGGACTTTTTCAGCTCAAGGCGATGAACGACATGAAGCACCCCGGGTTTGTGTGGAGTGGCTACATTGCTTTTCGATCCTGCGAGATCGAAGATCATCGACACCCCTTACAGGAGGAGACGCGATGGCAACGGCGCCCCCGCAGGATCCGGACCGGACGGCGAGCCGGGACAACTGGCTGGCGCGCATGGCATTGCGTTTCACCGCCTTCACGGAGAAGTGGCTGCCCGATGCGCTGGGCTTTGTGCTGGTGGGCACCTTCGCCGTCTTCGCACTCGGTCTCGCGACCGGCGAGAAGCTGCTCGGCGCACCCTCCGATCCGGCGGCGACGACCGGCTACGGCCTTGTCGACGCATGGGGTCAGGGATTCTGGTCGCTGATCACCTTCACCCTGCAGATGGCGATGATCATTATCGCCGGGTACGCCGTGGCGGTGTCGCCACCGGTCGGCCGGCTGATCGCCAGGGTCGCGCGAGTGCCGCGTACACCTCGTGGCGCCATCGCGTTCACCGCGGCCGTCGCGATGGTGAGCTCCTATCTGAACTGGGCGTTCAGTCTCATCTTCACCGCGATCCTCGCCAAGGAGATCGCGCGCCGGGTCGCGGGCGTGGACTACCGGGCGCTCGGCGCGATGGCCTTCCTCGGCCTGGGCACCGTATGGGCTCAGGGTCTGTCGGGGTCGGCGGCGCTCCAGGTGGCCAGCGCCGCTTCCAGTCCGCCCGCTGTCCAGGAGGTCATCGCGGAAGGGCGTGGCAGTGGTCTCATCCCCCTGACAGAGACCATTTTCCTGTGGCAGGGCATCGTGGCCACGGCGATCATCTTCGTCATCGCCGTCGGAACGGCCTGGCTCCTGTCGCCCTCGCCCGAGCGTGCGAAGACCGCCGAGCAACTGGGCATCGAACTGGGCCCCAGCGTCGGCGAGGAGCGCACTCTGCTGCGCCGCAGCCGGCCCGGAGAGTGGATCGAGTACAGCCCCGTCTTCGCGATCCTGCTGTTCGCGCTCGGCGCGTGGTACCTGGCCCGGCACTTCGCGAACGCGGAGGGCAGCGCTCTCAACGCCCTCGACCTCAACACGATCAACCTCATTCTCATCCTGCTCGCGCTCATCCTGCACTGGCGGCCCGTACGCCTCGCGCAGGCCTTCAAGGACGGGACGCCGGCAGCCTCTGGCGTCCTGCTGCAGTTCCCGCTGTACGGCGGCATCTTCGGGATGATCGCGTTCACCGGGCTCAGCAAGACCATCGCCGGCTGGCTGGTGTCGGTGTCGAACCAGTTCTTCTATCCGGCGTTCATCGCCATCTACAGCGCCATTCTGGGTGTTTTCGTCCCCAGCGGCGGCAGCAAGTGGGTCATCGAGGCGCCTTATGTGCTCGACGCGGCCAACCAACTCCATGTGAACCAGGGCTGGGTGGTCGTCGTCTACGACCTCGGTGAGGCCAGTGCCAATCTGCTCCAGCCCTTCTGGATGCTGCCCACGCTCACCATCCTGGGGCTCAAGGCACGCGACATCATGGGCTACACCTTCGCCATGTTCCTGGTCTGCTTCCCTGTCGTACTGATCCTCGTCACCCTCTTCGCCCGCACTCTCTCGTTCCCCTGAAAGACCAAGGGTCCCGTTCGCGAGCCTGGTCCGGGCTGGGAACGCTGACGCCTCTCCACTCGCTTCGCTTCTCCGTCTCCTGGAGAGGCCGAAGGCGCGCGCAGGTTCGTCGCTCGTCCTCGCGCCAGGGGCTCATCACCCGTTCCCGGGCCGCGGGCTGCCCGGTGACGGGGGAACTCCGGACGTGCTCCTGCCGTTCTCCTCCCAGAGGCAGCCACTCTCCACGCAGCGTGGCGCGACACGATCCGGCTACCGATTCCGAGTGCCATGGCCCGTACCTGTACCCGTACCCGAGGGCTTCCCGCCGCTCTCACCGGCGGCGTCATCCTCGTACTCATGGGCTGCTCGACCGGCGGCGCAGGCGAGGATTCCGCGGCAACCACCAAGACGGTGTCGTCGGCCACCGCCGCGATGCCCTCGTCGGCCACCCCTCCGTCCACGACGGCAGCCGGGCCGATCCCCACCGCGACCTCCGCGGAGCCATCCCCTCGCGAGACCCGTACCCAGGCCCGCACCGCCTGGCTCTCCATACCGGCGCTCGCCCTCGCGGACCTGCGCGTCGTGCCCTACGAGGGGACCACCGACGACTGGCCGGGCACCCGGATCCAGAACCGCGGCCTCGCCGCCAGCCCCTACGGCGCCCGTGGCGGCGTCGGTCCGGGCGAGGTCGGCAACTATCTCGTCACGGCTCACCGGTTGTCCGCCGGCGGCCCCCTGCGGGAGCTCCCGGCTCTCGGTGAGGGGGACTCGGTCATCGTCACGGCGGGCGGCACGGTCTACGAGTACGAGATCACCGACAGCAGAATCACGTCCTTCCGCTCCGCCCGCTCCCTCGCCGAACAGCGGGCGGCGGTCCCGGGGCACCCGGGTAAAAGCCCTGTCCAAGCCATGATCACTATCTCCACCTGTGCGACACCCGAGGACAACGCCGCAGGAAACCACTGGCGCGACGACAGAGGAAACCCCGAACACCGCATCGACAAGATCGGCGTCCTGACGTCGGCTCAGAGCCAGTAGCCCTGCGCACGCGTCGACCTCCCGAGTCCGGGAACCCGGGGTAGATGAGGCGAAGAGAACGACACGACCGGGCAAGCGTGCGAGACGAGACAGACGTGAGCACACTCACCGGCCTGGAACGAGCGCTGGAGCGCTTCGGACAGAGGTTGGTCGGGCAGATCCGGGACAAGGAGCCGGTCGAGCTTGTCGATGCCCTGCGCCGGGAGTGCGACGACCACGCCATCGTGTGCAGCGAGAGCCGTGTGGTCGTGCCCAACGCCTATGACGTCGAGCTGGCCGAATTCGCCCACGAGGAACTTGAGCGCAACGGTGACGACCGCATCGACGAGGTACTCACCGACACCCTGGCCCGCCATGGCGAACGCAAGGGCTACGAATGGGCCGGTCCGCTCGCCGTGCATGTCACGAAGTCCCGCGATGTCCCCAACGGCCGGTACCGCGTGGCGAGTCGAGTGATGCCGCACGTGCGGGCCGACGCGTTCCTGCCGCCGTCGGCCCGAGCACAGGTGCGGCCCTGACGGGAGGGTGACGGTGGCGGGAGGGTGACAGTGGCGCAGGGGGCTGCCGGAGTGAGATCCCTGCGCCTCGCGTCCCCCTGCTCGACCGGGCAGCCGGCGCCGTCCGATGCCGGTCTATTCGCCGCGGTGTTGCCAGTACCAGACGGCACAGATCACAGCAGCTACCAGAAAGGTGACCGGCAGGATCAGGCCGGGAATGCGGGCGACCGTCACACCGCCGCCTCGACGGGAGTCGAGACGCGTGGAGACGTGGTCTCGGCCATGGTGGTCTCTCTCTTCGCGATGCCGGAACGGGGGCAGCTGGCCGTGCAGGACCGGCTGAATGCCGGGAGCGGATGTCGTGCGGGCACGCTCGGCTTGAGCGGGTGGCCCGACCTATCGGATCAAGTCAGATAGTGGCCTCACCTCGGCCTGCTGACCAGCCCTCGCGCAATCGGAGTTCTGTGCCAGGGGTGGGGACACTCGCTCCGCGGTCAGCGCCAGCCCGTGCCTGGATAGCGCGGGTACGGGTTGCAGCTCCCGTGGCACGTCCGCCGGAACACCGGTGAGCCCGCGGAGGCCGGGAAGACCGGGTGCGACGTGTCGGGCCGCCGCCGCCCGACACGTCGGCTTGCTGCTTCTCCCGACAGCCCACCCGTGCCGGCCGCTTGGCCGGCACGGGCCGCAGGCAGGGGTGCGCTGGAGGTGGCGGGGTGGTCGGGTCAACTTCCGGTCAGGCGGCGGGTCGTGGCCGCTCCCGAGCGGTCGACGACAGCCCTGACAACCGCGAAGGTGGCGCCCTGCAGGGCCGCGGCGAGCAGAACCTGCCGCCAGGGGCGGTCCGCTTCCGTGGTGTCGTTCGCCTTCTGCTCGCGGCCGAACAGCTTCGAGGTCTGATGGAACGCGGCGCCGGCCAGCGTGCTGCCGACCGCGCCGAGCACCAGGCCGACCGGCTTGTAGACAAGCTTGGAAGCTTTCACCGGTGTCCCTTGAACGCGGGGCGCGCCTTGACAGAACGGCGTGCCTTGACGGAGCGGCGTGCGAGCAGCAGGACGACGGCGGTGCCCGTGGCGGCCAGCAGCGCTGTGCGGTTGTCCCGTGCCACCTCTGCCGTCCGGTCGGCCTTCTCGCGGACCGGCTGCGGGGCCTTGTCGTGCGCGAGGTGCCCGGCCTCGGTGACCTTCTCCCGGATCTGCACGGCAGCACGGCCGGCCTTGTCGCGTACGGGCTCAGGGGTCTTGTCCTTCACCAACTGCGCGGCGTGGGCGGCGGTGGCGCGCACCTGAGCCGAAACCTGAGCGGCTTTCTGGCCCGCCTGCTCCTTGGCCTCGGCGGCAGATTCCTTGGCACGGCCCTTGACATCGGTCTTGGCGGCCAGCGCTTCGACGGTCTGCCCCAATTCCTCGCGGGTGTGCTCGACCTGCTCGCGCAGCTCTTCGGGGGTGGGCGCGTGGGCGCTGTCCTCGGGCTTGTGCTGGGTCATCGGTGAGCCTTCTCCCTGATCTCGGCGGCGTCAGCCTTGACGCTGGTTATGGTCTGCTCGGGCACGGCCGGGGTGGCCTTGCTGATCTGCCGCTTTGCGGCCACGGCGAGAACCAAGGCGATCGCGGCCAGTGCACCGGTGACGATCAGAGCCGAGGCCCACACAGGCAGCGTGAGCGCCAGGGCGGCGATCACGGTGGCGGCCAGGGCCTGCAGAGCCAGAACTCCGACCAGTCCGGCGCCGCCGAACAGCCCGCCGCCGAGCCCGAATTGCCTGCCCTTCCGTGTCATCTCTGCCTGAGCCAGCCGCATTTCGTCGCGCACCAGCTGCGACAACTGCTGCGAGGCGCGCTGGACCAGCTCGCCCACCGGCTGTTCGGCGTTGCTCCGGTTGCTTTGGGGGTTGACCGTGGCCATGGCAGTTCACCCTCTCTCTCCGCCGTGTTGATCGTTGTGTTGGTGCCGGGTACCCGGTGAAACGATCCGAACCCTCGCCCACAGGTGCCGGGCGGGGAGGACGGACGCGGTCACTGCTGCTCTCGGAGACGCCGCTTGTCCCGCTCGTCCCACTTCCGCGTGTCGCGCGCCTCGACGTAGGGCTCGGCCTCAGCGGGGAGGCCGCCGACGATGGCGCGCTCGCGGGCCAACTCGGCGTCGAATTCGAGGCCCAGGAGGATCGCCAGATTGGAGATCCACAGCCAGAGCAGGAAGACGACGATTCCTGCGAAGGTGCCGTAGGTCTTGTTGTAAGAGGCGAAGGTCGCCACGTAGACCGCGAACCCGCCGGAGGCGATCATCCAGATCACCAGCGCGAGGAAGCTGCCCGGGGTGATCCAACGGAAGCCGCGGACCCGGGCGTTCGGTGTCGCCCAGTAGAGGATCGCGATCATGATGGTGGCCAGTATCAGCAGCACCGGCCACTTGGCGATGGACCACACGTCCAAGGCGGTGTCGCCGATCCCGAACGCGGCGCCGGCCTGCCGGGCCAGACCGCCGGTGAAGACGACGATCAGCGCGCTGGCGACCGCCAGGACCATCAGCACAACGGTGAGACCCACGCGGACCGGCAGCACCTTCCAGACCGGCCGTCCCTCAGGAATGTCGTAGACGACGTTCGAGGCGCGGATGAATGCGGCCACGTAGCCGGAGGCCGACCACACCGCCAGCGCCAGACCCACGATCGCCATCACCGAGCCGGTGTCCGCGTTGCCCTGCAACTGCTGCACCGCGCTCGTGAGCACATCACGGGCTGAGCCCGGGGTCAGCTGCGTGACGTTGTCGAGAATGCTGTCCGTCACCGACTTGCCGGCCAGTCCCAGCAGTGAGACCAGTACCAGCAGTGCGGGAAACAGCGACAGCACTCCGTAGTAGGTCAGCGCCGCGGCGCGGTCGGTCAGCTCGTCGTCCTTGAACTCGCCGAATGTCCGCTTCAACACCGCCCACCATGATTTTTTCGGCATCTCCGAAGGAGTGTCCGGAGCATCCCTCTCCACGTCCGAGGTCGGACCGAAGCCCTCGTTGGGCACGCGGTCGTCCGACGAGGGCTGCTCGGGGCCGCCGCTCTCGGCACGTGCCGCAGGTTCCTCGCGCGTGTGGCGCGGGGGCTCACCGCCGTGCTGATCCGAGGTGTGCCGGTGTCCGAAACCCAGAAGGCGTGTCATGCACGACGAGTGACCCTGTTTTCGCGTCCCACACCGCCCCGGCCTTGTTTTGCGGGAGATGGCGACGGCCGGTTGACTCGTCACCCGCTGCGCACACTCCGGCACCGACAGTTCGGAGCGGGTCTGGCGCAGGCGGTGTGGTCGGCCTTCGGTGAGGACGGATGTGCTGGGCGCGCGCGGGGGGACAGCTGAGCGCCGGCACCGGAAACGGTGCCGGCGCTCAGCCACCGAGCCGCGATTCCGTCAGCGTCTGCGGGCCCGGCTTGCCCAGCCACTGCCGATCCCCGCCACGTGCAGCGCCAGCAAGGTCAGGCCGAGGAGCATGACATTCCCGGACGAGAACGTGTCGTTCGTGTCGATCTCGGCAGCATTGATCAAAAAGGCGATGAAGAACAGCACGGCCGCAGCTATACCAAGCATGGAGCAGCTCCCCTATTTCGTCATGACGTCGTGTGCGCTACGTGTTCCCCCGAATCCCGCCGTCAGACCCACGACTCCGCGAGCAACACACTTCCCGCGATACCGAGGGCGTCACCTCCTGTGACCCATGGGTCGGCCACCGGTCATGACACAAGGCGGGGGCCGGACGGCCTGACCGGTGAGGGGCCGGTGGGGCCGGGCTGCGGGCGAGGGTCGGTTTCGAGTCGTTGTCCTCGAATCAGCGGTGCCCGTGATTCTCCCCGTTCTACGCTCACCCGCATGCTGCCCAGCCGGATGTTGCGAATGATCATGGTCATTGCTGTGGCCCTCGCCGTCGCCCTCACCGGGGTGGTGGAGGGTGGCGCGACTGTGGCGCGGGCCGAGGGGAGCCGGCTGTCTCCCGAGCGGCAGTTGCTGTTCTACAACCACGCCTACGGAGTGCTCGACCGGGAGACCGCCGATGCCATCGAACACTCCGAGTACCTGAGGGAGTTCGCCAACTTCCAGGTGCGCACCACGACCGGTGCCGGCGGGCAGACCTGGACCGGTCGCTACCTGATGGGCCGCGAGACGTACCTCGAACTCTTCGGGGTCGGCGACCTTCCCGGTCAGGACGGTGCCTTCGGCTCCACCGGGATGGGCATCTCGACCGAGCGGGCCGGCGACCTCGTCACGGTGACGGAACGCCTGCGGGACCAGGAGATCACCCCGGTCGAGTTCCGCCAGACGCGTGACTTCGGTGACGGCGTCCCGGTGCCGTGGTTCGACGCCCTCTTCACGACCGACCAGTACGACGCCTTCGGCGCCTGGGCGATGGAGTACCTGCCGGAGTACTTCGCCGACCCGCGCAGCAACACCGAGCCGGCCGGCTACCCCGGTGACGTGGGCCGGGAGCGGTACCTGTCCGACGACTACACCAGCCATCTGATGCGTGACGTGGCCTCCATCCGGCTCGCGATCACCGAACGGGACATCGCCAACACGGTGCCGTTGTTGCGGGCCGGCGGGTTCGTCGTCAAGCCCGTGTCGGGCGGTGGCATCGTCGCGCAGGGCGGTGGGACCATGATCCGACTCGACGCCGTTGCGCGCGACCAGGTCGGCCTGCGGCAGATCGGCCTGTCCCTCAACCGCTCCATGGAGTACCGGCACCAGGAACAGATCGGCCGGTCGACGCTCGCCGTCGGCCCGGGCAACCGTGCCGTCTGGACTTTCGACGACACGGAGTGAGCCAGACGGCCCGGAGATCCGGGAGCGCCGCACCGTGCTTGCCGGTGCCGGTGCCGGTGCCGGTGCCGGGCTGCCCAGGTGAACGGCGCGGGCGTGTCCCCGCGCCTCCGCCCCGTACGCCGACGCTAGTACGCGGGGTTACTCCCGCTGTCGGACGACCTGGGAGCCGCTGCCCGGCACCGTGGGTCGGGTGAAACTGAGCCGCCCCGCACGCCGGGCCAACCTGGTCGTCCATGTAGCCGCCTCCGCAAGCTGGCTCGGGCTCACGCTCGGGCTGCTCACCCTCGGGATCACCGCGGCCACCACCGGCTCCGCGGTGACCGTGGAGGCCTCCGTCCGCGCCATGAAGCTTTTCGCCGACTGGCTGCTGCTCCCCGTCGCGTTCCTCACGCTCCTCAGCGGGCTGGTGCTGTCCCTGGGCACCCCGTGGGGGCTGGCGAGGCACCGATGGGTCTTCACGAAGTTCTGGCTGACCCTGGCCACACTCACCGCCACCGTCTTCGCGCTGCGCCCGGGAGTGAACCACGCGGTTTCCGCCGTCGCCGCCGGCGGACCGCTGCCCGACGCCGGCGACGTGCTGTTCGGGCCCATCGTCTCCCTGTCCGCTTACGTCTTCATGACAGCGATCTCGGTCCTCAAGCCCTGGGGGCTGACCCGACGCGGCCGCAACCTGCGGGCGGCCGGCCGCACTCCGGTGGACGCCGGGCGAACCCACCAGACCGCCTGAACCGTTCAGACCGGCATACGCTCGCGGTGCTCCGCGGCGGACTCCTTGACGGTTGCCGCGAGTTTCTTCACCCTCGGATCGGCCCCGTTCTTCCGCAGGTCGGTCGACAACTGCTCGGCGTGGGTGAGGTGTTCGCGCAACGCGGATCGCAGCAGTCCATCGAACCGCGAACCCGTCACGTCACCGAGCGCCTTCATTTCCTCGGAGTTGACCATCCCCGGCATGTCGTGGCCCTCGTGCGGGTTGGTGTCCGGTACGCCGGTCGCGGCGAGAAGCTCGCGCAGGGCTGTCAGGTGGCTGCGGTTGTCACGGGCGACACCTGCAGCCCAGGTCTTGAGCGCCGTTTCACCGCCATGACGCGGTACGAGTTCGAGGATGAGTCGGGTCTGGTCGTCCATGGCGATCAGCAACTGGAGCCAGGCGATGTCCGTCGTACTGAACGTTCCGGTGGTTCCGGCCGCCGCTCCGGAGGCTCCCGCTGGGGAGCTGTCGGTGACGGTTGCTTTGGCGGCTGTGCCGGCCCCCTGCTGGGAGCCGGCACACCCGGACATGATCAACAGAGCACACAGCAGCGTCACGACGAGCTGTGCCCGGCCCGCACGGCGCGTTGCAGCGGGTTCGGGTTTCGCCATGACCGTCTCCTGTCTCGGGGCCGTGCTGCGTGCGATGTCCCGCGTATGCGGGGCAGGTTGGTGGCGCCGCTCAGGAGGGGTTGCCGTCAGCGCCGCACTTGACGATGGCGTTGATGCAGTTCGTGGTCCTGCGTGCCATCTCGGCCGTCGGCCAGGCGTTGAAGAAGTCGGCATGCATCGTGTAGCCGGCACCGGATGCCAGACGCAGTCCCGCTGTCGCGCCGGTGACGGGGTAGCGCAGTACCTGACGCAGTTTCGGCACGGGCACGGGGTGGCTCGCGGGGCAAGCGGCGTTCACCGGGTAGGCCATGTGGCTCTTGTGGTCGGCGGAGTCCAGGTCCCTGCCGTTCCAGCACTGCGGGAAGTCGAGGTAGGACTCCAGCATCGAGTCGGCCGGGCAGGCCACGAAGTCCTTGGAGGGACTGACCTCGCCGTGGTGCAGGCACGACCAGCGGGCGATGGAGGTGGGGTCGGCCGTACCCGTCGCCTTCGCGTTTCCGGCGACGATGCGCAGGCCCTGGGGGAGGGGCTGGGTGCGCTGGATGATGTCGTCGCGCACGCCTTCACCGAGGTAGTAGAAGGTGGTGCCGGTGGGCTCCACCGCCTGGTTGTTGGAGTAGAGGGTCGGCACCCAGTAGGCCGAGGTGTCCACGGTCGGGCTGCAGGTGCTGGCCGAACCCAGCAGGTTGGTCACCGTGGTGTTGGCGTTGGTCACTCGGCTGCCGAAGAAGCTGTGCATGTGGGAGGCGCCGGGCAGCCCGGGGGCGACGATCGGGTCGTCGGGCAGGCGGTGGCTGTAGGGACACTCGGCCAGGAACTCGGCCACCCGGACGACTTCGGCCCCTGTGGTGGTCGAGCGGTCGGCAGTGGCCTGCGTCGCAGCCGCGGACAGCGCGGTCACCACCAGAACGAATGCTGCCAACACGGCGGTCCAGGCGGGCCGCTTGCGAACCCGATCTGTGGTGGGGCGTGGGGAATCTGCTAACACGGCACTCCTCCTTGGGGAGTGGGGGGTGCGCCGGAACCGGTACCGGAACCGGTTCCGGCGCTCTCCTTCGGGAGTGAAAGACACATGACATGGCGTTGTCAATGCTTCTCGTCGGCATTGGTACGCCTGTGCGACGGGTTGGCTTCAAGACTTCAAGACGACCGGAGGGGAGCGGCGACTTCCCTCTCGGGCGCCGGGAGCTACGTGCTCGTGTCCCAGGGATGCGGTGGGACACGGGCTGGGCAGGGACTGTGTGTCCCGCGCACCCGCCCGGCACCGTCGCGATGCGGCAGGCAGCGATGCCTGTACGAATGGACGGGCTCGCCATGGCCCGTCGCGACCTGCGCTCCAGTTTCAGGAGGTTGAGGCGCCTTGGGACGACGTTGAGACGGGCGCGCCATGCTGCGAGCACGCACCGGACCCCGTTCACCGGCGCTCATGAGGCACCGCTGCTTGCCGCCGGACCTATGCGCCGGACAGACCCTGGTTGCCGCGAACCGGCAGCACGTTGTCCGCGTTGATCCGCGCCGCGTCCGAGCGGACGGTCACCGACGAGGCGTCCATGTACTCCGTATCGGCCCGGGCGTTGAGCCCGCCAACGTACCGGTTGCCCTCGATGAGCACGTCGTCCGAGCCACGGAAGACGTACAACCGAGAGGAGTACGGCGCCGTCGCGCCCGCGGCCCGCCTGATCACGTTGTCCGTGAAGGACAGCCCGCCGACACTCTTGGCGTCCACCACGGTGACATCGCCGACCTCGAACGTGTTCCGCTCGATCCGGATGCCGTGGTGCACCGGATCCGCGGCGTTCAGCACCTGGTTGGTCGGCTCGACGAAGATGACCGGACCGGTCGAACTCACAAAGGTGTTGCGACGGATGAGGACGTCCGAGACCGCGCCCGACTCGTACCACTGGTAGGCGTCGGCCGAGATGTAGATCGCCGCCATCGTCGTCCGCTCGAAGCGGTTGTTCTCGATCACGACGGGCTTGGGCGTGGTCACGAGGATCCCGCGCGTCGGCACATTGCGGAAGACGTTGCCGGCGATCCGCACGCTCGGCGTGTACGTCAGGTTCTCCACGACGGTGCCGCCGATCTTGACGCCCGCGGGAACCGGCCGGTCCAGAGTGATCGTCATGTCGGTCAGCGAGGTGTCGTGGTCCTGCCCGCTCGGCCCGTCGACGGCGGTCACCCTCGCCCTACCGTCGGGAACCGGGCGCATGGTCGCGCTGTCGACCAACTGGACCTTGTCGCCGACGTAGAACTGCGGGAACCCCGCGGTCTGCGGATGCTTGTAACTCACTGTCAGGCTCTTCGCCGAGGGCTGCGTTGCCACCTGCAGATAGGTGCCGTGGATGTTGATCGGGTCGTCGTGCGGGCCGTCGAACACGCAATTGGTCACCGACACCTTGCCCTTGATCCCGGACATCTGGATGAAGTCGGCGAACCCGGCGGTGGCGCGCCCGGATTCCGGATCCGGTGAGAAGTCGACCCGGTCGATGGTGATGTTCTCGCTGAACTGCCCGACCAGCCCGAAGGTCTGCAGCTCCCGGGCGACCAGATTGCGGACCGTGACGTCGGAGGACTCCCAGATGAACGCTCCGGGCTGCTCCCGCTCGATCTGCCGCATCTGATACACCAGCCCCTGGTCCGAGGGCTTGGCGGAGGTCGTGTAGTCGATCCGGATGCGCTGCCCGCCCAGGTCGGTCATCGACGCCACGTCGCTGAACAGCGGGTTGTCACCGCGCCAGGATCGCTGCTCCGTCGGGTCCTGGATCTGGGTGTACTCCAGAGCGTTCACGCCGGACCAGTACGGCTGTCCGGTCACCGGGCTGGTCTCGCCGAGCCAGGTCACCTTGTTGTCCGCCACCTTGTACGGGCTGTCGGCCGGCACGCTCAGGATCCGGTAGGCGCGCCCGTTCTCCACCCCGGCCGTCTTCACCGTGGCGTCGACGACTTTCGGCGCGACATAGTCGAAGGTGAAGCCGGTGAACGTCACGTTGTGCGAGCGGATACTGGCGAACGCCGTCTGCAGCCCGTGGAACAGCAGGGTCGACCCACGGCCGTCCACCACCACATCGCGCATGTCCTCGATGAGCAGCCCGATCGACTTGTCCCGGTAGCGCTGATCGGCGCCGACCGTGTTCGACACGTACAGCTCGCGTACCTCGGCGCTCTCCGGGTACAGCTGGTAGGTGCCGCGCGGGAACACGATCCTGACCGGCGCCTTCACGGTCTTGGCGTGCCGGAGCGCAGCCTTGACCGCGGGTGCCGAGTCGGTGCGTCCGCGAAGATCGGCACCGAAGTCCGTGACGTCCACCACGGTGAACCCGGCCGTGTTCACCGTTGCCCCGGTGGCGGGCGATGCGCCGACCAGGCCGAGGCAGGCGGAGAGAACGGCGAGAATCAGCAGTCCGACGAAGGGGCGGGATCTACGGGGAGTACTGCGCTGCGAGGTGATCAAGGTTGCGGCTCCTTGTCCTGGCATGGACACGCTAGGGGGCGTGTGCGCGTCATCCTGCCCCAGCAACCCACGAAACAGAACAGCAACCACCAGTTTCAAAAGGTTTACGGACCCCTCGTCGCGCCCTTGCCCCGGTACCCAACAGATCTCAACTTGCGTGGCAAAAAAGGGTGAGGCGGTGGGTTGGCCACCGCCTCACCCTCGGAGCCCCGGAGTGAACGCGTCGTGCGGAGGAACGCGACGGCTCAGCGCTGGTTGAGCCCGTCGTCCACGGCGTGGATCAACTCACCGTCGGCGGTGTCTCCGTCGAGCGACCAGAACATTGCCCCGCCCAGCCGGTGCCGGCGGATGTAGTCGGTCTTCGCGGTGAGGACCTGCGGATCGTCGTACGTCCACAGGGTCGTGCCGTCGAAGAGCCAGGCATGGCCGTTCCGGCGATCGCGGTAAACGGTGTACGCGCCCGAGTCCGCAAGCTTCTTGAGCGCCTTGTAGTCCTCGTACCCTGCCTGCCAGGTCGCGGGCGCGGGCGCCGCCGCGGGCTGGTTCAGGCCGTCGCCACCCCCGGTCACGCCGGTCCAGCCCTGCCCGTAGAAGGGCATGCCGACGACCAGCTTGCGCGCCGGTGCGCCCCGTTCGAGCCAGGCGTCGACAGTCTGGTCGACGCTGAAGTCGTTCGCGGCGTACAGCGCGGACTGCTGGTTCGTGGTCGCCTCACCGGAGACGTGGAAGTCGTAGCCCTGAAGGTTGACGAAATCCAGGTCCCGCATGATGCGGGGTACGTCGAATCCCGCGTCGATCTTCTCCGGGGCGGTCGGGACGAACGCCGTCAGTTCGTACTGCTTGCCCTTCCTCTGGCCGGCCGCGTAGGCGTCGAGCTGCCGGCGGAACTCGTGCACCAACGCGGTGAAGTTCCGCTTGTCCTCGGGGCGGTAGACCGTGTCGGTGTCACCGGCGGACCCCGGCCACTCCCAGTCCAGATCCACACCGTCGAAGAGCCCGGCCGCGGCGCCCTGGCCGCCACGTGCTCCGTCGACGGGAAGGTTGCCCTTGATGTACAGGTCGAGGCACGAGGCCACGAACGCCTTGCGGGAGGCGGCGGTGCGGGCCGCGTCGGAGAAGTGGGTGGACCAGCTCCAGCCGCCGAGGGAGATCAGCACCTTCAGGTCAGGGTGCTTCGCCTTCAGCTCGCGCAGCTGGTTGAAGTTGCCCGCCAACGCCTGCGTGTCGGTGTCGGCGACGCCGTCCACGGAGTTCTCCGCGTCCAGCGGGCGCGCATAGTCCGCCCAGGCGTCGGCCTCGCCGGGGACGTTCCCCGTGAAGCACTTGCCGTCCGAACTGACGTTGCCGAAGGCGTAGTTGATGTGGGTGAGGCTGGCTGCCGCTCCGCTCGTCTCCAGGTCGGCGACCTGGAAGTCGCGGCCGTAGACACCCCATTGGGTGAAGTAGCCGACGCTCTTGTACGCGGGGGACTTCGACGTGTGAGGGCCATCGGCGGACGCGGGGGCCGTGGCGAGGAGAGTGACGGGAAGGGACATGGCGCAGGCGGCGAGTGCCAGCCTGCTGAGAAGTCTTCGACGCATGCCCGGAAGCTATTGGTCTGTACCATCTGCGGTCAAGAGTGCGGCTGGTGCTCGACCGTGGTGGTTCGGCGCTGGGCCCCCGCGCCGCCCGACTACCGCAACGCGTAGCCGCCGTAGGGGACTTGGCCAGACCCTGCCGTTGAAACCCGGTCCGCCCAGTCCTCCGGGCCCTCCGGGTCCGCCGCGAAACCGCAGGCAGGCCGGGAACCGGCCGGACCGAATGGCCGAACACTGCGAGGGTTGTAACGTGCGGGTCAGTACCGGACCCGCCACCCGCGCGGCTTGCAGCACCGGTAACCCACCCGCTGTCCGACGAAGCAGAGTCGACCGAAGAGAGGATCGATCATGTCCGCCCCAGCGGCGCGGAACACTGACACCACGCAGACGGCGGACACGGGACGACAGGCCGCTGTGGGCAAAATGCTCCGGCACTTCACGATGTCGCTGGACGGGTTCCTGGATGGGAAATTCCGGAGGTGCCCCATCCGGGTTGAGCTGCTCAGGGGCGATGACCCCCCGGCCGCGGTGAACGTGCGGCACCGCCCGGTCGTGAGCGGATAGGCCGGAGCAGCCGGCCGCCGAGGACCGCTTGAACGTACGACCGGAGGGGACACGCTCGCCATGGGGACCGCTGTACACGTTCCGCAGACGCGGGACATGATCGGGGACGAACTCTCCGGAGACGAGGCGCTCACCGCGCTGCGGCACTACGGAGGGCGCCGGCTGCTTCTCGACGCCTTCGCCCGGTTCCGCTACGCCGACGGCTTCACCAGCTCCCGATCACTCGCGTTCCAAGTGGTCCTGGGGATGGTGCCGTTCACCATCGCGCTCGTCGGTGTGGCGACCACGGTGCACACGGAGAGCGTGGGACGGATCATCGAGCTCACACTCGGGCGCATCGTGCCGGGTGCCAGCTCGGGGCTGGTCGCGGAAGCTCTGGACGGCACCGAACGAAGCGCCGGCTCCGGCGCCTGGAGCGCCGTCGCCATGTGGCTGGGGCTGGCGTTCGCCGTACTCAACCTCGCCTCGGCGATGGCGCAGGTCGAACGAGGCGCCAACCGCATCTACGGCATCGAACGCGACCGGCCGTTCCTCGCCAAGTACGGGCGGGCCCTGCTCCTCGCCATGGCCGCGGGCATGCCGATGGTCCTCGGGTTCCTCGTGCTCGTCGCGGGGGATGCCGTCGGGAACGCGGTGGGGGAGACCTTCGGCTGGCCCCGGGAGCGGCTCGACTGGTGGGGGGTCCTCCAGGTGCCCCTGGGTGTCGCGCTCTCCTGGGTCGCCTCGGCGGTGATCTTCCGCTGGGCTCCGCGCAGGGACCAACCGGGCTACACGTGGCTGGCGTTCGGCTCGGCGGTCCATCTGGTGCTGTGGATCACGGCCACGTGGCTGCTGGCGCTGTACGTCGCCGAGAGCGGATCGTTCGGCACCGTGTACGGGCCGCTGACGGCCTTCGTCGCACTGTTGCTGTGGGCCAACCTCACCGGTGTGACGCTGTTCCTCGGCATCGCCTTCGCCGCTCAGCTCGAAGCGGCCCGGGCAGGAATCACCGACGCCGTGCAGCCGGACCCTGGGCCGGGAGCGTGACCTCGTAACTCTGGGACTGACGGGGTCTGTGCGCGGTCTTGACGTGTCTGGTTCAGACCTTTAGTTTTTGCGGCGATTGGTCACACACTGGCCTTCTGGTCATGGATCTGAATGCCTTGCACTGCCCCCACCATTGCGAAGGGCGACAGCATGCCACGATCCCGTCCCTGGTCCCCACTTTCCCGGGCAACTCGCTTTCTTCTGGCCGGCGTTGTCGCAGCCGCGACACTCGCCGCGTCCGGCGGCACCGCTCAGGCGGTGAACGAGCCGGTCAACGTCTGGCTCACGACTACCTCCGACTCCGCCGGACGGACCGTGACGCGTGGTCTGGCGCAGCAGACCGCGCTGCGGTTCGGCCCCGCGGGCGGAACGGCCCAGCACACGATCACCGTCGACGAGAACACGACGTACCAGCAGTTCGAGGGCGGCGGCGCCTCGATCACGGACACCACTGCCTACCTGCTCCGCGGCGGCCCGATCACCGCGGCCACCCGCGACAGCGTCATGCAGAAGCTGTTCTCACCGACCGAGGGCATCGGGCTGTCCTTCGTCCGCAACCCCATCGGGGCTTCCGACCTGTCCCGGCCGGGCAACGTCTCGCTCGACGACACCTGTTGCACCCTGAATGACTTCGGCGCCAACGGATACGACACCAACGTCCGCCTCCTGACCACGCAGGCCAAGCAGCTCAACCCGGCGCTCCGGGTCAAGGGCGTGCCGTGGAGCTCGCCGGCGTGGATGAAGGACAACGGGCGCATGGACCAGATGGGCTGGCTGAAGTGGGAGTACTACCCCATGTACGCCCAGTACCTGGTCAAGTACATCCAGAGCTACCAGGCCGCGGGTGTCCCCATCAACTACATCTCGGTGCAGAACGAGCCCAACTGCTGCCAGGCGAGCAACCCGACGGCGATGAACTACCCGGGCATGAGCTGGAACCCCTCGGGCCTCGTGGAGTTCACCAAGAACCACGTGTACCCGGCCTTCCGCGCCGCCGGCATCACCACCAAGGTCCTCGTGCACGACTGGAACTACGGTGACTACGCCAGCTTCGGCTCCGCGATCCTCGCCGACACCGGCGTCCGCAACGACCCGCTGTTCGGCGGGATCGCCTGGCACGGCTACTTCGGCGACCCGGCGGTCGGCACCCAGGTCCGCAACCAGTACCCGACCGTCAAGCAGTTCAGCACCGAGCACTCGGGCGGCACCTGGATCGCCAACCAGCACAACGAGGATCTCGCCGACATCGTCAACTACGCCCGCAACTGGAGCAGCAGCCTGGTCAAGTGGAGCCTGGCGCTGAACCAGAACATGGGTCCGCACAACGGCGGTTGCGGCACCTGCACCGGACTGATCACCGTGCAGGAAGGCGGCTCACGGGCCGGCCAGGTCGACTACACCGTCGAGTACTACACCACCGGCCACCTCACCAAGTTCGTCAAGCCCGGTGCGTACCGCATCGCCTCCACCGCCAACAGCACGGTGCAGAACGTCGCCTGGCGCAACCCCGACGGCTCCAAGGCCCTGATCGCCCACAACGGCGGCACCAGCACCCAGTCCATCCGGGTGAACTGGGGCAGCCAGTCCTACGTCTACACACTCCCGGCGCGCACCACCGCGACCTTCACCTGGTAGTCCACGTCCACAGTCAACACCTGCCTTCAGCGACCCATAGGGGCCGCTGAAGGCAGGTGTTCCAGGCTGTCGGCGAACGGGCCGACGCCGCAGGGCTCTCACCGGACCCCTGTGCTCTTGCCAGCTGGACCGGCCCCGGTGTTCACTGACCGCATGCTCCGCTTCACCGAGGGTTTCTGGCCCTCGCGTCGCGTGTACCTCTTCGACGGCTTCTGTCGATAGGTCCTGTCGTCCTAGGGGCGTCGGGCTGCTCCCCGAGGAGCTGTTCGGCAACCCCCGGGCCATGTCGCGTGTCCGCTCCGCGCATCCGGCTCCCGTGTGCCGACCTCTCCGCGCCGCTCGCTGCCCAGTTCCGTGAGCGGCGCATCCGCCGCATCCCAGGAACAGAGGATCACCATGTCCGTGACCGATGAACTGCTGGCCAACAACGCTCGCTACGCCGAGAACTTCACCGGCCCGCTCCCGCTTCCGCCCGCGAGGAAACTCGCCGTCGTGGCATGCATGGACGCCCGGCTCGACGTGTACGCGATCCTGGGGCTCGTCGAAGGCGAGTCGCACGTCATCCGCAACGCGGGCGGAGTGATCACCCAGGACGAGATCCGGTCGCTCGCCATCAGCCAACGGCTGCTAGGCACCGAGGAGATCATCCTCATTCACCACACCGACTGCGGCATGCTCACCTTCACCGACGACGGTTTCAAGGACGTGGTCCAGGCGGAGACGGGGATCCGGCCGTCGTGGGCGGCCGAGGCGTTCCCCGACCTGGACGCCGACGTACGGCAGTCGATCGCCCGCATCAAGGCGGACCCGTTCGTCGTCCACAAGGACCGTGTGCGGGGCTTCGTGTTCGATGTCGCCACGGGCAAACTGAACGAGGTCGTCTGAGGGCGCCGCCCCGGTGGCAGCGGCTCTGTCAGTACTTCGGGCCGCTGCCACCGGGGCGGCGGGCTGGTGCCGGTGCGGCCCTTCCGCAGGGCGTCGCCGAGTTTCCAGGCTGTCGTCAGATGGTGACGGGAGCCGGGCGGGGTCACCTCGACGCCGGTCGGGTCCTTCTCGGCCTTGGTGGGCCGCCGGCCCGCGGCGTCGACGGTCGCCTGGCACGGGGCGTACTCCGCCACCAAAGCCGCGTTCTGGCTGCAGACCGATGCCATCCGTATCGAGCTCCTTGACCGCGGCATCGGCGTGACGGTCCTGCACATGGGTTACGTCGACACCGACATGACCGCGGCGGTGACCCAGCCCAAGTCGCAGCCCGCCGACATCGCCAGGGAGGCGCTGGACGGGATCGAGAAGGGCGCGTTCGAGGTACTCGCCGACGAGACGTCCCGGCAGGTGAAGGCGGCCGTCTCCGGTGACATCACCAACCTCTACCCGCAGCTCAAGGGCTGACGCCGCGCTGTGCCGCCTGCCCGCTGTGCACGCGCCGCGGACAGGCGGCGTACGCGTTACGTCGTGAAGCGGTGGTTGCCGGAACTGCTCAGACGACCGGCTCGCCGATGCCCAGCAGGTTCCCCTCGCTGTCCCGGAACCAGACGGCGCGCTCGCCCCGTGCACCCTTGCTCGGGTAGTTCCCCTCGACCTCGGCGATGCCGCCCCTGGTGCGAAAACCTGGCACATCGACCTCCTCGAACACCACGCCGCGCCGCCGGAGTTCCGACACGACCGCCTCGATGTCATCGACCTCCCACCCCATCTGAGTGAAGGTTCCGGGGGAGGCTCCGGTCGACCGGAACAACGCGAAGTCCACGCCTCCGCACCGGTAGAGCAGCCCGCCGGGCCGTTCGTCGACGGGCTCGAGCCCGAGCTGTTCGGAGTAGAAACGCCGCGCCCGGTCCAGATCCTGCGCGGGAAGCCTGGTCGCTACGCGTCCCCGGGCCAGAAAATTCGTGTCAGATGCGCTCATGGCTCCAGGGTGCCGTGAACAGCGGCCGGACCGGCGGAGGCGACAGGCGCGTGCTGTGCGGCGCCTGCTTGGTCAGGGGGCGAACGCCTCGGTCAGACGCACGCTGAAGCCGTCCTCTTCCATCAGGATGACGGTCACGCCGAAGGGGGAGGGGTGGTCCAGGTCGAGCGGGGTGAAGGAGAATTCGACCGCGGCCCGGACCGGCGCCACCAGCTCACCGCCCGGCTGTGGCTCGAGAGCCGGCAGCCAACGAGGATCGACCTGGACCGCGCCGTCGGGGGAGGGGGCCGACGGCTGCTCGGCGTAGGGGAACCGGTGCAGGACGTGGCCGTCCTTCGTGGCGTGCACCATGTTCAGGCACGGGGCCGGGCCGACGACCGGCAGCCCGCAGGCGGCGGCGACATCGCCTGTCTCCCAGGCCAGGACGACCTCGTCCGCGCCGGCCGCCGCGGCGATGTTCGAGAGCTGGGCGATGCCGGTGAGCGCGTCGTCGCCGGTCTTGATGGGGCGCACCCAGACCAGGCCGACCAGTTCGCCGCGCACCAGGGGCATGATGACCGGGCGGGGCACCTCGCCCTCGCCCAGACCCGCGGTGTACGCGTTCTTCATCGAAGCGACCAGTGCGTCCCACACCTGCGTGTCCACGAACTCTCCCTCACCAACGGCACGTTCACGAGCATGCCGACCCTGCCACGGCAGGCTCTCCGCCGCCAGCCGCGGCAATCCTCCCGGGGGCTCGAGCAGACTCGGCGTCCGCCTCCCGGCTTGGCCTGACTCGGCGTCCGCCCCCGGCTTGGCCCGCGGGCAGCCCTGTCAGAGCCGCCCATCGGCCTTGGAACGGCGGCTCGCCCCGGGTGGCTGCCCTGGCCCCCGGTGTTCGAGGGGGTGGTCGCAGTCGAGTTCGCCACTCGGTCCCGGATGGGCACTCCCACCATCCGGCGGCGGCCGAAAACTGACCTGCGTCAAGACGAACACCCAGCAAGCATGGGCCAATTCGAGCCGAACTGTTGGCGCATCCATGACAAGATCGCCTGTGCGATGTCACTCTGATCTTCGCGCGTTCACCCTTCCTTCACACCCCCACATTTTGCACGCCACGTAGTTCTGACACGCCTCGCGTTCATCTCGTGCCGTGCCCTTTCCCGCTCAGCGCGTCGCCTGCCGGCCACACCCTGCCGGCCTGCTCTCCCGGCCTCCATCACAGGCCTCCGTCGCATAAGGAGAAGCCCTTGCTCCGGCCACACCGCACCCTCAACCGACGCAGATACACGGCAGCGTTGGCCCTCACCACCGCGGGCACGCTGCTCGCCGCAGGTTTCCAGGCCGGCGTCGGGTCGGCGGCCCCCCGCGAACGCGGTGACGGGAAGATCGTCGCTACGCCCCGGGCCGGTGCGGCCCCGGCGGAACTGTCTCCGGCCAAGCACGCCGAGCTCATGAAGAGCGCGGGCCTCGCGGTCGACGACACCGCCAAGAACCTCGACCTCGGCTCCAAGGAAAAGCTGATCGTCAAGGACGTCGCGAAGGACGCCGACGGCACCACGCACACCCGCTACGAGCGCACCTACGCCGGCCTGCCGGTCCTCGGCGGCGACCTGGTCGTGCACGTCAAGGCCGGCCGCACGACCGTGTCCGAGGCGACCGAGGCTGCCATCGAGGTCCCGACGACCACGCCCCGCATCACCGCCAAGACCGCCGCAGGCAAGGCACTTGCCGCCGCCAAGAAGGCCGAGGCCAAGAGCCCCGCCGTCGACGGCGCGCCGCGACTGGTCGTCTGGGCCGGCGGAGCCGAACCGGTCCTGGCCTGGGAGTCGGTGGTGGAGGGCCTGCAGCACGACGGCACCCCGAGTGAGCTCCACGTCATCACCGACGCCGCCTCCGGCAAGGCCGTCTTCGACTTCGAGCAGGTGCACACCGGCAGCGGCACGGGCCAGTACAGCGGGACGGTCGACGTCGGCAGCACGCTCTCCGGCACCACGTACCAGCTGCAGGACCCCGACCGGGCCGACCAGAAGACCTACGACCTGAACCAGGGCACCTCCGGCACCGGAACCCTCTTCACGGATGACAACGATGTCTGGGGCGACGGTACTCCGGCCAACCGGCAGTCAGCCGGTGTGGACGTCGCGTTCGGCGCCGCGGCCACCTGGGACTACTACAAGGACGTCTTCGGCCGCAACGGCATCCGCAACGACGGCGTTGCCGCCTACAGCCGCGCGCACTACGGCAACGCGTACGTCAACGCCTTCTGGTCCGACAGCTGCTT
This sequence comes from Streptomyces sp. NPDC005808, assembly GCF_042871385.1. Lineage (NCBI taxonomy): Bacteria > Bacillati > Actinomycetota > Actinomycetes > Kitasatosporales > Streptomycetaceae > Streptomyces > Streptomyces sp. NPDC005808. The sequence goes on along the minus strand of NZ_JBIAIK010000013.1, from coordinate 162,911 downwards.
CTGCATGACCTACGGCGACGGCGCGACCAACACCCACCCGCTGACCTCGCTGGACGTCGCCGCGCACGAGATGACCCACGGCGTCACCAGCGCCACCGCCGGTCTCGTCTACTCGGGCGAGTCCGGTGGCCTCAACGAGGCGACCTCGGACATCTTCGCCGCGGCCGTGGAGTTCAAGGCCGACCTGGCCGCCGACGTTCCCGACTACCTGGTCGGCGAGAAGATCGACATCCGCGGCAACGGCACACCGCTGCGGTACATGGACAAGCCCTCCAAAGACGGGGTGTCCCGCGACTACTGGGACTCCACTCTCGGCAGCATCGACGTCCACTACTCCTCGGGCCCGGCCAACCACTTGTTCTACCTCCTCTCCGAGGGCAGCGGCACCAAGACCGTCAACGGGGTCGCCTACGACAGCCCGACCTACGACGGCGTGGCCGTGACCGGCATCGGCATCGAGAACGCCGAGCAGATCTGGTACCGGGCCCTCACCACCTACATGACCTCCACCACCAACTACGCCGGCGCCCGGACCGCGACCCTGCAGGCAGCGGCGGACCTGTTCGGCGCGTACAGCGACACCTACCTCGCCGTCGCCGCTGCCTGGGCCGGCATCAACGTCGGTGACCGGATAGCGCTCGGCGTCAACGTTGCCCCGATCGCCGACCAGACCAGCGGTGTCGGCCAGACGGTCTCCCTGCAGGCCGAGGCGTACACCACCAACTCCGGCGCGAGCCTGACCTACGAGGCCACCGGCCTCCCGGACGGTCTGACAATCAGCGACACGGGACTGATCACGGGCGTCCCCACCACTGCCGGTACCAGCGAGGTGACACTGACGGTCACCGACAGCACCGGCGCGACCGCCCCGGTGACCTTCGACTGGCGGGTGGCGTACATCTACGCCAACGGCACGCGCGTCGACATCCCCGACGTCGGAGCCGCGGTGGAGTCCCCGATCGTCATCACCGGCCTGAGCGGCAACGCCTCGGCAGCCACTCAGGTCTACGTCAAGATCGTCCACACGTACCGCGGTGATCTGACGGTCGACCTGGTCGGCCCCAACGGCACCGTCTACTCGCTGCTGAACCACATCGGTGGTGGTACTGACAACGTCGACCAGACCTTCACGGTCGACGCCTCCACGCAACCGGTCAGCGGCACCTGGATCCTGCGGGTCCGTGACACCGCCTCGATCGACGTCGGCTACATCGAGCGGTGGCAGCTCACTCCCTGACCTCTCCTGAGCCACCTCGCCCGTCCGGTCCGCCTCCCGCGGACCGGACGGGCGATGCCTTTTCCCCCGGGTGAATCGGTGAGCGCGTACGTGGTCCGACTACGCAGGCGTTGACGAACCCGATATCGTCCTGGCGCACCGAATCGGCCCGAGAGCGCGTCACGAACCCCCGTCACCAGCCAACCGGCCTCTCCGGCCGTTCGTCGGGACGCTCGCCGGCAGCGCCGGCGGAGTAGGACCGGAGTACCCATAGGGTGATCCCATGTCCGCCGCCTTGAGTTCCACGAAAGCCCGCGCCGCGCTCCGTACGTCGGCGCGTGTCTCCGTCGACCTGTTGCTGGTCCTCGTGGCGACCGGGGTGGCCCTATGGCTTCTCGGCCGGATGTGGTCGGTCGTATGGCCGCTCGTAGTCGGCCTGTTCCTCACCACGCTGACCTGGCCTTTGGCTCGGTTCCTGCGCCGGCGCGGATGGCGGCCGGCGCTGGCCGCGTCGGTGGTGACCGTGTTGTTCCTCCTGGTCGCCGTGGGCATCGTGGCGCTGATCGCGGTGCCGGTGGCGTCCCAGTCCGGTGACCTGACCGATGGTGTGGTCGAGGGCATCGAGAAGGTCCGCGAGTGGGCTGCCGGGCCGCCGCTGAATATCGCCGACGATCAGATCGCGGGTGCTTCCGACGCCGCTATCGCCCGCCTTCAGGACAGTGCCGGCAGTCTGGTCACCGCTTTCGCCACGGGCGTGAGCACCGTGATCAATGGCGTGGTCACCGCTGTGCTGGCGCTGTTCCTGATGTTCTTCTTCCTCAAGGACGGCCCGCGGTTCCTGCCGTGGCTCACCCGTCAGCTGCCCGGTCGGCTCGCCACCGACGTTCCGATCGTGGCGGCCCGCAGTTGGGACACCCTGGGTGCGTTCGTGCGCTCCCAGGCGGTCGTCGGCCTGCTCGACGCCGTCCTGATCGGCATTGGCCTGTGGGCTTTGGGAGTACCACTCGTTCTTCCGCTGGCGGTGCTGACCTTCGTGTCCGCGTTCGTTCCGATCGTGGGAGCGCTGTTCGCAGGCTTCGTCGCGGTTCTCATCGCGCTGGTGTCGAACGGTCTGACGGACGCACTGCTTGTACTGCTGATCATCGTGGTGGTGCAGCAACTTGAGGGCAACGTGTTCCAGCCCATGATCCAGAGCCGCGGACTGGGCCTGCACGCGGCGGTGATCCTGCTGGCGGTGACGCTGGGCGGCAGTCTGGCCGGCATCGTGGGAAGCCTGCTCGCCGTACCGGTCGCCGCGCTGATCGCGGTCTTCTGGAACTATCTGCGCGAACAGCTCAGCTCCCCGCCGCAGGACCCGGAGACCGATGACTCGCACTCCGGCGCCACTGTTCCCTCGTAGCAGTGGCCACCACCGGGGATCGCCGGCGGCACCGCTCAATCTCAGGACGAGCCCTCCGTCGTCGCCGCCCCATAGGCACCACGCCGTCCGCCGCCAATGGCGACCCGGACTGAAGCCAAACCTGATTCCTAGGAGATTTCTATGAATTCGTGAGGTGTTTGAACACGGCGGGGCGCGGCTGCGTATGGGGGCAGGGGATTGTCGAACCGAGCCGACCAACCGAGCGGACCAACCGAGCCGACCATCACGCGTAGGAGCCCTTCCTTGAGACGCAACACGCGCAGACGCCCGACAGGCGCACGGCGCGCGACCTCTGCAGCGGTCGCGCTGATATTGGGGGGAGTCGGGCTCGTAACGGTCAACGTCTACGCCTCGGCGACCGAAAGCGGTTCGGGCAGCGAGGCCGGCCCGGACAACCAGGTTCTGTCTTCGGCGGGCGCCACGATCGACTGCCCGGACGTCGGTAGCCAGTTGACGACGGTTCCCGACGCCGCCAGGGAAGAGGTCGACAAGGAACTCGCTGTCCTGGACCAGCAGATCACCGAGGCCTATCAGCAACTGCAGGGCGCGGCGCAGGCCGCGGATCAGGGCGCCACCGTCGACGACAGCGAGATTCTGAATCCGCTCGCGGAGAAGCGTGCCGCGGCGATCGACCGCATCGTGCTCGCCCTCGACAGCGCGGGGGACCGTCCGGAAGGACTTGAGGCCCTGGCGACCTGCACATTGCTCAAGTCCGCCGACCAGACCGGCAGTGGTGAGAACGGCGAGGCGACCGGCGACGGCCAGGACGCCGCGGATCAGAACCAGGGCGGCGGCGACGCGGAAGCGGACGACCAGCAGGGCGTCCCCGTCGGCAACGGGCCCGTGGCCGCTGACTTCCAGGACATCAACTCGGTCCAGCCCAACGTGCAGAGCCCGCTGGACCAGGACAACGCCTCCCGCGGCGAGTTCACCACCAGCTGCGGTGTGAACGCCAACGGCCTGTTCAACTCCGACAACGTGATCGTGGCTCCCGGTGTCACCAACGGCGCCCACCACTTCCACGACTACGTCGGCAACCAGGCCAACAACGCCTTCGCCAGCGACGACGACCTGGCCAACAGCGACACGACCTGCGAGGACGACGGCGACAAGTCGTCATACTTCTGGCCCGTACTGAGGCTGCAGAACGGAACTCAGGAACAGGACGCCGGATCGGCCGGGGGCGGAATCGAAGGCAACGCCGGTGAGATCGTCACGCCCAAGCAGGTCACGCTGACCTTCGTCGGCAGCCCGCAGAGCGAAGTCACCGCCATGCCACGACTGCTGCGCATCATCACCGGTGACGCCAAGGCGTTCGTCAACGGCAACGCCAACGCCAACGCGTCGTGGAGCTGCACCGGACTCGAGGACCGGCAGCTGAAGGACAAGTACCCGATCTGCCCGCAGGGCAGCGATGTAGTGCGCACCTTCAAGTTCCAGAGTTGCTGGGACGGCGCGAACATCGACAGCGCCAACCACCGCACCCACGTGGCCTTCGCGGACGCCCAGGGCAATTGCCCCACCGGGTTCCGCGCCATTCCGCAGCTGGTGCAGCGACTCGTCTACGACGTCGACGCGCCGAGTCTGGACGACGGCGGACGGACGACACCGTTGTTCGCGGTGGACTCCTTCCCGGAGCAGCTCCACAAGCCGGTCACGGACCACGGCGACTTCATCAACGTCTTCGACGAGGCACTCATGCAGGAGATGGTCGACTGCATCAACAGCGGCCGTCAGTGCGGTGCGGGTGCCGACCCGGGCACCGGTACCGAGGAACCGCAGGAGCCGCCTGCCTCCGAAGAGCCGTCGCAGGAGCCCCCCGCTTCCGAAGAACCCCCGCAGTCCCCGACGCCCACCGCGGACACCCCGTCCAACGGCCAGGGGAACGAGGAGCCGGGCGGCAACGGAGGCGACAACGGAGCCGACAACGGCGGTGACAACGGCGGTGACAACGGCGGTGACCAGAGCACGGAGCCCGCGACGACCGCGCCGGGAACCGAACCGGGAACCGAACCGGCGGGCGAAGACTCGCCCGACGCCCCCGTCAGCGTGGAACCCAGGGTCGAGACACCTTCGGCCACCTACGAGGCTGAGACACCGTCGTCCCACGCCGGCTCGGACGGCGATCACGGCAGTGAGGTCGGCAGCCCCGCGCAGACACCGCCGCCGGCCGGCGGGACGGACCCGTCCGCCGTATCGGGGATCGAACCGCAAACGGAGGGCACGGGCAGCCTCGCCGCCACGGGAGCGCAACTGTGGCCGGCCGCGCTGGGCGGGGTCTTCGTGATCGCGGGCGTCGTCGTGCTCCGCCGCATCAGGCGCGGCCAGATCTGACGGGGCTCCCAGGAGCGCGCTTGAACGGTGGTGGGGCCTGCCCAGGCAGGCCCCACCACCGTTTTTCCGGAGAAGCACCTCCGCGGGGCGTCTCGACCCCCGCGCCGTGCGTCGTCGGCCTGGACGCTCCGATGTCGGGTGAAGCCGACCGTGTCGTTATGATCCGATAAATGATCTGATAACGAGGCAATATGTCCCTGCCTTGATGATGCAGCTTTCTCCCGGGGTGGTCGATGTCCCGCAAGCGACCGACGGACGACGGCGACGAGCTGCTGGCCCGGCTCGGGTCGCTGACGGCGCAGGCGCGTGAGCGTGCGGAGTTCCAGCGCTCACAGGTCGAGCTGGCCATCGCGCTGCAACGCGGGATGCTCCCCGGAGACTTGCCGAGCGCCCCTGGATTCGACGTGGCCGTCCAGTACGCGCCGGCCTGCTACGGCCTCAATGTGGGCGGCGACTGGTACGACGCCTTCGAGCTGCCCGACGGACGCATCGGGCTGTCCATCGGTGATGTCCAGGGACACAACATCGAGGCGGCCGCGTTCATGGGCCAGGTCCGGGTCGGGCTGCGGGCGCTGGCCTCCGTCACGAGCGAGCCGGGAGAACTCCTCGCCCGGACGAACGACCTCCTCCTGTCCATCGGCACCGACCTCTTCGCCACCTGCACGTTCATGCGGCTCGACCCGTCCACCGGCGCGCTGGAGAGCGCACGGGCCGGTCACATACCGTGCGTCTGGGCGACGGCGGACGGAAAGTCCGGCATCACGGAGGACGAAGGCGGTCCACCGCTGGGCGTGGAGGTGGGCACGGAGTACCCGGTGACCCAGTACCGGCTCACCACCGGCGGACTGTTCGTGCTGTTGACCGACGGCGTGGTGGAGGGCCCTTCGATGAGCGTCGAGGAGGGGCTCGATCAGGTGGTGCGGCTCGCGGGTATCGCCGCCGTGGCGGGCCTGTCGGCCGGTTCACTCGCCGCCGGGGTGATCAAGGGTGCCGAGCGCGTGGGACACGAGGACGACGCCGCCGTACTGGTGGTCGGCCACGAGCCGTCCGGCCTTCGGCCGTGACGGACGGCGCCGCGTGACGGACGGCGCCGCGTGACGGACGGCGCCGCGTGACGGACGGCGCCGCGTGACGGACGGCGCCGCGTGACGGACGGCGCCGTAGGGCGGAGGACGCCATAGGAAGCCGGAGCGCCACGCCACGCCTCGCCTCGCCGACGCGGCGGCGGGGGTGTCTGATGGCTGCTGTGGTGGGTACACACGAGCTGCGCCGACCGGTCGTCGTCGCTGTCCAGACGCTGGCCGTGGCCGCCTGCTACTTCGCGGCAGGGCGCCTGGGACTCATGCGGCGGCTCACTGTCGAGGGCGCGGTGTTCACGCCCATCTGGCCGCCCACCGGCGTGGCGGTGGCCGCCCTGCTGATCTTCGGGATCCGTTGCTGGCTCGGGATCGCGATCGGTGCCCTCCTCGTCGTCATCACCCTTGCCTCGCTCCAGCCCCCTGCGATCGGCATCATCGCGGGCAACACCGTCGCTCCGATCTGCGCCTACCTCATGCTGCGCAGGCTGGGCTTCCGGACCGACCTCAGCCGTCTGCGCGACGGCCTGGTCCTGGTATTCCTGGGGGCCCTCGGCAGCATGCTGATCAGCGCCACCGTCGACGTCGCCGTGCTGGTCCTCGCGGGCAAGATCGCCGCACACAACTTCTGGCCGGTGTGGCTGGCGTGGTGGGTGGGCGACGCGATGGGTGTCCTGATCGTCACCCCGGTCCTTCTCATGCTGTATCGGATACGTCTGCCGTTGCGTGCGCCGCGATGGAAGGAAGCCGTGGCACTGGCACTCGTCGCCTGTGTCGTTGTGCCGGTCGCCGCGCACAGCCCGATCAGCCTCCTGTTCCTCGTCTATCCCCTGCTGGTCTGGGCAGCGCTGCGTTTCCCGCACGGCGGCAGCGTGCTCTGCGCCCTCTTCGCCTCCGTGGCGGCCACCGTCGCGGCCACCGACCGGGTCGGTCCGTTCGAGCGGTTGAGCGATAACGAGCTGATGATCAAACTCCAGGCCTTCAACGGAACCATGGCCCTCACCGCTCTGCTCCTGTCGGCCGTGATCACTGAGCAGCGCAACACAAGACGCTCCGTGGAACTGGCCTGCCAAGATCTGGTGGAAGTACTGGATTACCTCACCACCGGGAACCCCTCACGCCTGCCGCCCTTGCCGCCCTTGCCGCCCTTGCCGCCCTCCACGGACGACAAGGGCAAAGGGCGACAGAACGAAGCGCGCTGAGCCATTCGTCGCCTCAAGCGACTGCCGCGGCCGACGACTGGATGCCCCGGGGAGCGGAGTACCGCCCTGGCGCTGCTTCCAGCCACCGCCGTACCGCGGTGCGACCGCCTAAGTCGGGTGAGGAAAGATGAGACCACAAACGAAGAACAACGGATGTGGAGGTGCGCGCCCATGCCGCACGAGCGAGCGGGCCAACAGGCAGGCCCCGAGGACCTCGTCGACGTCGCCCGGTTGGTCACGGCGTACTACTCGCTGCACCCCGACCCGGCAGAACCCGGCCAACGTGTCGCCTTCGGCACGTCCGGACATCGCGGATCCTCCCTGGCGACCGCCTTCAACGAGGACCACATCGCCGCGACGAGCCAGGCGATCTGCGAATACCGCGACGCCCAGGGCATCGACGGTCCGCTCTTCCTGGGCGCCGACACCCATGGCCTGTCGGAGCCCGCCAAGGTCACCGCCCTGGAGGTGTTCGCGGCCAACGACGTGTCGGTACTCCTCGACAGCACGGACGGCTACACGCCCACACCGGCCGTCTCGCACGCCATCCTCACCCACAACCGGGGTCGGTCCGCAGGCTTCGCGGACGGGGTCGTGGTCACCCCCTCCCACAATCCGCCCGCCGACGGTGGCTTCAAGTACAACCCGCCGAACGGCGGCCCGGCGGGTTCCGAGGCGACCGGCTGGATCCAGGACCGGGCCAACGAACTCATCGCGGGCGGCCTCAAGGACGTACGCCGCATCCCCTACGCCAGGGCGCTGACCGCCCCCGGCACCGGCCGCTACGACTTCCTCGGCACCTACGTGGCCGACCTGCCGCAGGTGCTGGACCTGGCGGCGATCCGGGCGGCCGGGGTGCGCATCGGTGCGGACCCGCTGGGCGGGGCCTCGGTCGCCTACTGGGGACGCATCGCCGAACAGCACGCGCTCGACCTCACCGTGGTCAACCCGCTTGCCGACCCCACCTGGCGGTTCATGACGCTGGACTGGGATGGCAAGATCCGAATGGACTGTTCCTCGCCCTATGCCATGGCCTCGCTGATCGAGCAGCGCGACCGCTTCCAGATCTCCACAGGCAACGACGCCGACGCCGACCGCCACGGGATCGTCACCCCGGACGCCGGGCTCATGAACCCCAACCACTACCTCGCCGCCGCCATCTTCTACCTGTACTCGCACCGGGAGCAGTGGCCCGCGGACACGGGGATCGGCAAGACGCTGGTGTCGTCCGGGATGATCGACCGGGTCGCCGCCGATCTGGGCCGCCGACTGGTCGAGGTGCCGGTGGGATTCAAGTGGTTCGTGGACGGGCTGTCCGACGGCTCACTCGGTTTCGGCGGGGAGGAGTCGGCCGGCGCTTCCTTCCTGCGCCACGACGGTTCGGTGTGGACCACCGACAAGGACGGCATCATCCTGGCTCTGCTCGCCTCGGAGATCACGGCCGTGACCGGGAAGACGCCGTCGGAGCACTACGCCGCGCTGACCGCACGTTTCGGCGAACCCGCCTACGAGCGCATCGACGCCCCGGCGACCCGCGAGGAGAAGGCTCTCCTCGCGAGGCTCTCACCCGCGCAGGTCGGCACGGACACCCTGGCCGGAGAAGCCGTCACCGGGGTACTCACCGAAGCTCCGGGCAATGGAGCGTCCATCGGTGGCATCAAGGTGACCACCGCCAACGCGTGGTTCGCGGCCCGTCCCTCAGGCACGGAGGACGTCTACAAGATCTACGCCGAGTCCTTCCTCGGCACCGACCACCTCCGCCAGGTTCAGGAGGAGGCGAAAACCGTCGTCTCGACGGCGTTGGGCAGCTGAGGGCCCGGCGCGCGCCGGGACGGCGATCGACAGGCGTGCAGGCGGGCGCGGCAGGGGCCGCGTCTGCCTGCGATCACGCGACCGTGTCTGCCTGCGATCACGCGGCCGCCTGTGTCACGTGTCCGCTGTCGCGCGTCCGCCTGTGGTCACGTGCTCGCCTGTACCGGTCGCCGCAGCAGATAGGCGGCTGCGGTCGTGACGAGGACAGCCATGCACGCGATGAACACCAGGCCCGCACCCTCCAGGCCCATCGGACCCGCCAGCACCCCCACACCGATGACCGGCACCGAAATGCCCCCGTAGGCCACCACGAACAGCATCGAGATCACTGCAGCGCGCCGGTCCGGGGGAGAGGCCTCGGCCACCGCGGACAGCGCTCCGCGGAAGGCCAGCCCCTGGCCCACCCCTGCGACGAGCGCGCTCGCCACCACCAGTGACAGCAGGTCCCACCGCAGCGCACCCGCGAGCAGCGCAAGGGCGAGGAACAGTGTGGCGCAGCCCAGCGGCAGCGACCGGCCGACCCCGACCCGGCCGACCAACAGCTGCCCGCCGATCGAGGCGAAGAAGGCCAGCGCGACGACAAGCCCGCTCACGGCGTGGTTGTCCACGTTCAGGGAATCTTCGAGGAAGGCCGGGCTGACCGCGGTGAACACCCCGAACAGCGCGAACCCCACGAAGGAGGCGATCGCCGCGGGCCCGAACACGGCCCGCACCTGCGAGGGCACGCCTGGCCGCTGCGGCCGTACGGTGCTCAGCGGCCGTCGCTCCCGTACGGTCTCCGGCAGACGCAGCAGGACGAGAGCCGAGCCGGCCACCAGCACGAGGTGCACGGCGAACGGTAGATACAGGGGCCAGGTGGCGTACTGGGCGAGTACTCCGGCGAGCAGCGGACCGCAGCCCAGCCCGCCCATGTTGACGGCTGTCGCCACGAACGTCGCCCGGGAGGCGCCGCCGTCCGGTGCCAGTTCCAGCACGTAGACCGTGGCGGCCCCGGTGAACAGGCCGGCTGACAGTCCCGACATCAGCCGGCCCGCGTACAGCCAGGTCAGCCCGTCGGCGGACAGGAAGCAGACGGCGCTCAAGGTCGCGAATCCCAGGCCTGCCAGCAGTACGGGCCGCCTGCCGACGGCGTCGGAGGCGTTGCCTGCCAGCAGCAGTACGCCGATGACCCCGAAGGCGTAAACGGCGTACACGACGGTCACCATCAGCTCGGAGAAATCGAACTTCTCCTGGTAGAGGGTGTAGAGCGGGGTCGGCAGCGTGGTGCCGGCCATGCAGACGGCGAACACCGCCCCGCCGAGGAGACACTGGCGCCACCCTGGGCGATTTCCGTCCATACCGCCGACAATAATCCTGGGCGTCGTGCCCTGCGCGCTGCCGCGAGGGAGGGTGGAAGGTGGCGGCCACCTGCCGGTGCAGGTCCGGAGCAGGCGGCCGCGGCGCGTGGATCGACGTACCTGAGCGGGTTACGCCAAGCGCCGAATTAAAGAAACGCTTGCGTTTCGTTCTTGGTCGACATAGGTTATGTGTACGAAACCGTTTCGTATTGAGGGAGTTCGGGGCGTGCCCAGTAGTCGCAGTAGCAAGCCCGGCGTACCGCGTGAGTCGGGGTCCGCGGCGCTGGTCGTGACCGTCGTGGCGCGGGCTGCGCGATGACTACCTCTCCGGTGTTCCTGGCTGTCGCCCTCTCGTTGCTCTCCGCGGTCTGCTATGCCACGGCGGCCGTGGTCCAGGAAAGGACCGCCGCCAGAACTCCGGACCTGCGCGGCGCCCTCGTCCGCGGCTCATGGTGGTGGTCGGTTCTCCTCAACGCCACCGGCGCACTGCTGCACGTCGTCGCCCTGAGGTACGGGCCGCTGACCCTGGTGCAGCCGCTCGGCGCGCTGACCCTCGTGGCGGCAGTTCCCCTGGGCTCGCTGGCCGCCCGCAGTCGGACCTCGGGAACGCAGTGGCGCGGCATGGCCCTCACCCTCGTCGGGCTGACCGCACTGCTGACCGCCACCGCCTCGGGCAACGCGCCGGACAACACCCTGGACGCCACCGAGGTCGTGATGGTCGCCCTCACCGCCGCCACGGTCGTCGCGGTCCTCGTCCGGGTCGCTTCGGGCCGCTTCGCCCTGGGCGGCCTCGCCTTCGCGGCGGCTTCCGGCATCGCCTCCGGAGTCGGCTCCACGCTGGCCCAGAAGCTCGCCGTCGGGCCGGCGCTGTCCTGGAACGTGGCGGTGGTGACGGTGCTCACCGCAGCGTTCGCCACGGCCGGGCTGTTGCTCTCCCAGAAGGCCTATCGCAGCGGCCTCGGTGGCCCGCTCGCCCTGCTCACCCTCGTCAACCCCGTCACCGCGTCGCTCATCGGCATCACCCTGCTCGGTGAAGGCTTCCAGTACGGGACGACCGGCACCCTGCTCGCGATCGCGGGCGCCGCGGCGGCCGGCCGCGGTGTGGTCCTGCTCAGCAGGCCCCAGCCCCACCACGACCACGACAGCTTCGGCGACGGCGACGGCGACGACCACCCGCGCCTGCCGCGGCGGCCGCGGCAGGCGGCCGCCCCGGGCCTGCGGCCCTCCCGCCTCTTCCGAACCGCGTTCGCGTCCACCGGACGGATGCGCCCGGCCGTGGCCGGCATCACCGGAACGAGCCGGGTCATCTGAAAGGGAGAACGCGAACATGACGACTCTTCAACTGCATCCTCGGACGTCCGTGCGTGCGGCGGGCCTGGTGGACGTGCCCGCCGTGGTACGCCTGATCGCTCCCGCCCCACCTTCGACCTCGCCTTCAGCCCCGGCCGCGGCTCCGGGCAGCTCCGCACGGGACTGGGAGCAGGCGCAGAGCGCCATGCGGCTGGTGCTGGCCCACCATGCCCTCGAAGAGGGCCAGGTATGGGTGGCCGAGCAGGAGGACGGCGCGCTCCTCGCTGCCGCCGTCTGGTTGCCGCCCGGCGTCGAGTCCGAGCCCCCCGAGACGTACTTCAGCAGCCTTCTTGCGCGTGAACTCGCCATCGGCCGGCAACACCGCCCGGTGCTGCCGGCGTTGCTGAAGGAGGCGGGGCCCCCGGGGCCGCACTGGAAGGTGGTCATCGCGGGCGCGCCGGACGAGACGAGCGCCTGGGACCGTACCGTCGCTGCCGACCTGCTGGCACCAGGGCTGCGCGCCGTCGACGACCAGGCCGCGACCGCCGTCGCGATCACGGTCTCCGCCCCTCACGCGGACCAGTTGCGGCCCCTCGGGTTCCGTCGGCCGCGCGAGGCCGACCTCATGCCGGGCGTGAGTGTATGGCTGACGACTCGTCACCCCAGGGGTCGGTCGGCGGGCTGACGGGCACCCGTCACCACGCCGACCGGCTGGAGCCCATCGCCGTCATCGGCATGGCCGTACGGCTCCCCGGCGCTCGCGACCTGGCCGCCTTCTGGGACCTGGTCACCTCCGGCCGGCGCGGCATCGAGCACTTTCCCTCGACCGACGGCCGTGTAAGGCCGCCTACCACCTCGGTCTGACCGGCCCCGCCTTCACCGTGCAGTCGGCAGCTCCAGCTCGCTCGTCGGCGTCCACCTCGCCGCCGGGATGCTCAGGCAGGGCGACGCGGACGTGATGCTCGTCGGAGGTGTCCTCGTCGACACCGAACTGACCGACGGCTACTGCGCCAGGCGTACGGCCTGGCGGACGACGCGCGCGCCGCGCTGTCCTCCGTGAAGAGTCGCGCCGAGAGCAGCGCCCTGCTCGACATGCTGTACGCCCACATCGCCAGGAACCCGCTGCTGCACTGCCGCGTCCACTGGCAGCCGCGCACCCTGGTCTGCTGGGACAACCGAAGCGTGCAGCACCACGCTGTGTGGGACTCCTTCCCCCACACCCGCCAGGGCCGCCGTGTCGCCGTCAACGGCACTCGCCTACAGGCCTGAGCCACCGATCCCGGACGCGACACCCGGGCGCCCCCGGTCGGGGAGCGCCCGAGTTGACTTCGAGCGCACTCCAGGGTGTTCGCTGGTGAAGGCAGGACCGCGCCGTCGCGACGGCGCGGCCGACGACTTTCATGAGGAGTACGCCATGACACAGAAGGTCTGGTTCATCACCGGAGCCTCGCGCGGCTTCGGGCGGGAGTGGGCGATCGCGGCGCTGGAACGCGGTGACTCCGTGGCCGCGACGGCACGCGATCTGTCCACGTTGGACGATCTTGGCGCGACCTATGGAGAGCGGCTCCTGCCCCTGCAACTGGATGTCACGGACCGCGACGCGGGCTTTGCAGCCGTGCGGCAGGCGCACGAGCGATTCGGGCGCTTGGACGTCGTCGTGAACAATGCCGGCTACGGCCACTTCGGCATGGTCGAGGAACTCACTGAGGCGGAGGCCCGCGCGCAGCTGGAGACCAACCTGTTCGGGGCGCTGTGGGTCACCCAGGCCGCACTGCCGTTCCTGCGCGAGCAGGGCAGCGGTCACATTCTGCAGGTCTCTTCCATCGGCGGGATCAGCGCGTTCCCGCTGGTCGGCATCTACCACGCGTCGAAGTGGGCGCTCGAGGGGATCAGCCAGGCGCTGGCCCAGGAGGTGGCGCCGTTCGGCATCAAGGTCACGCTGATCGAGCCCGGTGGCTTCTCCACCGACTGGGCGGGCTCGTCGTCGAGCACGTCCGAGCAGCTGCCCGCGTACGCAGAGTTCCACAAGCAGGTTCAGGAGCAGCGTCGTCAGCGCATCGGCACCCCGGGCGATCCGCGCGCGTCCGCGGCGGCCGTCCTGGAGATCGTGGACGCCGCCGAGCCGCCGCTGCGGTGTTTCTTCGGTGCGGCGCCACTGGGTATCGCCAGGGCCGACTACGAGCAACGTCTGGCGACGTGGGAGAAGTGGCAGCCGGTGGCGGAACTGGCCCAGGGCTGAAGCCTCTCGGCTTTCCGCACCCGCCGGCTTCGGTGCGGAGGAGGCCGCTCCCATCAGCAAGGCCTGTTGCACACCGGGCCCCTACGGTGTCCACGGCGGGCGCTTGAGCGCGACGTGTGCTGGGTATGTTCGAAATTCTCCGGATGCATGCGTATCGTGCTGAAGTAGGGCTGGGGTCAAGGCAGTTGGGGGATGCTGTGGGTTCAGGAGACGAGTACGACAGAGCTGGCTCGAGGCCCTCGGACCCGGGCGTGCCCTGGGGCCCTGAGGGATCTTCGACGGTGCCGGACCCGGACCGGGGGCACAGCGAGGGCGGGCCTTCGGCACCGGCCGGGGCCGCAGCTCCGGACCCGGTACCGGCACCGCCCCCGGCACCGCCCGAGGACTCCGTGCTCCCGCCCTCGGGCCCTTCCCCGGTGCCGGGCTACTCACCGTTCCCGCCCCCGCCGGACCGTCCGCCTTTGGTCGGTGCGCTGTCTGCGCCCGATCCCCTGCGCGCGCCGGCCGTGGCTTTGCTGAACCTGAGCGGCCTGGGACTCGGATATGTGCTGCTGCGCCGCTGGATGGCCGCGGCTCTCTGCTGGGCCGTGACGGCCGTGCTGCTGCTGATCGCGTTGCCCGCGGATCCGGACGGCGTACCCGGTGGAGTGGTGGTCGCGTACGTCATCTTCCTGCTGTTCACCGCAGGCGACGGGGCACGCCGCGGACTGCGTGTCCCCGCTGATCCTGCGCCGGCGGCGACGGGTGCGCCAGGCCGGTCCGGCCTGCTGCGGCCGCCCGTGGTCCTTGCCCTGGGCCTGGTGCTGCTGGCGGTGCCGGCGGGCGGTGCGGTCGCCTATGACGCGGCACGGGACGAGGCCGTGGAGCAGATGCTGCTCGACCGGCTCGCCGGCGCCGACGAACTGGTGGCCGAAGGCTCCGCCGGCTCGTTCGCCGCATCGAAGGAGCACTACCGGAGAGCGCTGGCGCAATACAGCGAACTCGCCGAGGAACATGAGGGATCGAGAGCCGCGAAGCTCGTACCGGACAGGCTGAGAAAGTACTACACCACCGTCGCCGACCCGTACGCGAAGGACGAGTACTGCGACGCCGTCGAACCGCTGACGTATCTGCGGACCGTCCCCGACGCGGTGGACGAGGATCTGCTGGGCAGTCTCACCGCCTGGCCCGACGACCGGTTGGCCACCTCGCTGTACGAGTGCGGCGTGAGCAGGCTCGGGGCCGAGGGGGCAGCCACGGACGGGGGCGAGTTCGGGGTCCTGTTGCGTACGTTCCCGGCCTCCGCGCAGGCGGACAAGGTGGAGCCGGCCGTCCGGAGCAGGATCAAGCAGTTGAACGGGGAACTGACCAGCGGCGATCGGGCTCCCTGCGCTGTCACCGAGGAACTGCAACGGGTCAGCGACACGGCATCGGGGCTGCCCGGCGAGAGCGCGACCGTGCTGTCCGCGGAAGCCGGTGATGGGGTGGAGTCGGGGACCTACGCCTGCGGTGTGGACCAGTTCAAGGACGACGACTTCGCCGCGGCCCGCCAGACCATGACCGATTTCGCCGACAGGTACAAGGACAGCGAACATCGCGTGCAGGCTCAGAACATCGCCATAGGCGCGGAGATCGCCGAGGAGTCTCCTGCGGCGGGCAAGCGCGTGCCGTCGGCCGCCGAACCGAATGGCTCCGGACTGGAACTCGTCATCAGCAATGACGCTCCGGACAATGTGGAGATCCTCTTCACCGGTCCGGTCACCGGAAAGGTCTCGCTGAGGGCCTGCGGGGGTTGCGAGACGTACTCCAGTGAGTCGAGCGGCAGAACCCTTGCCTGCCAGGACGCGAGCAGGAGCTATCCGAAGACCAGACTGGTGCTGCCCGCAGGCGACTACTACTTCCTCTACAAGCGTGCCGACGACACGGTCGACAATGCCAACCACACCGCCACCAGCAAGATCGAGTCCGGCTACTCGTACACGGACTGCACCTATGTCGTCCAGAGCGACCCGTGGGACCTGGATCTGCCCGAGCTGGACCTCCCCGAACTCGACCTGCCCGAACTGACCCAGCCATGAACCCACGAACCGTCCGGCACCGGAGCTGACGGGTGGACGGGAAGGTCGCTTCCAGTCGGGTGGTCGGGGCACGCGGGCATCGGGTTGGTTCCTGTCGGTTCACGGTTCACGGCTCACGGTTCTGCGTCCGGCGTCCGGCGTTCGCGGTGAGGGCAGCCGCTCATTCGGGGAGGAGAGAGAGGACGTGGGGCAGGATCTCCTGGAAGGGGTCCAATGACTGCTGGGCGCGGGCGAGGATCGTGGCGCCTTCCCATGCGCTGAGCAGGAGTGTGGCGAGCCCGCGGGACTGTTCCGTGGAGGAGACTCCGTAACCTTCCAGGCCCTTTTGCAGGGCCTGGACCAGCGACTCGTAGCCCTCGCGGCAGACGGCGCTGAGGGCGGGGGAGCCGGGCACGGAGTCGAGGGTGACGGTGGTGAGCGGCATCCCCTCGGCGAAGCCGCTGTCCTGCAGTTCGCGTGAGCAGTTCTCGAACATCGCGGTGATCCACTGCCGGGCGGTGGGGCCGGCCTGGCAGGTGGCGTCGATGAACGCCACCGAGTCAGCTGTGGCGATCCGGGTGGCCTCGACTGCGATCTCCTCCTTGCCACCCGGGAAGAGGTAGTAGACCGATCCGCGGGGCGCGCCGGACTCCTCGATGATCTGTGCCAGTCCTGTCCCCTTGTAGCCCTGGCGGCACAGCAGGAGTTGCGCCACGCCGAGGATCTTCTCCCGTGAATCCGACTTCGGTCTCGCCATGCCTGTAACTATAGTGGTCTCTATAGCTATGTCGATCGCCATAGTAAGGAGCCTCGACTTCGTCCCCGACCTGGGAGTACGGCAGCGGTCTGCCGTGGCCGGGGCTCGCTGTCAGGTAGGTCCAGGTGACCTCGTCCTCGCTCGCCGGACCCGGGGGTGTCACGGCGAGACCGGCGGCGATCTCGACACTGGACGAGAACCTCGGACCGCACACGATCGACGACAGTGCGGAACTCAGCTCGGTCGCCGTGCCGGTCCTGGTCGTCGTCGGCCGCCACGATTTCATCTGCGGGGTGAGGGGGGCCGAGGAACCGCACAGCCTGATCCCCGCATCGGAACTGAGAAGGCTTCCGCTTTCCGAACGTGATCGTGTGGTTCGAGGTTGGTGGGCGTGAACTCTGCCTGTGGGCGGGAGAGATGGGCTCACCAGTAGATCCTGCGGGCCCTCGCTGCGCCCGAGGCGGCGGCGAAGCCTTCTCAGACGGTGGCATCCTGCTGTTCCAGCCATTTGGTAATCAGCTGGTTTGTTTCCTCAGGCATTTCCTCCTGGATCCAGTGCCCGCAGTCCAGGCCGACAACTTCCACGTTGGGCACGAACTCCGCCAGCGTTTCGGACCTCGGGACCGCAAGGTCCCGGTCGCCGTAGATCATGAGGGCGGGCTGCTGGATGATCGGGTCCACGTCCGCCAGCTGGTGCCAGTTGCGGTCGAGGTTCCGGTACCAGTTGATGCCGCCCGTGAATCCCGACGTTTCGAACCCGGAGATGTAGACGGCCAGGTCGCTGTCGCTCATGACAGGCTCACCGAGCGGTGCTTCCGCCAGGGCGAGGTTGATAAACGCCATGCCCGGCTCAGGGGGCACCGGGGGAACGTTCTTCCGGTAGAGGTTGCGGAGAAACTGGCTTGTGTTCGCATCGAACACGGCGTCCGCAACGCCCGGCTGTCGATTGAAGTGGACGAAGTAGAAGTCGCCGCCGAGGAACTGTTCCATGACCTCGATCCACGGCGTTTCACCGCGCACCTGGTAAGGCAAGGACAGGTTGATCACCTTGTTCACACGGTTGGGGCGCAGCAGGGCCAGTCCCCAGACGACGAACGCACCCCAGTCATGGCCGACGAAGGTGGCGTCTTCGTATCCGTAGTGGTCGAGGAGCGCGACGAGGTCGCCCGACAGGTGCTCGATGTCGTAGTCGGCCACTTCGGCCGGCTGGGATGAGTTGCCGTAACCCCGCTGGTTCGGTGCGATGACGTGGTAGCCGGCTTCGGCGAGGACGGGCATCAGATGACGCCAGGAGTACGCGTGCTCAGGCCAGCCGTGGCAGAGCACGATGGGCTTTCCCTTGTTTTCTCGTCCTGCTTCGAAGACTTCGAGTTCCACGCCGTTGACCGGAACAATGGTGGGCTTGGGGAAGTCGCTAGAATTGGTCATCGTGTTTCCTTATTGGCTTTCGGCGTGATTGGGCTCAGGTGAAGTTCCCGAAGAGGTCGGGCTGTCTGTTGAATCACGAACTCTTTGCGCGGGGGACCGAGCGGTCGATCATGATGGCCGCTCGGACCTTGCCATGGACGCCACCATCCGCTCCAGGCGGGCCAGCCGCGTCTTCTCGGTACGGGCGGTGACCAGACCGAGGTACAGGGCGAACTGGTCGGACTTGCCGAGCGTGTCGTAGAACACCCGCGCTGCAGGGTTCGCCTCGAGGGCTTCGATGAGATCCGGTGGTGCGGTGGCGTTCTTCTGCGAGGCGTATGCCGTCTCCCAGCGGCCGTCCGCCCGCGCCGCCTCGACCGCGGCAAGGCCGCGGGGGCGCATCCGGCCTGCCGCGATCAGGACCTCGGCCTTGTCGACGTTCACCTGCGACCAGGCGGACCGGGGGCGGCGGGGTGTCGTGCGCTGCAGAAAGTACGAGTCGTCGAAGCCGCGCCGCTGACCGTCGATCCAGCCAAAGCAGAGCACCGTGTCGACCATCTCTTCCCAGGTGAGCGACGAGATGCCGGTATGCTTCTTGGCGATCTTCACCCAGAGCGCGGCCTTCTTCCCGTGATGCTCTTCGAGCCACGCCTCCAGCTCGGCCGGGCTCGCGGCGACAAGGATCTCGACGCCGTCCTCGTGTTTCTCCATATGCCGCAGACTAGAGGCTGTATAGGACAGTTAGTGACCTACTCAGGCGACCCGCTCAGGCGACCCGCTCGGGCGACCCGCTCGGGCGACCCGCTCGGGCGACCTGACCGGTTCACTACGGGCTCCACGGACAAGACGAGCAGATGAACCGCCCCATCTCTCCCACCCACAGGCGGAGTTCACGCCCACCAACCTCGAAACACACGATCACGTTCGGAAAGCGAAGCTTTCTGACATCAAATTCCGAGTTTCTTGTCCAGGAATCCGGTAATGGTGCCCATCACCTTTTGCGTGGACCAAGGCAGGCCCGCCTTGGTGTCACCGAGGAATGACATGTCTCCGTGGTTGGCGCCCTTGACGACATAGCGAGTGGCCTCCACTCCCTTGGCCTTGAGAGCGTCGAGAAGGATCAACGACTGGCTGGAAGAGATGATGTGGTCGTCGGATCCCTGGAGCAGGATGAACGGAGCGGAGGATTCGCTCAGGTAGGTGGCTGGGTCGGCTGCCTTGTTCGCGGCAGGGTCCGTTACGACGGTTTTGGTGGAATCGGGACCGAATACGTATGCGTTGATGAAGCTGCCAGGAGCCAAGTAAGCAGCCTTGGTCGCGGAGTCGAAGTCGTCGGCGATCTTCGCCAGGTCGCCGGCGCCGAACTCGTCGACCACGGCCTGGACGTCGCTGCTCCGGTCGAGGTTGTCCCCCGAATCAAACTGCTTCGTCCCGTTGGTCGCACCAGCCATGGCGGCGAGGTACCCGCCGGCCGACTGGCCCCAGACGGCCACCTTGTTCGTGTCGATGCCGTACTCGTCGGCGTGGGCACGCAGGTAGCGGATGGCGGACTTCACGTCGGCGACGCCATCTTTGTAGGTGGAGCCGGTCGTCGTCGTGCGGTACTCGATACTCGCGACCGCGTAACCCTGATCTGCCACGTAGGTGCGTTGGCCGAGGTTGGCCGACTTGTCGTCCATCACGAACCCGCCTCCGGTGATGTAGACCACCAGGGGCTTCTTGCCCGCCGTCTCCGGCACCTGAAGGTCCAGTTTCAGGTCGAGCTTCTTACCGTCGGCCGTGGGTGACGAGTACGTGATGTCCTTGTGCGTCGTCACCTCGGTGTCGGTGCACTGGATCTGCGGGCCGTCCGGAGTGATGACCGTGCTGTTGCTGGTGTCGGCCGGCTTCACCGTTTTCGCCACGGGAATTGCTGCCCCGGCGGGAGGTGCGCTGGATGCCCCGGAGGGAGCGGTACCCGCTTCGCTGGAGGTCACTGGGCAGGCGACGGTCTTTGCCGCGGGGGAGGGGGACGCGGATCCGGCGGCTATTGTGGACGATCCCCCGGACGAGCAGGCCGTCACCCCGAGACCGAGAAGCGTGATCCCTGCGATCACGCTGAGCGTGCTGCGTGCAAACATGGTGAACCTCCTTTAAGTGGAGATGATCTCTCCGTTTAGTTAAGATAGCACCGCCTTGGTCGATGTGCAGTACGGGGATGGCCCGCCCGGGGACAGCTCAGGCCGTGCCGGCGACGGCGTTTCGCCGACGTCGGCGGGAACGCCGACGACGCTGGTGGTGAATCCGGGGCAGCCCGTCCCGGCGGGGCGCGATCCCAGTTCGAGGCCCTGGTTTTGGGTTGGCCCCTGCTCCCGACAACACGGCTCCAGCTGGGCGCCGTCGCCCCAGAAGTGACGGCTCCTCTGCCGCCGCCGGGCTGGTCACGGCCATCATGACCGTCCGCCCGGCTACTCCTTGTTTCCGGAGTGGGGCCATGCGTGGTTTCCGGAGTGGGGCCCTGCGTGCAGACGCTGAAAGGCCCTGCCGTCGGCTCGCTACTCTTGTGCCTGAGCGGGCCGGACGAGTCCCATGACCTGCTCCACCGTCTCGTTGCTGAGACTTGGAGTTGTCAGTGGAGGGTTGTCGGGGCGCTCTCGGAGGCCATTCAGAAGGATCTCGATGTAGCGGCGCCAGATGTCCGGCCGCTTTCCCTGTGTGAACTGGGTGGCGGCGCTCAGCATGTGCTGGATGACCGGGATGTCGGAGGGAGTTACCTCCGCCCGGAGATCTCCGCTCTCCTGGGCTCGGCGGATCAAGGCTCCGAGGAAGGGGAGCATGCCTCCGCGCGCTGTCTCCATGGGTTCGGAGCTGTGGCTGCCCAGCATGATCACTTCATGGAGGCCGCGGTTCTCGGCGAGGTCGGCCGTCATCTCCATGAGGAAGTCGACCAGGCCTTGCCAAGGGTCAGGATGAGCGAGCGCCTTCTCGGCCGACTCCTGCCGCATCGCGAGATCCTGCTCGAACAGGGCACTTACGAGGGCTTCCTTGGTGGGGAAGCGGCGATACATCGTACCGACGCCGACTCCGGCGTGGCGGGCCACGTCGTCGAGCGTGACCCCCAACCCGCGCCGGCCGAAGACCTCGCGTGCGGCCTGCAGGATCCTTTCCCGGTTGAGAGCGGCGTCTCGCCTCAGGGGACGGCCACCATCCGTCGGATTGCTTCCCCGGGAACTCTCAGCCATCTCCACATGGTATCCCCGTTGATCACACCCCAGTTTTTGCGCAGAGGCCTGCGAGAGACCGCTTACGGGGCTGTCGGTGGTCCTTCGCCATGACGCGGGCGGAAGTCACACCTCGGTGCTCCGGCGGTCTCGACAACTGTGCGAAGGGGGAACGCGATGAGCAGCGCAACCGCGACCAGGAGTCCGCTCAACCAGAAAGGCCCGGTATTTCCGCCCGGGGTGCTGAGGGTGGTCGCGGCGATGAGGGGTCCGACGGTGGCGCCGACGTTGAGTGCCGCGGTCGCGTACGAGCCGGCCATGGTGGGGGCTCCTGCGGCCTCGTAGAGGACCCGTGCGATCAGAGTGCTGCCCAGCGCGAACGACAGGGCGCCCTGCACGAACACGAGGGTGAGCAGAGCGACCGGCTTGTCGGCCAGCACGGCCAGAGCCGGCCAGCCGATCAACAGCAGCGGACCGGCGACTGCGATGACCGGGCCGGGGTACTGGTCGGACAGTCGGCCGGCGACGGTGACCCCGGCGAAGGAACCGGCGCCGAAGAGCACCAGGGCGACAGAGATCCACAGTTCACTCAGTCCGGCGGTGTCGGTCACGACGGGGGCGAGGAAGGTGAAGCCGGCGAAGGTTGCCGCGTTCACCAGCGCCCCGAGCGCCATCACCAGGATCAACCTCCGCTCAGCGAGCTGGGCGAGCTCTCCTCGCAAGGCCGGCCCGTCAGTCGCCTCTTCCTTCACGCGCCCCGATGAGATGCCTTTCAGGATGCCGAGAGCCGTGGGCACGCAAAGAGCGGCGACAGCCCAGAATGTGGCCCGCCAGCCGAGCAACGCACCGAGTACCGACCCACCTGGGACACCGGCGACCGTGGCTACCGTCGTGCCCGACAGCAGCACGCCCAGCGCACGCCCCTTCTTGTCGGGCGAGACAAGCGTGGCGGCGGTCGTCAGAGCGACGGCAAGGAACCCTGCGTTCGCGAGGGCGGCGACGACCCGGGTGGCGAACAGGACCGGGAAGCTTGTTGTGAGGGCGCCCACGGCGTGAGCCGCCGCGAAGGTGACGATGAACCCGAGCAGACTGACGCGCCTGGACCAGTTGCGGGCCAGCGCTGCGACAAGCGGGGCGCCAACGACCATGCCGCTGGCGAAGGCCGCGGTCAGAACGCCTGCTGTCCCGACGGTGACATCGAGATCTGATGCGATGTCCGGCAAGAGGCCGGCGAGCATGAACTCCGAGGTGCCCATGGCGAAGACGGCCATGGCAAGCAGATACAACGGGAGAGGCATCGAGTGGCTCCGAGGTGAGGAGAAGTACGAGAAGGTCATCTCGTCACCGCGGTCGGCCCCCGGGGAAACTGTCGTCCCGCCACAGGATGCGGCGCGACGGCAGGGCTATGAGCTCAGTGGTTCAGGGGGCTGACGGCGTGACCGAAAGCCCCCACCGTGTCTGACTCAGGACTCGACATGGCCCGCACGCTACCCGACCGATGCGAGTCGAGGCACCTCGGTTTCACGAGGTTCACCGCGTTCCCAGAACACGGCCCGAATCCGCAGCGAGAAAAAGATCAGGCGGCTGTCGATCCGCCCACGTCCCGTTCGACGTCCTGGTGTGGGGCACTTCGCCCCATCAGGATGCGACAGGACCTGACGAGGGGAACACGTGGATCAGCTGCTGAAGGTCATGAACTTCAACGTCTCAAGTGACGGGATCGGTGCCGGTGAGCACCAGAGCCTCGAGAGCCCGTTCGGCCTCGCCGATGCCGAGAGGCTGTTCGCCTGGGCCGGTGCCACGGCAAGTTGGCCCAGGCGCACCGATCCCGGAGGCAGTCGCGGCCTCGACGACTACTTCACGCGGGACTTCGCACACAACATCGGCGCCGAGATCATGGGTCGTAACAAGTTCGGCCCCCAGCGCGGGCCCTGGCACGACCATGACTGGCGCGGATGGTGGGGCGACGAGCCCCCGTTCCATACCCCGGTGTTCGTCATGACCCACCACGAGCGCCCTTCGATCACGCTCTCGGACACCACGTTCCACTTTGTCGACGGCGACCCGATCACCGTCCTCGAACGGGCGCGGGAGGCGGCACAGGGCAAGGACGTCCGACTCGGCGGCGGGGTCACCACCATCCGGCAGTTCCTTGCCGCCGACCTCGTCGACACCCTGCACGTGGCGGTCGCGCCGGTGAAGCTCGGATCTGGCCTTCGCCTCTGGGATTCCCCCGATGACCTGCTCGACCGGTTCCACCTCGAGGTCGTGCCCAGCACGAGCGGCGTGGCGCACCACCTGTTCTGGCGGAGGTGACACGGGGCACGAAATCGACCAACCCGGCGGCCCTACGCCGTCACAGCACGAGCGGGACACCTGCGAGCCGTCGCCGACGGCAGCGTGATGTGCCTTCGTGGGAGTGCACCGACTTTCTGCTCCCGCGAAGGACACGAGCCGGCCCTAAGCTCCTGCGGACGTGAGTAATTGCGGGACCCTCCGGGGGAGGACGTATGGATCCTCCGGTGGGTCAGGGCCGACGCGTGTCCCTCACGCGTCGAAGCTTGCCCTGCGATCGCTCCAAAGTTTCGGGGTCCACGACGGCAACCTCGACGGAGATGCCGACGCCGTCCTTGATTCCCTGAGCGATTGCTTTCGTGGCGGCCGCATGCTGAGCGGAGCTGCTGCCGGGCCGCGCTTCGACGCGGACCGTCATGTGATCCATCCGTCCCCGCCGGCTGAGTTCGATCTGGAAGTGAGGGGCCACACCAGCTGTGCGCAGCACGATCTCTTCCACCTGGCTGGGGAAGACATTGACACCGCGAAGGATGATCATGTCGTCGCAGCGTCCGGTGATCTTCTCGATACGGCGGAATCCGGGCCGGGCGGTCCCCGGCAACAGCCGAGTCAGGTCCCGTGTGCGGTAGCGGATGATCGGCAGGGCTTCCTTGGTGAGCGAGGTGAAGACCAGTTCACCGCTGTCACCCTCCGCCAGGACCTCATCGGTGAGCGGATCGACGACCTCCGGGTAGAAGTGGTCCTCCCAGACATGCAATCCGTCCTTGGTCTCCACACATTCCTGGGCGACCCCGGGACCGATCACCTCGGACAGCCCGTAGATGTCGACGGCGTGGATGTTCAGGCGCTCTTCGATCTCGCGGCGCATCTGCTCCGTCCAGGGTTCGGCGCCGAAGATGCCGACCCTGAGGGATGTGGAGCGAGGGTCGATGCCTTGGCGCTCGAACTCGTCGAGGAGGGTGAGCATGTACGAGGGTGTGACCATGATGATCTCGGGCTTGAAGTCCTGAATGATCTGCACTTGGCGTGCGGTCATGCCTCCGGAGGCGGGGATCACGGTGCATCCGGCGCGTTCGGCGCCGTAGTGGGCACCGAGGCCTCCGGTGAACAGGCCGTAGCCGTAGGAGATGTGGACTTTGTGACCCGGGCGGCCGCCGGCGGCCCGGATGGACCGGGCGACGACATCGGCCCACATGGCGAGGTCGTTGTCGGTGTAACCGACCACTGTGGGGCGGCCGGTGGTGCCGCTGGAAGCGTGTACGCGACGTACGTCCGACATCGGGACGGCGAACATGCCGAAGGGGTACGTGTCACGCAGGTCGGCCTTGGTGGTGAAGGGGAACCGGGACAGGTCCTCAAGGCTGCGGCAGTCGTCGGGTTTGACCCCGGCCTCGTCGAACTTGTGCCGGTACAGCTCCACGTTGTCGTAGGCGTGCTGCAGCGTCGTGCGCAGTCTGGTGAGCTGGAGAGGCCTGATCTCCTCGCGCGACAGCCGTTCGACGCCATCCAGCAATGCTTTGGGGGGCGGGTCTCCTCGGTGCGCTTTCGAGTGCTCGGGCACGATGACTTCGCTGCTCATTGCGGCTCCTCATGTTGCGTGCTGCGGAGAGTGCGACTCCGTCCGCGGAACTCCGCGATCACGTCGTCGCCGCGCAGGACACTCACGTCGTAGATGCCGCTGCGGCCGAACCGAGTGCGTTCATGTGCCGTGGCCACGAGGACATCACCCTCGTACGCGGGCGCGATGAAGTCGATGTCGGCAGCCGCGGCGACGGTCACGGGACCGTGGCCGTTGCAGGCGCAGGCGAAGGCCGAGTCGGCGAGGAGGAACAGGAAGCCGCCATGGGCAATCCCGTGTCCGTTGACCATGGCGGAGGTCACGGTCATCCGAAGCACGGCAGCCCCGTCGCCGTGCTGCAGCAGCTCGATGCCGAGCCCTCGTGATGCCTCGTCATCGGCGAACATCCTTGTGACGGGATCAGGCGTCGTGCTGTTCACCTGGGTCGTCATTTCCACCACCTTGTGGACCGACCGAACATTCGGTTAGCGTGCGGCAAGTCCAAGTAATCCAGCCAGACTCCTGCCTGTCAAGAGGGGGGCCGTATGCTCCAGCAGAACCCGAAGGATCTTGACTGCTTCGCACGTCACAGCGCACTGCCCGACCAGGCGGCCGCCACGGTCGCATGTCGGGATCACTGGTCTCCGTACCCCGAGTCACCGGGCAAGTCCGGCGACGGGGAAGGCGCTGCGAAGCACGGTGAGGCTGTTTTCCACCGCCGGTTCGGTACCCCGTTCGACAGGCCCGGCCACCCCGGCCAGGCGTGGGCCGCATCCTCCGAGACCTCGCCGTACGCAGTCCCGCTCGGCGTCAGCTACCCCCGCCTGGCGCCTCAAGCCGCCGTGGCCGCCGCGAAAGCCGCTGCCGCGTCCTGGTGCGACGCCACACCCGACACCAGGGCCGGCGGGCACCTCTCGGGAGACGTCACCGGTGGGGTTTTCGTCAACCTGTCGGCTGCCCCTGCCTTCAGTGACTTCCGTCGGCTGCGCCGCCAACCCGGCAGCCGACGCCACCTTGTCCGATCCCGCCTTCGGCGCAGGCCGTTTCGCGACCCTGCAGTCGCGCCGTCCTGCACCTGCCCCTGCTGAGGAGTCCGCCTGATGTCGGATGAGATCTACCTGATCGACGGAGCGCGGACCGCCCTGGGGCGCTACGGCGGCGCCCTGGCCTCCGTGCGCCCCGATGACCTCGCGGCTCTGGTCGTCGGCGAGGCAGTCCGCCGCTCTGCCATTCCGCGTGAGGCCGTGGACGAAGTCGTTCTGGGAGCCGCCAATCAGGCCGGTGAGGACAACAGGGACGTAGCACGCATGGCTGCGCTGCTCGCGGGCCTGCCCCATACCGTGCCCGGCTACACCGTCAACCGCCTGTGCGCTTCGGGCCTGACGGCGGTGGCCTCGGCCGCTCACACGATCCGCGCCGGAGAGGCCGATCTGGTGGTCGCCGGGGGAGTGGAGTCCATGACCCGCGCGCCTTGGGTGATGGAGAAGCCCGGCACCCCATGGGCCAAGCCGGGACAGGTGCACGACACCGCTCTGGGCTGGCGATTCACCAACCCGCGATTCGCCGCCGCGGACCTGGCTGTCGCCGGCGACGCCGGACCGCAGACACCGAAGATCACCCTGTCCATGGGGGAGACCGCTGAAGAGGTAGCGGCTCTGGACGGCATCACCCGTGCCGAGTCGGACGCCTTCGCCCTGCGCAGTCACCACCGAGCTCTTGCGGCGCAGGAGGCAGGCCGCTTCGACCGGGAGATCGTGCCGGTCCTGGTCAAGGACACCACGGTGACCAGGGACGAGGGCCCACGGGCGACAACCACCCTGGAGAAACTGGGGTCCTTGCGCACCATTTTCCGCAAGGACGGCATCGTCACGGCAGGCTCGTCCTCTCCGTTGTCGGACGGCGCTGCCGCACTGGTGCTCGCCGGAGCGGCAGCCGTCGACCGCTACGGACTCACACCGCGGGCGCGGATCATCGGCTCGGCCTCGGCCGGTGTGCAGCCCAACCTCATGGGACTGGGGCCCGTCCCGGCCACCGAGAAGGCACTCGGCCGCGCGGGCTGGGGAATCGGGGACCTCGACGCGATCGAGCTGAACGAGGCCTTCGCCGCTCAGTCACTCGCCGTGATGCGACGGTTGAAGATGGACGAGGAGAAGGTCAACGCCGACGGCGGGGCCATCGCCCTGGGCCACCCACTCGGCTGCTCCGGCGCCCGCATCCTCCTCACCCTGCTCGGTCGGCTGGAGCGAGAGGACGGCCGCCGCGGTCTGGCCACCCTGTGCGTAGGCGTGGGCCAGGGCGTCGCGCTCCTGGTGGAGCGGGTATGACCGCCGACGGTCACCCCTCGTCGTACGACACCTTGCGGGTGGAGGAGGGCACAGACCGGGTCGTCGTCACCCTGCACCGCCCAGAGGCCCGCAACGCCATCAGTGGCCGCATGATCACCGAGCTGCACCAGGTGTGCGAGCAACTGGAACGTGCCCCCAAACTGCTTCTCCTGACCGGACACGGCGGTGTCTTCGCAGGCGGGGCCGACATCGCCGAACTCATCGAGCGAGGCAGGGACGAAGCTCTGCAGGGCATCAACAGCCGACTGTTCGAGCGAGTCCGGAGGCTGCCCATGCCCACGCTCGCCGCGGTCGACGGCTGGGCACTGGGAGGTGGGGCCGAACTGGCCTATGCCTGCGACCTGCGCCTTGCCGGCCCCGATGCTGTGTTCGGCAATCCCGAGCCGGGCCTTGGCATTCTCGCGGCGGCCGGTGCCTGCTGGCGCCTGCCCGAACTGGTCGGTGAGTCCGTCGCCAAGCAGGTCCTGCTCGCCGACCGCAACCTCGACGCCCGGGCAGCTCTCGCTGTCGGCCTGGTCATCGATGTCGTCCCGGCCGAAGAACTGCTGGAGGCAGCCCACGCGCTGCTCGATCGAATGGCGCGCTCATCAGCCACGGCCCTGCGCCTCACG
This sequence comes from Streptomyces sp. NPDC005808, assembly GCF_042871385.1. Lineage (NCBI taxonomy): Bacteria > Bacillati > Actinomycetota > Actinomycetes > Kitasatosporales > Streptomycetaceae > Streptomyces > Streptomyces sp. NPDC005808. Next base: position 134,776 of record NZ_JBIAIK010000013.1, on the reverse strand, counting down.
AAGCTCGTCGTGGACTCGCCCGGATCCCACCCCGTGGCCGACGACCTGGCACAGGCCGTGCTGTTCGAGAGCGATGACAAGAAGGACCGCATGACACGTTTTCTCGACAGAAGGAGCCGGACATGACGTCAGCGCCCAGGGCCGTCGGAGTCATCGGGGGCGGACGCATGGGATCGGGGATCGCGCAGTCCTTCGCTGCCGCCGGTTCGGTGGTGACGGTCGTGGAGAGCGGCACGGAGGCTGCCGCCGCGGCGGTGGAGCGGATCGGAGCCGGCCTCACGCGGGCGGAAGAGCGGGGCCACCTCGCCGAGTCGGCAGCGGTTGTGACCCGGCGAGTGACCTTCGTATCGACGGTGGAGGCCCTGCCCCCGGACACCGAACTGGTCGTGGAAGCCGTTCCCGAGGACGTCGCGCTCAAGGCCCGCCTGCTCAAGGCGGCCGAAGAAGCGGTGAGCGACGCGACTGTCCTGGCCACCAACACGAGCTCGCTGTCGGTCACCGACCTTGCCTCCGTCCTCCGCCGCCCCGAACGCTTCCTCGGCATGCACTTCTTCAATCCGGTGCCGGCCTCCGCACTGGTCGAGATCGTGATCGCACCCGACACCGCTCCTCGCACGGTCCGAGCCGCTCTGGAATGGACCAAGGCGCTGGGCAAGCAGGACGTCGTCGTCAAGGATTCCCCTGGCTTCGCCAGCAGCCGTCTCGGCCTGGCCCTGGGCCTGGAGGCCATCCGTATGGTCGAGGAGGGTGTCGCCGCCCCTGAGGCCATCGACGACGCGATGCGGCTCGGCTACAGGCACCCCATGGGACCGCTGCGGCTGACGGACCTGGTCGGGCTCGACGTGCGGCTCGCCATCGCCGAACACCTGCATGCCACACTCGGCGATCGCTTCGCGCCGCCGCAGTTGCTGAGGGAGAAGGTGGCCCGTGGCGAACTCGGGCAGAAGGCCGGACAGGGGTTCTACACATGGTGACCGTCAGGGCGGAGGCGTACTCGAACGTGAGGCCGTAGCGCGGCGGGAGCGACTGGACGGCACAGAGGATCACCGTGCCGCGGTACGTCCATCCCGGCCGGACTTCCCGGCCGGACAGCGGCCGTCCTTTTCCGGGTGCAGTCCCCACCGGTGCTTGCCAGGCCGGGGAGGGGTCACCGTATGATGGACCGAACGAATGGTCGGTAGGTAAGGTGGTGCACATGGCTACAACACATTCCGTCGCGTCCCCCGGTAGTGACACCGAGCCGGACCTGCGGTCCCACTTCGAGTCGACGATCGCGCGGGACCAGCGGATCGAGCCGCGCGACTGGATGCCCGAGGGGTACCGAAAGTCGCTTGTCCGGCAGATCGCCCAGCACGCGCACTCGGAAATCATCGGCATGCAGCCGGAAGGCGAGTGGATCACCAAGGCGCCGTCGCTGCGCCGCAAGGCCATCCTGTTCGCAAAGGTCCAGGACGAAGCAGGCCACGGGCTGTACCTCTACTCCGCTGCCGAGACCCTGGGAGCGGACCGGGCCGACCTGACCCAGCGACTGATCGAGGGCCGCCAGAAGTACTCGTCGATCTTCAACTACCCGACGCCCACTTTCGCGGACGTGGGCGTCATCGGCTGGTTCGTGGACGGTGCGGCGATCTGCAACCAGGTCCCGTTGTGCCGCAGCTCGTACGGTCCCTATGCGCGAGCCATGGTGCGGATCTGCAAGGAGGAGTCGTTCCATCAGCGCCAGGGCTTCGAGCTGCTGATGACGATGATGCGTGGCACGGACGCCCAGCGTGAGATGGTGCAGGACGCCGTCGACCGGTGGTGGTGGCCCTCGCTGATGATGTTCGGCCCCCCGGACGACGATTCGCCCAACTCCGCCCAGTCCATGGCCTGGAAGATCAAGCGGCACAGCAACGACGAACTGCGCCGGCGCTTCGTCGACATGACGGTGCCGCAGGCGGAGAAGCTCGGTGTCACCCTGCCCGACCCCGAACTGCGCTGGAACGACGAACGGGGCCACCACGACTTCGGCACCCCCGACTTCTCCGAACTCAAGCGGGTGATCGCCGGTGACGGCCCGTGCAACACGGAGCGAGTCGAGCGGCGCCGGATCGCACACGATGAAGGCGCCTGGGTACGGGAGGCGGCCACCGCCCATGCGAGTAAGCAGGCCGCCCGAGCACGTGAGGAGGCAGCGGCATGAGCGAAGCGGAGACCGAGAAGCGGGACTGGCCGTTGTACGAGGTGTTCGTCCGGGGCAAGCGCGGACTGAACCATGTGCATGTGGGCTCGCTGCACGCGGCGGACGACCGGATGGCTCTCACCCACGCCCGCGACCTCTACACCCGGCGCAATGAGGGGGTCAGTATCTGGGTCGTGCGCTCGGAGCACATCGCCGCCTCCTCGCGCGATGAGAAGGACCCCTTCTTCGCGCCCAGCGCGGACAAGGTGTACCGCCATCCGACCTTCTACGACATCCCTGACGATGTCCCGCACATCTAGGAGCCGGGGATGAGTGACGATCACGTCTACATGACTCTGGCCGAGGGCCACGACGACAGCGATGCCCGCTGGGCGTTCGGTACCGGGTTCGAAGACCCGCTGCACGGCGTGGACACCTCTGTGCCCGACGGCATCGATGCCGTCGAACTGGCTGCCTCCTGCAGTGCCCTCGGCGACGACACCCTGATCCTGGCGCAACGGCTCGCCGAATGGGTCACCCTGGCACCGGAGTTGGAGGAGGAGGTGGCGCTCGCCAACGTCGGACTCGACCTGCTGGGCCAGGCGCGACTGCTGTACGCCCGCTGCGGCCAGGCCGACGGCACCGGCCGCACCGAGGACGCCTATGCCTACTTCAGGGATGCGGAGGACTTCCGCAACGTCCGCCTGGTCGAACTCCCCAACGGCGACTTCGCGTTCTCCATCGTGCGGCTGTTCGCGTTCTCCAGCTGGCGTCTCGCTCACTTCGCCCGGCTCGTCTCGTCGCCGGATCCCGTACTGTCGGCGATCGCCGACAAGGCCCTGAAGGAACTGGCCTACCACCGACAGTACGCAGCCGAGTGGATGGTGCGCCTGGGAGACGGAACGGAAGAATCCCACCGCCGCATCAACAACGCACTCGCAGACGTTGCCCCCTACTTGCAGGAACTGTTCTCGGCCCACGACGGGCGAAGCGAAGTCCTGGCGGATCTTCAGCAGGTGCTCGACGCCGCCGGCCTCGCCATGCCGCAAACTCCGCCCCTGCCCGGAGGGGGCCGGCACGGTGACCACACCGAACACCTCGCGCCACTCCTTGCCGAACTGCAGAGTGTGGCCCGTGCGCATCCGGACGCGACATGGTGACCGCCCTGTCCGACGTCCGGCGCGCCCGGCGTGTTGCCGAGCAGGTGCCCGACCCCGAACTGCCCATGCTCACCCTGGCTGACCTGGGGGTCCTGCGCGACGTCACCATCACCGGAGACGGCACGGTGGTCGCGAGCCTGACCCCGACGTACTCAGGATGCCCGGCCATGGCGGAGATGCGGGCGGACGTGTCCGCCCGCCTGAGGAAGGCCGGCTTCGAACGGGTGGAGATCCGCACCGTACTGAACCCGCCGTGGACCAGCGACTGGATCACCCCAGCAGGGCGCCGCAAACTCACCGAGTACGACATCGCCCCACCCCTGAGGACACCGCAACGCCCCGCCGGCCCGGTACCGCTGAGCCTCTCACCGATCCGCCACATCGTGCCGTGCCCGCGGTGCGGGTCGGTGGAAACTCAGGAGACATCGCGTTTCGGGTCAACCTCCTGCAAGGCACTGTGGCGTTGCCTCACTTGCCATGAGCCGTTCGAGTACGTCAAGGAGATCTGATGGCAGAGCTGATGGCACCGACTTCCGGTGCCCCCGCGACAAGGGCACGCAGGCGCCGCCCGATGTTCCACACCCTGCGTGTGGCCGGCGTACAACGCCTGTGCGAAGACGCGGTCGCTGTCAGCTTTGAGATCCCCGAGGCCTTGGCACCGGAGTTCCTCTTCGCACCGGGCCAGTCACTCACTCTGCGTCGTGAGATCGACGGACGGGACGAACGCCGCTCGTACTCGATCTGCTCGCCGGCCGGTACACCCCCTCGCATCGGAGTCCGGGAGGTCCCGGGAGGACTGTTCTCCTCCTGGTTGGTCCACGAGGTGAAGCCCGGCGACACCATCGAAGTCATGGCTCCCACAGGTTCCTTCACACCCGACCTCACAGGGCCCGGTCACCACGTACTCATCGCGGCGGGATCCGGGGTCACCCCCATGATGTCCATCGCCGAGTCGGTACTTGCGTCCAACGACCTGTCCAAAGTGACGCTCTTCTACGGAAACCGGCGCACCGACTCAGTCATGTTCGCCGACGAGCTGGCCGACCTGAAGGACACATACCGCACCCGGTTCCAGCTCGCACACGTCCTCTCCCGGGAACCCCGTGAGGCAGACCTGCTCTCCGGCCGCCTGGACGGCCGGCGCCTCGACGCCCTCATCGACGGACTGATCGACGTCGCAAGCGCAGACCACTGGTGGTTGTGCGGCCCCCACGGCATGGTTCGGGACGCCCAGCAGGTACTGGCGAATCTCAACGTGTCCAACGAACGCGTGCACCAGGAGCTGTTCTTCGCCGACGAGCCGGCCCAGGCGATCCGCCGCGAAGAGCCGACGGTCGACGGACCCGTCAGCGAGGTCACCATCACCCTCGACGGCCGTTCCACCACGGCAGGGCTGTCCCGCGGGCGTACGATCCTCGACTCGGCTGCGCGCATCCGTCCAGACCTTCCCTTTGCCTGCAAGGGAGGGGTCTGCGGCACCTGCCGCGCTCGAGTCACGCAGGGCGAGGCGGACATGCGCCGCAACTACGCCCTCGAAACCGCTGAGGTCGATGCCGGATACGTGCTGACGTGCCAGACGTACCCGCTCTCCGAAACGCTGTCTGTCGACTACGACAGCTGACCGCCCCGGTGGACCAACTGGCTCGGGCGGCCGCCAGGCGCTGCCCGTTCTGAGGGCGCATCAGGGGCGCTGAAGGGCCGAGAAGAAGGCAGGGGAAAGCGGGAAATCCAGGGCGCTTTCGCGTTCGTACGCAGCCACCCGGGCGTTCTGTGGTCACTGCTGAGCGATGGCCGTCTCTTCGTGAGCAGCCGTCCGTGCAAGGTCACGCGCGCAGTTCGGAACACTGCTTCTGTGCAAACCAGCAAACGCCGCAAGGGTGGTGAGCCTGCCCGATTGCCCTTCCGTCGCCCCTCCGTCCGTCGTCGACGGAGTGTCACTTTTCTTGCCTGTTCGGGTGCAGACGTGGCCGCGCGGGCCTCTGGCAGCGGTGTCCGGCCCTGTGTGGGCCGAGGAGGCGAAGGCCATCCCCGCGACAGCCAGGGAGTTGAGGGGCGGTAGTAAACGATTGCCCCAGTGATGCTCCTGGGCGGGCAAACTTCTATCCGTTCCATTCCCTTGACACCGGTTGCACGGCTGCCTTTACTTACCAGTCACGAGACGACCAATCGTTCGGTCGGTAGGTCTGGGGCAATGATCGGCCGCAGCCCTGGAAGTCTCTGCCGACATGATGAAAGGCCTAGTCCACTCAGCTGCAGAGTCTCCATCTCCAGCTGGCGGGAGCGGTCCGGGCGCCACCCTGCCTCGGTCTTCCGTCGACTGCTGCTGGCGCCGTCGGTATCACTCACCCAGTGAAATCGACGGAAATCAGTTGCGCAGCGCCCTGCTTGAGTCGGCCGGCTCGGTCCCGCGACACGAGGAGTGTCGGAAAACTGGGCTCAGGCGCAAGCCGGCAGAGCACATCCAGCCGTTGATCGAGGTAGTGACCAGACCGGCCTCGAGCAGTTCGGCAATCGGGCGACTTCATCCCCCACTTCGCTCTGATATCTCCCTCCCCAAGCCCCGATGAACAACTACGGCGGCACCGCTCACCCTGTCAGGAGACAGCAGTGGCCATCGATCGAAACCTACCCGGGACAGTCACGCCAAAGCGGATACGCCCGCTGCGAGTGGCAACAGCAAGCTTCGTCGGAACCGCCATTGAGTGGTACGACTACTTCATCTACGGCATGGCTGCGGCAATTGCATTCGGACCGTTGTTCTTCCCGGGCGTCTCCGAGGCCGCGGGAACGTTGGCTGCCTTCGCCACTTACTCGGTCGGCTTCTTCGCCCGCCCGGTGGGCGGCATCGTCATGGGCCACTTCGGTGACCGCGTCGGCCGCAAGTCCATGCTGGTGATTTCACTGCTGACCATGGGACTTGCCACGGTGGGCATAGGGCTGCTTCCCACCTACGCCACCATCGGCGTCTGGGCGCCGATCCTGCTCGTGACCCTCCGTTTCATCCAGGGCATAGGGGTCGGTGGCGAGTGGGGCGGCGCAGTCCTCATGGCTGTCGAGCATGCCCCGGATCGAAAGAAGGCCTTCTACGGCAGTTTCCCGCAGATGGGCGTGCCCGGGGGCCTCATTGTCGCCAACCTGGTGTTCCTCGGCCTCACGACCAATCTCAGCAATGACGCTTTCCTGGCCTGGGGGTGGCGAGTCCCGTTCCTGGCGAGCGCCGTCATGGTGGTGGCGGGATTGGTGATTCGACTAACCATCGCCGAAAGCCCGGACTTCGAGGCGGTCAAGCAGGCGAAGTCGGAACAGCGCATGCCCATCGTGACGGTGCTGCGAGAACACTGGAAGGAAGTGGCTCTTTCCGCCGGCGCGTTCATCGGAATCAATGCGGTCGGCTACATCTTCATGGCCTACCTGCTGTCGTATACGACTGCCGTGCTCGAACTGAGCCGGAACCGCATCCTTGTCCTCACGCTCATCGCCTCACTTGTGTGGCTCGCGGTCATACCATGGGCCTCCGCTCTCTCCGACCGGCACGGCCGTCGGGTGGTACTCAGGATCGGTTCCATGGGTCTTGTGGTGTGTGCCGTCTTCCTGTTCCCCATGGTCAACACCGCGAACTCTGCCCTGATTCTGCTGGCACTCCTGGTGACGGCGGTATTCATGGGTATCGTCTATGGGCCGATCGCGGCACTGTTCTCGGAACTCTTCAGAGCTGAGATTCGCTATAGCGGGGCCTCTCTCGGCTACCAGTTGGGAGCGATACTGGGTGGCGGCATCGCGCCGACCGTTGCCACAGGCCTCTACACGAGCTGGTCATCCACCACACCTATCGCCCTGTACCTCACGGCGGTGACACTGATCAGCCTCGGCTGTGTGTGGCTGGTTACCCGTAGAACGACTTGACGGTCGGGGTCGGGCAGGAAACACCGCGTCACAGCGCTTGCGTTCGCAACTTTCCCCTTGTGGTATCGGCGCAGACTGACGGTCAGGGCTCCTGAGGTTGATGCCTGTGCGACCGTCGCGCGGCTCGACCGGGCGGTGCCGTCATCGGAATTCGTTTTGTGTCGTGAGGGACGCGCTTTACCGTGGGGCGGTGACGACTCGGATGATCATTCTCAACGGTGGTTCCAGCTCGGGGAAGTCCGGGATCGTACGATGCCTGCAGGCCCAACTGGCTGATCCGTGGCTGGCGTTCGGATGCGACTCGTTCGTCGATGCCTTGCCGGCGAAGATGCGTGCGTCGGACGAGGGAATCGTGTTCGCGTCGGACGGAGAGGTGAGCGTCGGGGCGGACTTCCGGGCGCTGGAGGCAGCCTGGATGAACGGTGTTGTGGCGATGGCCCATGCAGGCGCCAGGGTCATCATCGATGACGTCTTCCTCGGCGGAGGAGCGTCTCAGCAACGGTGGCAGAAGGCACTGGGCGGACTGCCCGTGTTTTGGGTGGGCGTCAGGTGTGACAGCGCGGTCGCCGCAGGCCGTGAGGTCGCACGAGGAGATCGCGTACAGGGGATGGCCGCGGCGCAGGCGGATGTGGTGCACGAAGGGGTGTCCTACGACCTGGAGGTGGACACGACGCACACCGAGTCCCTGACATGTGCGCGAACCATCGCCGCACATGTCAGTTGACCGCCGGATCACTTCGCACACCGTGTCCTCGTCGGCCTGCAACAGCTGGGCCCATCAAGGGCTTCGCTGCCCTGGCTGCTCAACCGGCAAGCTCACAGAGCGGGTTACGAATCGTTCAGGGCGGTTGGACCGGTGCACCGTGAAACACGGTCGCGCGTCCGGCCTACCCGCCGGCGGTGAAGCGGGCTCGCCACAGGTCACGGAGCAACGCGATCTCTGCCATGTGGTGGATGAATTCGAGGTTGGCTCCCGACAGGACGCCGATGAACGGGTCGTCGGGGTCGGAGCCGTACGGGTACTGCGAGAAGCCGACCGTGTCGAGCTGCTCTTCCGTGACGGAGCCGATGCTCTCGCGCCACCGGTCGATCACCGGCCAGAACCGCTCGAGTGTCAGGTCGGCGGACGGGGAGAAGTCGATCATCAGCTTCGGGTCCTGCAGCCGTTCGCCGAAGGCCCACTCCCAGCCGCCCGCGAACTGGTAGTGCAGGTGTCCGAGCCGCCACGCGATGGTCGTGACCGGCGCCGCGTCCGGTTCCGGCGCACCGGTGTGGGTGAGGATCTGCTCGACCCGCTCGACACTCACGCTCCAGTCGTCGGCGATCTTGTCAACGGTCATGCCGCCGGCTGCCTGCCGGGCTACCTCGGCGTACTCGCTCGCCGGGATGTCCGCCGCGCCCAGGTCGAGCACCCACTCGCCCGGCCCGAACGCCCTGGGTGTCGCCGTCTCGCCCCGGCGCCGGAGCGACCAGCAACCGGGCACCGGCTCCCACAGGTACTCCTCGTCACCGAGCCCGGTCAGCCGCACCTGGGCCATCTCCCGGGCCTTGTCGAACTGCTCGAGCAGCAAGCCCAGTCGGTCGGTCCGCGCACCCTCGATGTCCATGCAGATCTTCCCTTGCGGTCGCGTCCGGGACTTCAATGCCCTCAGGCGGAAAATATCGGTTCACCTCACCGGGCGCGAGCGAATTCCTGGTCCGCGAAGCGGTGCGGTACCCCCGCATCGCCGCACGCGGTCTCCAGGTCGCGTCGCTTCAGAGGCGGGGCCGACTCGTGCGCCGGGGAATGTCGACAGAACCGGCGTGACCATGAGACCGCAAACCGCCGAAGACGAGGACGGTGAGAGCGTCGGCGAGGACAGCCACAGGAAGCTCCCCGTCCGGCCGGTACCACTCGATGAGAGAATTTACGGTGCCGAAGACCAGTCGGCTTGCGAGATGGGGATCGATATCGGCACGGATTCCTCCTTCCTGCGCCGCCAGCTCGACCAGCTCGGCAACGCGGTGGTCGAATTCTCGCCGTCGCTTGAGGATTCGCTGTTCAGTGGCACTGTTCCCATGGACCCTCAGGAGCAAGGTGACGTACGGCAGCTCTGCCGCGAGTACTTCGACGCTCCGACGCACGATGTGCTCAAGCCGGGCCGTCGGCCGGAGTTCCGCCTCATCGGGTTCGTCGATGAGGGAAAAAAGGGCATCGAGCGCACGGGTGACGGCAAGATCCAGAATTTCCTCCTTGCCCGAGACATGGTGGTAGATGCTGGACTTGCTCAGGCCCAGGCGTCTGGCCAACTCCTCCATACCGGTGGCGTCGTAGCCGCGCTCGTTGAAAACCTCGACCGCGATCTCAAGAAGAGATTCACGGTCGTAGTTGGGTCGGCTTCGGCGATCCTGATTCCGCGGTGACACGTTATTCACCGGCCCATTGTCGCAACAGGCGCGATCACCGAGGTGCCACGCGGAACAGGCCAGAGGTACGGGCGCTCCGCGACGCGCCAGGACCACAGGGAGTGACGTACGTGAGCCTTCTCTTGATTCAGTTGCCCCGGGTCGTCGCTGATCCTGGGAGGCGTCGCTCCGCCCGGCCCACGTGCCACGGCGTGGACGGGGCACCGTAAGTCGGCTCACTCGGGCTCATCGACGAATCTCAAAAAGTTCGGACGGTGATGTCGAGATCCGGTGACTGGCTTCGTCCCGGCAGTGAACGCGACCAAAATAGTTTGTACCAGCACCGAGGAGTATCACCATGGCCAAGTACTTGCTGCTCAAGCACTACAGCGGCGCTCCGGCGGCGGTCAATGACGTGCCGATGGAGCAGTGGACGCCGGAGGAGATCTCGGCGCACGTGCAGTACATGAACGACTTCGCGGCGCGGCTCGAAGAGACCGGCGAGTTCGTCGACAGTCAGGCGCTCGCCCCCGAGGGGACGTTCGTCCGCTATGACGGCGAGGGTCGCCCGCCGGTCACCGACGGACCGTTCGCCGAGACCAAGGACCTCATCGCCGGCTGGATGGTGATCGACGTCGACAGCTACGAGCGAGCAGTCGAGCTGGCCGGGGAACTGTCGGCCGCCCCCGGAGCGGGCGGAAAGCCGATCCACGAATGGCTCGAGCTGCGCCCGTTCTACGGCGCCTCGCCCACCATCTCGGAGTGTTCTTTCAAGTGAACGAGGTCCTGCTCCGGAGCCTCACGCCCAGCGTGCTCGGCGTCCTCGTCCGGCGAGGAGCGGACTTCGCGGCCGCCGAGGACGCCGTACAGGACGCGCTGGTCGAGGCGGTCCGCGTGTGGCCGGCCGATCCACCGCGGGATGCGAAGGGCTGGCTGGTCACCGTGGCCTGGCGCCGTTTCCTCGACGCGACCCGGGCGGACACCGCCCGCCGCCGACGCGAGGACCGCCTCGACGAGGAACCGGTACCCGGACCCGCGCCCGCGGTGGACGACACGCTCCAGCTCTACTTCCTGTGCGCGCACCCGTCGCTTACGCCGTCCTCCGCGGTCGCACTCACGCTGCGTGCCGTCGGCGGGCTCACCACTCGCCAGATCGCCCAGGCCTACCTGGTGCCCGAGGCGACGATGGCGCAGCGGATCAGCCGGGCCAAGCGCACGGTCTCCGGCGTGCGGTTCGACCAGCCCGGCGACGTCGCCACCGTGCTGCGCGTCCTCTACCTGGTCTTCAACGAGGGCCACTCCGGCGACGTCGACCTCGCCGCCGAGGCCATCCGGCTCACCCGGCAACTCGCGGCCGCCATCGACCACCCCGAGGTCGCGGGGCTGCTCGCCCTCATGCTGCTCCACCACGCCCGCCGCGCCGCCCGGACCGCGCCCGACGGCAGCCTGGTGCCACTCGCCGAGCAGGACCGCGCCCGGTGGGACACCAAGGCGATCGCCGAGGGCGTCGGGATCCTCCAGGCGGCCCTAGCCCGCGACCGGCTGGGCGAGTTCCAGGCCCAGGCCGCCATCGCGGCGCTCCACGCCGACGCGCCCACCGCCGAGGAGACCGACTGGGTGCAGATCGTCGAGTGGTACGACGAGCTCGCACGTCTGACCGACAGCCCGGTCGTCCGACTCAACCGCGCCGTGGCCGTCGGTGAGGCCGACGGACCGCGCGCCGGCCTGGCGGCGCTCGCGACGCTGGACGACTCACTGCCCCGGCACACCGCGGTGGCCGCCTACCTGCACGAACGCGACGGCGACCTGGCCACAGCGGCACGGCTGTATGCCGAGGCCGCTCCCAAGGCGCCCAACCTCGCCGAACGCGACCACCTGACGCGCCAGGCCGCCCGGCTCAACGCCCGCGGGAGTCGCTGACGGGGGCGACCGGAGGCTCAACCACGACGAGCCGGTTGTCGGGGACCTGACCCTGACGCACCCGCACGCCGTGGTCGGCAGCGTCCGCCCGACTACCGGTCAGCCGGCGGCGAGAAGTTGGAGCGTATCGATCACGCGGTTGGAGAAGCCCCACTCGTTGTCGTACCAGGCGACCACCTTGATGTGGCGGCCGTCGACGCGGGTGAGAGCCGAGTCGAAAATGGACGAGGCCGGATTGCCCGTGATGTCGGAGGAGACGAGCGCGTCGTCCGAGTACTCGAGCACGCCGGCGAGCGGCCCCTGCGCCGCCGCGCGGTACGCACCCAGCACGTCCTCGCGCGTCACGTCGCGGGCGACGGTCGTGTTGAGCTCGACGATCGATCCCACCGGAACCGGCACGCGGATCGAGTCGCCCGACAGCTTGCCCTCAAGGTTCGGCAGCACGAGGCCGATCGCCTTGGCGGCGCCCGTCGTGGTCGGCACGATGTTGACCGCGGCGGCGCGGGCGCGGCGGGCGTCGCGGTGCGGACCGTCCTGCAGGTTCTGTTCCTGTGTATAGGCGTGCACCGTCGTCATGAAGCCGTGCTCGATACCGGCAAGATCGTCGAGCACCGCGGCCAGAGGCGCAAGCGCGTTGGTCGTGCACGAGGCGTTCGAGACGATCGTGTGCAGGGCCGGATCGTACGCGTCGGTGTTGACCCCGAACGCGAGGGTGACATCCGCTCCGTCCGCAGGCGCGCTGATGAGTACCCTCTTCGCGCCCGCGTCGATGTGGGAGCGGGCAGCCTTGGCCGACGTGAAGCGGCCGGTCGCCTCGAGCACGATGTCGACGCCGAGCTCGGCCCATGGCAGCTGCGCAGGTTCGCGCTCGGCGAGAACGGTGATGCGACGGCCGTCGACGACGAGGGCGTCCCCATCGACGTCCACCGGGCGCCCGAGCCGGCCCGATGTCGAGTCGTAGGCCAGCAGCCGCGCAAGGGCGGCGGGCTCCGTGAGGTCGTTGACGGCGACGACCTCCAGGTCGCTGTCGCGTTCGAGCAGTGCGCGCAGCACGTTGCGTCCGATGCGGCCGAATCCGTTGATGGCAATGCGAGTCATGAGTGGTGTCCCTTCTCGTTCGCCATCAGCGTGTCGCGCGCCTGCAGCCGGTGACAGTGGCGTGATCGCCACGGTTCGCAAGTATCGCGCCACGTGGTGGCGGGGCTACTCGCCTTGGGTGAAGGTGCGCCGGTACTCGCTCGGCGTGGTGTCGAGGATGCGCTGAAAGTGCAGCCGGAGATTGGAACCGGTGCCGAGACCGACGTCGGCGGCGATCTGCTCGACACTCCGCTGCGAGCGTTCGAGCAGCTCGCGGGCCACGTCGATGCGGGCGCGCATGACCCACTGCATCGGCGTGTACCCGGTGTCTTCGGCGAAGCGTCGCGAGAACGTGCGCGGCGACACCGCCGCGTGCCGGGCGAGCGTTTCGAGGGTGAGGGGCTCGCCGAGCCGGTGCAACGCCCACTCCCGGGTGGCTGCGAACCGCTCGCTGAGCGGCTCGGGCACCCTGCGCGGTACGTACTGCGCCTGGCCGCCGCTGCGATAGGGGGCAGCCACCAGGCGCCGGGCCGCGTGGTTGGACGCGGACACTCCGAGATCGCGGCGCAGGATGTGCAGGCACAGGTCGATGCCGGAGGCGGCGCCCGCCGACGTCAGCACGCTGCCCTCGTCGACGAACAGAACATCCTCGTCGACCTGAACGAGCGGACGCTTCGCCGCGAGTGCCCGCGTGTAGTGCCAGTGTGTCGTGGCGCGTCTGCCGTCGAGCAGCCCCGTGGCCGCGAGCGCGAAGGCACCCGTCGAGATGGCGGCGAGCCGCGCCCCCCGGTCGTGGGCGGCGGTCAGCGCATCGACGACGGCCTGCGGCGGGTCCTCGCGATCCGGGAACCGGTAGCCAGGGACGAAAACGGTGTCAGCCCACTCGAGCGCCTGCAGCCCGTGGGCGACGTAGTACGACAGGCCGTCGCCGCCGGTCACCAGACCGGATGCCGCGCCGCACACCCGTACCTCGTACGGCATGCTCGCGCGGGTCGTGAACACCTGGGCAGGAATGCCGACATCGAGAGGCTTCGCACCCTCGAGCACGAGGACGGCGACGTGATGCGGGGAGGGGGCTGACACGCAGAAGAGGGTACGCGCGGGGGAGGCTGCGCCCGGAGCAGGCGTCGCGGCGGGGCGCCGCTGCAGCTGACAAGCGCCCCCGCCCCGGACTCGGCCAGGTGCTCGCCGGCCGGCTCGCCGCCGTTCGCGCCGGCGACATCCCAACGCCGCCCGCCGCCCGCCGCCCGCCGCCCGCCGCCTTTCGGCGACCGGCGGCGCCGCGCCTGCTACGGGGCGATCCCCACCCCGTTGATCCGGCTCCAGGCCTCTTCCTGAGATACCGTCATGGCCGGCCACGACAGCCCGCCCGGCCGCGGCAGGACCCGAGAGGCGTACCGCGACGGGCGGAAGTCGGAGTCGTAGAAGCACCCCGTCCCGTAGGTGCGGTCGAAAGAGGCACACGATGACGCGACGGACTGCGGCGTAGGCCTCCTGCCCGTGCGCACCCAGCCGGCCAGCGCAGCAATGGAGTTGGCGTACTCCGAGTCACTCAGTGCGCTGTGCTCGCTCTCACCGGTGAAGGTCTGCACGAGGTTCGACTCGCGATGGGCGCCCTCACGGCTCGCCCGGTACGCAGCCTCGTGTTCGATGAATGCCGTGGGGTCGTCGATGGCGTGCATGGTGAGTACGGGCATCGAAACCCGCCCGGTGAGGTCGCTGTCGTAGGACAGATCGCGCCGGGCGTCGGGGTCGGCGGAGAAACGCTCGACGCCCGCGTCGAGTGCCTTGTCGTCGTGCGAACCGGAGTACCGCACGCCCTTGTTGCTGAAGGGATTCCGGTCGCCGAGCCGGTTGTGCACGATGTCGCGGAAGGTGAACACGGAGAAGCGCCCCCGGCGGTAGGACGAACCGGCCCAGGCATATCCCTCGTCCACCATCACGGACCAGCGATCCAGGTCGTCGATGCTCCGCTCCGGATCCGACCCCTCACCCAAGTCGGGGCCGCCATGAGCATGTACGACCAGCGAGCCGTTCCAGTGCTCGGGCACGGCGATCGCGTAGTAGGCCCCGTTGGCGTCCTGGCCGGTGTAACAGGTGGCCTTGCTGCCCACACCCGCGGGGCACACAGCCGGCCCCGGCCGCAGCTGGGTGGCTTGGGCCGCGCTGACGCCGCTCAACGACCCGACGACGCCCGCGATACCGGCGGCCAGCGCCACGCCACGTCGCATGAGGGATCCGGTGCGGGAAGGTCTGTTCCGACTGGGGCTGGGCACAACCACGCTCCTGATCCAGTGGCGCACCATCGCGCCGAGCGCTGTGATGCTAGGAACACGCCGACTCGCGCACCATTGATCGCTCAGTTCTGTTCATACTGTGCGCGCCCATGCGGCAGCGCGTCGCCCTGCTCGGGCGCTGTGTACGTCGAGTGGTGATCGAAGCACGCGCCCTTGTGGCCTCGCACTCTTTACGCTTTCTTGATTCACATGACGGAGACCACTGGGAACTCAGAGTCAGGGGAGACCACCTCCCGGCCGCGCAAGTCGAGTTGGAAGTACATCGGACCCGGCATCGTCGTCGCCGCGACGGGAGTCGGCGCCGGCGACCTCGTGGCGACGCTTGTGGCGGGCAGCAACTTCGGTTACACCCTGCTCTGGGCCGCGGTCATCGGCTGCGTGGTCAAGATCTCTCTCGCCGAGGCGGCCGGCCGCTGGCATCTGTCCACCGGACGAACCCTCTTCGACGGCTGGGCGAGTCTGGGCCGGTGGACGACGTACTTCTTCGTCGTCTACGTGGTCATCTGGGGCTTCGTGTACGGCGCGGCGGCGATGTCGTCGAGCGCGCTACCGCTGCAGGCGTTGTTCCCCGACGTCTTCCCGGACTCCTGGTCGATCAAGCCCTGGGCGGTCATCTGCGGCCTGGTCGGCCTGGTGTTCGTGTGGTTCAACAAGTACGAGGTTTTCGAGAAGGTCATGACCGTGCTGGTGGGCGTGATGTTCGTCGTCACGGTCTACCTGGCGATCCGCGTCACCCCCAACCTCGGTGACGCCTTCGCCGGCCTCCTCCCCGTCCTCCCCGACGAGAAGGACTCGATCCTCAACACGCTCGGCCTGATCGGCGGTGTCGGCGGCACCATCACCCTTGCCGCGTACGGGTATTGGGTCAACGCGAAGGGCTGGACGAACACGGGCTGGATGAAGGTCATGCGCCTCGACAACCGCGTCGCCTACATCACCACCGGCGTCTTCGTCATCTCGATGCTCTTCGTGGGCGCCGAGCTGCTGCACTCCGCGAACATCGCCATCGCCAGTGGCGACCAGGGCCTCATCCAGCTGAGCGACATCCTCGAAGCCGAGTACGGCACGGCGACCGCCAAGTTCTTCCTGATCGGCTTCTTCGCCACGTCCTTCACCTCGCTCATCGGCGTCTGGCACGGCGTGAGCCTGATGTTCGCGGACTTCGTGGAGCGCTATCGCGGGACCAGGACGACCGGGGAGGAAGTGGCGTCGGGCACCCGGGAGAAGTCCTGGCCCTTCCGTGCGTACCTGCTCTGGCTGACCTTCCCGCCGATCGTCCTGCTCTTCCAGGGCCAGCCGTTCCGCCTGGTGATTCTCTACGGTGTCCTGGGCGCCGCCTTCCTCCCCTTCCTCGCCCTCACCCTGATCTGGCTCCTCAACTCCTCCCGCACGCCCAGCGAGTGGCGCAACGGCCTGCTCAGCAACGCCATGCTCGCCATCGCCGGACTGCTCTTCCTGGTCCTGTGCGTGAAGCAGATCTGGGACCAGCCCTGGGCGGACTTCTTCTGACGCTCAGCCGACCTGGAGCCACTTCGCGGCCGGAGGGCAAGCAGTGGGTCCGACCGTTCAGGAGATGGCGCGACGGTCGGGCTTGAGCGAGCCCACGATGCGCTACGAGGAGACGCTTGCTTTGGGTCTCGTGGCCGACGCGGCTGCGACGGCCGTGGCCAATGGGTCGCGGGCCGGCCGGTCAAGGAGGTCCGGGAGGTCGGTGGTGGTGCCGGCCAGGAAGCCGTGTCGGACGGCAGTGGCGATCGAGGCGAGCATCGGCGGCTGGAACGGCAGCAGGCCCGGTGTCTCGTCGAGGAGGCGGCGCCGGTACTCGCCCACGCTGATGGTGTGGTGCGGGACCCCGAGCCGGTCGGCCACCCCTCCCGCCGTGATCGACGTGCCGACGAGTTCGTAGACGCGTCCGCTGTGCCGCGTCGGATCCGCCGCAACGGTCGCGGCCGCATCGGCGAGATCCTCTCGCGCGACCGCGGCCAGCGCGCCGTCCCCGAACGCGGACTCCACGCCCCTGCCGGCCCACATCAGGAGACCGCCGAAGAGTTCGGCGTAGAGGCCGTTGCGCAGGATCGTCCAGGGCAGTCCGCCGGCCCGGACGAGGCGTTCGGTCGCACGGTGGGCGAGCGCGAAACCGAGATGGTCACCGGCGCCGGTCAGGCTCGTGTAGACGACGTGCCGGACGCCGTCGCGGACGGCGGCGTCCAGGACCCCGGCGTGCCTCCCGACGACCGCGTCGTCCTCCGCGAAACCGGCGGAGACCAGCACCAGGGTCGACACACCGGCGAGATCGAGGCCCGCGGGGTCATCGAAGTCAAGAGGCCGCATCCCCTCGCCCGGCGTGCGGCTGCCGCCCGTCGCGACGACGCCGCGAGCGTGCAGCGCCGCAAGAGTGGCCGAGCCGAGGTTTCCGTTCGCTCCGGTCACCAGAATCATGTCAGTCGCAATCTGCCGTTGTGGTTCTCATCGGTAACTACACTTGATCCTTGACCGCACGCCCGCGGGCCACAAGAAGGCAGTCTGATGTCACTCACGCACACCGGGGTAACCACCACCTCCGCCGACCTCGAGCCCTGCGGACGCGAGGATCACCCCGACTGCGGCATCCGCGACGTCCTGGACCGCATCGGGGACAAGTGGTCGGTACTCGTGATCGTTGAACTCGCGGGCGGACCACGCCGGTTCCGTGAACTGCAGCGTGCCATCGACGGCATCTCGCAGCGCATGCTCACCCTCACGGTACGAAGGCTCGAACGCGACGGCCTCGTGCTGCGCACCGTGTACCCGACCGTGCCGGCTCATGTCGACTACCGCCTCACGGAGACCGGAGCCGGCCTGACCCACCTGGTCAAGGCACTCGCCGACTGGTCCCTGGCCCACCGTGCCGGCATCGCCGAGGCACGGCACACGTACGACCAGACCCACCCCGACCACGACATCCGCTGACGTGAACCGTCGGCTGGTCAAGGGGCGATTGGGACCGGGAACGCGCGTCGATGAACGGGACGCCTACTTCAGCGGCGCGTGCGGCCCAGTTGGGCCATGACCTCGGTCAGCCGCTCGCGCGCGAGGTCGTACTGGGCGGTGTCGGTGTGGCGGCGGTAGACGGTCTCGATCACCATGATGAGCAGCAGGTGCAGGCAGTACAGGCGGCGGCGCACGCTCTGGGTCTCGGTCAGCGGAGGGTGTCCGTAGCCGCGCATGAAGTGGGTGGAGTCGCCGAAGGCAGCCAGCTGCGTGCCGGCGAACCCGAACTCGATGAGCGGGTCACCGAAGAAGGCCCGCTCGTGGTCGATGAGGCACGCGATCTTCCCGTCGTGGACCAGGACGTTGCCGTCCCACAGATCCCACTCCACCAGCCGTGGCTCGCTCACCTCGTCCAGGCTCGCGGCATGCTCGGCCAGTACCTCGCGCACCGTGTCGTAGTCCCAGCCCAGATCGACCCGGCGGCGCTCCCCGTCGACCAGGACGTCCTCGACGATGTCCGTGAACACCCGTCGCCAGCAGGCGTCCCCCGGGCCGGCCAGTGGCCCGAACGCCCTACCGCGGATGGAGTTGATCTGCCGGTTGGCCGCGCCCACCTGCTCCTTGTACCCGGCCAGCTCCTGCGCCGGCAGCTCGGGGCCGACGACGGCGAGATTGTCGGCGTCGACGTACGGCATGAAGAACCAGTCCGCGTCGCACAGTTGGCGGCTCCGGTCGGCGAAGTCGACGCGGGGGACCGGCACGGCCGTGTGCCGGCCGATGAGTTCAAGCGCCGCCAGCTCGATCCCCATCGCGCCCTGCTCGTAGGTCATCACTTCCACCCCGGCCGGTGGCGCGATCTTCAGGACGACCTCGTAGCCGTCGCGAAGCCGTATGCGGTAGGCGACGTTGAACCAGCCATGCGCCAGCTCGCTCACCCACCCCTCGCCCTCAGGGATACGGTCCGGACCGTAGGCACGCTCGACCATGGCCCGCAGAACCTCCGGCGACTGCCGGTTCTTCGTGATGCTCTCCACGCGCACTCCCCGCCTCGGCACAACCGACACCGTACGAGCCGACGCCCCGTGCCTGCGCACCTTCAGGCAGGGCTCCCGCAAGGTGGTCAGGGCGGCCGCAGCTGATCAGTACACGTCCCGGACGTATCGTTTGTCGGCCGCGAGTTGCCTGAGGTACAGGGCTGCCCCGTCCTCGCCGAGACCACCATGGGCGGTGACGATGTCGCGCAGCGCCTGGTCGACGTCCTTGGCCATGCGGGAGGCGTCGCCGCAGACGTACAGGTGGGCGCCGTCCTGGAGCCAGGACCACAGCAGCGGACCGTGTTCTCGGATCCTGTCCTGGACGTAGATCTTGGCCCGTTGGTCGCGGGAGAAGGCGGTGTCCAGACGGGTGAGGGTGCCGTCGGAGAGAAAGGCGGTCAGCTCGTCCTCGTAGTAGAAGTCGGTGGCCCGGTGCTGTTCGCCGAAGAAGAGCCAGTTGGGCGCGCGGTGGCCGAGGGCGCGGCGCTCGTGGAGGAAGCCGATGAAGGGGGCGACCCCGGTGCCCGGGCCGATCATCACCATGGGGGTGGCGGGGTCGGCGGGCGGCCGGAATCTCGGCGAGGGCTGGACGAAGACCGGCACCGGTGTGCCGGGCGCGGCATCGGCGAGAAAGGGCGAGCAGACGCCCTGGCGCGGTCGCCCTTCGGGGTTTTCGTACCGGACGACCGAGACCGTCAGCGAGACGACGTCGGGGTCGGCGAGAGGGCTCGACGATATGGAGTACAGGCGGGGCTGAAGCGGATTCAGCACCTCGGCCCACTCCTGGGCCGTCGCGCGAACGGAGTGCTCGGCGATGACGTCGACGGCCTGGCGGCCCCAGGACCACTTGGCCAGTTCGTCCCTGTTGTCGGGGCGCAGCAGCTTCTTCAGTACGCGGTCGTGGGTGCGTTCGGCGACGAAGCGCAGCAAGTGCGGGGTGATGCGGGTGATGTCCAGATGACGGTGCAGGGCCTCCTGGAGGAGGACCTCACTGGCGCCGTTCAGATCCACCGCGGTCTCCGGGTGGAGACCGGTGGTTGCCAGCCATTCGGTGACGACGTCCGGGGAGTTGACGGGGCGTACGCCGAGGGCGTCCCCCACCTCGTAGAGGAGCGGTGTCTCGCTGTCGCGGGTGTCGAAGCTGAAGCGGCGGACCTCTTTGCCCGCACCGGGCAGGCTGAGCAGCCGGTTGCCGGTGAGGCGGGCGGTGACGGCAGCCGGCCTTCTCGGTCGGAGAGCGGACGCCGTGTTCGGCGCGGGCGCGGAGTCCGGTTCCGGTGCGTCGGTCAGGGAGCTGAGGACCTTGTCGAGCCAAGCCCTGGCCGAGGGCTCGTAGTCGGGCTCGCAGTCCGTTCGCGGGGCCAGACGCACCCCGCCCAGTTCGTCGAGGCGCCGGTCGAGACGGCGGCCGTGGCCGCAGAAGTCCTCGTAGGAGGAGTCGCCGAACGCGAGAACCGCGTACCGCACGCCGTCCAGGCGGGGTGTGTCGGGAGCGGCCAGGGCGGCCCAGAAGCCGGTGCCGTTGTCCGGGGCGTCGCCGTCGCCGAAGGTGCTGGTGATCAACAGGATGTCGGCGCCGGCCGGCAGGTTCCCGGGGTGTGCGTCGTCCATGTCGACGAGGGTCGCCTTGTGGCCGTCGGTGAGGAGCCGGTCGGCGACGGACGCCGCGAACTCCTCGGCGTTGCCGGTCTGCGAGGCCCACAGGACGACAATTTCCCGGACGGGCGAGACGGGGGAGACGTGTGAGGCGGAGGCGGCGGGCGTTGCGGGGACGGCGCGGGAGTACATGCCCGCCAGCACACCGTTCACCCACAGCGCGTGCTCGGGGCTGAAGGGTGCGCCCGGCGGCAGCACCGGCACACCGGGGGCGCCTGATTCGATCCCGGCGAGGAAGCCGATCAGGTACTGGCGTTCGTGCTCGGCCAGCACGGGCGGTGGGGCGGGAGCGAGCCCGAACCCGCCCGCGATCCCGGCCTGTGTGGCCGTACCCGCAGGCGCTGGGCCCACCGCGGCACCGGGACGAGCGCCGCGCGCGACCGCTGGAAGTACCGCCAGGGACACCGGAGTTGCCACCTTCGTCAGTGACACCGCGCACACCTTGAACTCCGGCTGGAAGGAGAGCGGGTCGACGGAGTCACTGGTGACCGCGTTGACGCTCAGGTACTCGCCGAACAGGTCGTTCCAGTGGAAGGGTGCGAAACAGCAGCCGGGCCGTACCCGGTCGGTCACCACGGCGGGCAGCACCGCCCGTCCGCGCCGCGAGGCGACCTCCACCGAGTCGCCGTCGGCGATGCCGAGCTCGGCTGCGTCGCCGGGATGCACTTCCACGAAGGGCCCTGGGTTGAGTCTGTTGAGTTTGTCGACCTTGCCCGTCTTCGTGAGGGTGTGCCACTGGTGCTGCAACCGCCCGGTGTTCAGGACGTACGGGTAGTCCTCGTCGGGCAGCTCGGCGGCAGGGATGTGCGGGCGTGCGTAGAACATCGCCCGGCCGCTCGCCGTGGGGAAGACCGGGCCGTCGCCACCCTCGTCCAGGTAGCGGATCGGGTTGCGGTCGGGCCCGTCCTGGCTCGCCGCCGGCCACTGCACGGGGGTGGAACGCAACCGTTCGTAGGTCACGCCCCGCAGGTCGTAGCCGGTCTTCGGGTTCCAGGCGCGCTTGATCTCCTCGAAGACCTCCTCCGCGCTCTCGTACGAGAAGTCCTTCTCGTACCCCATCTCGCGGGCGACGGCGGCAATGATCCGCCAGTCAGCCATCGCCTCCCCGGGCGGCTCCACGGCGGGCTGCGCGAGGGTGAGGGTGCGCTCGCTGTTGATGAGGACGCCCTCGGTCTCGGTCCACAGTGCTCCGGGCAGTACGACATCCGCGTACGCGTTCGTCTCCGTCTCGGCGAAGACGTCCTGGGCGACGACGAACTCGGCCCTCTCCAGGGCCTCGATGACGGTCTTGCGGTTGGCCACGGAGGCGACCGGGTTGGTGCAGATGATCCAGCAGGCCTTGATGTCCCCGGCGGCCATCTTCTGGAACATCTCGATGGTGCCCCGGCCGACCCCGTCCTTGCGGACCGTGCCCGGGGGCAGTTTCCACAGCTCCTCGACGAAGGCGCGCTCCTCGTCCACCAGAACCGACCGCTGGCCGGGCAGGCCGGGACCCATGTAGCCCATCTCCCGGCCGCCCATGGCGTTGGGCTGGCCGGTCAGCGAGAAGGGACCGCTGCCGGGGCGGCAGATGGCACCCGTCGCCAGATGCAGATTGAGCAGGGCGTTGGTGTTCCAGGTGCCGTGCGTGGACTGGTTGAGGCCCATGGTCCAGCAGCTCATCCACTCCCCGGCCTCGCCGATGAGCCGCGCCGCCTCGCGGATGTCGTCCTCCGGGACCCCGGTGATCTCAGCGACCACGGCAGGGGGGTAGTCGGCCAGGAACTCCGGCAACGCTTCCCAGCCCTCGGTGTGCGAGGCGATGAACTCGGGGTCGGTGTGTCCGTTCTCGTACAGCAGATGCAGCAGGCCGTTGAGCAGTGCCAGGTCCGTCCCGGGCCGGACCGGCAGAAACAGGTCCGCCTTGTCTGCGGTCGCGCTGCGTCGAGGGTCGACGACGATCAGCTTGGCGCCGCCCGACTTGACCCGGTCCATCATGCGCAGGAAGAGGATGGGGTGGCAGTCGGCCATGTTGGAGCCGATGACGAGGAAGACGTCCGCCCGCTCGAAGTCCTGGTACGAGCCGGGCGGGCCGTCCGCGCCGAGCGACAGCTTGTAGCCGGTGCCCGCGCTGGCCATGCACAGCCGCGAGTTCGACTCGATCTGATTGGTACGGACGAAGCCCTTGGCCAGCTTGTTCGCCAGGTACTGGGCCTCCAGGCTCATCTGCCCCGAGACGTAGAAGGCGAAGGCGTCGGGCCCGTGCTCGTCGATCACCGCCCGCAGCCGCCGAGCCGTCTCGGTGATCGCCGCGTCCACCGGGGCGGCCGCTGCCTCCGCCCCGCGCTCGGCGCGCACCAGGGCGCTGGTCAGTCGCCCGGGGGCGGCGAGCATGTCGGCCGTGGTGGCGCCCTTGGTGCACAGGCGGCCGAAGTTCGCGGGGTGCGCTTTGTCGCCGGACGCCTTGAGGACCGTACGCCGCCCCTCGGGACCCATCCCGATGTCGAGGACCATTCCGCAGCCCACACCGCAGTACGAGCAGACCGTCCGCACCTGAGTGGTGGTCGTGGTCACGGGCGGCCCCTCCAGATGATCGGATCCTTCCTCCGCCGACGCTACGAAGTGCCCGTTGCGCCGGTGTCACGCCGTCCGATCAGCTTGGGTTACGCCCTCCACACAGCCGTGCTCCGGGCCGTGTGAGGAGCACGGCTGCGGAGATCCGGATGGCCGACGTGACCGTACCCGTATGAAGAAGGGCCGGCCGGGGGAGGGCCTTCCGCGGTGATCAAATCGGTTGCCCCAGCCGATCCGGTACTTCTACGGTGAGTAGCGTGACAGACGAATCCACGCGCGCGGCCCGGTTACTGGACGCCCAGGCCAAGGCGGCACTGCTGTTCGCCGAGATCGAGGCCCGCGGCCTGGTCACTGCCGGCCAGGGCGAACGTACGGTCAGCGACCGAGTCCGTGACCTGGCGAACGAGATGTTCGGTACCACGCACTACTGGCACAAGCGGATTGTCCGGTCCGGACCGAACACCCTCCTGCCCTACCGGGAGAACCCGCCGGACCGGGTCATCGGTGAGGACGACATCGTCTTCGCCGACTTCGGTCCGATCTTCGAGGAGTTCGAGGCGGACTTCGGCCGGACCTTCGTACTCGGCGACGACCCCGTCAAGCACCGCCTGCGCGATGACCTGGCGACCGTCTTCGCCGCGGGACGCCGCGCCTTCGAGGCGGACCCCGACATCACCGGCAAGCAGCTCTACGCCGAGGTCGAGCGGCTGGCCGCCGAAGCGGGCTGGCAGCTGGGCGGCTGGCACGTCGGCCACCTGGTGGGCGCGTTCCCGCCCGAGCACGACGACTTGGAGGACGTCGACTCCCACATCGTGCCCGCCAACGACAAGCCGCTACGGCGCACGGACGAGGCGGGTCGACTCCTGCACTGGATCCTGGAGATCCATCTCGTCGACCTCGACCGGGGCTTCGGGGGCTTCTACGAGGAGCTGCTGGACCTCTGACGCTCGTCGAGGCGAGCCATCGGCAACCGGCCCCGCTCGCTCTCGCCGACGGTCCCCGGACTCACCCTCGGGCAGGCGCGCGGCCTGCCCCGCGCTGTACGACGACACACCGGAATTTGGCCGCGACGGAATCCAGCGCCCCGCTGCGGCCTGTACAGATCGGCGAGCGGGCCCCCTCTGCGACCAGCGTCCAAGCCGCCTTCCTCGACGATACGGACGCGCTCGCCCACTTACCCCGTACCCTTCGTTGTGTCAACGGCGTCACATAGCGGGCGCCAAACCACTGGAGGCAACACCTCGTGCTGATTGCTCAGCGTCCGTCCCTGACCGAAGAGGTCGTCGACGAGTTCCGTTCCCGGTTCGTGATCGAGCCGCTGGAGCCGGGCTTCGGTTACACCCTTGGCAACTCCCTGCGCCGTACGCTCCTCTCCTCGATCCCGGGTGCGGCGGTCACGTCCATCCGCGTCGACGGTGTCCTGCATGAGTTCACCACCGTGCCGGGCGTCAAGGAGGACGTCACCGACCTGATCCTCAACATCAAGCAGCTCGTCGTGAGCAGTGAGCACGATGAGCCGGTCGTGATGTACCTGCGTAAGCAGGGTCCGGGTCTGGTCACCGCCGCCGACATCGCGCCCCCGGCCGGTGTCGAGGTGCACAACCCCGACCTGGTCCTGGCCACGCTCAACGGCAAGGGCAAGCTGGAGATGGAGCTGACCGTCGAGCGCGGTCGCGGTTACGTCTCCGCGGTGCAGAACAAGCAGGTGGGCCAGGAGATCGGTCGTATTCCGGTCGACTCGATCTACTCGCCGGTTCTGAAGGTCACATACAAGGTCGAGGCCACGCGTGTCGAGCAGCGGACCGACTTCGACAAGCTGATCGTCGACGTCGAGACCAAGCAGGCCATGCGTCCCCGTGACGCGATGGCGTCGGCCGGTAAGACGCTGGTCGAGCTGTTCGGTCTGGCCCGCGAGCTCAACATCGACGCCGAGGGCATCGACATGGGCCCGTCGCCCACGGACGCCGCCCTCGCCGCCGATCTGGTCATGCCGATCGAGGAGCTGGAGCTCACCGTTCGGTCCTACAACTGCCTCAAGCGTGAGGGCGTCCACTCCGTGGGCGAGCTCGTCGCCCGCTCCGAGGCCGACCTCCTCGACATTCGTAACTTCGGTGCGAAGTCCATCGACGAGGTCAAGGCGAAGCTGGCCGGCATGGGCCTGGGCCTCAAGGACAGCCCGCCCGGATTCGACCCGACCGCCGCTGCCGACGCCTTCGGCGCCGACAACGACGTGGACGCCGGCTTCGTGGAGACCGAGCAGTACTGACCGCTGCGCTGGGCCGGGTCGCGGGAAGTCGGTAAAGAAGAGAAGACGGCACATCGGACCTCTGCGCCCCCTTTCCCAGAGGGCTGTCCGCCGGGCCAGGCATCTTGTCCTGGCCCGGTCGAGGTTCCCGACACCCGGGGTGTCACCGGCCCACGGGGGAACGTGGCCCGGCTCGGCGTTCCGACTTGTCGAACCGCTCGACGTCCTTCCGTACGAGCTGTTCCACCGCGGCTGCCTTCGTGAGCCCTCCGGCCCGCCGAGAGGCTCAACTGACAGGCAGGCGACGGTGGAGACGTCGGCCTTGCCGGTCGGCCTGCGAGCGACGTAGTAGGCCGGTGACCCGAGGAGCACAAGGCTGAACAATGGCCGGCCTCGGCCGCTGTGGTCCTGGCAGTTCGACGCCAGGACCACAGCGGTGTGCGCGGGTCTCCGCTCGTCCCACGGTCGCCGCTTCCGCGCGGGGACGATGAGTTCGCGCCAAGGTAGAAGCCTTCCCCGCTCTCGACGACGTACGAGGCGGCGCCTGTGGGCATTCGTCGCGATCGCACTTGTCTGCTGCGGCGGACTGCCCACATGAAAAGGCCTGTTGACCGGCCTCCGGCGCCATATGAGGCCCCGCCGCCTCGCCGGAGAAAAACCACGGGCGCACGCCAACAGCATGACGGATCATGAACCATGCGCCCGGATGACTGGCAACTCACCGAAGACGTCGACGACTTCCTCGCCCGGACCGGAGACTTCCTGCGTTCGCGCCCCGCCCTGCACACCTTGCCGCTGACGGTGACCGAGACGCTGCGAACACGCGGGGCGGACGCGTACGGCGGCGGAGCCCCCGTGTTCGGCCGACTGGAGCGAGCGGGCGAGGTCCGCGCCACCTTCTTCCGCACTCCGCCCCACGCCCTGAGCCCCACCCCCCTCAGCCCTGAGGATGCCGACACGCTCGCCGCCCGCCTGGCCGGCCTCGGCCAGCTGCTCCCCGGTGTCAGGGCGGACCGCGACACCGCCACCGCGTTCGCCGAGGCCTGGCAGCGGCACACAGGCGCAGCGCCGACACTCCGCGAACGGCTCCGCCTGTACCGCCTCGACACGCTCACCGCACCGGACCCACTCCCAGAGGGCCGGGCCCGAGTCGCGGGCGAGCAGGACCGCGAGCAACTGATGTGCTGGTACCGCGAGTTCGCTGCCGCCATCGGAGAAGTCCCTTCCACAGACGCGGACTCCTGGGCGGTTGAACGCATCGCCCACAAACGCGTCATGTTCTGGGAAAGCCCGGACGGGACTCCCGTCTCCATGGCGGGCGTGACCCCGATGGTCGCCGGCCAGATCCGGGTGGCCCCCGTCTACACCCCGGCTCACCTCCGTGGGCACGGTTACGCAGGCGCCGTGACGGTCGAGGTGAGCCGGGCCGCGCTGGCCGCGGGGGCGACGGAGGTCGTGCTGTTCGCGGACTTGGCCAACGCCACCAGCAACGGCCTCTACCGGCGAATCGGGTACGTCCCGGTTGCCGACTTCGCCGTGTACGACTTTTCACATGCCGGGGCGGAAGGCGGCTAGGAACCGCGGAGGATTGCCGGAACTCAACGGGGGCGTTCCGTTGGTTACTGGAAGTCGCAGCCCGGGTTGGGGGCGTCTTCCGACAGGGGGGCGCCGTGCGGCAGTACATAGAGCACGTCCAGGACCAGTGGGGTGGTCCCGAGGTTACGGCCGATGTGCACGTGGTCGGAGCCGGAGGGTTCGGTGAGGGTGGCGCCGGCCCGGTAGGTGCCGTCGGGCGCGCAGTTCGAGTCGAAGTGGCTCAGGGTGCCTTCTTTGACGAGGCCGTACAGCGTTCCGTCGTGGTAGTGCCAGCCGGTGCTCTGGCCCGCGGGGACGGTGATCTCCCGCAGGATGTAGTCGGTGTCGCCGACGGTGGTCTGCGCGATCACTGTGCCGGTGACTCCCGGGCCGGGAGGCGTCGCGTAGGCGGGGCCGGCGACGAGTGAAAAGCAGAGGACTGCGGTTCCTGCAACTCCGGTACGGAGCACGGTGCCCATGGGGGGATGTCCTTTCGGCGGGCGAAGAGTTGGTGTTTCCGATGAGGAGTGTGTCGTACAAGCGCACAGGATTCACGGAGTTCGTCGCATCGGCCCCACAGGTCTCAACAGAAGCCGTTGGGGACGCCCCTGTCGCTTGGATACTCGTAGCGTCTGGCCTGGACAGCGGACTTGCATCCACCGACCGCGCGAATGCTGGAGACTGGGCCGATGCCCTACGATCCCGGCGGAGTCCTGTTCATAGGCCTCGGCATCGCATTTGCCGCCGCTGGACTTGTCTGGAAGGGACGCGTCCTGCGCCCCCTCTCGGTAAAACGGTCCCAGGCGGCCGCGGCCAGGGACCAATCCCGGAATCTGCTGCGGGCCGCGGACATGGCGATCGCCGAGGCTCGCCGGCGGGCCGCACAAGACGAACCGGCTGTCGTCACGGTCAGCGATGTGATCAGCGTGGCGCATCAGCACTACGGGCTCCTCGCCGTGGAGCGCGAACAGGCAGCGGCCGCCCTCCGCCGACGTTTCGAGGCCGCCAGGTGCCGGGTGGACTGCATGACAGACGCTTTCAACTGACTCCCCGCTTCGGTGAACGGTGCGCGGTGCGGCGATGCCCCTTGGCGCGGACGGTTCGTCGCCCGCTTGGGTTGTACATAATCGGTCGGATTGCTCACGGAGCGAGAGGTGGGCTTTACTCTCCGTGTGCCCGGCGGGGGGTCGGGCCTTGGAATGTCCGTGGGGGAGACATGACTTATTCCGTTCGCGTGGTTCGCGCGGCGACAGGCGCGTCCGCTTTGGTCGCCGCGCTCATGATGACGACTCTGTCGGCGGCGCACGCCGCGCCTGCGGCGCCGCCCACTGTGCGGCTGAACGTCGCGGCGGACGGTACGCAGGCCAACGCCTACTCCGGCAGCGCCGTGATCAGCAGGAACGGCCGGGTGGCGGCGTTCGTGTCGTCCGCCTCGAACCTGGTCCCGGGCGAATCGTCGGGCACGCAGGACTTGTTCGTACGTCAGCTGCGAACCGGATCGCTGCAGCGTGTCGCCCTGGCCGGCCACCAACTGAGCGCGCCGTCGCTGAGCGGAACCGGCCGCCTGATCGCGTACACCGCCTACGCCAACAGCACCGGGCTGAGGAGTGCGTACGTCCAGGACCTGCGGACCGGCGCCGTCGAGCGGCTCGCCGCCCCGCCCGAGGACGACTTCGCGGCCGGTGCGGTCAGCTCTCCCACGCTGACCGCCGGTGGCCTGCATGTCGCGTTCGTCGTGCACCGGCCGACCGGCTCGACCGCGGACGAAGGGTCGCGGGTGTACGTGCGTGACCGGGCCACCGGAACGACGGAGCGGGTCAGCAGGCCCGACACCGAGCCCGAGACCTACTACGCGGGAGGCCCGGCCATCAGCGACGACGGGCAGCGCATCGCGTACACCTTCACCAGGCCCATCCCCAAGGGGCCCGACATCGGCCATGTGTTCCTGCAGGACCGCACCACCGACACAGAGCAGATCGTCGACGTGGCGTACGACGGGGCGACACCCCTGCGGGTCCTGAACCCCCCGTCGATAAGCGGCGACGGCCGCCGGGTCCTCTTCGAGAGGTTCAACGGCGGGCCCGTCACCGCCGACGACCGGTTCAGCAACACGTTCGTGAGGGACGTGGAGTCCGGCACCACGATCGCGGTCCCGGGCAATCCGGTCAGGCCCGGCACCCGCGACGGCCAGCTGAGCGCCGACGGCCGCCATCTCGCGTACGAGCTGGGCGCCGACGACCCGGCCGCCGGATCCGGCTGGTCCTGGCCGGTCGTGGTCCTCGACCTGAAGACGGGGGAGTCCCGGCGCGTGAGTTCGGGCACGGACGGCGGGCCTGCGAACGGATCGCTCACCCGCGGAGCCGTCTCAGGCAACGGCCGGGCCGTGATCTTCAGTTCCTACGACACCGACCTCGTAGCGGAGGACACCAATGCAATGAGCGACGTCTTCGCGCACCGCGTCCGCTGACCGAGCCAAGCCCCAGCCCGACTCCTCTGCTCCTCCGCCGACGCGGTCGGCGATGAGCCCGGTCGATCTGGTACCCGGCCAGTACGGCTGGCCGGGCCCGGAACGCGACCGGGTCCGCGAATACGGGCCTCCTGCGAACGCAGACCGAAGCGCGGCGGCGCGGGCTGCGGGATCAGTCGTCACTTGCAGTCGGCTCGATACACGGCGACCCCTTCTTCGACCGGTGGGTTCTGGAGATCTTGGCGGTGTCGGTGACGGCGCGCTCGTTTCAGCCGACGATGTCGGCGGACCGCGCCCGGCAGGCGGTCGGGGCCGCCGGGATCGCGGCCAGGGCGGCGTTCGCCGACGCGGTGTCGGCGTACGCCGCCCTGATGGTTTCAGCGCCCTGGAACCGGATGATTCGGGTCGGGTATGTGTGATCATGATCGGAATGGACTCTCGATTCCTTGGCATCGCTGATCTGGCCGAAGCCCCGTCCGTGGCGGTCGTGGTCGACGTCATGCGTGCTTTCACCGTGGCCGCCTGGGCCTTTGCCCAGGGGGCGGAAAAGATCGTTCTCGCCGAGTCGCTGGACGAAGCCCTGGCGCTCAGGGCTCGCCACCCGGATTGGGTAACGCTCAAAGACGGTCCGCCCGCTCCCGGGTTCGACATCGTCAACTCGCCGGGCCTGCTGCGGTCTATCGACCTTGGCGGGCGGACCGTTGTGCAGAAGACCACGGCAGGGACGGTCGGCGCCCTTGCGGTCAAGGAGGCTGCGCTGGTGCTGTGTGCCAGCTTCGTGGTGGCGGAGGCAACGGCTCGGCTCTTGCGGATGCACGCGAGCGACAGCGTCACCTTCGTGGTCACCGGCGACGATGGCCGGGCCGATGAAGATCTGGCGTGTGCTCAGTACATCGCTCGCAGGGCCACGGAGGCTGGGACGGATGCTGCTGAGTTCGTCCGCCGCGCTGCCGAGTCGCGTGCCGCCGCCGAACTGGCGGAGGGGGTCCGGCAAGGGGTCCATCCTGATGACATCGCGCTCTGTCTTGAGGTCGACCGGTTCCCCTTTGCCATGGTGGCGACCTTGGAGGGCTCACTCATGGTCCTGCGTCCACGCGTTATGCCTACGTCGGCTGTCGAGGACACGGTCTGATAGCTGGTGAGGTCTGCTCACGGGGCGCAGTTCGCATGCCTCGTAGGAGAGCACCAGCCTCGCGCGCGCAGCATCGTGTACGGCGCGGTGGTTCGCGCTTCACCTTCGGTCATTTCAGTCAGCCTCGGCTCCGACGACCGGGGCTGATCATCGCGACCTACCGCGTCGTCAGCCGCGCAGAAAATACAGGACGGTCATGATCATGGCGGTGGTCAGAATGATGCCCCGCAGCAACCAGGCGGGGAGACGGCGGGCGAGGTGAGCGCCGGCGAAGCCGCCGGCCACCGCGCCGACCAGCATGCACGTGAGGAGAAGTGGAGCGCTCAACGCGTCCGAGGCGAAGAGGAACAGTGCGGTCGCGCTGAGATAGATGGCCGTGAGCTGTGCGATCCGCATCGGGTTGGTGAGCGCGGCGTCAAGGCCGAGGCCGATGCTCCAGAAAGCCAGCATCATGATGCCTACGGCACCGCCGAAGTATCCGCCGTACACGGCGAGGATGAACTGGCCGATCAGGACGGCTCGAGAACTCATCTTGACCGAGCGGCCGAGCGCGGTGTTCAACGCTTTGGAGAGGCTGCGTCCGAGGGCGAGGATCGCGGTGGCGAAAGCGAGCAGCCACGGCGCCGCGGTGTCGAAGGACGATGCCGGCAGCTCCAGCAGCAAGCCGGCGCCGACTCCACCGCCGATCACACTGATCACTGTCAGCGTCTTGGTGGACGTCGCCCCGACCGGGGCGAACTCGCGTCGGTAGACCCACGCGCTGGTCACTGCCCCGGGCACGAGGGCAATCCGCGACAACGCGTTCGCCGTCACCGGTGACAGACCGAACGCGACGAGAACGGGCAGCGCCACGAACGTGCCCCCACCGCCGATGGCGTTCAACGCTCCGGCGGCGACACCGGCCAGCAGGGCGAGCAATGTCTCGAGCACACGCCGAGCATCACCCCGTCACCGATGAGTCCACAATGCGTAATCGACAGACTCAGCCTAAGTCTGCAGCTTAGGCTGAGACGGTGCGCTATGACCTGGACGATCTGCGGCTCTTTCTCCATATCGTGGCGGAGGGGTCGATCACGGCGGGCGCTCGCCGGATGCATCTGAGCCTGCCTTCGGCCAGCGCCAGAGTGCGTGCGCTGGAGGGCCACGCCGGCGTGGCGCTGCTGGTCCGTGGTCGGCGGGGCGTGCGGCCCACGCCGGCGGGGACGACCCTGGCCCGCCACGCCCGCGATGTGCTTGCCCAGACTGCGCGGCTCGAAGGCGCCGTTGCGAGCTACACCCGCTCTCCGACCGCTCCGCTGATCCTGCTGGGGGGCGGCTCGGCGATGCATCGGCTCGTGCCGCGGGCCCTGGTCTCCTTCCTGCGCGCGCACCCGGACGTCGACGTCACGGTGTCCGAGAGCCGTACCCCTCGGACCGTGCGGATGCTCGCCGACGGAGAGGCGGATCTGGGGGTCGTCCTCGACGGTGAGGCCCGCGACTGCGGCTTGCGCCTGGAGCCCCTCGGTGACGACTCCCTGGTCGTGATCGGCCAGGCCGGAGGGATCCTCGCCGGGCGGACCGCACTGACCTACGACGAGGTTGCCGAGCACCCACTCGTCGGACTCGACGCCGACTCCTCGCTGCGGCGCTGGATCGAGAAGCACCTCGGGCCACACGCGCCGGTGGTGCGTTACCGCACCACCGTGGCCAACCTCAACGTGCTGGTCGCGCTTGCCGGCGCAGGCGTTGGTCTTGCCGTGGTGCCGCGTCGCGCCATCGATCTCCACCAGCCACTCGACGTGTGCGAGCTGCAGGCCCCCTGGGCACGCCGCCACCATTTGCTGGCCTGGGGCGTCAAGGACCGCGCCTCCCCGACCGCGACTGCGACTGCGGCGCTGGCCGAGCACCTGCGCCAGGCGGCCCTGTCCGATCCCTCCTCCCGCAGCGCACACGGTGACCCTGCCGGTCGGCTGCCTTCCCCTGGCGACTGATCGAACACCGGGAACCGGCCGGGGTGTTGAGCCCCCGGATCCGGGCGCCGCGCCAAAAGACCTTCTCGGGGCAGTGGTTCGCCTCACGTTGCGGTGTTCTGCGCCTGCACGCCGGATCGCACCCGGACGCGTGGCCGCTCTGGGCCGCGCATCCGGGTGCTCGCCGCTACTTGGTGCCGTACACGGCGAGTTCGCTGATCGCCATCTGGCCGCCGGTCTGGCCGCCGGAGTTCGGACGGTCGGCGATGACCCGTACATAGCGGGCGGTTACGGGCGCGTCCAGTTGGACGCCGGTGATGCCTCCGGCACTGTCAGTGCGGTGGGCGACCGTCCAGAAGGCGGAGCCGTCGAGGGAGACGTCGACGTGGAAGGCTGTCGCGTACTTGTCGGTGGGCATCACGACGGACACGACGTTGACCGACTGCGGCTGCTGGAGGTCCACCTGCAGCGACCACCGGTAGCGTCCCGACGCCTGCGCGAAAGTCGACGTGTTGCCGTCGTCGCCGAGCGCCGGCGTCGAACTGGGCTGCATGTCGGCCTGGGTTCCGTCGATGTACAGAGCCTGGGCCGGGGTGTTGAGCGCGATGTTGTTGCTGCCCTGGGCGGCGGGGGCGTACGCGCCTACCTCGCTGATCGCCATCTGGTCGCCCCGCTGGTTCCAGTTGTCCGGCTTGTCGGCTACGACCCGCAGGTATCGGGCGGTCACCGGCGTGCTGAACGCGACGGGGATGCTCCCCCACCCGCTGTTGTTGACGGTGCCGACAGTGCTCCAGGTGGTGCCGTTGGTCGAGGCGTCCACGTGGAAGTCGGTGGCGAAGTGGGCCTGGGGCATGCCTACCGTGATGTATCCCAGGGTCTGGGACTGCTGCAGGTCGACCACGAGCTGCCACTTGAACTGTCCACTGGCCTGTACGTACGTCGCGGGGTCGCCGTCCGTCGCGTACGCCAACTGGGACCCCGGCTGCAACTGCGCGGCGCTGCCGTCGAGGAACTGCGCCACGGCCGGCTTGTGGGCCGCGAGGTTCGTCGGTGCCACGCCGCTCGGCGGTGCCGCGATGCCCGCGTACGCCGTTTCCAGACCCGCGTTGGCCAGGAGGGAAGCCGGTACGCCGACGCCGTCCGCGGAAACCTGGGTGTTGCCGCTGACGTTGACGTTGGTCGGGTTGCCGCAGACCCAGTTGGGCGTGAGGTTCTCGAAGTAGTTGCCGGTGAAGGAGAAGTCGCCGTAGGGAGTGGTGGTCCCCTCCTTGCAGCCGCCCATGGACGCGTTGTTGGCGTTGTAGGCGGCGTTGCCGGTCATGGTCACGTACTGGCTGCCGCCGTCGGTGTAGATGGCGAAACCGCCACCACCGGCTCCGCGTACCACGTTGCCGCTGATGACCAGGCCGTCGGCGAGCGAGGTGCCTTCCTGGCCCAGGACGTAGATGCCGCCTCCGTCGGAGCGCTGCTGCATGTAGTCGTAGACGAGGTTGTTGGTGATCTTGTTGCCCGTGGTCTTGGTGGCGGTGCGTCCCCAGCCCCAGTTCGAACTGATGCCGCTGTAGGGGACGTTGTTGACCTGGTTGTGCGTGATGGTGTCGTTGCGGGTGTAGCCCTGGAAGATGCCGACGCCCCCGGTGTACTCGACGGCTATGTTGTGGATCCAGTTGTTGGCGATGGTGTTGCCGCTGGGCATGACGCTGACGTCAGCGGGGTTCGCGTCCGTGCCGTTGCCGATCTCGATTCCGCTTCCGGAGATGTCGGTGAAGACGTTCCCGGTGATCGAGGAGTTGGTGACACCCTGTCCCAACTGGAGGCCGGCGGCGCCGAGATGCTGGAACGTGTTGCCGCTGAGCTTCAGCCCGTCGGTGTAGGCGAACGTGACGTTGCCCGGAGTCATCGTCCAGTTGCCGTACGGGCAGGTGCCCGGATCCGTGGTGGAGAAGCGATCGCACGAACCCTGCTTCTGCCAGGCGTTCGCCCCGGTGAGGCGCATGTTTGCCTGCACCTCGGAGAAGCCGTCGGCCGAGTTCGGAGTGGTCCAGCCGCCGTACGCGACAGTGATACCGCTGATGGAAAGGCCGCGCAGCGGATTCGAGGCAGTGCCTTCACCCGTGATCACGTTCTGCAGGCTCGGAAGCTCGACGTCGGCGGTGCTCATCTGCTGGCCCGCGCGGGGCAGGTAGTAGAGGGTGTGGCCTGGCTTGTCGAGGTAGAACTCGCCCGGGGCGTTGAGCAGTTCCTTTGCGTTCTCGATGGAGGTCGGTATGTCGGCGTTCACGCCGTACTGCTTCTTCGTGGAGTTGTCGAAGCAGGGCTGCTGCATCGTGACGGTGGTTCCCGACACCGACGCGACGCCGCAGCGCATCTGCGTCCACTCGACGCCGTAGACGAACTCCATGTTGGAGATGTTCTGCCAGCCGGCGAGGGTCGTGTTCGAGGTTGTGTAGCCGGTTGCGGTACGGGTGAAGGTGGTCGGCGCCGGTCCGGATGCGCGGTTGGCGCGGACGCCGTCGACGTAGAGCTGCCGGGTGTCGGTGCCGGCCGGGACGTTGGCGCTCCACACGCCGTTGGCCCCCTGGCTCCAGCCGGTGACCTGCTGGCCGCCGCTGAGAACCGGGTGGGCGCCGGGAGCTGCCTGGTAGCTGACGCTGTGACCGCCGGTCGCGGAGTCGCCCGCCGCCGAGCTGAACGAGAGCGGGCCGCTGAGGCGGTAAGTCCCGTCGGCCAGTACGACGTTGATGTCCGTGGTCATCGCGGCTGTCGCCGCCCGGACCTTGCTCTGCGCCGTCGCCAACGCGCACGGGGCCGTCGTCGAACAGGTGGTGCCCTGCCCGTTGGGGGCGACGGAGTAGACGACGGGCGCGGCCGCGGCCGAGGCGGGAAGCACGCCGACACCAATGGTGGCAGCCGCGAGGAGTGTTGGCAGTACGCCGATGGCCATCCGGAATGCGGCCGGGCGCGGGAGACGTAGATGCATGGATTCTCCGAGGCGTCGTTGGTGGAGATCTGTCTGCCGGGGGCGGCACGGCGTTGCGTGGTCACCGATCCCGGGGTTGGGCGGCGTGTGCACGAGCTCCTCGGCGTCCGTGGGGCGCTCGCGCGTCACGGACGCCGACCTCACCAGCGCGTCGTGCAGGTGGCGTTCGGGTTGGTCAGGCCGTCGTCGGCAGGATGCGCGATCCGCGTGGCACCGGTGATGCCGCGGCGCAGCGTCGTAACTTCGCGGACGTCGAAGGGGGCGGCCCTGGTGCCGAAGAAGTCGCCGCGGTAGTGCCGGCGCTGTTGACCGTCTCGGCCGTCCCGGTCGTCTCGGATGTCTCGGCCGTCGCGACGACGAGCAGCGGGAGTGCTACCGCCTGAGCGAAACGCGGCCCGGACGGAAGCAGTTGGACGGTAGGTCCGTTCCTTCGTCCCCGCGTTGCCTGCGGCCCTGGCACGTCGAAGACCTCCTTCGGGAAATGAATTAGATTCATAGCTTTTGCTTCGCGCAGCGCGTCACTATGACATTCGTGTGTCGCGAAGGGAAGACCTGCATCAAATCTCACTCTGGTAAGGCACTTTCGCGCCTCAATGGTGCATAACAGGGCAGTACTCCCCATTACTTGGATCAGAAGACCTAGACGCATATTCCCCCTCACTTCAAATGAAGCCGACTCTTCACGATCTCCTGCGGAGGGGTCAGCGTGGCGTGGCGCGCGTGGATCATGGGTGAGCTATCCTCCGCGCATGCGCGGACAGTTCACCGGCTGGCCGGAGCAGGCCATGGACGTGTTGTGGCAGCTCCAGGGCGAACCGACCCACGCGACCCGCGAGCGCCACCGCGCTGACCGCGAACGCGTGGTCCGGCAGCCGATGATCGCCCTTCTGAACGAGGTCGCGGACGCCGACTCCCGGTACGAGGACTTCTCCGTCTGGCACTACCGCACCAACTCCTGGTGGTGGCAGCACCAGGGCGCGGTGATCCGGCTCGGCCGCAAGATCGAGATCGGCCTCCGGTTCGACCTGGACGGCCTGCGGATCCAGGGCGCCTGGTGGTACCCCGATCCCGGCCAGGTGGACATGTTCCGCAAGGCCGTGGCCTCCGAGGGGAGCGGCCGCGAACTGTCCGCCATCGTCGAGGACGTACGGAAGAAGGGCTACGACATCTCCGGGGACGTGATGAAACGCCCCCCGCGCGGCTATCCGACGGATCACTCCCGTGCGAACCTGCTGCGCCACCGTTCGCTGATCGCCGCCCGTTCCCTCGGCTGCGAGGAGTGGCTGCACACCCCTGAGGCGGTCGACCGGGTCCTCTCGGCCGCAGCCGATCTGGATGCCCTGCTGATGTGGCTGGTCCGCCATGTGAAGCGCGTCGCCTGACATCACGAGGCGCCGCGCGGCGCGGGAGGAACCACGCCCGTGCCGCGCCGTAACCGCGCTCAGGAGGTGATCCGTACCCTCAGCGTCGACCGGTCGCCCATCGCTCGACGACCGGCCGGGACCTCGGCAGAGTGGCGGCACGGTCGAAGACGGGCCCAGGAGGAGGGCGCCTGAGAATGCATCCGGCAGTAGTCCGGGAAAGCGGGCGTGGGCCGTGGCGATGTTGCCATCGAGCATCCGGCGCAGATCGTTCCCGCCGTTGAACCCGCGGGACCGTCTCTGAACTTGCCTGGGACGAAGGTGACTGAGCGCCCCAGCTGTTTTGTGGCAGCCTTTTCGTGATGGCACTCCCTGGCGACGAGATCGGCTCGGAAGGGGGTGTGCGGCCGTCCTGTCGGGGTCGGCGGCGGCTCTCACGCGGTGAGCGGCGACCCGTCAATTGGCCGCATCACTGGTGCGGAAGACTCGGTTCAGATGGTGGCCCAGGACTGCGGCGGCGGAATCGGGGGTGCGTTGGCCGACGAGGATGCTGGTGCCGAGTCCCGCAGACATGGCAAGGAGGCCGGCTGCCTCCAGCTGAGCATCCACACCGGGCTCAAGCAGAGCTGCCTCTCCCGCTTGCCGCAGAAGCTCGGTGAGGGCGTCCTCGGCTGCGTCAGGGTTTTTGATGAAGGGTTGGGCAGCGAGCGCCCGGTCATTCACGGCCAGAACGGCGTACGAAGTGTAGAGGTGGTGGAAGGTGCGGCTTTCGTCGTCTGCCGGCAGTGCCGCTGTCAGCAGTGCCTCGACCATCGCGCGCGGACCCGGGCTGTCCCCAGCGGCCCGTACGCGGGCGGAGACCCGCTCCCCGAATCTCTGCGCCAGATGCTCAAGCCCGAAGAGCAGCAACCTCTCCTTGGTCTGGAAGTAGTACTGCACCAGCCGCAGTGATACGCCCGCCTCCGCTGCCACATCGCGCATCCCCACGGCGTGCAGTCCGCGTCGTCCAGCGACCCGGACGAGCGCTTCGGCGATCTCGGTGCGCCGTTCTGTGTGGTCCACGCGTTTGGGCATCGGCCGGTTCTCCGCTCGTCGTTCAGGCTGTGGTTCCCGTGGGAGCTTTTGATGATACAGCTGTACCAAGAACGTGGTACGTTCGTATCATAAAACCGAGACGACCGGAGGTGGCCATGCCCCAGACCGCTGCCCGCACCCAGGCCGATGTCGGCCGCTACGTGAGCGATGCCAGGCGGGAGCGCTACTTCACAGCCTGCGAAGCGGTCTACGCGCTGGGAGCGCCCGCGCTCGCTGAAGTGGACGTGGAGACGTCCTTCGGTACCACGCACGCCTACCGCTACGGGCCTGTGGCCGAGGCTGCCCGATCCCGGACCCCCGTCGTCCTGGTGCACGGGGCGGGTTCCTGTTCCGCCATGTGGTATCCGAACACCCGCGCCCTCAGCGCGGACCGGCCGGTCTATGCGATCGATACCCCGGGTGATCCCGGCCGCAGCGTGCAGCGCGAACCGATCCACGACCCCGAACGCGCCGCACAGTGGCTGGACGAGACACTCACCGGGCTCGGCCTCGATCGGGTACATCTCGTGGGCGCGTCCTACGGCGGTTGGCTCGCCCTGAACCAGGCGTACCGCAGGCCCGGTCGTCTCGCCTCGGCTACGCTGCTCGACCCAGGCGGCCTGGAGAAAGTGGGGCTGCGCTTCTTCGTCTGGATCTTCGCCGGCCTCTTCGCGACCTTCGCGCCCAAGGCTTTCCGCCCACGCCTGGCGGTCTGGCTGCAGCAGCCGGTCCTCGTCATGCCGGAACTGCGCGCGATGATCAGAACGGCGGTTCGTGCCTACCGCATACGTCGCCCTGCTCCGCTTCCCCTGTCCGAAGAGGAGCTGTCGGCCATCCGGACTCCGCTCTATCTGGTGCTCGGCAGGCGAAGTCTCCTTGTGCACCCGCATCGGCAGGCGGAGCGTGTGCCGCGCCTGGTCCCCGGTGCCCGAGCCGAGATCATTTCCCACACGGGGCACGGGCCGCAGATCGACCACGCGGAGGAGGTCAACCGCAGGATGCTGAACTTCATGGCGTCAGCCGACTGACTCCCGCCCGCGCCGACGGCGCCAGCACTAGCCACTCCGTCCAGCACCTCGAACGTGACCTGGCCGCCGCAGCCGCTGGCCTCTTCACAAGAAGTAGACCCAGAGCCTGAGTTGGGCAGTGTTGTTGATCAGACGGCTGTGAACGGCTGCGAAATGCCGGTGGGAACTCGCAGCAGTGCGGCTAGGGTCGGCGGCCACTGGATCATGGTCAGTCGGGAAGTGCTGCTGTGAGGTCCACCTCGATGAGCTGTCCGGTGAAGCCGAGTTGGGCGACGCCCAGGAGCGTGCTGGCCGTGGTGAAGGCGGCCCCGATGGGCGAGTGGACGAGGCGGTTCCAGGCTGCGGACAGGGCTGTGGTGTCGTCACTGACGACGTAGATCACCGATCGGACGACGTGCTCGGGTTGGGCGCCGACCACGGTCAGAGCTGCCAGGGCGTTGGCTGCTACCTGGTCGGTCTGTGCGTTGAGGTCACCGGGGCCGACCAGAGCGCCGGTGCGATCGAGGGGGCACTGGCCGGCCAGAAACGCCGTCCGGCCCGATTCCACGACGGTGATGTGGTGGTAGCCGGGGGGTTCATGCAGTTGGTCGGGGTTGATGCGGGTGATCTTTGCGGTCATGGCGCACAGTCTGCTGCATTGGCCGGCTGGGATGCGTGGGGATTTCGCCGAGCCCCGCCCGCGTGACGTCAGCCATCGGTGCCCAGTGCTGCGGCCCGGGCCTGCGTGACGGCGAGGCGGTGGGGTTGGGGCCGGTCTGGATCAGGTCGCCGCCGAGGGCGAGGCGGTCGACGATGGCCGCGCAGCGTCGGGGATCGGTGAAGGGATTGGCCCACCTGGAGTCCCACCCCAAGCACCCAAGTTGTGTCGAAACTCGGCGACATCACTCGAAGCCGACACCAGGTGGTGTCATCGCCGGTCGACAAGGGGGGTGAGAACTCGGCGATGGCCGGTACGTGGTGGCGAGGTGTGAGCAATGAGTCTCAGAGCGGGTTGATGCGGGCCTTGAGCAGGCAGAACTCATTGCCTTCGGGGTCGGTCAGGACATGCCACTGTTCCTGCCCTGTCTGTCCGATGTCGGCCGGGCGCGCACCGAGCTTGAGAAGGCGTTCGAGCTCGGCGTCCTGATCGCGATCGGTGGCGTTGACGTCGATGTGCAGTCGGGATTTGCCCTTCTCCGGCTCATCCCTGCGACTGAGGATGATCGTCGGCTGCGGACCGCCGAACCCTTCGCGCGGCCCGATCTCCAGAGTGCCGTCGTCCTCGCGATCGAGCACGACGAAGTCCAGGACCTCGCACCAGAACCGCGCCAGCACCTCGGGGTCGCGGCAACCGAGCACGAGCTCACTGATACGACATGCCATGGCGAAACCTGCTCTCAGACGGGGACTGCCGGGAGAGACCACACGAACCTCATGGACTCGTCGGCAGTGAAAACAACCCCGCGAACGTACCGGACGAGGCGAGCATGGGCGAATTGATTTGAGGGCCCATGCTGTCCGGGCAGCCGGGCAACTCCGTTGGCCATGCAGCAGGAAAGCTGACTTCGGGAATTCCGGGTCTCCCATCCCGCTCCCACCAGGCGTCGAGGCCCCGGGTCACCCACCGCCGGCCCGGCCGGCAACGAACCGACCAACGTCAGCCCAAGCAGGGCCGGACGGGCCCAGTCCGCAGGGTCACGCCGAAATCCGTACGGCACCGCTGAAGCCGCTCTACGCGGCTCGGCTTTATTCGGTTGCCGCTCTCCGTGTCCGCCCCCACCATGGGCGAGACACCGGGAGCTGCCCGGTGCTCCACGAGAGGAGGCACGACCGTGACCACGACTGTCCTCGGCCTGCCCGCAGACCGCCTCCCTCTCGCCTCATGGAGCACCTCCAGCGATGTCTCGCGACGATCTCTCGCAGCACCCTCAACACCCGGCATTTCCTGACGACTTCAGCACCGCCCCCGACTGCCGCGTCCCGGCACCGGACGACCTGGGCGACGTCGACGACCGGTTCGTCTTCGACTTCCGCCCCTACGACGACCTCGAGGACGGCCAGCGCTGGTCGACCTGGCTCAGCGTCGAACCCCTCTGCCGAGGCCCCGAGCCGCTCCCGGACTGGGTGGTGACCTCGCAGGGCGCGATCGACAGGGAGCTCGGCGTCCTCAAGACCGGCAAGGAGGCCGACGTCCACCTCGTCGAGCGCGCCGACCCGCTCGACCCGGGCGCCGGTGTGGTCATGGCGGCCAAGCGGTACCGCTCTCCCGAGCACCGGAGCTTCCACCGCGCCGCGTCCTATACCGAGGGCCGCTCGATGAAGCGCTCACGTGACGAGCGGGCCGTCAAGCGCAAGAGCACCTTCGGCCGACAGGTCGCGGCCGGCGAGTGGGCGGTGTCCGAGTGGGGTGCGCTGGTGCGGCTCTGGAACCTCGGGTTGCCGGTTCCCTACCCTGTCCAGATCGACGGCACCGAGATCCTGATGGAGTGGATCACCGTCGTCGGCGAGGACGGCGCCGTCGAGACGGCGCCCCGGCTCGCCCAGACCCGACCCTCCCCCGAACTGCTGGCGGCGTACTTCGAGCAGCTCACCGATGCGCTCGCGACGATGGTGCAGAACGGTGTCGTGCAC
Source organism: Streptomyces sp. NPDC005808 (assembly GCF_042871385.1). Lineage (NCBI taxonomy): Bacteria > Bacillati > Actinomycetota > Actinomycetes > Kitasatosporales > Streptomycetaceae > Streptomyces > Streptomyces sp. NPDC005808. The sequence continues at coordinate 93,239 of NZ_JBIAIK010000013.1, read as the reverse complement.
GGCGACCTCTCGGCGTACAACATCCTGGCGGCGGGGGACAGGCTGGTCATCATCGACCTGCCACAGATCGTCGACCTGGTGGGCAACCTCAACGGGATGAACTTCCTCCAGCGCGACTGCGCCAACATCTGCGGCTGGTTCCGCTCGCGGGGCCTGGAGGTCGACGAGCAGGCGTTGTTCGCGGAGCTCATGGCGCATGCCTTCTGAAGCGGGCGGCTGGTTGGGCTCCGTCAGGTGCGAGTGGGACTCGCTCGTTCGCGCTGGTCGATAACGCGGGTGCTGGTCCAGCAGTTCAGGAGGCCCTGGATGGCGTTCAGGACCTGGCAGAGCGTCAGGCCGGCGTGGGTGCCGTTGGGGGAGAGGGCGCTGTTCGGTGAGGAAGGCGTGGGCGACCGTGATGAGGGTGACGTGCTGATGCCGCGTCACCACTCGGCATCGCGGCCCATTCCTGAGGCAGCGACAGCAGAGCGGTGAACGAGCCTTGTGCAAGGAGCGGTTCACCGGCAGCCCGGCGCACCCCGACGCCTGCCGGTTCAGCGCCTGAACGGGGCCCGCACGGACTACACGCAGTGCACTCAACGGGCCTTGTGGGGTTGTTCGAAGGGTTCTTGGGCCACAAGGTTCTTCGTGGGCACGGCGTCGATGATCCAGACGTTGCGCTGTCGGTCGGCCAGGAGCGCCGTAATTGACAGCAGAAGTGCTCCCGTTGCGACGATGAGGACGACCAGTAAGGCACCTTCGACGCCATGGGTGTCTACAAGGTTGCCGGAGACGGCTTGCCCGACGGCTGTTCCGAGGGGGCCTCCGGCGCAGAGGACGGTCATGGCGACCGCGGCCCGTTCAGTGGGGGCCAGCCGTTCGGTCAGTGCGTAGAGGCTGATCATGTAGGGCGCGACGGTGAAGCTTGCGACTGCGACCGCGGCGGGGACGGACACCAGTTGGGCGCCGACGAAGAGGACCAGCATGCCGACGAAGAGGGTGGCGGCGAAGGAGACGTAGCGGGCGCGCAGGGTAAACCGTTGCGGAAGCCAGGCGCAGGCGGCGCCGGCCAGGGCGCTGCCGATGCCGAACTCGGCGTACACGAGTCCTGCCGCGCCGGGCTGGTCGATCGTGTCGGCGTACACGGTGACGGCCGTCTGGACCGCGCCGAAGATCGCTCCTGTCGCGACCATCGCCAGGAACATGACGGCCAGCGGACGTCGCGGCAGGTGCGGCTTCTCCTGCCGTTCCGAAGGCTGCTGCTGAGTCGTGGGGTGGGCGTAGATCAGGGCGAAGGGGAGGGTACTCGTTGCGATCAGAGCCATCGTCACGACGGCGGGTGCGAGGGGGCCGACCGACGCGAGCAATCCGACGAACGCGGGCCCTGCGACAAAACTCAACTCATCGACGGACGCCTCGTAGGACAGGGCCGCGGGCAAAAGGTGGTGCCTGTTACGGGACTCCACCAGACGTGACCAGTGCACCCGGACGAGGGGACCGACCTGGGGCTGGGTCAGGCCCACGACAGCGGCCGCAGCGAACATGCTGTCTCGGCTGCCGTGGCTCGCGGCCAGCAACGCCGACCAAGCGGCGAAGTTGGCAATCGCGGCGGCCAATCCGACGGACCGGTGGCTGTACAGGTCGGCCAGGGCCCCGACAAGCGGGCCGCCGACGGCGATGGCGATGCTCTGGGCCGCGCTCGCGAGTCCGGCGAAGGCGTAACTGTGCGTCGCTGCCTGGAGCAGCATGAGGGTGGAAAGAGCTGAGGTCGCGTACGGCAGGCGGGCAAGGAATCCCAAGGGGAAGAAGCCGACGCCTGCCACACGGAGCAGAGAGCGGTAGGGCACTGATGTCTCCATCGGGCACGTCGAGGAGACGCGCCACCCAGCCACCAACGCGTCGACGAGCCCGATTCTGATCATCAACGTAGCCAAGGCGGCTGAAGACTGTACAGATGCGCCGGCCCAGGCGAATGGAACAACGCGGGCCGCCAGGGGCCGTACGGGAGCAGCCGAGTGGGCGGTTGCGGGCCGAGCCGGGGGAGGGCGGGATCGCGATCGGCGGCGCGGCTCTGGCCGCCGAGGCGGCCGGGTTGGGTCTGGTCGACGAGCACCGGGCCATGGTGTACCCGGTGTTGGTGGGCGGTGGCCCTTGATGCTTCCGGCGGTGCCATTCCTGACGGTTCGATGCCGGCGGACGTCGTGACTGTGTCGAATCCGGCCGGTTACTCGAGATCGAGGACGGCTTTGCCGTGGAGGCGGCGGCCGAGCAGGGCCTGTACTGGCTCGAGGTGGCGAGTCCAGGGGCCGCGCCAGCTGATGCCCGGATCGAGGTGACCTGCGGTGATCTCGCCGGCCAGCCAGGTCAGATCGGCGGAGAAGTCGGTGGCGGGGTCACCGAAGAGGAAGAAGGTGCGGATCGATCGGTCGTGCCGTCCTCCGTTGCCCAGCAGCGCATCCGGTGACATCACGACGTCGGCCTCGGACGAGCGGCCCACACTGAAGAGGGTGCCGCCGGCCGACAGGGCGGCGAAGGCGTCTACGAGGTACTGGCCGCCGACGTTGTCGAGAACGGCCGACACGGGCTGCCGCACGGCGGCCGGCTCGGCGTGGACCTCGTGGGCGCCCAGGGCTCGCAGTCCGTCCGCTTGGGCGGGGTTCCGGCTGATGGCAACGACATGCGCGCCCGCGCGGGCGGCCAGCTGGACGGCGTAGCGGCCGACGCCGCCGGAAGCACCGGTGATCATCACGCGCCGACCGAGCAGTGATCTCATCCGGCGCAGGGCGTGCAGGGCGCTCAGTCCGGCCACGGGGACGGTGCTCAGTGCGCCAGGGTCGGCGTCCTTCGGCGCGGTGCCGAGCCGGGCGGCGGGGACGGCTCGCAGCTCCGCCCAGCCGGCCTCGCCGAGAGTGACGACCCTTTCTCCCTCGGCCGGGCCGGAGCCGTCGGCGGCCGACTGGACGACCACCCCGGCCGCGTCCCAGCCGAGCACGGTGCCGCGCGGCATCTCCGGACGAATCGCCTCATGGACCTCACCGAAGTTCAGCGACACCGCCTCGACCCGCACCAGTGCCTCATGGGCGGCTGGCCGCGGTGCGGGGACATCCGTCAGCAACAGGTGCCCGGGTGAGTTGTGGTCGACGACGAGTGCGCGCACAGGAAGATGCCCTTCATGAATTGCCACAGTGTGGCGTTTGCCTCATTAGAGCACATGCGCGATCTCGGCGTACTTGGTAAAGTGCTCACGATGGTCGCCTCCGAACAGCCCGCCACCCTGCGCGAACGTAAGAAGTTCCGCACTCGCCAGACATTGGCCGACACCGCCGTCACGCTCTTCGGCGAACGCGGATTCGACAGCACGCCGCTGGACGCGCTGCTGGAGCAGGTGGAGGTGTCCCGGCGGACCTTCTTCCGTAACTTCCGCTCCAAGGAGGACGTGGCACTCACCGCCGTCAAGCAGCTCTGGGACGTCTACCTGGAAGTCCTGGACGGCATCAAGAAGTCGGGGCCGCTGGCCGACGTCTTCCTCGCCGCCATGCTGACCACCCTGGAGCGCATGGACGAGGACTGGTACCGGCGCTTTCCGCTCACACTGCGGCTGATCGCCGGCTCGCCCGCACTCGACGGCTATACGCTGCGGCACTGCGCCGAGGTCCAGGCTGAGATCGCGCGCCGACTCGACGTACAGAGCCCTCTCGAACTGCGGCTCCTCATCGAGTTCTTCGTGGCCGCCTGGCGCTGCGCACTGGACGAATGGCTGCCCGACTGCACACCGGGCGAACTGCCCGCACTCCTGCGCCGGTCCTGCTCATCCATGAATTCCGCCCTCAGCTTGTCCTTCAACGTCTGAAGTCGAAACGGGCCTTCCAGCTTGCATACTCACCTGGGCATTCGTCGGACGCCGACATGGCCATCGTCTGATCGTGTGCTACGCCCACGGGTGCACTGATCAAGACGACGGCCGTGAAGGTGAGTGCTCCTTGGCCCCGGCGCTGCGGGGAAGCCTTCGCGCAAGCGTCACGCTTCCCTAGGTTGTTCTGGGTCACGCGGCCGTGAAGGCGAGCACGGTGTTGTGGCCTCCGAAGCCGAGGGAGTGGCTGAGGGCGAGGCGGATGTGTTGGCGACGGCTTGCGGTGTTGACGATGTCGATGCCGGAGGTCGTGTCGTCCGGTGTCGTGAAATTGGCGGTGGGCGGAGCCGTTCGGCGGGTGATGCTCGCGATCGTGAGGGCCGCCTCGATGGCTCCGGCGGCGCCCATGGTGTGGCCGAGGGCCCCCTTGGCCGAGGTGACGGTGGGTTGGCGGCGTGCGTAGAGGTCACGGATCACGGTTGCTTCCACGGCGTCGTTGAGCGGGGTGCTGGTGCCGTGGGCGTTGATGTGGTCCACGTCGTAGGCACTGGCTCCCGCCATGGCCAGGGCGGTCCGGGTCGCAGCCCGCAGCCCGACTCCCTCGGGGTGGGGAGCCGTGGGGTGGTGCGCGTCGCTCGTGCTGCCGTGGCCTGCCAGAAGGGCGAGCGGGCGGGCGGTGCGCGCGTCGGCGTGCCGTCGGCGCTCCAGTACGAGCATGCCGGCCCCCTCGCCGAGGACGAAGCCGTCGCGGTCCTTGTCGAACGGGCGCGAGGCACGGCCGGGGTCGTCGCCGCGGCGGGACAGTGCGCCCATCTTGGCGAATCCGGCGGCGCACAGGGGTGTGATCATGGCGTCGGTGCCGCCCGCGACGGCGATGTCGCAGGCCCCTGTGCTCAGGAGCAGGCAGGCGGTGATGAGAGCCGTGGCTCCTGAGGCGCAGGCGGTGGACGTCTGCAAGGAGGGGCCGGTGGCGCCGAGTTCGAGGGTCAGGTGTCCGGCGGCCATGTTGGGCAGGAAGGCCGGCAGGGTCATGGGGGAGAGTGCGCCAGGACCGGTGCTGATCAGCTTGTGGTGCTGGGTTTCGAGCGTGTCGATGCCGCCGGCCGCGGTGCCGATCACCACTGCCACTCGGGCGGGGTCCCAGTCGGCCGGGTCCAGCCCGGCGGCGGCGAGGGCTTCCCGGGCGGCGGTCAGCAGGAACCGCGTGCTGCGGTCGAAGCGCCACAGCCGGCCCCGCCCGGGCTGCAGTGGCGGTACCCGGCAGGACAGGCTCACGGGTGTGTTGTTGAGGGCGGGGTCGGTGTGCGCGGTCGGCCGGCCCGTGCGCACCGTGTCCCAGGTGGCCTCGACGCCGATGCCACCCGGGGTCACCAGTCCGATGCCGGTGACGGCGATCTCGTCCTTCACGGTGTCGCCGTCCCGATTCCCGGGGCTGCTTCGTCCAGGAGGGCGGCCACCGAGCGGGCCACTTCACCGACGGTGAGGTCGACGGTGGCGGCGGAGTCGTCGAGCGGGACCTTCCACTCCTCCTGGAGAGTGACGAACAGCTCCACCACGGCGAGGGAGTCCAGGTCCAGGTCGCCAAGGACTGTGTCCGGGCTGATGCGGTCGGTGGCGACCTCGAACTTGTCGCCGAGGAGGATCACGAGGTGGTCGTAGACGCGGTCCACGGGTGGCTCCTTGAGAGGTCGGGGGTGCACAGCGGGGTGGTGTCCAGGTCGGTGTGCGGTGCCGTGGTCCTGGGGGCGACGGATGGCCAGGTGAGCGTCACGGACGCCCAGGTGAGGCCGCCGCCGAAGGCGGTGAGCAGGGAGCGTGCGCCCGGAGCGACCGCCTGGTGCACGGCGGGGTCGGCGAGGACGAGGGGGATGGAGGCGGCGGCCGTGTTGCCGAGTTCGTGGATGTTCCCGAACCGGTGTACCGGTGCGATGCCGAGGCGGTCGCCGACCGAGTCCAGAATGCGCTGGTTGGCCTGGTGGCCGATGAAGGACCGTACCGTCTGGGGTGTCCAACCGGCCTGGTCCAAGGCGGCGTTGGCGGACTGAGTCATGCGGCGGACGGCGTGGGCGTAGACCGCACGGCCCTGCATGTGGAAGTAGTGGGCGTCAGCAGTCGGCGGTGGCAGGTGGCGGGGGTGGCGGGATCCGCCCCCGGGGACCGTGATGAGGTCGCTGCCGCTGCCGTCCGCACCGAGGTCACTGGAGATGACGGCTCCCGGTTCGTCCTGGGTGCCCGCGCGCAGCAGGACGGCTCCGGCTCCGTCGCCGAAGATGGGGGCAGCTGTCCGGTCCGAGGGATTGACGATGCTGGTGTACGTTTCCGCCGCGATCACCAGAGGGGTTGTGCAGGCGCCGCCGCGTACCAGGGCGGTGGCGGTGGCCAGTGCGTAGAGGAATCCCGAGCACACGGCCGAGACGTCGAAGGCGGGGACGGTTCCGAGGCCGAGGCGGTGGGCGACTTCGGGGGCGGTGGCCGGGCAGGGATGGTCGGGTGTGCTGGTGGCCAGCAGCACCATGTCGGGCCGGAGATCGCCCGCGGAGTCAAGTGCCGCTCGGCCGGCGCCGACAGCCAGGTCACCGGTGCTGGTGCTCGGGTCGGCGTGGCGGCGTCGCGCGATGCCTGTGCGGTCACGGATCCAGGCATCGTCCGTGTGCAGGGCGCCGCGCGCGATGACCGAGTCGTTGTCGACGATGCGGGGCGGAAGGCAGGCACCGATGCCCGTGATGACCGCGGTGGGATCACCGGCGCTCATGGCGTTCCTTTCGTGGGGTCGTGGGGGCGGGCCGATGGGTCACGTTGTGGCGAAGGGGGAAGGGGGCTTGGGATGGCCGGCGAGGCCCCCGTCCGGTACGGCGAGCCCGCCGTCGACGACCAGAGCGTGCCCGGTCACGAACGACGAGGCCGGTGAGGCGAGGAAGAGCGTGGCGCCGACCACCTCGTCGGCGGTGGCCCAACGGCCGAGCGGGACATGGCTGGTGAGCCAGTCCGACAGGGGACCGGCCTCGCTGGCGAAGGCCGTCATGTCCGTACGGGTCCAGCCCGGGCACAAGGCGTTGACGCGGATGCCCTGGCGGGCCCAGCCGACGGCGAGACTGCGGGTGAGGGAGATCTGGGCGGCCTTGGTGGCGGCGTACGCCTCCATCATGGGGGTGCCGACGAGTCCCGCGACGGAGGACATCAGGACGAGGCTGGCACGCGCCGAGTCGGCCAGGTACGGGTGAGCGGCCCGGCACAGTGCCGCCGTGGCATTGAGGTTGACGGCGATGACCCTGTCCCAGTCCTCCTGGTCGGAGTGCTGCAGCGGTGCAAGGAGTGGGGTGCCGTCCTCCGCCGTGGGCAGGGTGCCCGCGTTGTGCACGATGACGTCGAGGCCGCCCAGCGCGGAGGCAGCCCGGTCCACCAGGTCGGCGGCCGTACCCGGTACGGCGAGGTCTCCGTCGAGGGCCACGGCCTTGCGGCCCCGGTCTTCCACCTCCCGTACGGTGCCGTCGAGGGCGGGCAGCGTGCGTGCGGTGACGACCAGGTCGCAGCCCGCGTCGGCGAGGCCCGAGGCGACGGCCTTGCCGATGCCTCGGGAGGCGCCGGTCACCAGGGCGCGTGCACCGTCCAGGCGGAACAGGTCAACAGCGTTCATAGCAGGGCCCTTTCTGACGACGATTCGGAGCGGACGAACGAGGACACGGGGGTGATCGCGGGCGCTCCGCTCCAGGTGAGCAGCGCGCTGCCCCAGGTCATACCGGCCCCGAAGACCGCGATCAGGACGCGGTCTCCGGGCTGCAGGCCGTGCCGTTCGGCCGCGACGGCGAGGGCGTACGGGGCGCTGGCTGCGCCGATGTTGCCGACCTCGTCGCCGACGACCACCAGGCGGTCGGCAGGGACGCCGAGGTCGGCGGCGATGCGCCTCAGCAGCACGGGGTTGGGCTGATGGGCGACGACACATGCGACATCCCGGATGTCCAGCCCGCCGTGCTGGAGGGTGTCCGTGATCAGCTGGGGGAAGACGTCGGTGATGAAGCGGCTGATGGTCCGGCCGTCCATGCGGATGCAGTGGTTTCGGTCGGCGAGGGTGGCGGTGCTGGCGGGGAGACGGCTGCCGCCGGCGGGGATCAGCACGCGGCCGGCGAGGGCACCGTCGGAGCCGAGGGCGAAGTGCGTGAATCCCTGAGCCCCGTCCACCGGCCCCAGAACCGCCGCGGCCGCTCCGTCGGCGAACAGCACCGCCGTGCCCCGGTCGGCCGGATCGACGAATTTCGAGTACGCCTCGACGCCGACGACCACCGCGTACCGGATCTCCGGGCTGCCGCGCAGCCAGTCGTGCGCGACCTTGGCAGCGAACAGCCAGCCCGAGCAGGCCGCGCTGACGTCGAGGGCGACAGCACCTGAGGCGCCGATCAGCGCCTGTACCCGGCAGGCGGTCGAGGGACCGAGCTCGTCGGGGGTGGAGGTCGCGCAGACCAATAGGCCGATGTCGGCGACGTCGATGCCTGCGGCGTCGGCCGCCGAGCGGACCGCGTGCGCGGCCAGATCCGAGGCGGCCTCGTCGGGACCGGCCACATGGCGTCTGAGTACACCGGTGCGCTCACTGATCCACTCAGCGGTCACTCCGGCATCCCGTGCCACTTCGGCGTTGGTGCGGACGGTGGGCGGCAGGTGGGTCCCCATGCCCAGGACTCCGATACGGCGGCCGGTCATGCCGTTGCTCCTCGCGTCCAGGTCAACGTGGTCTCCAGGGCGGTGTTGTAGTCCGTCGCGGCCAGCGGTGCCGACGCGATGTCGTCGGGGTGGGCGAAGGCTTCCGTCAGCAGCGGCAGGTGCGGCAGGACCTCGTCGCACAGTCGGTCGGCGACGGCGGGCAGGTCTTCGAGGTCCTGCGGTCGGAGCGTTCCGAGGGTGAGCAGCGGTCCTGACCAGCGACGGGCGGCCGTGACACCGTGCAGGGCCGCCAGTGGTTCGAGGGCCTGGGCGAGGGTGCGGTCCTGTGTCCTGTCGACGGTGTGTGCCAGGTCCTCGGCCACCAGGCGCGTCGCGTAGGTCTCACCGAGCAGCCCGGCTTCTTCCAGCAGCGGGTTCCATACGTCGAACGCAGTGGCGTCGCTCGCGTCGCGCCGACGTGCCAGGCGACGGGTCAACTCCTCCTGATGCCGGCGCAGGACCGCGGGCCACCACCTGGGCGAAGTGACAGGCGGGTCGGCGGGCAAGGGAGGCTCCGCGGTGCCGGGTCCCTGTTCGACGAGGGCGCGTCCGATGTCGTAGAAGATGAGCTGGCTGTCGCCGCCGGCCGCGTCGAAGGCGTGGTGGAAGCCGTGATAGGCGGCGAGCCGGTTCACGTCCAGGTGGCCGGAGAAGCCGCAGCGCTGCTGGCAGTCGGCGCTGACACGGGCAGCCATCCGCACGGTGACAGCCTTGTACGCGGCCAGTGGCCGGCTGACGGCGGCCCACGGTGTGAAGCTCATCGCCTCACCGTCGTCCGGTCCCGCGGGTGGGGCTGCGAGGGATTCGGTCCACACCTCTCGTGCCCCGTGCGCTGCGCAGGTGAGGGCGAACGCGTCGGCCAGGGCGCCCAGGACCACGCGCTGCTGGGTCCGGTACGCGAGCAGGGGCACGCCGGGAGCCAGTCGCCCCTGGGTACGTCGCTGCCGGGCGTAGTTGACGGCCTGTACGGCGGACTGCCGAGAGGTGGCCGCGGCGACCGCCGGCATCGTCGCCCACAGCCCCTGGCCCACGCGCAGGGTGCGCTGAAGGCGCTGCTCGTGCGAGCCCGCCGGATCATGGAACGCGCCGTCGGGGTCTGTGCGGGCACCGTCGGAGAGCCAGTGGACGTACGGGATCCGGACGTGGTGGAAGCGCACTTGGACGTAGTCGAGGGGGAGAGCGCCCAGGCCGATCGGTGAGGACATCTCGATGCCGGGCAGGAGTCCCGCGTCGCCGGTGAGACCGACCACGAAGGCGAAGACCCCTCGGTCGGTTCCCTCGGTGAACAAACGGGCGAGGACAACCCCCGTCTGCGGGATGTCCAGTGTTCCCGCGCTGGCGAACTTGGCGGCGAGCGGGTCGGGAGTGTGCAGGACGAACCCTCCGCCGACCGGGTCGTGGTCGGCGCGCGTGCGGGTGGCGAGATGGCTGTTCGCCTGGCCCGCTTCGGTGATCAGGTAGACCCCCTTGGCCCGTCCGGACAGCAGTGCCGCCATCTCGGGGGCCAGAGCGTCGGGTTCGGCGGAGAGATGGGCCATCGAGCCGAGGCAGAGGACGTGGTGGACCAGGGCCGCCAGGCAGAGCGGAGGGTCGGCGACCGCCGCCCAGGCGTGCGCGGCGGCCAGGCGTGCGGGGTCGGCGAAGGGGTCGTGTCCGGGCGGCAGGGCTTCGCCCAGCGTGCCGAGTCGGCGCAGCAGTTGTTTGCCCCTGCTGTCACCGGGCTGCGAGGCGTCCAACTGGGCACCTACGGCGAGCGCCTTGTGGAGTGCGGACAGGAGTGCGGGCTCGCAGGAGCCGTACAGGAGTCGGTGTATCTCGTCGCGGGCGGCAGAGGGCAGGGACGCGAGGAGCATCAGGGATTCTCCAGGACCGGGAGTGGGGTCGTCACCAGCGGAAGTCGGGTTCAGCGAGCGGAGCATGCACGGGCGGTGCGGCAGTGCCGGCGAGCACGGCAGTGCCGGCGAGCACCCGGCGGGCACTGCTTGCCAGCGCAGCGCCCGTGCCCGCCTCGAAGAGGGCATCGGGCCGCAGTTCGGCGACCTGACGCAGCACCGCGGGCACCACGGCCGGCTTGATGAGGCAGTCGGCCAGGCGTGCGGCCAGGTCGTCGTCGGGGCGGTAGCAGCGCCCCGCCACGGCCGAATAGACGGGGCAGAGTGCGGCCGAACGCGGGTAGGCCCGCAGGGACTTGGCGAACACCTCCGCCGCGGAGCCGAGTTCGGGGTGATGCGAGGAGAACGGCAGGCGCAGGCGTACTGCGGTGACACCCTTGTCCACGGCCGTCTGCTCCACGCGGGTCAGTTCGGGTACGGGGCCGGTGACCACCACGGACCGGTCGTCGTTGACGACTGCCACCACCGTTCCGGCCGTTCCGGATTCCGCCAGCAGACGGTGTGCTGCCTGCTCGGAGCAGGAAAGCAGGGTCAGGCCGCCGGGGCAGGAGGCAAGGACGAGCGCGAGGTCATGCGCTGCGCGTGCGCCGTCCGCGACGGTGAGAACTCCGGCGGCGGTCAGCGCGGTGATCTCGCCGAAGCTCACTCCGACCACCGCCGACGGTGGTTCGTACGACTGGCACAGTGCCCGGTGCACGGCGAGCGACGCGCCGAACAGAGCCATCGGCACGGTGCCCGTGGGAGCGTGCGCCAACTCCCGGCCGCTGGGCGGCTGTGCCCCGAGCAGCCGGGGACCGAGCGCGGCCAGTCCGCGCTCCGCCGCCACGTCGTCGATCTGTTCGAAGACCTCCTCGACGGCCGATCGCACACCGCTGTGGGCACGGACGGCACTGACAAGTGTGCCGATGGAGAAGTCCCCCTGACCGGGGAACAGATGGACGGAACGCCGAGGGGCCACCGGGTGATCAGGTCCGCGTACTGAACTGACGCGCATGTCATCCCTTCGTTCGCACGGGTACCGCAGCACAGGGGGCGCAGGTCGGCTGCCGTGCGCCCTCCTGTGCGTACTGGGCGCGGGTCTGACGGCGTTGCACCTTGATCCTGCACGGGGGCGAGTGCTTTCACCGCATATGCGGCGGGCGAACGCGTTGAACACATGCGGATGTTGAACGTTCGTACTGCCGCGGGGACGAGGGGGACAGAGAAGGAGCGTGCGATCGCCTCGTGCACCGAACCAGGCCCTGCGCACCCTCCTGACCGAGGCCGGGTGGAGCGGAGCCCAGCTGGCTCGCGCGGTCAACGCGCTCGGAGCCGTGCAGGGAACCGTGCTGCACTACGACCGGACCACCGTGGCGCACTGGCTGGTCGGCAGTTGCCCCCGGTCTCCCGTCCCCTCTCTTGTCGCGGAAGTCCTCTCCCGGCGTCTCGGCAGACCCGTCCACGTACAGGACACTGGGCTGATCCGCCCCGAGCAGTGGGGCTTGAGGGCGGGAAGGCCACTCGTCGAAGGGAGCGCCGTGGAACGCCTCGACGACGTGCTGCGGGACATCGACCGGCGCGGGGCGGCACGCATCGGCGCCTATTCGCTGGCGGCGCTGGCGATACCGAACGGACCGCCCGCCGCAGGCCGGGCTCCGCTCTCCGCACTCGACGCGTCGATGCCGGTCGGCATGGAGCAGGCGGCGTCCGCCCAGCAACTGCTCGCGCTGTTCTCCCGCGGTGACGCTGCCTTTGGGGCCGGAACGGTGCGGGAGCCGCTGCGACAGTACCTGTCCACCACGCTGCTTCCCTGGCTGCGGAGCGATATGAAGCCGGGCGTCCGGAGTGAACTGTTCACCGTCGCCGCCCAGCTCACCTATCTCTGCGCGTTCACCCACTTCGACATGAACCACCATGTCGCGGCCCAGCGTCTCTACCTCATGAGCGTCGAACTGGCCCGTGAGGCCGGCGACATGGTCGGACAAGCGCTCGCCCTGCGCGGGCTGAGTGTGCAGGCCCACGCGCTCGGGCACTTCACCGAAGCTCTGGACCTCGCGGAGCAGGCCGTGCGGATCGGCGTACGCCACGCCCCACCACATCAACAAGCCTTCTTCTACGGGCAATTGGCTGTCGCTCAGGCCGGCCGGGGTGACAGCCGCTCGATCCGTCACCTGGCGCTGGCCGAGCGCTGCCTGGAGAGGTCGTCGAGCCGCTCGTCCCCAGTCGGCGCCTTCCATCCTGGCTCCCTCGCACTCCAGCACGCGGCGGTGGCCAGGAGCCACGGAGACCACCGGGCAGCTGCCAGGGCTCTTGAGACCTCACTGCGCCACCGCCCCGCCGACGAACGCCGGTCCCGTGCCCTCAGCCTTGCGGAACTCGCCGAGACCCAACTGGCAGTCGGCCACCTGGAGCGGGCTTGCGGGACATGGCACGAATTCCTCGACACCCATCTGGTCATACACAGTGCCCGTGCCGACGACCGGCTGCGCTTCCTGATGGCAGGACTCCGCCCACATGCCGCGAATCCGACCGCCGCGGGCCTGCTCAGGCGGGCCGGCGAACTGTCGAGCAGAACGTCGGCCGCCGCCACGAAGCGGGACAGCCTGCGCACTCGTGCCTCCTGAGTGTGACCTGTCTCCCGCGTCTCGACGGACATTGGACTATCAGGGTGATAGCCGAAAATTCTGGTAGAAGCAGGTCAAGCGGCGGCTGTTGGATGGGGGCGTCACCTTCCTTCCGCTTGGCCCATGTCAGGAAAAAATGAACCGAAGCGTGCTCTCCGAGGTGTTCCACTCCACCACTCTGCGGGTCTTTCCCGGCACGCTCGTGGTCGCCGTATCGTGGCGACACCCCAGTCGCGGGCCCGTGGACTGCCCCGCCCACCGCCTGGTCGGCGCGCACGTCCGGCGAGCCGGTGTCACCACCGACCACCGCCCCCTGCACGACGGGGATTTACGCGACGACCTCACGGCGCCACCGACCACGGTCGTAGCGGTGTCCTACGAGAAACCCGAAGGCGGACACTGCGGTATCGCCCTCGCGGCCCGCAGCGAGGACACCGCCGCGCTGCAGCTGGCACACCGGCAGATCGAGTCCTGGAAGGCAGTCCTGCGTACCCGCAGGGTCCTGCACGTGGCGCCGCGGACGGCGAAGAGCACGGTGAACGGCCCCCGTCCACGGAGCACTCCGGTCCCGCCGCAGTCATCCAGCAACTCCCCTTCCTCGTGGCAGACCTGCGGATGCCCCGCTCGCGTAGGGTGCCCCTCCGCTGAGAACGTGCAGCTGTCGCTGCGCCGTTTCCTGGACAGAGGGGACGAAGTCGTCGTCGTGGGTGTCCCGGCCGGCGGGCGCGGAGCTGGGGCGACATGGTCCAAGGGGGCGCTTCGTGAGGGGGCGGGGTGGGTGGTGACGCCGCAGCAGGCCGAGACGCTGGCGGTTGTGGACCCTGACCGCCTCGCCTTCGTCGTCGCCCCGGGCGCCGTCGTCTCGGAAGCCGCGGCAGTCCTCAAGGTGTTGCGCAGGCGATTTCCGCGACTACGGGGCCAGCACCCCCGGGAGTGGTGCTACACCATGGACGACCTGCACACGGCCACCGGTTCGCTGCTGGCCCAGTCCGATGTGCTCCTTGTCACCGGTCGGGGAATCAGCCCCGCAGTGCGGGTCGCGGTCACGTACGCGGCCCGGACGGGGGTACGCGTCTTTGACATCACGGCACTGGACCGGCTCAGGCCCGAGGACATCGACGCGGCGACGATCACGGTGCTCGACGCGGAGGACGACGGACGGGAGTACCGAGGTGTGACGCGGGCTCTCGACGGTCTGGGGCCGACAAACCATGTCTGGCGGCACGTCAGCACCTCCACGGCGGCGCCGCGTTCCACCCGCACACTCACCGTGCCGTGAGCGGTCCGCACCGAAAGCCGACGCCACGCCCGGATGACAGGGTGCACGGAGCTGAACCAAGCGGGGATTCCAAGCGGGGATTCCAAGCGGGGATTCCAGTTTCGTAAGGCCGTCGGCGGGGCCATCGAGGTCATCTCCGGGCCGCGGGCCGGGAGAATCGACCGCGAAAGTGCCGGACCCGATGAAACGGGTCCGGCACTTCGTATGTGGCACTTCACGGGTTAATGATCTGCGATCACCCGGTGGATACCGAACCCCTCTTGCCGTCGCTCATCGAGACAGGGCCGGGGTGCTGCGCGGGAGCTTCCGGGCCTTCGCGGCCTGCTCATAGGCGTAGGCGAGCGAGAGCAGCAGCGGTTCGCTGAACTCGCGGCCGAGCAACTCGGCGCCCACCGGCACTCCGACCGGAGCTGCGGCCGTGGGGGTGGAGAACCCGCCGGGGAAGCAGACAGCCGGGAATCCCGTGCCGTTGGACAGGGTGCCGTTGCGTTCCGGCTGCGGGACGCCGACCAGAGAGACGAGCACCTTCTGCAGCGGGTACAGGATCGCGTCGACGTTGAGCTCGGCCATCTTGCCCGAGACCGCCAGCCGCAGCTTTTCACGGTTGACGTAGTGGTCCTTGTAGGTCGGATCGTTCAGGCCGTCCACGATGGCGAATTCCGTATCGAGCGCGGCCTGGGCCTCGGGCGTCGCCGTCTTGGACGCGACCAGCTGGTCGAAGGTGTGCACCGGGGCGTCCGGACCGAGTTCGGCGAAGTACGCGTCCATGGCCGTGTGAGCCTCCCACGTCGAGGTGACCACGACGGACTGCAGGGTGTCGTACGCCGGCAGGCTGAACCGGACGATGGTCGCGCCCTGCGCCTGCATGGTGGAGATGACGTCCTCCATCACGCGGTTGACCTCCCGGTGCCGGGCCTCGGTGCCGAACAGGTTGGTCATCACGCCGATGCGGGCGCCCTTGAGCGCGTTGCGTTGCAGCCCGTCCGTGTAGCTGCGCGGAGACTCGCCGACGCCGTATCCCGTGACCGGGTCGTTCGGGTCGAAGCCCACCATGACGTCGAGCAGCCGAGCGGCGTCCTCCACCGTACGGGTGATGGGTCCGAGTTCGTCCTGGGTGATGCTGTTGGGTATGACGCCGTGCCGGCTGATCAGACCTCTTGTGGGCCGTACGCCGACGAGGCTGTTGGCCGAGGCAGGAGAGCGGACCGACTGACCGGTGTCACTGCCTGTGCCCAGGACTGCGAAGTTGGACGCGATCGCGGCACCCGTGCCGCCACTGGATCCACCCGGCGTGCGGGTGAGGTCGTAGGGATTGAGGACCTGTCCGCCCAGTGAGCTGAGGGAGTTGCCGCCCCGGGCGAATTCCTGCAGGTTGGCCTTGGCGAGGATGATCGCCCCGGCCTTGCGCATCTTCTCGACCGTGAAGGCGTCCGTGGGCGGTACGGAAGTACGCATCGCTGTGTTGCCGCCGGTGGTCGGCATGTCGAAGGTGTCGTAGTTGTCCTTCAGGATGACCGGGATGCCGTGCAGCGGGCCGGTCGGGCCGGAACGCCGGTACTGGCGGTCCAGCTCGTCGGCGGTCTCCAGCGCGCGCGGGTTGATCGTGATGAGTGTCTTGAGGGAAGGCCCCTGCTGGTCGTAGGCGGCGATCCGGTCGAGGTACTGCTGCACCAGCTCCCGGCAGGTGAGCTGACCGCGACGGTAGGCGTCGTGGATGTCGGCGATGGTCGCCTCCATCAATTGGAAGCCGCCCGGGCGGGACCGCGGCCCGGACGCAGCGGCCGCTGCCTTCGAGGTGGCCGCCCCCTGCGCGACGGCCGGGCTTCCCGTCCCGCCCACTATGCCCACGGCGCCGACCGCGCCCACGGCACCGATGAAGCCACGCCTGTTCAGATTGTTCAGCTCGTTCACGTGTCTACTGATCCTCTCTTGTACCGCCGCTGGGCGGCGGCAGGGTATGTGCGTCTCGTGACAACTGCGTTGGAAGAGCAACGCGGGGAGGCCCGGGACAACTGCCATGGGTGCGGCGGTGTGTCGCGCCCCCCGGGAGACGGGCGAGTGTGTCCCGCCCGGCACCCCTGTGCGGTCGGCACTGTTACGCGTGGCGCTCATTGGTGAAGTGAGCCTTCGGGATGACCCCGTGGACGCCGACGGTGCGGTCCACGACCTGGGACACCTCGAAGTCGGCGGCCGCCGACAGGTACGCGTACGCCACCGCGCGGTCCATGCCGAGGTCGTGCTGGAGGAAGTCCAGAGCGTTGACCACGGCCCGCCGCATGGCGATGTTCAGGTCGTTGATCTGACCGTTCTGGCCGCCGTCGGGATCCGACAGGCCCACGGCCACCCACGCGTCGGCGGTCTCGGCGAAGGGATAGCGGAAGGCGACGGACGGGGCGTCGCCGGAGCCCTGCCGGCACACGGTGAGACGGAAGGTCGTGCGCAGGGAACCCTCCATGGCCGTGAGGGCCACTTCGCCGTTGCCCATGGCCATGTGCGGGTCGCCGGTATAGAACAGCGCACCCTCGGCGAAGACAGGGAGGTAGAGGGTCGAGCCCTGCTGGAGCCGGTTGATGTCGATGTTGCCGCCCCCGAGAGTCGGGGGTATGGAGTTGAGCACCGGTGCCGTGAGGGCGTCCGCGGAGGCGAAGGCGACGCCCATCATGCCCATGTGAGGGTTGAGCGGGAAGGCGACTTCACCTGAAGTGCCCAGCGGCACCACGCCGTTGAGGACCCCTCCGCCACCACTGCGGACCGGAGTGAAGACCGAGACATTGCCGTAGTGGACGGGGTCTCCGGTGGACCGCCCGTCCGTCGAGACCGGGGGCATGACCTCGTCGAGCGTGATTCCCGCCGGGGCCGAGCCGCCGGCCTGGCGGGCGAGGGCGCCCTTGCCGTGGCGGCTCGACACAACCCCGTAGGGTACGCGCGGCAGGAGCGAGAGAATCTCGATCTTCAGTACGTCGCCGGGTTGCGCCCCCTCGACGTGGATCGGGCCGGTGACCACGTGCGGACCGTCGACGTCGAAGTCCCGGGTGGTCCGGTTGTAGTCGCGGGCGATGGCGATCGCGTCCTTGAGTACACGATCGGCGGGCACACCCTGGCTCTTGAAGTAGGCGGCGGGGTCGCGTCCCTGGTCCTCCAGGAGCCCTTCGTGGGAGACCGTGTCGACGGTCACCGACTCACCGGATCGCATCCGCAGCACCGGCCGGCTACCGCCCGAGGGAACGTATCCCCAGCGGATCTGCTCGGGAAGGGACGGCACGTAGTGCTTGCCGTGGATGGGCCCCTTGCCCGGCTGGAGGATCTCTTTGGGAAGCGCGGTCGTCGGTTGGGCTGCCTGCGCCGTGCCACTCGACAACAGTGTCGTCGCGGCGCCGGCCGCGCCCGCGGTGGTCACGGCGGTGGCGGCGCGGAGGAAACCGCGGCGCCCGAGACCGGAGATGAGCAGCTCCCGGGCCTCGCCCGGGTCCATGGCAGAGGTGTTCATGGGTACTCCAGAGTTCGTGTCGTGTGATCGGGAGAGCCGTGGGGCGGGTCCTGGCATGGCCGGGAAACCCGCGACGGCGTCGTGAGGTGGAAACCGCGCGAACAGAACCGGTGCGCGCGAACAGGACCGGTGAAGGGGATGGCTAGCCGGGAAGTCACGCCGTCGTGCTGGGCGTAGCGATGCGGAGGTGTGCCCGTCCCGGGTGGAACTCAGGCCTCGTCGACCGAGGGTGTGTGGCCGGGTGAGCCGAGGTCAGGCGTGTCGCCGGGTGAGCCGAGGTCAGGCCTGGTCGGCGGAGGCCGCGCTGTCGTCGCGCGAGCGCCGGATCAGCTGGTCGACGTCGGCGAGATGAAGGCTCATGGCGCGGCTTGCGGCCGCCGGGTCACGGGCCTCGATCGCGTCCCGGATCGCCTGGTGACCGGCCAGTGAGGACCGGCGGCCCTCCGGTGTGCTGTGGGAGTCCTTGCGCACGGGTGTGGTCCAGGAGCTGACCATCGTGGTGAGCGCGGTCAGCAACGGGTTGTGACTTGCCCTGGCCAGCGTCAGGTGGAACCGGATGTCGAGCTCGAGGGACTCGGCATCCAGCAGGTTCTCGTGCGTGGCCTGCAGGATGTCGTCCATTTGCAGCAGGTCGGCGCTGGTGGCGCGCAGGGCGGCGAATTCGGCGATCTTCGGTTCGATGACCGTCCGTAGCTCGGCCACATTGCCCAGTTGGCGGTCGGCCTCGGCCAACTCGGCCAGACTGGTGTACAGATCGTCGACCTGGGTGGGCGGGGCCAGCACCACGGTGCCGCGGCCGGGCCGCCGCTCGATGAGGTGCTTGGCCTCCAGCTGGTGCAGGGCTTCCCGCAGCGAGGTCCGTGAGACGGAAAGCGACTCGGCCAGTTCCCGCTCCGAAGGCAGCCTGTCACCGGGGGCGAGTTCGCCCAGCGCGATCATCTGTTCCAGGTGGGCGACCAGCGCGTCACTGATGCTGTGAGCACGGGAACGCAGCGGCGGAACCTTCGCCACTCCCATGCCCGTTACCTCCTCGACGAATGTGCGCCCAGCGTACCGTGTGCGATCACGCCAGGCCGGGGCTTCTGGCCAGGGCCTGGTCCTGTATCGACAATCCTCCACGATCATGTCCACGCGCCGAAGTCGCTCTTGCGGATCAGGCAGTGGACGCCCTTGACGTCGTCCACCACCTGGCTCACCACGAAATCGGCCGCGGCGCTCAGATAGGCGTACCCGATGTCCGTCGGCACCTGATAGATGTCGGCAAGCACACGGAGGGCCTCGCGGACCGCTTCGCGGAAAGCCTCGTTCAGATCGCGGTGCAGCCCGAGAGCGATCCAGTGTTCCGGGGTCTCACCGAAGGGCCGCCGCAGCAGCCCCAACAGGGCACTGCTTTCCGCCTTCGGCAGTACCGTCGCCCGGAGGGTCGCGCGCAGGGGGGCCTCCAGCGCGGTCAGCGCCACCTCGCCGTGGCCCTGGGCGTAGTGCGGGTCTCCGACGAACAGTCCGGCGCCGTCGACCTGCACCGGCAGGTACAGGCTGGTGCCGGAGACGAGGTCCTTGACGTCGATGTTCCCGCCGAACGGTCCGGGCGGCACCGAGTGAAGCGGGGTCGTACCGGCGTGCGTCACCCCGACGAGCCCGAGGAACGGGGCGAGAGGGAAGCGCAGCTCACGGCCTCCCGGCGTCTCTATGCTGCCCGTCAGGTCCGCCGCGGCCCGGCAGAACGTCGAGACGGTACCCGACTTCTCCGGGTTGCCCGGATCGGGTACGAAGCCCGGATGTGGCGGGTGGGGGAGCTCCCCGGCCAGGGCACCGTAGCCGTGCCTGCTGGAGATGACGCCGTACGGGGCGCGCGGCACGAGGTCCAGGAAGTCGACCCGCAGGACATCCCCGGGTTCTGCCCCGCTGACGGCGATGGGCCCGGTGGTGACGTGGGGTCCGTCGCCGGCGGGGTCGCGGACGGGGTGACCGGCGGCGATGTCGACGGCGTCGCGCAGCACGTCCGCCGGATCGATACCGAACTTCCCGAAGAAGGCGACGGGGTCCCTGCCCTGGTCCTCCATGATGCCCTCATGGGACACCGTGTCCACGGTGATCGTCTCCCCGGAGCCGATCTGCGCGACGGGTGTTGCCCCTTCGGCGGGAAGCCACCCCCAGGTGACGGTGGAGCCGGTCGACGCAAGGTAGTGGCGACCGTGGATGGGTCCCTCATGGGGCTGAAGGAGGGGCAGACTCATGGGTGGTTCCTTTCCGGGAGGCCGGCGATGAGGTCGATCTCGATGTCGGCCCCCACGGCGAGGCCGGTGACGCCTACACAGGTGCGGCTCGGCAGGGGGCCCTTGAACCAGGTTGCGTAGGCCTCATTGAAGTTGTCGAAGCCGCCGAAGTCGGTCAGGTAGACCCGGACCATCAGCACGTCGTCGAGCGTGAGGCCGAACTGCCGGAGTACGGCCTCCAGATTGCGGCGTACCTGCTCCGCCTGGGCGAGCACGTCGCCCTCCACCAACCGGCCCGTGGCCGGGTCGGTGGGCATCTGGCCGGTGACGAACACCAGCGATCCGAAGCGGGTCGCGTGTGCGAAGGGGCCCACCTGCGGGGGCACGCCGTCCCCGGGCGAGAAGACGAAGGTCTCCTTCCCGGCTGGGGCATCGGCTGGGACTGTCATGCGACCCCTCCCATGGTCTGCGCTCCCATGACTCGCAGGAACCTGGCGGTGGCCGGATGTTCGGGGCGGGTGAGGAGTTCCTCGGCCGGCCCCTCTTCGATGACCGAGCCGTTGCTGATGAACACCACCCGGTCGGCGACCTCCTGGGCGAAGCGCAGCTGGTGGGTGGCGATGAGCATGGTCAGTCCGTCCTCCCGGGCGAGGGTGCGGATCACCTCGAGTACTTCGTGGACGAGTTCCGGATCCAGGGCGGAGGTCGGCTCGTCGAGCAGCAGCACCCGGGGGCTGGGCGCGAGCGCTCGGGCGATGGCCACGCGCTGTTGCTGACCGCCCGAGAGGTGCCGCGGCAGGGCGTCCGCCCGGTGAGCGAGACCGACTCGTTCGAGCAGCTCGGACGCTCTGCGTTTCGCCTCGTCGGCCGGTAGCCGGTGGACCCACCGCAGTGGCCCGGCGACGTTCTCGAGGGCGGTGAGATGGCTGAAGAGATTGAAGTGCTGGAAGACCATGCCCACCCCGACCTCCGCGCGGGCCCGCGCGATTTTCGCGGGGGAGAGCGGCCTTCCGTCCTCGCCGTAGCCGATGCGGCGGCCGCCGATCAGGACGGACCCTGAGTCTGTCTCCTCCAGGTGGTTGATGCTGCGCAGCAGGGTGCTCTTGCCGGACCCGCTCGGCCCGAGCAGCGCCACGACCTCGCCGGTTCGGACGGTCATGTCCAGCCCGTCGAGCACCACGTGCGGTCCGTAGTTCTTGTGCAGGGAGTGAACCCTGACCGAGGCCGGCGCTCCGTCGAGAGTGGCCAAGCGGGCTTCACGCTCCCGCGGCTCGGGCGCGGCCGGCGGCATCCATGGGTCGTCGTCTGCGGCGCGCTTCGTCGGTGCTGCCACCAGTTCCGGCGTGGCGGCGGGCCGGCGGATCGGCAGCAGCCGGTGTACCCACGACCGGGAGGCGGGACGGTCCAGGTCGAGCGCGCGTTCGACCGCCAGCTGGATGGCGCTGATGCCGCCGGTGAGGACGAGGTACATGACGCCGGACGCGAAGAAGACGGAGAAGAAGTCGAAGGTGGACGAGGCGAGTTGGGTGCTGCGCAGGGTCAGTTCCTGGACGGCGATGAAGGATGCGAGCGAGGAGTTCTTGAGGGTGGTCACAGCCTCGTTGCCGAGGGCGGGGACCATGAGGCGTACCGCCTGCGGAGCGATGACTCGCCGCATGGTCACGAGCGGCGTCATCCCGAGCGCCTGGCCGGCGACGACCTGGCCCTTGTCCACCCCGAGTACGCCGGACCGGAAGACCTCCGCGATGAAGGTGGCCTCGTTGGCCGCGAGCGCGAGCCCCGCCGCCGTCAGGGGGCTGAGCGTCAGGCCAAGGTGCGGCAACGCGTCGTAGGCGAAGACCAGTTGGAGAATCAGCGGCGTGCCACGGAAGATGATCGTGTATCCGCGGGCCACGGCGGACAGCGACCGGTGCCGGGACAGCTGCATGCTTGCCAGGGCGAAGCCGAGCACCAGACCGCCGAGCAGCCCCAGGGCGGTCAGCTCCAGGGTGACGAGAATGCCCTGCAGCAGATACGGCAGTTCGAGGTAGTGGAGGAACTGGGACATCAGCCGGTCACCAGCCGCGGCGCCTCCAGGGTGCCCGTCTCGAGCGACCACTTCTTGAGCAGCTTCGTCTGTGTGCCGTCCTTCTGGATCTCCACGAGAGCGTCCTTGATGGCGTCGCGGAACTGTGTCTTGCCCTTCGGAACGGCGATGCCGATCGAGTACGGCAGCGTCACGGCGGTCGCCTTGGCCAGCTCGTCCGGGTGCGCCGCGACCGCCTGCGTCACCGTGTTGACGTCGTTGATGTAGGTGTCCGCGCGGCCGGCGAGGATGGCCTGGATGCACTGCGCGTTGTTGTCGTACAGCTGCACCTGAGGAGCCGGCCGGCCGGCTGCCTTGCACGCGCCGGCCAGGTCCTGGACGAGGGGCACTTCGACGAACCCGGTGTTGAGTGCGGCGGTGGCTCCGCACAGGGAGGTGTTGATGCCGGTGAGCTTCTTCGGGTTGCCCTTGCGGACCAGTACCCCGTCGTAGACCTTCGAGTAGGTGACGAAGTCCGCTGCCTTGGCGCGTTCCGCGGTGGCGTAGATGTCGGAGATGACGAGGTCGGCCTGGCCGCTCTGCAGCGTGGGCAGCAGCGCGGGGAAGGCCACTGGCTTGTAGTCGAGCTTGAAGCCGAGACAGTTGCCCAGAGCGGTGCCGAGATCGATGTCGAACCCGACGTATCTGCTCGGATCCTTGGGGTCGAGCGCTTCGTAGCCGGGCGTGTGCGGATTGAGGGCGTTGGTGAACGTCTTGCCCGCGAGTTCCGGATGAGCGGATTGCAGCTGCTTGCAGGCCGGCGAGGCCGTGGTGGTCGAGGCCGCGGTGTTCGACGACGACCCGGTTCCGCAGGCCGTCAAGAGGGCGGCGGAGGCGGCGGACGCCACGGTGATCGACAGAAGGGGGCGCATGGAGGAGTTCCTCTCGTTCGGGGGTGGGGGAGGTTGGTCCGATGGTCCGACCAAGTGCTCACACCATACGAACGGCTAATGGTCGCGTCAGTAGTCGGGAGTGAACGTCACGGCGTTCTTACCTGGATGCAACAAAGGTCGGTTGTCGCAGCGCTTGCGGACATGTGCAGGTAACCGGGCGGCCTTGGGTGGTACATCCCAGGAAATGTCCGCGGCCGGCCGCGGAAGAAATACGCGGATCGGCGACGATGCGGGTGCCGCGTGACGAAGGGGGCGCTTCGCGGCATCCCGGCGGGTCACCGCTCAACGGCGGACGGACACCGCCAACGGACGGACACCGCCAAGGAGTCACAGAGTCACAGAGTCACAGAGTCGCGGACCTGCGGGAATCACCGGCCCAGCCCCCTACGTCCCAACGCCCACGGATGATGGCGGATGGCGGATGGCGGATGGCGGACGTCAGATGTCCTGTTCGGCCCAGATGACTTTGCCCGCAGAGGTGTAGCGGGTGCCCCAGCGTTGGGCGAGTTGCGCGACGAGGAACAGGCCGCGGCCGCCCTCGTCGGTCATCGCAGCACGTCGCATATGGGGTGATGTGCTGCTGGCGTCGGAGACTTCGCAGATCAGGCTCCTGGTGCGGAGCAGTCGGACCCGGATGGGGGCGTTGGCATGGCGGATGGCGTTGGTGACGAGCTCGCTGAGAATCAGCTCGGTGGAGAAGCCGAGGTCGTCCAGGCGCCATTCGGTCAGCATCCGGGTGAGCGCGGATCGCACGGCGGAGACCGCGGCAGGGTCGGAGGGCACATCCCAGGATGCGATCTGCTGCGAGTCCAGGCTGCGTGTGCGTACGACAAGCAGAGTGACATCGTCACTCGACCGTGCGGGCAGCATGGCGTCCAGGACGGCGTCACACGTCTCCTCCGCGGACCGGTCGGGGACGGTAACGGTGCGGCGCAGTATCTCGATGCCGACGTCGATGTCGTCCCGGTGCGCCTCCAGAAGGCCGTCGGTGTAGAACATCAGCCGGCTCCCTGCGGGCAGCTGTAGTTCGGCCGTTTCGAAGGGCAGTCCGCCCAGGCCCAGAGGTGGCCCGGGAGGCATTTCCGGGAAGGTGGCGACGCCGTCGGGGGTGACGACGGCCGGCAGGGGGTGGCCGGCGCGGGCCATCGTGCAACAACCGGAAGTCGGGTCGTAGACGGCGTACAGGCATGTGCTGCCGGTGATCCCCGGCCCTCCGCCCTCGACGGGCCCCTCGCCGTCAAGACGGTCGACCAGGTCGTCGAGTCGGGCGAGGAGTTCGTCCGGGGGGAGATCCAGAGCGGAGAAGTTGTGGATCGCGGTGCGCAGTCGGCCCATGGTGGCGGCGGCCTGAATGCCGTGGCCGACCACATCACCCACGACCAGGGCCACGCGAGCGCCGGACAGGGGAATGACGTCGAACCAGTCCCCGCCGACTCCCGCCCGTGCGGGCAGGTAGCGGTAGGCGGCCTCCACGGCCTCATGATCGGGCACACCGCGGGGGAGCAGGCTGCGCTGCAGTGCCTCGGCCATCGCGTGTTCGCGCGTATAGCGGCGGGCGTTGTCCAGGCACACCGCGGCGTGCGCGACCAACTCCTCGGCGAGGGAAAGGTCGTCCCCCTCGAACGGGTCCAGCTTTCCTGAGCGGTAGAAGGTGACCAGGCCCAGGACGACTCCGGAGGCGCGGAGCGGAACCGTGATGAGGGAATGGATTCCGTGGTCGAGGAGAAGCCTCTCACCGCGTACGGGGTCCTGCGCCAACCAGCCGGGTGCGACGTTGAGGTCCGGTTCGAGCATCGACCGTCCACTTGTGAGGCAGTGTGCCTGTGGCGTCCCTTCGACGAACCTGAACACCTCGCCCACGGGGTAGAGAGGGCAGTTCTCCCACATTCCCTTGACCGCTATCCGGTGGACGTCCTCCTCGCGGTCGGCGGGGTCCTCGCCGTGCAGGACCGAGTCGAGCAGATCGACCGTGACGTAGTCGGCGAGCCGAGGGACCGCCACCGTGGCGAGCTGCTCCGCAGTTCTTGACATGTCGAGGCTGGTGCCCAGATGCATTCCCGCGTCATGCAGGAGTTGCAGGCGCTGCCGGGTCCGGATGGCGATCTTCCCGACGGCCGGCTCGCCCACCAGGAGGAGTCGCTCCATGCCGACGGCCCCGGTGGTGGGCGGCAGGACGCCCTCGGACTCTTCGGGCGCACCGGCACCCGTCGGGTACGCATCGGCCGGGCCCGACGCGGGGAGGGGCATCGAGGTGATCGACAGGGTGTTCGCGACCGGATACACGGAGAGTGGAGCCACAGTGACGATCCGGTCAGGTTCCCGGGGAAGGATCGCCTCAACGGCGGCACCGGCGATTCCGGAGGGCGTCACGAGCGGCCGGCACAGGAGCGTGACCACCTGGCCCTTGGAGATCGGGACCTCAGCGACACCCCAACTACCCGCGGAGAACAACTCTGTGGCCTTCTCCCTCAGGATCTGTTGATCCGCCCACCCCAGCTCGCTGTTGCTCAGCGCGTCCGATCCGGCCGAATTGACGTGCGGGGACCCAGTGTTGGGGCGTGCGCCCCTTCTGGCCTGCATGTACGCCCTGAGCAGAGCGCGCTCCCGATCCGTGCTCTGCTCCATCAGCCGCCGTTCGATGGCGGTGGCCGCGTCGCGGACCACGGTCGCCATGCCCGGCTTCGCGTCGGTGCTCCAGCATGTGAGGTCCACAGCGCCCTCGATGCGCCCGCTGACCGGATCGCGCACGGGGGCCGTGAAGCACGCGTACGGCTGGAGGCATTCGGCAAAGTGCTCCGCGCCCAGAACGACGTGGGGTCTCCGCTCTGCGAGCGCGGTGCCGATGGCGTTCGTGCCCGCGATGCGCTCGGAATAGCGGAATCCCGGGGCGAACTGGATCTTGTCCAGATGCTTGGTGAATGAGCGTTCCCCGGTGTGGCGCTGCAGCAGCCGCCCCTCGCCGTCGGTGAGGACCACGCTCGCGTCGGAGCCCAGGACGGTCGTGGCCAGTCGGCCGAGCACCGGAGCCGCCGCATCCATCAGGCGTGTTCCCAGGTCGAGGTCCGACACATACGGAAGCTCGAACCGGTCAGGCAGGAGCCCGAGAGCCTGGCAGCGTTGCCACGACCTCAGGATCGGCCCACGCACGCTGCTGTCCAGGGGCTCACCGGTGACGAACCGCTCATGAGCGCGCGCGCTCGGCTCGGAATGCCCTTCCTCCCAGAAGCCGATCATGCAGATCACCTTTTCGATGCAGGCGACTGTCCGCGCTGGTTAGCACTATTTCGACATTGTATTCCGATTGATATAATTTTGGACGACTTCGCAGATTTACTACAACTGCGGTTTGGGGTCCGCTCGTCCGCACTCCGTTTGCCTCGGCCGCGTAAGGGTCGTCGGTCGCGTGACCGGTAATGCGGTCAGGGCGGCCCGCCCGCAGCCCGCCCGGCCCAGCCCCGCCCGGGCGACCGCCGTGTGTGTTGCCCTTGCGTGGGGTGGTTCGTCCCGTCTCCGGGTGCGGCGGTCGGAAACGGCGGGGTTTCTGAGATGTTTCCGTTGAACCGTTGACTAGGTTCGATTCGGCACCTACTGTCCTCCTCAAGTCCTCTGACGTCTGAGGTGTGAGGAGCTGGGAATGGCTGAACGACGGGACCTTGTCGACACGGTGGCTGACGCGCTGATCCGCGACATCACCTCGGGCAAGTACCCTGCAGGTTCCACCCTTCCCAATGAGCAGGACCTCGCCGCTCGCCTGGGCGTGAGTCGACCGACCCTGCGCGGGGCTGTCAAAAGCCTCGTCAGCAAGTCGGTTGTCCAGGTGCACCACGGCAGGGGAATGTTCGTCAATCCGGTGTCACAGTGGTCTGCGTTGGACCCGCAGTTGCTGGCGCACCGGGTCGGCTCCGATCCCTCGCTGCCCAAGCGTCTGATCGAGGCCCGACGGTTCATCGAGGCGGCCGCCTGCGAACTCGCGGCCACCCGGTGCTCAAAGGAGGATCTCGAGAATCTGGAAGCAAGCCTCTCCGACATGACCACCGCGGCCGAGGCCGCGGATGTCGAGGGCTTCGTCCGGGCGGACCTCGAGTTCCACCAGGTTATTCTCAGCGCGTCACACAACCCCTTCATTGCGGCGCTGTTCGATCCCATCAGTCAACTGCTCCATGTCACGCGGACCCAGACCTCCTCCCACGCGGAGATCCGGGACCACGCGATCGAACAGCACCGGCTCGTCCTGGCGGCCTTGAGCAGCCGGGATCCCGAAGCCGCCAGGCTGGCCATGATCGGTCACATGAGCCAGACCGAAGAAGACTTCGACCGCTACGTCGTTTCCGCCGGCTGACTGCCGACGGTCGACGCGACTGAATAGCGGTCGCCACCGTACAAACCTGTACGGGCCCACGGTTTCTCACCCCGAAGCCACCTCGCACGTACTCCTGAACACTGTTCAGTCCGCACCGGAACAGCCATGTCCCGACCCGGCACGTCGCCGCGCGACGCCCCGGCCGGCGTGACGCTCCGGCAGTGGACCGTGTCCTCCCGGCTGTGCCGGGCGGCAAGCTCCCGTCGTCAGTGCGGGGGCCCGTCTCTCCCTCTTCGCCCGCGCCGCCGGGGTGCCTTCCCCCGCTGTGCCTCCCTGTCCTCGAGCCGATCCGGCACGAGGACCGATGTCCCACACTCCGAAGGAGGCCCCCGGTGTCCACCGGATCCTCGATTGCTGTGCTGCACACCAGCTTCGTCTTCGTCAACGTCGAGCCAATGATCAACAACTACCTCGCGGAGCTGGCGCCCGACGCCAAGGTGATGCACTTCGTCGACAGCGACGTGCTCGCGACCGTGATGCGGGACGGGTTCATCTCGCCCGCCAGCGCTCACCGCATGGTGCATCTGGCCCAGGCCGCGGAAGCCGCCGGAGCCGACGTGATCTTCTCCGCCTGTTCCTCGCTGGGGCCCGCCATCGACGAGGCCCGGCGCGTGGTGTCCGTGCCGATCATCAAGATCGACGACGCCATGGCCGCCGCGGCGGTCGACGCCGGTGACGTGATCGGTGTGATGGCGACGGTTCCCACCACGCTGCCGCCCACTCGCGCACTGGTCGAGGAGAAGGCCCAGGCCGCGGGGCGTTCCCTCTCGGTGATCGAGCACCTGTGCGAAGGCGCCTTCGGCGTGCTGATGTCCGGAGACCGTGACGGTCACGACGCCCTGGTCCTGGAGGGGGCGCGCAAGCTGGCAACCCAGGTCGACGCGATCGTGCTGGCCCAGGCGTCCATGGCGCGGCTGGCCCCCGCCATCGCCGAAGCCGTCGGCAAGCCCGTGCTCTCCAGCCCGCGCAGCGGTGTGGAGAACGTGGTGCACGTGCTGAACAGGCAGTCGGCATGAGCCTGACCGCCCCTCACCACAAGGCCGGGCCGGGCCGGGCGCGCCGCACCGACGTGCTGGCGGGCCTGCCCGGGCCCGCCGCCGCCGGAGCCTGGGACGCCCTTCTGCGGGAGGCCTTCGCACAGGACAGTCGCCGGATCGTGGTCCTCGACGACGACCCCACCGGGACGCAAACCGTCCACGACGTTCCCGTGGTGACCCGGTGGAGCGTGGAGGACCTGCGCTGGGCGCTGACACGTGACAGCCGAGTGGCCTACGTCCTGACCAACACCCGCAGCCTGGACGAGGCGGCGGCCGCGGCCGTCAACTGCGAGGTCGTGACGAACCTGCTGACTGCCGCGGAGGCCGAGGGCGTGCCCGTGAGCGTGATCAGCCGCGGCGACTCGACGCTCCGGGGCCACTTCGCTGCCGAGACGTCCGCGATCATCGAGACGCTCGGCGCGGGAGGGCAGCACGTCGACGGCGTGATCTTCTGCCCTTCGTACCTTGAGGCCGGCCGGGTGACCGCCGGAGACGAGCACTGGATCGTCGAGGACGACTGGCTCAGGCCGGTGTCCGACTCGCACTACGCCACCGACGCGACGTTCTCCTTCTCCACCTCCCACCTGCCCGACTACGTCGAGGAAGTGACCGGCGGGGGGATCCGGGCGCAGGACGTTCTCAGCATCGGTCTCGAGGACATCCGTTCCGGCGGCCCGAACCGGGTCGCAGCCCTGCTGCGCGAGCTGAGCAACGGACGGGTCGCCGTGGTGAACGCCGTCGAGGCCACCGACCTGGAAGCGGTCCTCCTGGGACTCCTGCAGGTGGAGGCGGAGGGACGGCACTTCCTCTATCGCACCGGCCCTTCGTTCGTCAGGGCCCGGGGCGGCATCAGCGAACGTTCCCCGCTGCGGGGGAAGGAGATCTACCCGAGCGGACCCCGTGGCGGCCATGGCCTGGTGGTGGTCGGGTCCCATGTCGCTCTGACCACTCAGCAGGTCACGACGTTGCAGGACAGCGGCGAGGTGGAGCGCGTCGAACTGGACGTCCGCTCGCTGCTCGACCCGGCGGAGGCCGATCGCGCCGTCCGGACGGCCGTGCGGCAGGTGCTGTCCGCGCTGGAGCGCAGGGACGTACTGCTGGTCACCAGCAGGGAACTGGTCACTGGCGGTGACGGGCGAGAGAGCCTGGCCATCGCCCGGGCTGTCTCCGAGGCTCTGGTCACCACCGTCGGCGAGGTCGTCAGGACGCGGTCCCCACGCTTCCTCCTCGCCAAGGGCGGCATCACGTCCAGCGACGTGTTCACCTACGGCCTGGCCTGCAGCCGGGCCAGGGTGCTCGGCTCGCTGCTGCCGGGCATGGTCTCGGTCTGGCAGGCCGAGGACGGCATCGACGTCGGCCTTCCGTACGTGGTGTTCGCAGGGAATGTCGGGGGCGGCGACGACCTGCTCGCGGCCGTCCGCATATTGAATGGAGACACCTCTTGCTGAGCGTCAACGCGGGCGAACTCATCGCCGCCCGAAAAGAGGGTCGCGCGGTCGGTGCGTTCACCACCTACAACATGGAGACGACGATCGCGCTGTGCCGGGCCGCCGAGGCGGCCGGCAGCCCCGCCGTCCTGCAACTGGGAGCGAGCGCCTTCCGTCACGTCGACCTCGGGGTGCTCACCCGCCTGGTTGTCGACGTCGCGGCCGCGTCGGGTGCCTCCCTGGGCGTCCACCTCGACCACTGCCGCGACCTCGCGGAGATCCAGGCATGCCTGGACCTGGGGTGCTCGTCAGTCATGATCGACGGATCCCACCTCCCCTTCGAGGAGAACGTCGAGCTCACCAGGGCCGCCGTGTCCGCCGGGCACAAGGCCGGGGTGTGGGTGGAGGGCGAACTGGGCGCCATTCCCGGCGAGGAGGACCGCTCGGTGTCCGCCCGACCCGAGGCACTGTTCACCGACCCCGCTCAGGCGGCTCAGTTCGTGGAGCGCACCGGAGTGGACGCGCTGGCGGTGCAGATCGGCAACGTGCACGGCTTCAGTGCCGACGGCGGTCGGCTCGACCTCGACCTGCTGGCCGACATCGCGGCCCGCGTCCCGGTCCCGCTCGTTCTGCACGGCGCCTCGGGCATCGAGGACGACGTACTGCGCGCGGCGATCCACCGCGGCGTCGCCAAGATCAACGTCAACGCGGAGCTGCGGCGGGCGTGCTTCGGCGCCCTCGACGAGACCCTGGCGCCTGCCCGGGAGGACGGCTACCACCTGCAGCGCGTACTGAACGTGATGCGGGACTCCGTCGCGGCGGCAGCCGAGGACCGCATCCGGCTGTTCGCCGGGCTGCCACGAGGAGGGCAGGAAACATGACCAGTCCCACCACCGAAGACATCCGCACCGGCGGCGCCGCCACCGTTCCGGCACCCGACCACGCGCTCCACCAGGGGTACCTGGCAGAGCATGTGAGCAAGGCGTTCTCCGGCGTCACCGTCCTCGACGACCTTTCCCTCGACTTCCGTCCCGGCGAAGTGCACACCCTGATGGGTGAGAACGGCGCGGGCAAGTCGACTCTGCTGAAGATCCTCTCCGGCATCTACCGGGCCGACTCCGGACAGTTCAGCATGGACGGCACCGACGTTCCGCTGGGAAGCCCGCGCGCTGCCCTGGAACAGGGCGTCTACCTGGTCCCGCAGGAACCCTCGCTGCTGCCCCATCTGTCCGTTGCCGAGAACCTCTACCTCGGCAACAGCCCCAAGCGCGGCCGCGGGCTACGGCTCCTGGACTGGACGCGGATGTGGCGGGGGGCCGAGGAGATCCTTCCCCTGGTCGGTCTCTCGGTGGACGTCAGGACCCCGGTCGGCGCCCTCACCATCGCCCAGCAGCAGCTCCTCGAATGCGCCCGTGCGCTGGTACGCAAGTCCCGGGTGATCTTCTTCGACGAGCCCACATCCCCGCTGACCAGCCACGAGGTCGAGCGACTCTTCGAGGTCATCGATGACCTGAAGCGACAGGGCTATGTGCTCGGCTTCATCAGCCACCGCATGGACGAAGTACTCGAGATCAGCGACCGCATCTCCGTGCTGCGCGACGGTCATCTGGTCGGAAGCGTCGAAGGCCCCGGGGCCGATCCTGCGGACCTCGTGCACAAGATGGTCGGCCGCGCCATCGACCTCGGCCGCCGCAAGGAGACCAGCCACGCCACCGACCGGACGGTCATCGAGGTCTCAGGGCTGAGCAGCCCACCGGCTTTCTCCGACGTCTCGTTCACGGTCCGCCGCGGCGAGGTGCTCGGATTCGCCGGCCTGGTCGGCAGCGGACGCACCGAGATCGCCGAGACCATGGTCAACCTCAGGGGCCGTACGAGCGGCACAGTGACCATCGACGGCACGCACCTGACGTCCCTTCCGCTGCACCGGATCATCGACGCAGGGTTGGTCTACCTGCCGGAGGACCGGGCCAAGAACGGCGCCTTCCTGGACATGACGGTCACCCAGAACGTCTCGGCGAGCGTCGTCAACCGCCTCCGTTCGTCGAAGTTCGGGCTCCTCGACCTCGGTCGCGAGCAGCGCGAGACGGCGGAGATGGCGCAGCGGCTGAAGGTGCGCGCCGCCTCGCTCGACCTGCCCATCCGCTCGCTGTCCGGCGGCAACCA
This sequence comes from Streptomyces sp. NPDC005808, assembly GCF_042871385.1. Taxonomy (NCBI): domain Bacteria; kingdom Bacillati; phylum Actinomycetota; class Actinomycetes; order Kitasatosporales; family Streptomycetaceae; genus Streptomyces; species Streptomyces sp. NPDC005808. The sequence continues at coordinate 61,296 of NZ_JBIAIK010000013.1, read as the reverse complement.
GCAGCGCTGTCTGTTCGGCAAAGCACTCCTCACCTCCCCGAAGGCCGCCGTCTTCGACGAGCCCACCCGCGGGGTGGACGCCGGCGCCAAGGAAGACCTCTACGAAGTCATCGACGGCCTTGCCCAAGAAGGGCTCGCAGTCGTGGTCATCTCCTCCGAGCTGGAGGAACTGGTCCGGCTCTGCGACCGCGTCCTGGCCGTCTACGAAGGCCGGATCGTCGGAGAGCTGACCGGCCAGGAGATCTCCATGGCGAACATCGGCCGACTCATCCTCGGATCCGCCGAGCCCGAGGCCTGACCAGCAGCACCACGCAACTCCCCGCACCCGACTCCCCGCATCCGCTGCGCAGCTCACCTCCCCGAACGGCAGCGCGCCCCACACTCCGCACCCCCAGCCCACCCGCGCCAGGAGCGCTCATGCAAGCAACAGCAACGCACCTCTCACCAGCGGCCCCGCCGCTGCGCAGGCAGTCTGCCCGGGTCATCCTGCGCAACCGTTCGGCGCAGCTCGTCGTGGCGCTCCTCGTCATCAGTGCCCTCGTGGGATCCGTCCACCCCGGGTTCCTCAGCCGCGGCAACATCGAGTTCATCATGCTGAACTCGGTCGTCCTCGGACTGATCTCGCTCGGCCAGACATTCGTGATCATCAGCCGGGGCATCGACCTGTCGGTGGCGCCCATCATGGGGCTCACCGCAGTGGTCACCGGCCTGATGTCGACGCGCAACGGACTCGGTCTGGGGGCGGCCGTCCTGCTCGCGCTGGTGATCGGACTGGTACTCGGGGCCGTCAACGGCTTCCTGGTCAGCGTGGTACGCATTCCGCCGATCATCGTCACCCTCGGAACCCTCGGTCTCTTCGGTGGCTTCCAGTTCCTCTACACCAACGGTGACCAGGTCACGAGCGTGCCCGCGTCCTATGACGCCTTCGGTAACAACACCCTCGTGCCCGGTCTGCCCCGGCCGGTGCTGCTCCTGGCCGTCCTCACCGTGGTGTGCTGGGCTGTCCTGCGCTACACGGTCTTCGGGCGCAACGTCTTCGCGGTGGGCAACAACGAACCTGCGGCAAGGGCGGTCGGCATCCCCGTCCGGTTCACGGTGTTCAGCACCTACCTCGTCAGCGGACTGCTGGCCGGTCTCGCAGGGCTGGTCTACATCGCACACACCGCCGCGGCGACCGCCACCACCGGCACCGCGGAGAACATGCAGTTGCAGTCCATCGCGGCGGTCCTGATCGGCGGAACCATGATCAGCGGAGGTCGCGGCGGTGTGCTGGGCGGTGTCCTCGGCAGCCTGTTCCTCTCCCTGGTACTCACTGCCCTCGTCTTCTCCGGCGTCCCTGCCATCTGGAACACCGCAGGTCAGGGCGTCCTCATCCTGATCGCCGTCCTGCTCGACGCTCGACTCTCCCGCCCGGTCGGCGGCGTGGAAGGAAGCACATCATGACCGACCTGTCCGTAGTCCCCAAGCGTCCGGCGGGCCCACAAGGCACCAGTCCCCGGCGACCGGCCCGCGCCAGAGGCCTGATCAGCAGGTTCGGTGGCTGGGAATCCAGTCTGCTGCTGCTGTTCGTGGTGGAGTTGGTCTACTTCTCCGTCAGCTCGCCGGACTTCTTCAACGGTGGCAGCGGCCTGCTGTCCCTGTCCCAGCAGTTCGTCACGACAGGCATCGTCGCCCTCGGCCTCGCGCCGGTGGTACTCAGCGGAGGTATCGACCTGTCGGTCGGGTCCACCGCGAGTCTTTCCGGCGTGGTGATGGCGGCACTGTGGAAGGGCGGCACAAACATCTGGCTCGCCGCGCTCGGCGGTCTGCTGGCAGCCCTGCTGGTGGGCCTGGCCAACGGCCTGCTCGTCGTACGGGGCCGGCTGGAACCGCTCATCGGCACCCTGGCCGTCGGGTTCATCGCGACAAGCATCTCCACCGGAGTCGCCGGCAACTCACCGCCGTACGGCTTCCCCACGTCCTTCACCACGCTGGGCACCGGCACGATCGGCCAGGTCCCGTTTCAGCTGATCATCTTCGCGGTGCTGGCCGTCATGGTCCTCCTCCTCATGACCCGCACCGAGTTCGGTCGGTCCATCACCATGATCGGGCACAGCGCGAGCGCGGCCCGGTACTCAGGCATCAAGGTCAACACCCAGCTGGTGCGGGCCTACATGTTCTCCTCACTGATGGCCGGAGTGGCCGGACTGATACTCGGGGCGTTCTACAGCGCGGTCCGGGCCGACCTGGGCGACAGCCTGCTGCTGCCCGCACTCACCATGATCGTCCTGGGCGGCGTGGACATCTTCGGCGGCCGGGGCCGGACGATCGGCGTCGTCGTGGCCGTCTTCGCCCTCGGCTACCTCACTCAGGGCCTGCTCATCTCCGGCTACTCCCAGCTCACCAGCAACATGGTCATCAGCGTGGTCATGCTGGCCGCCATCGCGGTGAAGATGTTCGCCGGCTCGGCCGAGGGCAGTCCGGCCGAGCGGCTGCGAAACCGCCTCCGAAAGGTGCATGGCACCCCGGCGAACCCGGCCGCCCCGGGCAAGGTCCCGAACTAGGTCCCCTTTCGTCCGGCCCGTGCCCCCGGCACGGCCGGCTCAGTACAGCGTCGTACCCACCGTAAGAAAGGCAGAACCACCATGTCCCGCACCCTCTCCCGCACCAGATGGGCAGCCATCGCGGCGGCCTCCGCCGCCACCATGCTGATCACCACAGCATGTGGCACCACCGGCTCCGGTACCGCGTCGTCCGGCGGCCAGATCAAGGTCGCCATGGTCCCCAAGCTCGTGGGCCTGGCCGTGTTCAAGGCCAACCAGCAGGGCGCGGAGAAGGCCGCGGCCGAACTCAACATCAAGTTCAACTACACCGGGCCGGTCGACGCCTCGGCGCAGGGACAGGTGCAGGTCTTCAACAGCCTCATCGCCCAGAGGTACAACGTGATCACCACGACGGCCAACAACCCGTCGGTGCTGGCACCCACCCTGGTCCAGGCCCGGAAGCAGGGCATCAAGGTGATCTCGTACGACTCCGACGTGCTGCCCGAGGCCCGTGACTTCTTCATTCAGAACACCGACCTGCCCGCCATGGGCAAGGCGCTGGTGGACTGTGTCGCCAAGCCCGCCGGTTCGCAGGCTCAGATAGCGATCCTGTCCTCCACTCCGGACGCGACCATCCAGAACCAGTGGATCAAGGCCGTCAAGGACAACCTCGCGGCGAACTACCCCGGCATCAAGATCGTCACGACGCAGTACGGGGAGTCCAGCCCGTCCCACTCGCTCACCGCCGCGCAGAACATCCTCCAGGCCTACCCGGACGTCAAGGCCATCATCGCGCCCGACGGTGCCGCCGAAGCCGCCGCGGCCGAAGCGGTCGAGAAGCTCGGCAAGGCCGGCAAGGTCTTCGTGACCGGAACGTCGGACCCCGCCTCCATCCGCCAGTACGTGAAGTCGGGCGTCATCCCCTGCTCGCCGCTGTGGGACGAGACCAAGGAGGGCGAGCTGGTCATGCATGTCGCACGACTCGCGTACGACAACAAGATCGGCCCGAACAGCACGTTCACTGCGGGTGACCTCGGCTCCTTCACCGCGAAGGACGGTGTCATCACCTTCTCCGAGCCGCTGATCTTCACCAAGAGCAACATCGACGACTACCAGTGGTGACCCGCCCGGCAACCCCGCCGACCAGGGAGACTCCCCGGTTCTGGGCCAAGGAGAAGGAGGTCGTATGACGAAGGTCGGATGGCTGGGACTCGGTGCCATGGGTCTGCCGATGGCACGGCGGCTCCACACCTCCGGAGCCGCCGCGATCACGGCCTTCGACCCGGCGCCCGGCGTTCGGGCCAGTGCCGGGGCGGAAGGCATCACGGTTGCCGCCTCCCCGGCGCTGGCCGCCAAGGGCGCAGACCTGATCATGGTCATGGTCCGTGACACGGCCCAGGCCCAGCAGGCACTGTTCCCCGAAGACGGTACGGATCCCGTGCCGGAGCCGGGCTCCACCGTGGTGTTGATGAGCACCGTCGGCCCGGACGCGGTGCGTGGTCTGGCCGCCGCACTGGCCGAGCGGGAAGTGGCCGTCGTCGACGCCCCGGTGAGCGGCGGCGTGGCCCGGGCGCTCACCGGGGACCTCGTCATCATGGTCGGCGCCCCGGACGACGCGTTCGACCGGTGCCGAGGGGTCCTCGATGCCCTGGGCAGTACGGTCGCCCACGTCGGCCAGGGCGTGGGAGACGGACAGTCGGTGAAGCTGGTCAACCAGCTGCTGTGCGGAGTGCACATCGCCGCCGCGGCGGAGGCGCTCGCCTACGCCGAGTCACTCGGACTGGACTCCGCCGCCGTGTGGCAGACCGTCCGGGGCGGTGCCGCGGGGTCCTTCATGCTCGACGACCGTGGCCAACGCATGCTGGGGCGGGACTACTCCCCGGTGCGCAGCTCGCTGTCCCTCTTCGTCAAGGACCTGGGCCTGGTCGTTGAGCAGGCCCAGCGTGGCAGGGTCCCGGTGCCGCTGGCCTCCGCGGCCGCCCAGATGTTCACCATGGGCGTCGGCGAGGGCCTCGCCGACGCCGACGACTCCAGCCTCATCGAACTCTTCCGACGGTGGAACACCAACCGGATCGAGGGCCAGACCCCGCCCCCGCGTTCAACAGCCCCCTGAAAGACCGCCCGCCACCGGTCCGGTACACATCCGGGCCAGGTACTTCGGCGGAGCCGAAAGAAAGAATGAGAGAAAGCACCATGCGAATCCTCGTAACCGGAGCCCTGGGCAAGGTCGGGCGCGCCACCACGGAGGCCCTGGTCCAGGCCGGGCATCAGGTGACGGCCTCCGACCTGGCCCGCCCGGACTTCGACCGCCCCGCCCCCGGCACGCCCGACTACCAGATGGCCGACCTGACCAACCCGGGCGACGCGTTCGCACTGGTACGAGGTCACGACGTCGTGATCCACGTGGCGGCCATCCCCGAGCCCACTCACAACCCGCCGCACGTGGTCTTCCAGAACAACCTCATGGCCACGTTCAACGTGCTCGAGGCGGCCGTCCGCTTCGGCGTGAAGCGCTTCGTCAACATCTCCTCGGAGACCGTTCCCGGCTTCTTCTTCCCGGAGCGGCCCTTCCTGCCGGACTACGCGCCGGTGGACGAGGAGCACCCGGCCCGCCCGCAGGACCCGTACGCGCTGTCCAAGCTCTTCTCGGAGCAGTTGATGGACGCGGCGGTCCAGCGCTCGGACATCCGCGCCATCTCGATCCGGCCGAGCTGGGTCCAGCACAAGGGGAACTACGCGCGCAACCTCGGACCGCAGGTGCGTGACGCGTCGGTGCTCAGCCCCAACCTCTGGAGCTACATCGACGCGTACGACCTCGCGGACGCGATCGTCCTCGCGGCCGAGTCCGACCTGCCGGGCCACGAGGTCTTCTACATCGCCTCGCCCGACAACGTCGGCGGCCGCGACTTCGCGGAGATCCTCCGCCAGTACTACGGCGACCAGATCGAGCTCCGGGACCTGAGCCGGGTCGACGCCTCCGGCATCTCCTCGGCCAAGGCGCAGCGCCTGCTCGGCTGGCAGCCGAAGCGTTCTTGGCGTGACTACCTCGACGAGGACGGCAACGAGCGCGCCGAGGACTGATGGCACCGGGCGCCAACGCCCGGTTTCCCAAGACTTTGCCGCGCACCGGCCAGGTTCTCCGACGCCTGCACCCGTCGGAGATGCCGCGAGCAGCGTGCCGGCGAAGAAGGATGAGGACGGCTGCCTGACCCCGTCGGTCCTCATCCGGCCGTGCCCCGGTCCATCACGGACCGGGGCACGGCTTTGTCACGTCCGAGATGGCGGGCGAGGAGCGGCCCTTTCGGCACGGGGCCGATCACAGACCGTGATCGACTCGGCGAGCTGTCAGATCGTCGTGATCCCGAAGCTCTTGAGCTTGCGGTACAGCGAGGAGCGCGCGATGCCGAGCGCGGCGGCGGCCTGGACGCGGTTGCCGTTGGCATCGTGGAGCGCCTTGATGATGGCGTCGCGTTCGACGGCCTCCATACCGGTGAGCTGGCGCCGTGCCGCGTCGTGGCAGTAGCCGGGCAGGTCCTGAGGCTGGATCTCTCCGACGGGCCGCTTGAGCAGCGCCGCGGACAACGCCTCCTCGAGCTGCTTGATGTTGTGGGGCCAGGAGTACTGGCAGATCACCCGCAGGGCCGCCGGGCTGACCCGGGTGTCGCGCTTCGCCGAGATCTTGGTGAGCACCTGGGCGACCAGGCTGGGGATGTCCTCGGTGCGGTGGCGCAGCGCCGGTACCGTCGCGGCCTGCTGGAAGTGCACCAGAAGATCGTGGAACGGCAGGTCGGAGTCGATGTTGGCGTCGGACAGCGTGGCGGCGACGAAGGCCGGCCGGTCGCTGTCGGCCACGGCGAGCAGGAAGGTGTTGAGCCGCTCGACGCCCTCCGTCGACAGCTGGTCGATGTTGCGGAAGATGTACAGCGTGGGAATGGCTGTCGCCTCCAGGGCGACCTCGGCGTCGGTATAGCTCGAGCGCGAGATGTTCACCGCGTCGAAGAGCAGGCTGCGCCCGCCGGGATTGACCCGGTGGTAGATCTCGGCGACGAGTGAGAACTTGCCGGTGCCGGTCTCTCCCATGACCAGCAGCGCCTCGTGGCGGGACAGTCCCGACGCGATGTCCTTGCAGGCCCGCTGCCACAGCGGCGACCGGCCGCTGCCACTCAGCGTCGAAGGCGTGAGCAGCTGGGCCAGGCTCAGGGGCGCGCCGCCTTCCCCGGTCAGCGGGGGGAGTGCCACCTCGGTGGCCGCAGGAGCGGGTCTGTCGGCAATGCCCTCCGCGATCAGCGTGACCTCGAAGACGATGCCCACCACGTCGTGCCCCGCAGCGAGGCGTGTGCCACGGATCCGGATGATTTTTCCGGTGCTCAGCTCCAGCTCGTCCACGGCGCGGTCCTGGTGGCTCATGAGGTGCCGAGCGTGGTCCTGGACGGTCTGCTGCTCCGCGGGAGTGAGCAGGATGTGGGCGAAGGAGTTGGCCATCGTCACTGTTCCGCCGAGTGCCATGACGGCGCCCCGCGACCGTGCGTCGACGCGCACGAACGTCTCGAAGAGTGCCTGCTGGTGGTGGCTGCGGTCGATCAGCAGATTGCGCTCGATCTCGTGGGCGGCGGCTCTGACCAGGGAGTGCATCAGCGGATTCGAGTGCTCGGTCAGGCAGCTGATGTCGAGAACGCCCTCGATACGGCCGCTGAGCGGATCCCGTACGGGGGCCCCGGAGCACGAGAACGGCTGCAGGCACTCGTGGAAGTGTTCCGGACCGACGATCTGGATCGGCTGGCCGGATTCGAAGACCGTGCCGACGCCGTTCGTCCCGATGCCGCCCTCGGCGTATTCGAAGCCGGGTGCGAACGAGACCTTGTCCAGCATCAGCCCGATGGTCCGGGCGGTGTCGACGCGGGTAAGAACCCGGGCCTTCCCGTCGGTGAGGGCGATGCTGAGCGGGATGTCCGCGGTTTCCTCGCTCAGCCGGTCGATGATCGGCTGCGAACAGCGGACCAGCCGGCTCTGCATGTCCACGTCGTGGTGGAAGGCGGCCTGAGACGTGGTGGCATCCACGCCGGCCGTGCGCGAGCGCCGCCAGGACGCGGCCACGACATCGGTGACGCTGCCCTCGACAGCCGATCCGGAGGTCAAAAATCCGGTGCGGGCGGCGGCGATGGCGACGCGACGGTCGACGGTGTCCATCCGGCATCCCTTCCGATGGGGATTCTTCGATCTTCTCGACCGGGACCCTTCCAGGGAAGAGCCGTGACCAGAACGGGAGCTGTCGCAGGTGTCCGAATGTGGGACACGCCGTCTTCTGGCGGAGGGCGCACATTTGTCGTCAGTTCTCCTGGGAGCCGCCCACCGGAGACCTGCACCACCGACATCCCTCGGACAGCCGTAAGGGAATCCTCTCATGCAACGTCTGATCAATATCGACAACGGTGGAACGCTCACCGACATCTGTGTGTGGGACGGTCAGGACTTCACGTACACCAAGACCCTGACCACGCCGTTCGACCTCTCCAAATGCCTCTTCGACGGCATCACCAAGGCGTCCGAGGCCGTGGACGGTGTCGCCGACATCGAGGCTCTGCTGCACAGCACACGGCACATCCGGTACTCGACCACCCAGGGCACCAACGCGCTGGTGGAGCGCAAGGGCCCGCCCATCGGACTCATCACCGACGACCCGGCCGTGGTCGCGGAGCTGCGGTCGACGTCGAGCGAGGCCAGCCTCTTCGACGACCTGATCGGCGGCCGCGTCGCCACCATCGACCCACACGCCGATGAGGAATCCCTCGCCTTCGACCTCGTACAGCGGGTCAACAAGCTGACGACCGACGGCGCGGCGCGCATCGTCGTCGCGGTCGGAGCCGCGAACGGCCAGGACGAGCGCCGTCTGCGCAGCATTCTGCTTCGCAGGTTCCCTCGCCACCTGCTGGGCTCGGTGCCCATCCTCTACTCCTGGGAGCTCACCGCGGACCGCGTGCGCTCACGCCGGATCTGGTCCGGAGTGATCAACGCCTTCCTGCACCCGACGATGGAACGCTTCCTCTACAACACCGAGGACAGGCTCCGGTCCCACCGCGTCCAGAACCCCCTGCTCATCTACCGCAACGACGGGGCCTCCTCCCGGGTGGCCAAGTCGGTGGCGCTCAAGACGTACTCCTCGGGTCCGCGCGGCGGCCTCGAGGGCACCCGCGCACTGGCCACGGCGTACGGCCTCCGCCACGTCCTGATGATCGACGTCGGCGGGACGACCACCGACGTCGGGTCCGTCAAGGACTCGCGGATCGCGGTCGAGCGCCGAGGCTCGGTCAAGGGCGTACCGATCTCGTTCCCCATGAGCGATGTCCGCTCCAGCGGTGTCGGCGGCAGCTCGGTCATCACCGTCCGGGACGGCCGCATCACGGTCGGGCCGGAGAGTGTCGGCGCCGCACCCGGACCTGCCTGCTTCGGGTTCGGCGGCAAGAGCGCCACCATCACCGACGTCAACCTGCTGCTCGGCGTACTGGACCCCACGACCTACCTGGACGGCGGGTTCAGCCTCGACGCGGAACGCTCGGAGGCCGTCATCACCGCGACGGTCGCCGAACCGCTCGGCGTCAGCCTCGCCGAAGCGCTCGTGCGGATGGAGGCGGCGTACTTCGCCACCGTGGCGAACGCCTTCACCGACATGATCGAGAACGCCGCCGACACGACGATCGCCGCCTTCGGCGGAGCCGGCCCGATGAGCGCCTGCGGCGCCGCACGTCTCAGCGGCGTCAAGACGGTGCTCGTTCCGAAACTCGCGGCGGTCTTCTCCGCTTTCGGCATCAGCTTCTCCGACATCGGGCAGAGCTACGAGGCCGGACTCCCGCAGTCGTCGGCCGCCGACGCCGCCGCGGTGCACGACACGCTGCTGGAGCGTGCCGAGCGCGACATGTTCCAGGAAGGGCACGAGCTGGCCTCGTGCGACCTGGAGTGGAGCGTCGTCGTGGAGGAGCAGGACGGCACGCTTGTCTCCGAGACGCCGTACGCGTACAGCGACGATCCGGCCGTCGGCAGTGGACTGCACGGCTCGCTCAGGCTCACGGCCACCGCCCCGCTGCCGCACGTCGAACTCGCCGGCAACGAGGCGCTCGCGCCCCGCCCGGCCGAGGCCTCGGGTCGCCGACAGGTCCGTTCGAGCGCGGATCAGGTGGACGACGTGCCCGTCTACTCGCTTGTGGAGCAGCAGCCCGGCGCCACCGCCACCGGACCCGCCCTCGTCGAAGGTCCCTTCTTCACCGCCCGCGTCCTGGAGGGCTGGCAGCTGCACGTCACCGCCGGGGGAGATCTGCTGCTCACCGACACCCGCTGACCTCGCAACCCCAGCTCAGGAAAGGCCGGATCACCATGCGCGTACCCATGACCGAGTACCTGCTCATCGACCTGGAAACGGCACGCTGGCGGTGCAGGGTCTGCGACCACGACCTCGGCGACGCCCGCGGCAACTACAAGGAGGGGACGCTGGTCTACGACCGTGATCCCCGCGAGATCCACCAGCCGATCATCGACCCGGACCGGTACGAGTTCACCTTCTCCCCGGACCCGACATACTGCCGCATCCTCGAGTTCTACTGCCCGGGCTGCGCCACCCAACTGGAGACCGAGTACGTGCCCCCGGGCCACCCGCCGACCGTCGACATGCTCTGGGACATCGACGCGCTGCGGGCCCAGTGGGAGGAGCGCGGCACCGACCCGATGACGGCCGTCGTGTACGGCCCCGGCGAGGACGTCCAGCGCCACACCCACTCCGCCGCCGATGGCCACTGAGCTCCCACCCGGAAAGGAGACCGTCACATGAAGCGCATCTCCGTCGACATCGGCGGCACATTCACCGACTGCTTCTTCGTCTGGGAGGAGAAGTACGTCGAGGCCAAGGCACTGACCACCCATCACAACCTGGCGCTCGGTTTCAACGAGGCCCTGGACCTGGCCTGTTCGCGGGCCGGCCTGGACCGCGACCAGGTCCTCTCCGAGGTCGACTCGGTCCGCTACGCGACCACGCTCGGCACCAACGCGCTCATCGAACGCAAGGGTCCCAAGGTCGGCGCCATCGTGACGCACGGCTTCGAGGACACCATCCCCCTCTCCCGCGGTCGTGGCTACGGCGAGGGCCTGGACCCCTCGATGCAGCAGAACCTGCCGGCCGCCGAGCGCCCGGACCCGCTCGTCCCGCGGCAGCTCATCCGCTCGGTGAAGGAGCGCGTCAACTCCGCGGGCAAGGTCGTCGTCCCTCTCCACGAGAAGGACGTGCGCACCATGGTGCGCGAACTCGTGGACGCCGGTGCCGAGGCGCTCGTCGTCTCGCTCACCAACGCCACCGAGAACCCCGACCACGAGCTGCGGATCCAGGAGATCATCCTCGAGGAGTACCCTCCGCACGAACTCGGCGCCATCCCGGTCCTGTTGGGGCACCAGGTCTCCGGCCGCAAGGGCGAGTACGTACGCGCCACATCCACCATCGTGGACGGCTTCCTGCACGAGATCATGTTCCACGCCCTGAGTCAGCTCGCGAACAACCTGCGTGAATCCGGCTACGACAAGCCGATGCTGGTCATCCACAACTCCGGTGGCATGGCGCAGATGAACTCCACCGACGCTCTCCAGACGATTCACTCCGGTCCCATCGCCGGCGTGGGCGCCGCCGAGCACCTGGCCGGCGAGACCGGTATCGGCCACGTCATCTCCACCGACATGGGCGGCACCTCCTTCGACATCGGACTGGTCCCCGAAGGCGGCGTCAAGCACTACGACTTCCAGCCCACGATCGACCGCTGGCTGGTGTCGGTCCCGATGATCCACCTGCTGACCCTCGGAGCGGGCGGCGGTTCCATCGCCTCGTACGACCGGATCCACAAGGGAGTCAAGCTCGGCCCCGAATCGGCCGGTTCCGATCCCGGCCCGGCCTGCTACGACCGTGGTGGTCTGCGCGCCACGGTCACCGACGCCGACCTATTGCTCGGCTACCTCGACCCGGACAACTACGCCAACGGGTTCATCAAGCTCAACCCCAAGCGGTCCGTCTTCGCCATCGAGGAGACGCTCTGCGACGAGCTCGACATGGACGTCATCCAGGCGGCCATGGAGATCAAGCGCGGTGTCGACGAACAGATGGCCATCGGCATCGCCAAGGAGCTTCGGGTACGGGGCTATCTCCCCGAGGACTTCACGATGCTCGCCTACGGAGGCAACGGTCCCCTGCACGCCTGCGGAATCGCCGACCACGCCGGGATCAAAAAGATCCTCGCGCCGCCCTTCGCGTCGGTGTTCTCCGCCCTGGGCGCAGGCAACATGAAGCAACTGCACATCCATGAGCGCGGCGCGCACGTGGTGATGTACAACGCCACCACGCGGGCTCTGTACGACCGGTACGACGAGTTCAACACCATCGTCGAGCAGCTGGAGGAAAAGGGCCGGGAGGATCTGGTGCGCCAGGGCTTCGATCCGGCGGATGTGCGCTACCGGCTCGAGATGGACATGCGCTACGGCAACCAACTCGTCACGACCGCCGTGGTGTTCGACACCAACCGGATCCATGGAGTCGGTGACGTCCTGCAGATGATCCGGACCTTCTCCGAGATCTACGGCCAGCGCTACGGCGAGGGTTCCGAGGCGCCCGAGGCCGGAATCCGCGTCCAGACCATTCGCGTCGCCTCATTCGTGGACGGCGACGTCGTGAAGTTCGACTCGCTGGAGTACGCGGGGGAGCGCACGGTACCGACCCCGGTCAGCCACCGCGACGTGCACTACGCCGGCGAGGCGGGACCGGTCAGAACGCCGATCTACGACTCCGCGACGCTGACCCATCGCCACCTCATCCCCGGCCCGGCCATCGTCACCACCGAGAACACCACCTACCTCGTAGAGCCCGGCTGGCGCCTGGAACCCACACCTCAGGGTGCCGTGTGGTTCCTGCGTGACTGAGCCTCGCCACAGACTTCAAGGAGTAGCGAAATGACCGCCATTCACGAGTCTCCGGCCGCCGGGCTGACGGCCCAGGAGCAGCAGTGGGTCGACCAGTTCATGGACGAGACGACTCTCTTCCTGGGCCCCGACCGGGACATCATGCGCTCCCACCACATCGCGCCCCGCTCGGTGCTGGAGGACGAGTACATCGCCAAGGGCGTCGACCCGCTCCAGATCGACCGCATCCGCAAGCGGCTCGCCGGCGCCCTCGACGAGGGCTACGAGATGTGCGAGGCCATGGGCGCGGCACCCGGTGCGAAGTGGGGTGACCTCACCACCGCCGTCTACACGGCCTCCGGTGACGTCACCTATCTGTCCTGCCACGGCGTCATCGCCTTCTCGGCGATCCTGCACCATCCGATCCGGTACATCATGAAGTACTGGAAGGACGAGCCCACGGTAGGCATTCACCCCGGCGACGGCTTCATCCACAACGACGCCCGCTACGGCAACGTCCACAACACAGACCAGTCGATGATCATGCCGGTCATCCGGAACGGCGAGATCATCGCCTGGGTCGCGGCCACCATTCACGAGGGTGAGAACGGCGCCTGCGAGCCCGGGGGCATGCCCTCCGGATCGGAGACCCCCTTCGATGACGGTCTGCGGATGAGCCCCTTCAAGATCGTCGAGCGGGGTGAGCTGCGCCGTGACCTCCTCACGTTCCTCCAGCACTCCGTCCGCGACCCCAAGCTCCAACTCGCCGACCTGAAGGTCAAGATCGGCGCGGTGCAGCGCATCATGGAGCGCATCGACCTCCTGATCGACGAGGTCGGCGTCGAGACCTTCGTCGCCGCCCTGCGCGTCACCGTCGAGGACGTGGAGGAGGAGGTCCGCCGCCGGATCAAGGAACTGCCGGACGGCACGGTCCGGTTCAACCAGTTCATGGACTCCACGCTCAAGGAGAACATCCTCATCAAGCTCGCCTGCAAGGTGACCGTCAAGGGCGACAAGATGACAGTCGACCTTCGCGGCACCGGGCCGGAGATCCTCAACCGAGCCATCAACTCCCCGCTGTGTTCGGTGAAGTCGATGTTCATGCAGGCGATCCTGGCCTTCTGGTGGCCGGATCTGCCCCGGTGCACCTCGGCCATGAGCCCGATCGAGATCATCTCGGACGAGCACACCTGGGCCGATGCCGGTTACGACGCCCCGATGGGCCAGTCGCTGCAGGCGTCCTTCCGCGGTTTCTCCGCCCTGCAGTCGTCCTGGGCCAAGATGCAGTTCGCCAACCCGGAGAAGTTCTCCAACGTCATCGCCCCCTGGTTCAACCAGATCAACACCTTCCTGTGGGGCGGTGTGACCCAGCACGGCGACCAGGTCGGCAACCTCTGCGCGGACCTGAACGGCATGCCGGGCGGGGCCAAGGCCTTCCTGGACGGGGAGGACGCCGTCTCCCCGCTGTTCTGCGCCATGGCCGACACGGCGGAGCAGGAGGTCATGGAGGAGGAGGTGCCCTTCATGCAGCTGGTCTCCAAGCGTCTGGTCCGCGACAACATGGGCTTCGGCAAGCACACCGGCGGCATGGGCTACGAGATGATCGTCGCCAGCGAGGGCACGCCGCTGTGGGGGTTCATGACGGTGACCTCCGGCGCCAAGTTCTCCTCCGTGTACGGGATGTTCGGCGGTTACGGCTGCGGCACCTATCCGCTGGCCCGCGTCAAGGGCATCAACGTCTACGACGTCCTGCGCAAGGACCCCGCCCGTTTCGACCTCTCCATCGAGAAGGTCATGAACGAGCAGCCCTTCGAGGGCGGCCAGTACATGACCGACCACATGGGTCTGCAGTTCGACGTCGCCAAGGACGGCGAGCTGTACATGATGAGCCAGGGAGCCGGCGGCGGTTACGGCGACGTCCTGGAGCGCGATCCGCTCGCCGTGGTCAAGGACGTCGAACTGAAGCGGATCAGCGAGAAGGTCGCCCGCGACATCTTCGCCGTCGCCTTCGACCCGGACACCTTCATCCTGGACACCGAAGGCACGAAGGAGCTGCGGGTCCAGGCCCGCCAGGACCGGCTCCGCCGCGGCAAGCCGTACGCCGAGTTCGTCGAGGAGTTCGTCACCGACGAGCCCGCCGAGGGCCTGCTGTACTACGGCTCGTGGGGCGACGACACCGAGGAGCTCACCGCCACGGTGTTCGGCATCGACGGCCCTCAGCGGGTCACCGCGCCGATCGAGAAGATGCCGATCGTCATGATTCCGGACCGCCGGGACCTGAAGGTCGCACAGCTCGAGGCCCGCGTACGCGAGCTGGAGGACAAGCACGGCGAGGAAGTGCGCCGGAAGTCCTGAACTCCCAGCCCGTTCCGCTCCTCGGCACGCCTCTGAACGCGTAGACATCTCGGCCCGACCGACGGTCCGCACGCGCTCAGGTCGGCCGTCGGCCGTCAGCCGACAGCTGTCGAACCGAACCACCGGCGGAGGACCAGTGGCACCCCGCCCCGCCCCGGCCCAGCTCCCCCCGCGGCCGTCCGGCGGCGCCTGGGAAGCACTGGCCTCCGCCGGTCTCCATCCGGCCGCACCCGCGGCCTCGACTGCCCGACACCCCTTCTGCGAACCCCCCGACGCCAGGACCCCTCATGGCCATGACCTTCACGTCGATCGTCTCCGCACCGCCCTCGGGCCGCCGGACCGCGCTCGTCATCGACCACCACCGCTACACACAAGGTGTCATCCTCCGGGGCCGGCCGGTCCCGTGGACGGACCCGACCGCCTACGCGCAATACGCCCGACAGGCCCAGGGCCTGCTCCGGTCCGACGCCACCCTGCTCGACCTGGGCGCCTTCTACGACCAGGTCCTCGCTGCCGACGACACGTTGAGGTCGTCCCTGTCCGCCCGTTCACGTACCGGGTACGCGCTCAAGACTCTCCTTGCGGCCGACACGGTCGCTGGACAGGCTGTCGAGCTGGCCCGTGTCGTGGCGGAGACGTCCGGGGCGCCGCTGATCCTGCAGATCCCGTCGCCCATGTGTTGGCTGGCACGCACTCACACGCTCGGCGGAGCGGGCTCCGTGAGCGATCTCGACGCTGACCGGGCGGAGAACGCCGCCATGTATGTCGCGGACTGGGTACGCCGACTGTCGGCCCTTCCGTTGGCGATGTTGCTCCTTGACGACCGCTGGTCCGGCGCGCAGCAGTTGCCGCGGGTGGAGGACGCGGCGTACAAGCCGCTTTCCAACATCACGGATCACTATCGCTGGACGCTGGGCCGGCGCACCCAGGACGGCGTCGGGCTCCTCGGGTCCGCCCTTTCCGGGGGGCTGATCCCGCACACGTACTGGCTCGCCGACGAGGTGCTCGCGCCCTCAGGTGACTTCCTCGTCGCGGACATTCCCGCGGACGCCGTGCCCGAGACGGTTCTCGCCCGACTCGCCGAGCTCGCCTGAGAACTCTCGTCCGAGAGCCCACTTGGAATCTTGCCTGGAACTCGCCCGAAAAGGAGAAAAGACTGTGGACAAGGTGGTCTACAACCCCACCCGGGCCATCGCCGGCATCGGCGACGGAGCAACGATCGCCTCCGGAGGCTTCGGCATCTGCGGGATTCCCGCCGTCCTCATCGACGCGATCGCGGACGCGGGCATCAAGAACCTGGAGGTCTACTCCAACAACTGCGGGACGGACGGGGTGGGCCTCGGGAAACTCCTGGAGCGCAAGCAGATCACGCGCATGGTCTCCTCCTACGTCGGCGAGAACAAGGAGTTCGCGCGTCAGTATCTGAGCGGTGAGCTCGAGGTCGAGCTCACTCCGCAGGGCACGCTGGCGGAGCGTCTGCGCGCCGCGGGAGTCGGCATTCCCGCCTTCTACACCAGGACAGGCGTCGGAACCCAGGTGGCGACGGGTGGACTGCCCTGGCGGTACGCGGAGGACGGCTCGGTGGCGGTCGCCTCGCCGCCGAAACCGGTGGCTGACTTCGGCGGGAGTTCCTTTCTGCTCGAACAGGCACTGCCTGCCGACTTCGCCCTCGTACGGGCCTGGAAGGGCGACCGGCACGGCAACCTGGTGTTCCGCATGGCCGCGCGCAACTTCAACCCCGTCTGCGCGATGGCCGCGAAGACCGCCGTCGCCGAGGTCGAGCACCTGGTCGAGCCGGGTGACCTCGACCCCGACTCCATTCACCTGCCCGGGGTCTACATCGACCGGGTCCTGCCCCTGACGACCGCACAGGTGGCGGACAAGGGCATGGAACGACTGACCACCCGCCCCCGCCCGTCCGAGTTCCGGGGAGAGTGACGATGCCGCTGACCAGGGAACAGATGGCAGCACGCGCGGCGCGGGAGCTGCGCGACGGCGACTACGTCAACCTGGGGATCGGTCTGCCGACACTGGTCCCGAACCATATCCATGCCGGCATGGAGCTGGTCCTGCAGTCCGAGAACGGCATCCTCGGCACGGGGCCCTACCCGTACGCGGGCGACCAGGACCCGGATCTGATCAACGCGGGCAAGGAGACCGTGACCGTCCGGGCGGGTGCCAGCTTCTTCGACTCGGGCACGAGCTTCGGCATGATCCGCTCCGGCAAGATCGACGCGGCGATCCTCGGAGCCATGCAGGTCTCCGCACAGGGGGACATCGCCAACTGGGCGATCCCCGGAAAAATGATCAAGGGGATGGGCGGCGCGATGGACCTGGTCCACGGCGCCCGCAAGGTCATCGTCCTGATGGAACACGTCGCAAGGGACGGCGCGTTCAAGGTCGTCAGGAACTGCACCCTGCCGCTGACCGGCCAACGGGTCGTCCACCGGATCATCACCGACCTCGCCGTCCTCGACGTCACCGATGACGGGCTACGACTGGTGGAGTGCGCCCCCGGTGTCACCGAAGCCGAGGTGCGGGCGGCGACCGAACCCGAACTCATCACAGGGCCTGCGTGAAAGCTGCCCTCCTGCCGACCTGCGCCGCCACCGCCCTGCCCGACCACACGGCGGTCCACCTGGCACGCCCGCGCGGTGGCCGGGATCGGCCGTGACGCCGAATCCGGCCTCGTCGTCACCGGCGAGGAACATGCGGCGACCGCCGTCCGCACGGTCCCGGGGATCGAGCTACTGGTGGCGGACAGTACCGAGTACGAGGCGTTCGCCGGATCCGAGGACCTCGTAGCCGCGCCGCGTTCCACGGGCCTGCCGACCTCGCCTGCTCCTGTCCACCTCGGCCACGCCCAGGCGGCCGAAGAGCGTGATGCTCGGCCATCGCCAGATGCTGGCGCCGGCCCTCAGTCCTCACGCCCAGTTCCTCCAAGCGACACATTCGATCTCCGGCGGAGGCCAGGGGTGGTCGCCCCCGCACCAGCGGCCGCCGCACCGTGTCCACGGCAGCCGGTGGGGTACCCGGGGGATGCGGCGGGACGCCGAAGAGAGAGCGGAGAGCACGACGACACCCGAAGGGAGCCGGGGCGATGCCGAGACTGATGACGGTCGTCAGGGCGTCCACCGGGGCCGACCTCTCTGCCTGACCAGCACTACGCACCAGCGAAGGAACCCTGCAGGAGCGCTTCTGGAGGCACAGTGACCAGCACTGAGCACGGCTGCGTGGTCGTCGGAGTCGACGGCACGCCGTACTCCCGGCTCGCGGCGGACTGGGCGGCTTCGGAGGCGGAGCGGCGCGGCTGCGGATTGAGGGTTGTCCACGCCGTCAGCCGGGGTGTGGACTCCGCGTACGGTGAGGCGCTGGAGCTGGGCCTGACGGAACGGGCCATGGAGGCGGCCGTCGGCGTTCTCGACGACGCCCGGACGCGACTCACGGTCGGCCATCCCGGCGTGCCGGTCGAGACCCAGCCCGCGAGGGACGATCCGGCCCAGGCGCTGATGAGCGCGGCAGAGGACGCCGATCTGATCGTGGTGGGCACTCGGGGGCGCGGTGGGTTCGCCGAGCTGCTGCTGGGTTCGGTGAGCCGCAAGGTGGCCGCGCACGCCGACCGGCCGGTCGTGGTGGTGCGCGGGGACACGGTGAAAGCCGTCGGCAACGGCATCGTCGCGGGCGTACGCGACGAGCGGGACGAGGAAGCCGTACGGTTCGCGCTCGTCGAGGCGGAGCTGCACCGGGCCGATGTGCGGCTGGTGCACTCCTGGACGCCGCTTGCCCACACCGGCCCCGGGACCTCGCGGGTCAGTCACATGGAGGAGGAGCGGAACGCCCACACTCAGATCCTGAACCACGCCGCGCGTCCGGTCGCCGAGCACCCGACGGTCCATGTGGACACCGAGCTGACCGTGGACTCGGCAGCCGGGGCACTGGTGAAGCTGTCGGACGGGGCCGGCCTGGTGGTGCTGCCGCGCCACTCGGTGGAGGGCAGGTTCGGGCTGCCGCTCGGCACGGTGGTGCACGCCGTGCTGCATCACGCGCACTGCCCTGTCGCCGTCGTCCCGGCGGGCTAGAACGACAGCGACAGCGGGGGCCGGAGCGGTCCGTCCCGCGGATCATGCCGAACCGGGCAGCCGGTCTCAACCTCGGCGTTCATACTCCCCAATGCCCGACGCGGTGGGCGATGAGCGCCGTTGTGCAGGAGTTCATGTCTCTGTACCTGGGTACTCGGCGTCGTGCCGGGATGAGATCTGGCGTCGGGCTCCGCGCGGAACAACGGTCAGTGAGGAGGAACCGATGGGCACAGTGAAAGAAGCAGCAGTGGACATCGGGGCCGTCCGCACGGCCTGCACCCAGTGGACACGGTTCGAGGAGTTCCCGCGCTTCATGGAGGGCGTCGAGGAGGTGCGACACCTTGACGACCGGCACAACCACTGGAACACAAGATCGGCGGGCAGATCCTGGCTCGGCCATCTGACAAGCAGGGAGGCGAAGGTGCACGTGAGGCTGGTTGCTGAGCTGTTCTGGCCAGGGAGATGAAGGGGCAGGCATGTCCGAGGTGAAGGATTCCGCTGAGCGCGAGCGCGAGCGCGGCACCGTACCCGGCGCGCCCCTGGCAGGGTACTCGGCCGATACGGCCGCCTACCCGATAGCACTTGGAGCGTCGGAGGGCCAGGGTCCTTGGCAGGATCGCCATCAGGCGATTCTGGAGGCCGCGAAGCAGGTCGGCTCCCTGTTGAAGCGACAAGGTCACCCTTTTGCCCTCGGGGGGAGCGTTGCGGTCCACGCCCACGGCGGATCGGGTCGGCTGCAGAACGACGCCGACTTCGTCGTGAGGCGCGAGGACGCGGATGCCGTCGCGGCCACCTTGAAGGAGGCCGGCGTGAGGGTCGTCGAGCCGCCCGAGGACTGGCTGTGGAAAGCGAAGTGCCTGGGCCAGGACATCGATCTTCTGTTCGAGCTGGCGCATCAGCCGGTGACGTCGGAGATGCTGGGCCGAGCGGTGGATCTGCCCGTGGACTCGGTGCACATGCCGGTGCTGGCCGCCACCGATCTGGTGTGGAGCCTCCTGGCGTCGTTCTCCGAGCACCACTGCGACTTCGGTGCCGTGCTGCCCATCGCACGGGCTCTGCGGGAGAAGGTCGACTGGGAGCGGGTCCGCGAGGACTGCGCGGACGCGCCGATGCCGGCAGCGTTCCTCTACCTGCTGGAGCGCCTGCAGGTGATCACGCCGGCGAGTGGGACATGAGGAGACGGTCATGAACGGCCACGGCAGGGAAACGGAGTCGGCGGCGAACATCGAGTACCGGATCGCAGGCTTGGAGGCGCGCCTCGCCGCGGGAGAACTGGGCGAGCTGGGCATGCGCATCGAGATGCACGGGGCGGCCGTGACGGTCCGGGGAACCGTGCCTACCGCCGACTGCCGTGAGGAACTGCTGCGTGCGGTGGGTCAGGAACTCGCGGGGCTCGCGGTCCATACGGACATCCTGATCGCCGAGGTCACGCCGCCCGACCACTCGGAGGACCTGACATGATCCGCGTCGCGGCCGTCGGTGACATCCACATGGGTCCGGACAGCCAGGGGCTCCTCAGGCCCGCGTTCGACACCCTGCCCGGCTGCGCCGACCTGCTGCTCCTCGCCGGCGACCTCACCCGGCACGGCACACCGGAGGAGGCACGGGTGGTCGCCGAGGAGCTGACCGGTCTGGCCGTCCCCGTCGTGGCTGTTCTCGGCAACCACGACCATCACGACGAGAAGCCGGAGGAGGTCACCGACATTCTCCGTAAGGCGGGCGTGTGGGTCCTGGAGGGTGAGGGAACGGTTGTCGAGGTCGACGGCATCCGTGTCGGCGTCGCCGGTACCAAGGGGTTCGGGGGCGGGTTCGCGGGGCGGTGCGGCAGTGAGTTCGGCGAACCACTGATGAAGGAGTTCGTCCGGTACACGCGCCGATGCGCGGACGGTCTGCGCGGCAGTCTCGAAGCTCTGGAGCGAGAGGGCTGTACGGTACGGATCGCGCTCACGCACTTCTCCCCGGTTCCGGACACCCTGGCGGGCGAGCCCCCGGAGATCTATCCGTTCCTCGGCAGCTACCTGCTGGCGGAGGCGGTGGACACCGCAGGCGCCGACCTGGTCGTCCACGGGCACGCCCACGCCGGCACGGAACACGGGATGACCGGCGGAGGCGTACGCGTACGGAATGTCGCGCAGCCGGTCATCCGCCGGGCCTTCAGCGTCTACCACCTGCATGCCGGGGACACGCCCGTGCCGGCTCAGCCCGCATTCGCTCGTCCGGTCGAGTGAGCCGGCCAACACTCACTTGGAGCCGCCATGGAACCGCAGCACCCCGCCCCGGGACCACTTGCCGCCCCCGTGGCCCTGGTCACCGGGTCCGACTCCGGCATCGGCCGTGCCACAGCCGTCCGGCTGGCCGAAGCCGGCATGGACATCGGCATCACCTGGCACCGCGACGAGGAAGGGGCACAGCAGACGGCTGACGAGGTACGCGCGGCCGGGCGCCGCGCCGAGATCGAGCAGTTGGACCTCACCCGGCTTCCGGAGGCCGCCGGGGTCGTGGACCGGCTGGCCGAGCGGCTGGGCAGGCTCGACGTACTGGTCAACAACTCGGGGACCGGCACCATGACCCCGTTCCTCGATCTGGATCTCGACACCGTGCGCGAGGTCGTCGATGTCGATCTGGTGGGGCCCTTCCTGTGCGCTCAGCGCGCCGCCCACCACATGATCGCCCAGGGCGACGGCGGCCGGATCATCAACGTCACCAGCGTTCATGAGCATCAGCCACGTGTGGGGGCGGCACCGTACTGCGCGGCCAAGGGCGGGCTCGGGCTGCTCACCCAGGTCATGGCGCTCGAACTGGCCGAACACGGGATCACCGTGAACGCTGTCGCTCCCGGTGAGATCGCCACGCCGATGACCGGCAAGGAGGACACCGACGTCACCACCGAGCGGCGGCCCGGGGTCCCCCTGGGGCGCCCGGGCGATGCCCGGGAGGTCGCGGCAGTGATCGCCTTCCTGGCCGGCCCGGACGCGTCCTACGTCACGGGCGCCTCCTGGGCGGTGGACGGCGGCATGCTGCGGATGGGACCGCAGGCCGGCAGCCATCTTCCCGACGATGCCTGGCGGCGGCCCTGAGTCCGCCCGGCAAGGGCTCCGTGACCGGAGCCACCATCATGATCAAGGTGAGCGTCATGGTTCCGCTTCCCTTGCGCGGTGCCAGGTGTCCGGAGCGCCGTGAGGAAGTGTGAGCGGGAGGGCCCTACGACGGTGTGTTACTGCGCTGCATATCCCTTGACGGCCCTGGCGCTGGTGCCCACGAGTACCGGCTCGGAGTCACGCTCGATGGCTGGGTCGCCGATGTTCAGACCTGAACGATCGCGTGCCTCGTGACCCGTTGACTGGAAGGGCCCGCCCGGTCGAGAGTCACCACCCGCTTCTTCTTGAGGGCCGTGATCGCGTTGTTCGCGAAACTTCCGTCCCGGAAACTCCCGTCTTTACGCGCACTGCCTTCGGGAGGGGAGGGCTGCTTTGTTGGCAACCGCGACGCGGGCAGCGCCCCGCAGCTCAACCGGATCGGTTGGCTCTTCGGCGGGCTGGGTACCCGGCGTTCGTGCAGGCGGCGCATCATGCAGTCCGCTGCGTGACTGGGCCGAACGCGGCCAGAAGGACGATCGGCCGTCTTGACACGGCAGTTCTGGCACCGCGGGCGCACTCGTGTGCGGGCGCGGCTGGGTGTGAAGGCACGACGGCAGCCCCGGCAGGATGGGCAGGCGGAAAAATGAACCAATCAGACGGCGCTCAGGCGGACCGGCCTCCCGGACCCGTTGCCTATGACGCCACCCCTTATCTGCCGAAGCGGGGCGGGCTCCCTGTTCCCGATCCGGACGTAGGACGTCACGGAAGCGCGGACCGAAATGGGGGCGAAGGGATCGTACGGTGCGGTGGGCTCAGCTCAGGTCGACCTGGAAGACCTTGCCGGAGTCGGCGGGCCGGCCGCCGTTGGCGTCGGCGTCGGTCGTGGTCAGCCACAGGGAGTTGAGACCGGGCACGGTCTCCGGCCCGCTCTCGAGGTCACTGTCTGCTCCCTGCACGCTCGCTGACCCGGCCGCCCGTGCTGTGTGCGTACTCGGCACCGCGGCAGGAGGCGCGGAGGCGCAGAGCTGCGGCACGTGACGGCAGGTGGATCTGGGACACAACCGGGGGCAACGGGTGGGATCACGGCGGCGTGAGGGCGTCGAGCTGTGCCGCGAGGTCGGGGTGGTTGGTGGTCAGGTGGGGGCGGGTGGCGTTGAGGGGGCGGATGAGTTCGGCGGGGTCATCGTGGGCAAGGGCCGTGTGGAGCTGGCTGAGCCGGGGGCCGGCTGCGGTGGGCAGGTCGGTGAGTGCGGTGATCTGGCCGGCGATGCGGCGCAGGTCGGCCGCGTTGCGGCGGGCCCAGGTGGCGGTGGTGCGTTCGGCGGCGCGGCGTTCGCGGGTGGCCTGGACGCGTTGTTCGCCGGTGGTTCCGTCGGGGCCGGGGCGGCCGCGCAGGTAGCGGCGTTCGGCGGCCTGGCGGCTGGCGACGCCGAGGGGGTGGGCGAGGTCGGCCCAGCTGGCCCCCGAATCGCGGGCGGTTTCGATCAGACCGGTCTCCCATTCGGCGAGCTGCTCGCGCACCTGGCGCAGCAGCATCAGGGAGGCCAGCGCCTGCTCCGTGCCGGGACCGGGTGCATCCGGGGCGCCCGGGGAGTCCCGCTGGGCGTCGCGCAGGGCGTCGTCGATGGCGTGCAGGGCCGCCGCGGCGGCGAGAAACGATGCCGGGCCATGGGTAGTCGTACTGGTCCTGGACGGCTGGTCGGCTGCGGTCACGGACACCTCCCTCTTGATGTCATCACGTGGACGACATTGTGCTTGTCATCGATTGGATGACATGTTACAACGGTGTCAGTGAGCGCATTGGCAGCAACTGCCTGAACCTGCTGGAGGTGTTTTCACGATGTTGATGCGCACTGACCCCTTCCGTGAGCTGGACCGGCTGGCCCAGCAGCTGATGGGCCCGGGCACCTGGTCCCGCCCGTCGGCGATGCCGATGGACGCCTACCGCGAGGGCGACGAGTACGTGGTGGCCTTCGACCTCCCGGGCGTCACCGCGGACGCGATCGATATCGACGTCGAGCGGAACATGCTCACCGTAAAGGCCGAGCGGCGGCCGGTGACGAAGTCCGATGACGTGCAGATGGAGCTGTCCGAGCGGCCGCTGGGTGTCTTCTCCCGCCAGATCGTGCTCGCGGACACCCTCGACACCGAGCACATCCAGGCCGACCACGATGCCGGCGTGCTCACCCTGCGCATCCCGATCGCCGAGCGGGCCAAGCCCCGCAAGATCTCCATCGGCGTCGGATCCGGCCGCAAGAAGATCTCCGGCTGACACCGGCCGGACGGGTGCGGAGGGCGGGCACCTGTTCTTCCTCCGCTTCGTTCTCCGCACCCCCGTGGACAGTCCGAAGAAGACGGGGTGGCGGCCGAGATGGCTCTGCGACGCGAAGTGTTCCTCGGCCATGTGCAGGAACGCGGCAGGTACGACAGTCGGCACGAAGCCGAGCGCGCGGCACGCGTGGTGCTCGCCCTCCTCGGCTCGCACCTGGTCGGCAACGTCCGCGCCCAGCTCGCGGCGCGCCTGCCGGAGGAGTTCGCCCTGATCCTGCTCAACCCGCTGCAGAGCGCCGAGCCGCTGCCCCCGGAACGGTTCGTCCGTGCAACCGCCGCGTGGATCGAAGGCGCTACCGAGCAGACCGCGGCCTGGGACGTCAGCGCCGTGCTGTCCACCGTCGCCGACGCCGTCGACGAGGACCTGCTGGCCCAGATCCTGCTTCAGCTCCCCGTCGGCTACGACCTGCTCTTCGGCCGTCCCCAGCCCACCTGACCAACTCACACCCCGGTGCCCGAACACCGGCCACAGCAAGAAAGGCAACATCCCAGTGATCTCCGACCGGCACGCACCGCACCAGCAGCCGTACGGGACGGCATACGAGCAGATGCTGGAGAAGGTCCGCTACGAGGGCGCATACCCCACACGTGAGAGGGCCGACGAAGCCGTCCGCCTGGTCCTCGCCGGACTGGGGCGCCAACTGACCGGCGACGAACGCGCCGACCTGGCCGCGAGCCTGCCCTTGGAAGCCGCACGGATGCTGACCGTTCAGATGCCCGACCCCCAGCCGCTGACCGGCTGGGCCTTCGTCAAGGATCTCGCCGCCCGCACCGGCGCCTCCCTGGCCACCACCCGCTGGGACACCGGATCCGTCTTCTCCGCCGTCGCCGCCTACGCCGACCCAGACCTGATCACCCGCGTCCTCCACCAACTCCCCACCGGCTACGCCCTGCTGTTCGGCCGCGCCGAACTCGCCCCCGCCGCGTAGACGACGACGTGCGGGATCGAGGCGGGCACGGTGCCCCCTGCATCGCTGCCCGCCCTGCCTTCCGGGAGGAGGGTGCTGTCATCTGTCCGATCAGGCTCCGTGGCTTGGTCAGGCTGTTTTGAGAGTGCCTGGGGTGGTAGAGGGTGGGGTGCCGAGGCACGGCGCGGGGTGGGGTGCTGAGGCACGGCGCGCACGGCGCTGACGCGGCGGCAGGTGAGGCAGACAAGGGATGAACCGCCGACTTGTATGTGCCGTAGCAGCGCGTGGTCGGGTGAAGCCGAGCGCCGGGGAACTCGACCCGGGCCGGCGGCCGGGCCGGCGACCCGGGCCGGCGGCACTGCTTCTTGCGATCGCTCGCGAAAACGTGTCTACGGTCTCTGGGTGATCACCTGCCCCACGAGCTGGCGCTGTTGACGGGGACGGGCCACGTGACGCTCGACGATCACGTTGGTCGACTTGATCACGGCAATCGCCGGAACACCGGGTTCCAGCCTCAGTTCCTCAGCCGACTCGCGGACGACCAGCGCCACCATCCGGAACGGCCGGCCTGGATCGCCACCTGCGCCGGCACATCTCCGCGGACCACGTCGGTGACGCTGCCGCAGAGGCGGTTGCGGGCCGAGGAGCCGGTGGACTCCCGCTCCGCTCGGTGCACCTGCCGGGCGCGGCCGCTAGGGCCGGCCCGAGGATGATCCGGCGGCCCACCTCATCGCGATCGGCGGTGAGTTTCCGTCGATCAGGCGTCTCACGGTGTCGGCGCTGACAACGAGCAAGGCGGCAGCGTCCCCGATACGGTAAGTGTGCATGCGCTGATGGCGCGGCCGCAGATGCGAGGGAAATGCCTCCCGTCACGTCGCATGAGCCTGGCCCTCACCCCGGAACCCGTGGCCGCGGCGACCACGCGGCCGACACCCCAGACGAAGGGGACGCGCTCTCAGGCTCACCCCAGCCGGCAAACCCGATGAACCGCCGTCAGTACGTCCTACCTTGGTGCCTGGAAGCCGCCGATTTTCTGCTCGAGCAGTTCGGCCAGCCGCAGCGGGGTGCGGTCCTCGAACATCGGGCTGATGAGCTGCACTCCCACCGGCAGACCCTCGGGTGACCGGCCCGCCGGTATGGCGGTGGCGGGGAGACCGGGCATGGTGGCCAGACCGGCCCAGACAAGCTGGTCGAAGTAGAACGGAAACCGACAGTCACGGTGGGGTCTCGCTTCATGTCCGGCCGCCCGTTCCCGCGATCGTGACCGATACCTCAGAACCGCCACCGGGGTAGTCACCGTGGGCGGGGCCTCGCCTGCCCGAAGACGCACTCATCCCAAGTGGCCCGTGATGAGCATCAAGACCGGTGCCCCCCCCGTGTCGGATGTTCGGAGGACTCGTCGCCCTGATTCTGACCGGTCTTCCCACACCCCCTGGCGCAGGGCCGACTGGTCGACATGGTCGTCCGGCAGAGATGTCAGCAACGGTGTCCCCCAAGGGCCGGATCGGTGAGGTGGTCCCGCCTCGCCTGGGGCCCTGGGTGTGGCTCCGCCTCGGCTGCCATGCAGCCGGACGGCGTCGTCGCCGGTGGCGAGGATCCTGCTCCTGGGCTTGGTGGGGTTCTTGCCAAGGCGGACCGGACGGCCGTAGCGGCGTCTCCATTTCCTCATTGACCAGGACGTCCAGCAGGTGCGGAGGGGGGCCGACGACTTTGTCCAGCGCGGCGCGTACTGCCTCAGTGAGCAGCCCAAGGCGTGTCGGGTCGCGGACCCGCGGCCAGAACGTGGGTGGAATCGGTGCGCTGCGTGGTGCGCTCGCGCACCAGTCCGGCCTCCTCCAGGCGGGACAGCGTCAGATCGAGAAGAGCCTCGACCACCCCCGCTGATCATGTTGCCGCACCGCGAACCTCCGAGATCACCGACAGAGTCAAGCTCACGCCGGTCTGGACATGCCCCGGGCGGGGCGACGACCACCGGCGGGTGCTGCCGGGTGCTGAGATTCCCGGAAAAAACGGCTGAGCCCGGGAGCTCACCGGAAGGCCTGGCCGACGCCGGGGCGGCGAACAGGTTGGTGTGCGGGGCAGACGGAAGCGGGTAACGTCTTTGTCATGTTCTTCCAGACGCCGATTTACGAGTGAGGGCGTGATTGTCCATTGCTGACGTCTTTCGACGTCGGCGCCCGCCCCGCCGATGAATCCGTAGATCACTTCGCATCCTTACCGGGAGAACCCGTGACCGTGAGCAAGAACATCAACAACCCCGTGGGCATGGGCGGCGGCCAGCGCAAGAAGCTGTCACGCGCCGAACGGCAGAACCACGGTCCGTACCGCAACCTCGACCGCCAGGGTGCAGCCGACAAGAAGGCGGAGCTGGTGCGGAAAATGCGCGAGAAGGCAGGCGCAGCTGAGGGCGCTGGGCAGGCGGACGACGACACCGCACAGGGCTGATGCGCCGCGCCGCGGGCGGCACCGCACGAGGCAGGGCCCGGACCGCGACGCGCGGGCCGGGCCGCGAATGACGAGACCTGCGATCAGCAACTGCCTCTGCCACCAAGACCAGTTCTGCCGGACATGGCCGCAGCGCGCAGTCGCGGGCCTGCTGACGTAGTCGAGGCTCATTGGCAGGCCCTACGACTCAGCTGGCAGTGGAAGCCGGCGGTACACCAACTCCGCACGCCCAGGCGCCCCTATCCGGGCATCGTCCCACTGCTGAAGGCTGCCGCCGCTCAACCACGACTACGGCGGCTGTCTCCGTTCACCAGCCACTTCGCCCTGCTCTTCAGCCGCTCCACCAGCTACCCCTGGACTGTGCAGGCCGGACCGATCGAGCCCCTGGACAACGAACGGTTCAAGGTTCGCCGACGAGTGCGCTGCCGAGACAGCGGGGTTGGAGCAAGACCAGCAGTCCCCGCGGCCCCTGGTCGCCACCGAGCGCGTCGAGCAGCTCAAAGGCGCTGCGCCCCGGGCCATGCCACTTCTCTACGTGCGTGAGCGAGGCCCGATCCGGCCAGTTATGGCCCGGGCCCACTGCCGGCTCACTCAGCACCTTGACTGGGAACGTCATTGGCGACCTGCGCCAGTCGGCCAAGCTGCACCGCCTCGAACTGGACGTACGGGTTGCCTGGAACGGCCCCGCGTGGCCGCCGTAGCCGAGGACCTGCTCTGATCCGTACAGTGTCCCTCGGTGCCCCGTATGCGAGCGCAGCGGGAACTCCTGCCGTAGCGCGTAAGGGATGTGCTGACCACCGCGTGTGCCGCTGCCCCGGCTGAAGCGACGTCCACCCCCGGCTCAACGGTCTGTTCCTCTTCCACCTGGTGGAGAAGAAACAGGCCATCCGGTATATTTCGTTTGTGGACGGGGTGTTGGCTGAGGGGGAGGCATCGCTGTGCAGGCGCAGGTGGTGGTGGCGGGCGGGGGGCCCGTCGGGATGCTCATGGCGGCCGAACTGGCCGCGTACGGGGTCGACACGGTGCTGCTGGAAACCCGGGCGGGGGTGTCCGAAGGGCCCAAGGCGACCACGCTGCACGCCCGGGCGGTGCAGTGCCTGGCCCGGCGTGGATACCCGTACCCGGAGGGCGGGGGAGCCGGTCCGTTCCACTTCGCGGGTCTTCCCGGGCTGGTCATCACGGCCCCCGAGGGCGAACCGGCACCGATCCTCAAGCGCCCCCAGGCGGAGCTCGAGCGCATCTTCGAGGAGCGGGCCCGGGCGGCGGGGGCGCGGATTCTGCGCGAGCACCGGGTGACCGAGGTCGTCCAGGAGGACGACGGGGTACGGGTCGTGGCCGAGGGGCCGCGGGGTGTGGTGATGTGCGCCGCCGGATATGTCGTGGGGGCGGACGGCGCCCGCAGTACGGTCCGTACGCAGGCCGGGATCGGCTCCGACACCCATCCGGCCACGGTCTCCGCGCTGATGGGCACCGTGACGCTGCCGGACCCCGGTGCGCTGGCCGACGGCTGGCAGCGCACCCCGCGCGGCTGGATCGTGTCCAAGCACGACCCAGAGGGCAGGACGCACATCCGGACGCTCAACTGCGCCGGGGCGCACGCCGACCGGCGGCTGCCGGTCACCCTGGAGGAGCTCCGTGGAGAGGTGTCCTGGATCGCCGGACGGGAGATCGCGATGGACGATCCGCGGTGGCTCAGCAGGTTCAGCGACTTCGACCGCCTGGCCCGGACGTTCCGCGCGGGGCGGGTCTTCCTGGTGGGGGACGCGGCGCACGTGCACTTCCCGATCGGCGGGCAGGGCCTGAGTACCGGTGTGCTGGACGCGCTGAACCTGAGCTGGAAGCTGGCGCTCACGGTGCTCGGCTCGGCGGCCCCGGACCTGCTCGACACCTACGACCAGGAGCGCAGGCCCATCGCCCGGCGGGTCGTCGACAACACGCGGGCGCAGCTCGCCCTGATGCGGCCGGGTGTCGAACTCGACGCGCTGCGCCAGGTGTTCGCCGGGCTGATGGCGGCCGAGCGCGAGTACGGGGAGCTCAGCGGCGTGATCAGCGCGCAGGACACGGTGCTGCCGGACCACACTGGTGGGCGCTGCCCAGGAGCAGGAGCGTTTCTGCGTAATGTGGCGCTGTCCACCGAGGCGGGCGAGACCGATGTGATCGCGCTGCTGCGGGACGGTCGGCCACTGCTGCTGCTCCTCGGCGAGCGGGCGGACCGCTACCGCGAGGAGGCGCGGGCCTGGGAGGGCACCGTGCGAGTGGTGAGCGCCCGGCCCACCCCCGATGTGCCGTACGAGGCGGTGCTGGTGCGGCCCGACGGCTACCTCGCCTGGGTGGCGGGGGACTGTGAACTGGCGGAGGTTCTGCCGGTGTACTTCGCCGAGGGCGCCCTCGTGGGGCGCCCCTGACGGGGGCCCGCCCGCTCAGCCGGCGGCTTCGAGCGCGTCTACGGCCTTGAGCGCCTCGGCGAAGACCGCGGCCCCTCGGCCCTCGGACAGGTCGAGCGAGGCGAGGACCGAAGGCACCACGGCGCTGGGCAGCACGTGGCGCATCAGTGCGGAGACCCTGCCCACCAGGTCGCGGTAGTCGCTCACGGCCTGGGACATGGACTGGATACCGGCGAAGGAGCCGACGATGACATCGGCCGTCTCGGACGGCGAGACGTGCGGCATCAGCTCGCCCTGGGCCTGCGCCTGCTGGAGCAGGTCGAGGCCGACCTCGCCCCAGCGCAGGAACGGGCCACTGCGGTCGAGGCCCTCCGCCAGTTGGTCCATCGACAGCCGTACGCCGGCGCGCACCATCGGGTCGGTCTGCAGGCGGTGGGCATGCAGCATGACGACGTCCACGATCTCCTGCACCTTCGAGGGGCGGGGAGGGACGGAGAAACGCAGTTCCTGTTCGGCGATCACGCCCTGGGCCAGGTCTTCCTTCGACTGGAAATGGAAGTACAGGGCGCCCTTGGTCACCCCCGCCGCGGCCAGGATCTGGGAGATTGTGGCCGCTTGGTACCCGTGTTCCTCGAAGATCGTGGCCGCCGCCAGAAGGATCGTCTGACGTGTGCGGATGGCTCGTACCTGCTCAGCCACTCTGCTTCCTCCCTCCTCAGGGTTGTCGAGCGTTGAGGGGCCTAAAAAAACCGCTCAGTTCGTATCTTACAGCGGTCGTTCCTGCCCATCCCCGCCCGGGAAAGACCCGGACCAGAGAGGGAAGTTCATGATTCTTGTCACCGGTGCCACCGGCACGGTAGGGCGGGAAGTGGTCCGTCGTCTCCCCGCTGACTTGGCGGTTCGCATCATGGCCCGGACTCCGGGGCGGGTCACGGGGGCGGCGGGGACGGCTCAGGTCGTTCCCGGGGATTTCTCGGATCGAAGCTCGCTGGAGCGCGCCCTGAGCGGGGTGAGCACCGTGCTGCTGGTGACCATGCCCTACGGGGACGACGACGCGCGCTTCCTGCGGACCGCCTTCTCGGCCGGGGTGCGGCGCGTGGTGAAGCTGTCCGCCGCGGCGGTCGCGGACAGCCGGGCCGAGGACCTGATCGCGCGGATGCAGCGCCGGAACGAGGACCTGTTGCGCGGATCCGGAATGGAGTGGACCCTGCTGCGCCCCCGCTCGTTCATGTCCAACGCCCTTGCCTGGGCCAGGTCCGTCCGCTCGGACGACGTGGTGCGGGCCCTCTATGGGATGTCGGCCAACTCGTGCGTCGATCCGCGCGACGTCGCGGAGGTGGCGGTGCGCACCCTCACCGAGGAAGGCCACGCAGGCAGGGTCTACACGCTGACCGGGCCCGAGCCGATCACGGCGGTCGAGCAGACGGCCCAGCTCGCCGAGGCGTTGGGGCGTCCGCTGCGGTTCGAGGAACTGGGCCCGGATGGGGCACGTACCGCATTGGGCTCGTACTACCCGCCGACCGTCGTCGAAGCGCTCCTGGAGAGTGCGGAGCGGCAGAGGGACGGGGCGAAGCGCGATGTGGACACGGCGGTTCCCACTCTCCTCGGCCGGCCGGCCGGGACCTTCCGCGGGTGGGCGAAGGATCATCGTGGTGCCTTCACGACCGATTGAGGGCGGCCGTCGGCCGCCTGAGGGAGGAGGCCGACGACCGGGTCCGGTCAGCAGCCGTGCGACCCGGCGGTCACGGTCGAGCGGAAGACGACCGCACTGTCCTGACGGGCGGTCACCAGGACGCTCTCCTCACCCGGGGTGCTCGCGGGCAGCCGGACCGCCTCGATCATGCAGGGGGAGTCGAGCTCGGTGTACCGCTTGAACTCGTTGGCGATGGCGAGGGGGAGGTAGGAGGAGCGCCCCAGCACCGAGGCCGTTGCCTGGCGGGCCGCCTCGATCAGCACCATGCCCGGTACGTGGTCGACCGGGTGCTCGAAGAGCACGGGGTGCCGCGTGTCCACCCGTAGCTGCCAGCGGTCCCGTTCGCTCGTGGGCGAGAGCACGACGTCCATGGGCGACATGCGTCCGACACTCTGGGGTGCCGCCGGGCTGATCAGCGGGAGCTGGTACCAGCCGCCGCAGAGGGTTTGCTCGCCGCGCAAGCGCTCGTAGACCGCCGGAGCCATGCAGGACAGGGAGCCGCCTCCCGTCGCGACGACGCGGCCGTCGCGGTGGAAGACCGCGTCGACGCGCATACCCGAAACGTTCCTGCCGCGCCGTTTGATCTCCGTGCAGGTGACGTCGATGCTGAGCGCGGCGGGCTTGTATCCGACATGGAGGTGCTCCGGCCGGACGGCTATGTCGAGGTCCCACACGACGAACTGGTGGCCGAAGGGAACACCGAACTCGGCGTGCGCCAGCAGGATGCCGACCTGGCGAATCGTTTCGCAGCCGATGAGCGGGTCGTGGTAGTCGCCCGCGACCGGGGTGAAGAAGCTGTGGCCCCGGGGCCACTGGGCAGACATGACGAAGTGGGTGTCGTCCACCCGCTCCCAGTCGGTGAGCATGACCTCCGAGACGGCGGAACGGTGCACCAGCTCCTTGGGGACGGTGGAGGTCAGGGTCATGGGGTAGAAGCCGCCCGGCTTGATCGTGGAAGCCTTGGTATCTCTTCTCATTTCGCCGTCGAATGTTGTCCGTTCGACGTGAAACGTGTTCGCAGACATTGCTCCCCCTGGGTCGAAGCGAGATGTGGTCAGTACCTCAGTGGTCTTCCTGGGCCCAGAAAGTACATACCAACCGGTTTAATTACTAGTGCAACTGACACTCCGTCACCAAATTTGGCGGAGGCATTCCTTCCGATTTATGCCGCGCCGCTGGTGGAGTCGGATCGGCGGCTCCTGTGCAGGGCCGATGCCCGCGGCCCGGGCCCCGCACGGGTCGAGTGCCGCACGAGCCGTTCTCGAGCAGGGTGGTCGAAGGTGCGTGCAGCGTCCTGGTGGATCCAAAGGTCCCCACTTCCGGACTTTGATGGGTGATCGGACGAGCCCCGATAGAAACCGCGCAGACGGTTTGTTATGGTTGGCTTCTGGATCGGGGCAGTACGCCGGCCTGCCCTTCGGCAAGCGCGGTAACCCCCCTGTGATGACGGAGCGGTCGATGGTCAAACAGGAACGCGCGGCGCGCACGCGTGAAGCCCTGATCCGGTCCGCGGCCGAGGTCTTCGAGCGGGAGTGCTTCTCCACGGCATCGCTCACCGCGATCAGTTCGCTGGCGGGCGTGAGTAACGGGGCCCTGCACTTCCACTTCGCCAGCAAGGCCGTTCTGGCGGAGGTTGTCGAGGAGGAGGCGCTCGCCAGGCTGCTGGCCGTCACGAACCGCGCGCTCCGGTCCGGGGCGAGCCGCCATGTGCAACTCCTCGTCGACGTCAGCCACGGGCTCGCCGCCGCGCTGTCCGGCGACGTGGTGCTGCGGGCCGGGTTCGCCATGTGTGGCGAGATGAATCGCCCGCGCCGGGCGGATCTGTGCGAGTGGTGGCGGCTCTGGGTTCACGAGACGCTGAAGCGGGCCGAGGTAGAGGGGGAGTTGAGGCCCGGGGCCACGGCGCGGGACGTGGAGAGTGCCGTGGTGGCCGCCGCCGTGGGGTTCGGGGTGCTCGGGGTCCGGGACGCGGCCTGGCTGTCGGCGTCGACGGTCACTCGCTTCTGGCGGCTGCTGCTTCCGACGCTCGTGCCGGCGGCGAGTGTTGCGGGCCTCCGGGCCGACGGGGCCGCCGGAGAGTGCCGATTGCCGTAGGGACGGTTGTCGCGCCCCGGTTCTTCGCTCATGTGTGCGGGAGGGCCGGGGCTTCCGTGTCTGGTCAGCCTGGTCCAGGGAGGCGACCGGACGGTTTGTTTTGGCTGGACTCTTGCCGTGTTAGAGGTGGATGAAGAGTCGGGTCGCAGACGCTGTCGCGCTCGTCAGCAGATCAACTACGCAGTACAGACAGGGTTCTTGAGGGTTCGTCAGCGAGTCTCAGAGGTGAAAACAGCGCGGTTGGTTTTGGATTGACAAACCGCTGGTCCTGTTTTTTACTGACTGCTCATCCACGGACAGGGGAGTACGGCGTGGACATCGAAGTACTGGGCACACTGGCGGTGCGGGAGCACGGGGTCTCCGTCACTCCGACGGCCCCGAAGCCGCGACAGGTGCTGGCTCTGCTGGCACTCCATGCCGACCAGGTCGTTCCGGTGTCGGCCCTCATCGAGGAACTGTGGGCGGGCGCACCGCCGCGCAGCGCCCGGACCACCCTGCAGACGTACGTGCTGCAGCTGCGGGCCCTCATCGCGACCGCCTTGGAACAGGCGGCGGCCGACGGCGACGAGGGGGCCGTCGGCCGGCGTACCGCCAAGGACGTGCTCGTCACGCTGCCGGGCGGCTACCTGCTCGACAGCGGCGGCGGCACCAGCGACGTCCGCGAGTTCGACCGGATCGCGGGGACGGGCTACCGGGCCATGGACGCGGGTGACTTCCCGGGCGCCGCCCGGCTGCTGCGCGAGGCACTGTCGCTGTGGTCCGGACCTGCCTTCGCCGACGTGCAGGGCGGCATCCAGCTGGACATGGAGACCCAGCGGCTGGAGGAGACCCGGCTGTGCGCGCTCGACCAGCGCATCGAGGCCGACCTGCGGATAGGACGGCACCGCGAGCTGCTCGCCGAACTGACCGTGCTCGCCAGCCGGTACCGCACCCACGAGAACCTGCACGGCCAGTTCATGCTGGCCCTGCACCGCTCCGGCCGCCGGAGCGAGGCCCTCGACGTGTTCCAGCGGCTGCGCGCCACGCTGGTGCGCGAGCTGGGGCTCGAGCCCTCGGCCGTGCTGCGCAGGCTGCAGCGCTCGATCCTCATGGCCAGCCCGGAGAGTCCGGGGGCGGCGGAGACCACCAGCGAGCGACTCCTCCGCGTGGGCTGACATGGCCGCACACGACACCAGGCACGCGGCAGCGGCCGGCTCGCCGGGCCGCACGCACGCCCGGACCACGGGCCGAGGAGGCAGCGCCGTGCAGGTGAGGTCGGAGCGGACCCGCAGGAAGTTGGTACAGGCGGGGGCCGAGATGTTCCGGCGCAACGGCTACGCGAACGCGACACTCGGCGAGATCGCCGCGTTCGCCGGAGTGACCAAGGGTGCGCTGTACTTCCACTTCGCCTCCAAGGAAGAACTGGCGGAGGCGGTCCATCTGCGGGGCTGTGCGCTGCTGCACGAGTCGGTGGGCGCACTGCGCGCGTCCGGACTGCGCCCGCTGCAGACCCTGATCGACACGACGCACTGGCTCGCCTGGAGCCTGCGCGAGGAGCCGGCGGTCCCGGCCGGCTTCCGGATCACCAAGGAGCGCGCCGGACTCCAGGAGGTCACCACCGACTTCCACCGGGTCTGGTTCGCGGTGGTCTGCGGGCTGCTGCGTCAGGCTCAGGAGGCGGGGGAACTCCGCTCTGGGAACAGTTGGGAGAGCGTCGAATCGCTGGTGGCCGCGACGGCCTTCGGGATCGAGGCGATGGCCGGTACGGGAATGCCCTACGCCGAGCTCCAGCGCCGGGTCACCGGGATGTGGCTGATGCTGCTGCCGAGCCTGGTGCCCGAGGGCGCGGAGGCGGGCTACCGCGTGGGGACGCAGGGAGCCGGCCTGCCGTCCCGCGGCGCGGACGGTCCCTTGGACGACCTTGGGAAACCGCTACCGGTCGGGGTCACCGGCAGCACCCGGTGAGCATGTGCCACCGACGGCTTGGAGGAGCCAGCGATGACGAGTGAACATCCCGCGGACGCGGATGTACTGACGGACCTCATCGGAGTGCTCGGCGACGTCCTGCGGGTCAAGCCGGAGAAGATCGACCCCGACCAGACCTTCCCGTCCCTGGGAATCGACTCGCTGCTGGTCGTGGAGTTCGTGGCCGTCGTCGGCAGGCGGTACGGGATCCAGGTGCGCGCGACCGATCTGTACGACTACCCGACTCCGGCGTCCTTCGCCCAGGAGATCAGGCGGCCGACGAGCAGCGCCGCCGCCGTCGCGAGTTCTGCCGCCCCTCCCGCCGTCGCCGCCGGCACGCAGGAGCCGGGGCCCGCGCCCGCGACGCGGATCGCGGAGGTGCTGCGGCAGCGGCTCGCGGCGATCCTGTGCTGCGACCCCTGGGACATCAACACCACCGCCGCGTTCAACGTGCTGGGCGTGGACTCCATCGTGGGCGCCGAGTTCATCGCGGCAGTCAACCAGACCTTCGGTCTCCGGGAGCGGTCCGCCCTGCTCTACGAGCACCCCAACCTCGCGGCCATGGCGGCGTACATCGCGATCCGTACCGGCGAGTCCGTGCCGGAGCCCGCCCCCGCCCCCGCCCCCGCCCCGGCCGCAGGGGCGCAGGTGTCCGAGTCGGCCTCCCGTACGGCCCACCGGCCGCTCTTCCGGTCGGCTCCCGTCGTACGGCCGTTCCCGGGCCGCGACCTCGACGTCCTGCTGGACGCGATCCGTGACGACCGGCTCACCCTGGACGAGGCACTCGTGCTGCTCGGCCGCCGCGGCTGACGCTGTTCCACACTCAGAAGGAGCCCGTCCAGATGGACGAGAAGGAAGTCCTGACCCGGTTCAAGAACGGCGGTCTGGACCGGGCCCAGGTGGCCGCGCTAATGAGCGGTGCCGCTGACGGCGACGGTGTCGCGGGCATCGCCGCCGGTCCGGAGCCCGTCGTCTTCCACCTGCCGGACGCCTGGCCGGAGCGGGACGCCGACGGACCGACCCCTGCGGCGGCCCGTTCGGTGACCGTGACGTCCTCGGTGTCCTCGGCCTCCTCGGTGTCCGGCCGCGACACCGTTGAGCCGGTCGCCATCGTCGGGATGGCTGGGCGCTACCCGGGCGCGCCCGACCTCGCCGCCTTCTGGCGCCGGACGTGCTCCGGACACGGCAGCGCGTCGGCGCCGCCGGCCGGGCGGCCCGGTGACGAGACGGGTCACTATCTGGACCGCGTACAGGACTTCGACCCGGAGTTCTTCGGGATCGACGCGCACGAAGCCGCCCTGATGGACCCTCAGGAACGGCTGTTCCTGGAGACCGCGTGGGAGGCCCTCGAGGACGCCGGATGCACCGGAGGCCGCCTGGACGCCCTGACCGCCCCGGACGGGACGCGGCGCAGCGTCGGCGTGTTCGCGGGCGCCGGGAGCGGCGACTACGCGCTGCTCGCGGCCCGGACGTGGACGCGCGAGAGGGCCGTGCCGATGCCGCGGAGCGGCCCGTGGAGCCTGCCCAACCGGCTCTCCGCCCTGCTCGGTCTCACCGGCCCCAGCCAGTCGGTCGACACGAAGCAGTCCTCCGTCCTGGTCGCGGTCCATCACGCACTCGCCGCCCTGCACCGCGGCGAGTGCGCCGCCGCGCTCGTGGGCGGCGTGCGGCTGCTGCTGCACCCGTCGAGCCGGCGGCCCGGCGCTGGCGAGGGCGTCGGCGCGCTGCTGCTGAAGCCCCTGGAACGGGCCCTGGCCGACGGGGACACGGTGCACTGCGTGGTGCGCGGCAGCGCCGTCGGCCACACCGCGCCCCACCCCTCCTCCGGCGCGACGGCCGGACCCGGCCGCGGGTCGCGGACTGTCGGCGTGGGTACGGGCGGGCCTGCGCACGGCGGCGCGGCCGAGTGCGGGAGCGGTGACGCTGGGGGGAGCGGTGACGCGTCCGCGCAGCGGGTGTTGCGCGAGGCCCTGCGTGCCGCGGGCGTGGACGCGGCGGCCGTCGTCCGGGAGGACGCGGGCTCCGTGCGCGCGCTCGTCGGCGACGCGGGCGCCGCAACCGGAGCCGCGCTCCTGACGCGGGCCGTGCTCCAGCTGCGGCACCGGGTCCTTCCGCCCGGAGCCGACCGCGCCGAGGCGCAGTCCTGGCAGAGCGGGGGGAACGCGGAGAACGCCGGGGGCGCGGGGAGCGTCCCCCGCCGGATCTGCGTCGGGCTGCGCGGCGGTGGGGGAGCGGAGGCGCATGTGGTGCTGGAGGAGTACGTGCCCGCTGCCGCGGTGACACAGGGCAGGGCCCCGTCGATAGCGGCGGGGACGGAGGCGTGCGTGTCCGGCGTCTCGGTCGTAGCGGGCGTGGAGGAGTGCCTGCCCGCCGCTGGGGAGTTGTTCGTTCTGTCCGCGCCCACCCCGGCGCATCTGGTCGCCACCGCGCGGAGGTTCGTCGATCTGCTCGGCGGTCACGGGGTCGTGCCGGGGCTCGGGGTGGTGGCACGGGCTCTGCGTGGGGGACGGGCCGCCATGGACTGCCGGTTCGCGGCCGTCGTCGGCGACACCGGCGAACTGGTGCGGACCCTTGAGCAGTTCGTACGGGACGGGGGGCCGTGCAGCGACCTGCGGGACGGGGACACCGACCCGCTCGGGCTGGGTGGTCTACCCGAGACGGACGACTATGTCGCCGCGCTGTGGCGGGCCGGGCACCTGCGTCAGCTGCGCGCGCTGTGGCTGTCCGGGCTCGACATCGACTGGGCCGCGCTGGAGCGGGCCCACGGCTCAGGCGCCGTGGCCGTATCGCTGCCCCCGTCCGCCTTCCTGCGTGTCCCGCTCTGGCTGGGCGGCGAGGAGGGACAGGCATGACCGCGCTCCTCCATGACGTGGCGGAGCCGGGCGAATCCCGGCCCGACCCGGTGAACCTGTGGTTCTGCCCCAACGACGACCTCGCGCCCGGGATCGCCGCCACCCTGGCCTCGTACTGGCTGGACGAGAACGAGCGGGAGGTGGCCGGCCGGTTCCTGTTCGAGCGCGACCGCCGTCAGTACCTCGTCGCCCACGCCCTGGTGCGCCGGGTGCTGGCGCTCGAGACCGGCATTCCCGAGGCCGAGGCGATCATCTGGCGCTCCTCGCGCGGGCGGCCGTTCCTCCAGACGCCCGCCGGTGGCCTGCCACGCGGCGCCGACACTCTGGACTTCAACCTCTCCCACGCCAACGCGTACAACCTGCTGGGCGTCTCCCGGGGCCTGCGCATCGGCGTCGACCTGGAACGGCTGGACCGTGGCGAGCGCGGACTGGAGAACATCATCGCGACGTTCTCCGCCGAGGAGCAGGACTGGATCGCCGACGCGGCCTCCGGGCGGCCGCGGAGCCGACGCGCGCTGCGCCTGTGGACGCTGAAGGAGGCGTACTCGAAGGCGCGGGGGCTGGGGCTCGG
Source organism: Streptomyces sp. NPDC005808 (assembly GCF_042871385.1). Classification (NCBI taxonomy): domain Bacteria; kingdom Bacillati; phylum Actinomycetota; class Actinomycetes; order Kitasatosporales; family Streptomycetaceae; genus Streptomyces; species Streptomyces sp. NPDC005808. The sequence continues at coordinate 22,123 of NZ_JBIAIK010000013.1, read as the reverse complement.
CCTGCCCTTCGACTCCTTCGCCTTCACCCTGACCGAGGATCGCGGCGTCCTCGCCTTCCGGCCGCCCCCCGACGACTCGGCTGCGCACTGGCGGTTCCTGGAGATCGAGCCGGTGGCCGAGGTGCTGGCGGCGGTCGCCGTCGAGGTCGACGCCGGGCATCCGCCGGCCGTCCATCTGCACTACGGATTCCCGTGGGGCCGCGCCGCGCCGCGCCGCCTTGTGCTGCCGGAGACGGCTGGAGTGTGACGGTCCGCGGACGACGTCGCGGCACCGTACCCGCGGGGTGAGGCCGGAGGTGTGAAAGGCGGGGGCGTGAGTACGGGGAGCGAGCCCGACCAGGCCGGCGAGCTCGTCGCCGAGCTGTACCGGATACGGGCTCTGGGGGGCCGGAGACAATTGCGCCGGAAAGCGCCTCGAAAACGGTTCAAGGGTCGGAAAGAAGAGGCGGGATTCCGGCTACGGTGCACGGGTCGGCATCCGAATTCGACGAGAAGTCGACCGGGACCACGGCGAGGAGTCCCAGAATTCGGGTTCTGGATCAGCAGTAGGCCCGGCAGAGCACCGCCGTGAAGGGAAAGAGGTATCCCGTGCGCACCGCCACCACCCAGGGGCAGGCCGCCGCCGTCACCGAGGTGGCCGACGGCGTCCACGCGTACGTCCAGCCCCGGGCGGCTGGTGCCTGAACAACGCCGGCATCCTCACCGACGGCGGCCACAGCGCCCTCGTCGACACCGCGGCCACCGAGCGCAGGGCCCGGCAGCTGCGCCGGGCCGCCCTCGCGCGGGCGCCGCGCCCACCGCGCGCCCTGGTCAACACCCACTTCCACGGGGACCACACCTACGGCAACTTCGTCTTCCCCGAGGCGCTGACCATCGGCCACGAGCGGACGCGCGCCATGGTCCGGGCGGCCGGGATGCACATGGCCGGCCTGTGGCCGGACGTCTGCTGGGGCGCCATCGAGATCACCCCGCCCGAACTGACCTTCCGCCTCGGCCCGGCGGCCCACACGACCGACGACACCATCGTCTGGCTGCCGGAACAGGGCGTGCTCTTCACCGGCGACCTGGTGATGAACGGAGTCACCCCGTTCTGTGTCATGGGGTCCGTCAGCGGCTCCCTGCGGGCCCTGGAGCAGCTGCGCCCTGCGCGCCGGCACGGTCGTACCCGGTCACGGGCCGGTCGGCGGCCCCGAGCTCCTCGACGTCAACGAGACCTACCTGCGCTGGATCCAGCGGCTGGCCAAGGAGGGCGCGGCGGCCGGGGCGACCCCCCGGACCTGGCCCGTACCACGGACCTCGGCCCGTTCGCGGACCTGCTGGACGCCGAGCGGCTGCTCCCCGACCTGCACCGGGGATACGCCGAGGAACAGGGCCTCCCCGAGGGCTCGCCGCTGGACGTCGGCGCGCTGTGCGCGGAGATGACGGCCTATCACGGCCGCCCCCCGGAGTGCCTCGCCTGAGCCCGCCGCGACCGGCCAAGCCCTCTGCCACAGGTCACCGGCCGGGGGGTTCTTCCATGTCGGGGGCACAGCGGAAATTCGTAACCGGCTATCCCCGGAGGGGAATCCACCCGCTGTTTCCGCCCGCCCGGGACGGAGGGTCACTAGATGCCGACTCGAGAATTCCGGGACATTGCCCTGGGTCCGGCTACTGTGCGGAAGCCTAAGGCTGAAAATCGATGGGAACTCGACGAAATTCGGAGGAAACCGTGAAGATTCAGGTTCTGGGTCCGTTGAGTGCCGAGGTCAACGGGGGCTCGATTGTTCCGACGGCCGGCAAGCCGCGTCAGATCCTGGCGCTGCTCGCGCTGTATCCGGGGCGGGTGATGCCCGTGCAGACCCTCATGGAGGAGATCTGGGGCACCGAGCTGCCGCAGAGCGCGCTCACCACCCTGCAGACGTACATCCTGCAACTGCGCAGAAGACTGGGCACGGCGATGGGCCCGGGGGCGCCCGGCACCGCCAAGGACGTGCTCGCGACCCGGCACGGCGGGTATCTGCTCCAGATACCGTCGGAATCCGTGGACGTCCACGCGTACGACGCCCTCGTCGCCGGCGGCCAGAGCGCGTTCGACGAGGGGGACAACGAGCGCGCGGCCGACCTGCTGCGCAAGGCGCTCGTCCTGTGGAACGGCCAGGCGCTGGTCGACGTACGCGTCGGACCGATCCTCGAGATCGAGGTCATGCGACTGGAGGAGAGCCGCCTCGTGACGACAGAGCGGCGCATCGACGCGGACCTGCGGCTCGGCCGCCACGCCGAGGTGCTCGCCGAGCTGACCGAACTGATCGCCCGGCATCCGCAGCACGAGGGTCTGCACTCGCAGGCCATGGTCGCGCTGTACCGCTCCGGCCGCCAGGCCACGGCCCTGGACGTCTACCGCAGGCTGCGCGGCCGGCTGACCGGCGAGCTGGGCGTGGAGCCGTCCCCGCAGCTGCAGCGCCTGCACCAGGCGATGCTGGCGGTCGACCCCGCGCTGGACGTACTGGCGGGCCCGCGCCGCGGATCCACGTTCGACCTGTACGCGGCGTAGGCGCCGCCCCGCCGCACGGGTCGCTCGCCGCCGCACGGGAGCGTCCAGGCGAGGGGACCCTCGCCACCTGTTCGCCGCCTTCCTGCCCTCGCGCGGTCTCGCGGCCCTGCACGCCGATTCGAGCATGTCCCGAGCGAGGTCGGTGAGGGGCGAGGTCCACGTGGCGCGGTTCCTTGGAGGTGGCGATGGGCGGCAGGCGGGCCGCGCGACTGCACTGCTTCGCGCACGCGGGGGCCGGAGGGTCCTCGTTCTACGGTGGGACGCGGTCGCCGGGCGCGGGGTGCGGACCACGCCCTGGCTGCTGCCCGGTCGGGACGAGCGGCGCCGCGAACTCCGGATCACCGGACGCGACGAGCTCCTCGCCGACCTGAAGCCCCTGTTCGAGCAGATCGCCGACGAGCCGCACGCACGTACGTGCTCTACGGACACAGCCTCGGCGCGATGGTGGCGCTCACCGTCGCCCAGGCCGTGCGGGAGTGGGGGCTCGCGCCGCCCGCCCTGCTGGCCGTCGGGGCCTGCCCGCCCCCGGACGCCCCTGCCCCCCTCGGCGGCGCGGCGGAGCTCCCCGACGCGAAACTGCTGCGCGTCCTGGGACACGGACACCGACAGCCGAGCCGAACTGGATCAACCTCGCCGCCCTCGCCGGGCGGTGGGAGCGGCTGGACGAACTGGTGCTGTCCTTCGAGGACTCCGTACGGATCGACGCCCGGCCGGAGCTGGAGTACGCGTTCCTGGAGGACGCGGGGCGGTGGCCCGACCGGCTGCCGCATGTCGCGGGCCTCGATCTCACCGAAGAGGCGGCCGGCGTCCAGGTCATGTCCATGGACACGCTCACGGCCGACGGTGCCGCCCACACTACCGAGTCGGTGCGGGTCTGCTTCCCCGACGCCGCGCGGATCGCCTACAAGCAGACCGTCACCCCGGCCCTCATGTCGGCCCACACGGGCGTCTGGACCGTGGCCCCCGGCCCGGACGGGACCACGATCGCCACCTCGCGGCACAGTGTCGTGCTGCGGGAGGAGGCGGTGGAGCGGGTGCTGGGTGCGGGCGCCGACCTCGCCGCGGCCCGGTCGTACGTACGCGAGGCGCTCGGCCGCAACAGCACGGCGACCCTGAACCACGCCAAGCGGTACGCGGAGTCTCGAGCGGCCCTCTAGCGACTTCGGACAGCATCTGTACAGGATCGAGAGAGGGTACGGAGCGATGGCCGTCGAGCGAGTGCACCGCGCGGAGTACGCGGTCGATGTGGCCGCGCCCGCCGGCGTCGTCTACGGGCTGATCGCGGACACGACGCAGTGGCCGTTGTTCGTGCCGCCGAGCATCCATGTGGAGCGGCTGGACTTCGACGGTTTCCAGGACCGCTTCCACATGTGGGTGCTCGCCAACGGCACGGTACGGTCCTGGCTCTCGCACCGCACGCTGGACGCGACGCGCCGCCGCATCGAGTTCCGGCAGGGGACGCCCGCGGATCCGATCAGCTCGATGGGCGGCTGCTGGACCGTCGAACCGCTCGGCGAAGGCCGCTGCCGGCTGCGCCTGGAGCACGACTTCACCGTCGCCGGAAACCGGCCCGCCGACGTCGCCGGGGTCCGGGAGGCCACCGACACCAGCAGCCGGGCGGAACTGGCGCGGCTGAGGGAGATCGCGGAGCGCTGGACGCGCCTGGACGACCTGCTGCTGACCTTCGAGGACTCCGTACGCATCCACGGCCCGGCCGAACTCGTCTACGACTTCCTGTACCGGATCGGCGACTGGCCGGCCCTCATGCCGCACGTGTCCCGGGCCGAGGTCGCCGAACTCCAGCCCGGCGTCCAGCTCACCAGCCTGGACGTGCTCTCGGCCGACGGGGCCGTCCACACCTTCGAGGCGGTGCGCGTGTGCTTCCCGCATTCGGGGCGCATCCTGTGGAAACACACGCTTCCCTCGCCCATCGTGGACGCGCACACCGGCGAGTGGTCGGTGATCCCCGACGAGGAGGGCGTCCTGGTGATCGCCCAGCACAGCGTCCTGCTGCGTGAGGAGGGCATCGAGGAGGCCGCCGGGAAGCTCCTCGGGGCCGGAGCCGGTCTCGCGCAGGCCCGCGGCCATGTCCGGGCGACCGCGGGACGGTTCAGCCTCGCCACCCTGGAGCTCGCCGGGCGGCACGCGGAGACGGCTGTCCGGACCCTCTGAACCGCCACGTCAGCACCGTGTCAGCGGTACGTGGGGAGTGCGGCCGCGTACGAATGGGTCTCCGCGGGGCAGGTGCACGCCTGGAGCGGCCGGCCCGCCGAGGACCGGCTCACCGAGACGCTGATCGCCTTCGAACCGGCCGCCGACCGGGACCCGCTGCGGGACGAACTCGCCGCAGAGGGCATTCGGTTGACCGCGCCCGAGACGGTGGCGGCGCACGCCGGGTTTCCGCTGTCCGTGACCGCCCACCAGGAGGACGACAGCGCGCTGGTGCTGACGGCGGTGACGTGCTGGCCCGCGTCTACCCCCGGTCCGCAGACCCTGGCTCACCGTGCCCGGCCCCGCGGACACGACGGGCTGCCTGAAGGCCCTGCGCCCGGCCCTCGCCGCGGCCCGAACCGGTCACGCTCGGCTGCTACTCGGGCGGCGGATCCCTCACCTACGAGGTCGCCCGGCACCTCGCCGGGCACGGACGGCTGCCCCCGCCGGTGGCCATCGCGGGCACCGCCGCCGCCACCGATGCCTGCGCGTCGGCCCTCTCCCGCACCCCGGCCGCGGTGGCGGGGACGGACTGACGAACAACCCCCGGGGGAGAAACCGTGGCCGGTTCGCGGCGCCCTTCGGGCGGACGGCGACCGCCTCCGGAACGCTCTAGGTCCGTGCCGGGGTGTCGTCCGTGCGCTCCAGGTCGAGGGGGAGATCACCCCGGGAGGTGATCCGGAGCTTGCGATAGACGCGCGTCAGGTGCTGTTCGACCGTGCTCACCGTCAGGAACAGCCGGGCCGAGATCTCCCGGTTGGTCAGGCCCTGCGCGGCCAGCGTGGCCACCCGCTGCTCCGAGCCGCTCAGCCTGGCCGGGACGCCGGCCTCTTCCGCCGCCTTCCCGCCGGGACGCCTCGGCCGTGCCCCCGGCGGCGGTGTGGGCGCGGCGGCGCCCGGCGCCGGTGCCAGCGGGGCGTCCGGGAGGATCTCCTTGCACAGGGGCGTCGCGCCGGTCTCATGCGCGAGGTGCCACGCCGACCGGATCATCGCGCCGCCCTTCGACGGGGAGCCGTCCCGCTGGAGCAGCCGGCCCAGCTCCGCCATGGCGCGGGCCGTCTCCACGCGGTCGCCGGAGCGGTGCAGTTCGTCGATCGCCTCGGTGAGCAGCGCGGGCCGCCGCGCGGGGTCCCCGGCGAGCGCCCGCATACGCAGCGCCGGACCTCGTACGTGCGGGCGCTTCGCGTCGGGCAGCGCGAGCTGGCGCAGGGCCAGCTGCTCCGCCCGGTGGTCCTCCCCGAGCCGCAGCAGTGCGTCCGCCGCGTCCGTGCGCCAGGGCAGGAACGCCGGACGGTCCACTCCCCAGCTCTCCATCAGACGGCCGATCTCGAGGAAGTCGGCCAGCGCCGCATGCGGCTGGTGGACCGCCAGGTGGTGCAGCCCCCGGGCCCGCAGATACGCCAGGCCGTGCAGGCTCGTCAACTGCCGCTGCGGCAGCTGCCGGTCGGTCAGCCGCGAGGCCTCCGTGTACCGGCCCATCGCCGTGCAGGCGCGAACGAGGACCGCCGTCGGAGCGCAGGAGAAGGTGCTGTCGCCCTGCTCCGGGAGGGCCGCGAGCGCCGCCGTCGCATGCGCGTGGGCGCCCGGCAGGTCGCCGAGCCGCAGCAGGGACTCGGCGTACAGGGTCCCGAACACGGCGCCCCAGCCCGGTGCCCCGCAGGCGTCCGCCTCGTCCAGCAGCCTGCGGCTCCAGCGGACCGCCAGATCGGGCTGCTCGGAGCAGAACAGCGACCGTACGGCCTGCGCGAGCGGCGCGAGCGTGGCGTCCGTCAGCCGGGCCGACTGCAGCAGCCGTTCCGCGGCCCCGGGGGTGGTGTCGACCATCGCGTCCAGCGGGGAGGCGGCGGGCCCGCCTGCGCTCGTGCCGCAGATCAGGTCAGCCGCGTCGGAGACCCGTCCGTGGGCCAGCAGCAGTCCGGACAGCGGCTGTTCGTGCTCGGCGTTCACCCGGCCCGAGCGCACGGCGCTCAGCAGGGCGTCCACGCGCCGTTCGGCCGAGGCCGGGTCGAAGCGGGCCGTGATCTGGACCAGCCGGATGCGCAGGGTGGCCCGTAGCTGGTCGTCCGGGCAGTTCTCCAGGGCGAGTTCCAGCAGGCGTACCGCCGGTCGGGCGTCGTTCTGCGCGAGAGCCTGTTCCGCGGCGTCGCGCAGAACCTTGACGTCCCACAGCCCGTCCTCGGCCACGCAGCCCTCCTCGCGCGCGTAGTCCTCCCCGGCCGCGCGGCCTTCCGCGGCCGCCGCGAGCAGCCGCTGTGCCACCTCCGGGGCCGGGACGCCGTCCTCGTGGAGTACCCGTGCGATCCGCCGGAGCAGGCTGGCCCGCCCCGCGGGGCCGGTCTCGTCCAGTACCGCCGCCAGCGCCGCCGGATGCCGGAACCGTACGCCGTCCAGGATGCCGGCAGCCTCCAGCGCGGCCAGGCCCTGCGCCGCCGCGGCGCCGTCCGTGCCTGAGGCCCGGGCGGCGCGCGCGGGGGAGGCCTGCTCCCCGAGCAGGGCGACCGCACGGGCGATCGGGGCGGCCGCGGGACCGGAGCGCCGCACGCAGGCGACGACGGCCTGGGCGAACGGGCCGCCGGCGGGGAGATCCGCCTCCCCGACGGTGTCGCCGCACTCCGAGGCCAGGGCGCGCAGCAGCAGCGGGTTGCCGCCGCTGACGAGGTGCGCCTCCTCGGCGGTGAATCCGCCGGTGCCGTCTTGTTCCCGTACGCGGGCGGTCTCCCCGGGGGACAGGAGGCCGAGCCGGATCCGGCGGAAGTGGGGGTGACGCATCAGCTCGGCGGTGAACAGGGGGTCCTGCGAAGGGATGTACGGGGAGCTGGTGAGGACCACGAGGACGCGTGCGCCACGCGCGTGGCGCACGAGGTACTGGAGGTGGCGCAGGGACTCCGCGTCGGCGTGCTGCACATCGTCGGCGCAGAGCACGACCGTCCGGTCCAGGCTCAGTTCGCGTACGCGCGTGCAGAACGCCTGCAGGGCCTCCGTCCGTGCGGGACGCCCGCCGACGCTGTAGTCGGGAAGCGCGATCCCCGGGGCGCTGTGGCCGAACTGGCGCAGGACACCGAGCGGGACCTGCCGCTCGGCCGCCGTGGCGACGGCGGTCAGGACCAGGGCGTCGTCCGTGGCCGCCTGTTCGGCGACGGCGTCGGCCAGGGTGCTCCGGCCGCATCCGGCGGGCCCCTCGACCAGGACGGCGCGGGCGGCGCCCGCCGCGGCCTCCGCGAGCGCGCCGCCCAGCGTGTCGATCACCGCTGTCCTGCCGACCAGTCTCATACCCGCCCCCGTCGATGAAGGTCCACCCCTAACCGGGACAGGGTGAAGTCTGCGCCTACAGGGGCGGTCGAGCTACCGCTGAGGAAGGGCAGGGGTGGGCTTCAGGGGGAGGGCTGTGCGCACAGGAGACCGGCGTCGCGCATTTCCTCGATCCAGATGTCGAGATCGGCGCGGGCATTCTCCGGTGCGGTATTCCACAATTCCGCGAGCATGTGCGCCGCGGCTCCCGTGTCGCCCTCGTTGCGGCGCAGTGCAATCCACATGGCGGTGCCCACCGGACTGCACCGGTAGCGCCCGGATCCCACCGCCGTTTCCGTTAGGAGTTCCAGGCGGCCGGTCGCGTCCACCGAGGCGACACTCACCCCCGGCATCGGTCGAACACGCACGGACACCTCCAGCGCCGGGCCTGCTTCCCCGGAGACACCTTCTTGAGCGTCGGCTCTTCAACCGATCGAGGAAGGCTCAAGCTATTACGCAACCCCCGTCAGATCCATGGAAGTGGCCGCACTCTGGGGTTCGAGGGCTTCGTACCCCCTATCCAGGCGGAGTGCGGCGCCCGGGGGATAGGGGGCGCGGGAGGCGCGTCGCGTCGGCGTCCCGGCACCGTCCGAGGCCCGGGGGCGCGCCTCCGGGCGGCGCCCGGACGGCGCGGGGCTCCTGGGCCGGAATGACCGGCGGCGTGGCGGGCGGACAGGGGCGGCCGTGAGGCATGAACGGTCCGGGTAAAGGGAATCGATCCCATCAGCCGAATACCGGCGGTGGGCCGGGCGGAAGAAATTCCGCCACCCCGGCCCCTTTTCCACCCGGACGGGATCCGAGGGGGCTGCGCAGGAAAATCCGAAGCCGCCGTGACACCCGCTCCGACCCCCGCGGGGAACACCCGGGGAAACCGGCGCGGCCGGTCCGGGTGACGGTCGGCGCCCCCTCGTCCTCCGCCGCGTCTCGGGACGTTCTGCAGCAGGATTCGAGCGGTCTTCGACGGTTCTTCGAGCACCGCCGTCGACCGTGGCATCCACAGCCCGACCCAGCGACCACCCCGACGAGGTCGCGACCCCGTCCCGTACCCGCGAGCGGCACCCCTGCCGTGGCCGACCCCAGGAGCCTGACATGGTGACCTTCGGCAACAAGCTGACCGTCCACGGCGACATCGACGAGTTCCTGGCCGTCAAGGACCGCCTGGCCGCCTACATGAGCAGCCAGCCCGGCTACGTCCGCCACGAGGGTCTGCGCCACCTCGGCGACGAGCGCGTCTTCCTGGAGCTCGCCGTCTGGGAGGACGCCGCCGCCCACCAGCGGGCCGTCCGCAGCGAGGAGTTCCAGGCCCTGGTGAAGAACCTCGGCCCGCTCGCCACCCCCGAGCCCGCGCTGTACGAGACCGTGGAGGCGGCCACCGATGCCCGATGACACCTCGGCGGTCCTCGGCCGCCGGGTCCGTCCGGCGACTGGCCCGGCCCTGACCGTGCTCTTCGCCGGCAGCGCCGGAACCCGGCCCGGGCTCGGCCGTGAGCTCTACGGCACGTTCCCCGCGTTCCGTGCCGCGTACGACGACGTGCGCGCCGCACTGGACCCCTGGCTGCGCCTGCCCCTGGCCGCCGTGGTGTTCGCTCCCGAGGGCGGGGTCGACGCGACCCTGATCCGCCGGTCCGAGTTCGCCCAGCCGGCCCTCTTCGCGTTCCACGTGGCCCTGTTCCGGCTCTGGCGGTCCTGGGGGCTGCGGGCCGGCGCCGTGGCCGGGCACGGCGCCGGCGAACTCTCCGCCGCCCACGCGGCTGGCGTGCTGGGCCTGAACGACGCGGCCCGCCTCGTCGCCGCGCGCGGCCGGCTGCTGCCGGTGCACCCGGCCGTCGTCGCCGGGGACTTCGCGGCCGCCCTCGACGCGGCGGACGCCTTCCTGCGGGCCGCCGCCGACTGCGCCGCCGCGCCGCCGCGGATCCCGCTGGTGTGCGCGACGACCGGCCGCACCATGGGGCCCGAACCCGGCCGCTTGGCGTGGACGCCCGAGTACCTGCTGCGCCGCACCCGCCAGGTCACTTACGACTCCGACGCGGTACGCACGCTGGAACGGTCCGGATTCCCGCGCCCACACCCCTGCGGCCCCGACCCCACCGACACCGCTCCGGGCTGCGAACTGCGCACCGCCCTCGGCGCCACCGCCCGGATCCACACCCAGGGCCCGGCACAACACTGACGGCAGCGTGCCCGCCCAGACGGAAGCCGTACGTCCGGCCCCGGGCCGCCAGCGGGTTTCGTGGCCGTGGCGGAGTGGCTGTACGGGGCCTCGAGTGGATGTCGAGCGTCCGCCGTGACGCTGGAACTCCCGCGCACATGAACGGACCAGCCCCGCGGCTGCCGGGCGTGCCGGCGAGGTACCGCCCGGGCACTTCGGGGACACCCCTACGCCGAGAGTCCCGTGACGAAGGAGCTGATCCACGCCACCATGGTCACCACCGAGATCCACGCGGAGCGGATCGCCGGGCGTGCCGCCGAGGAGACCGACGCTCTGTGACGGGCCGCCCGGCTCGAAGCTCTCCTCGGCGACCCGTACGAGCCGGCCACCTCCACGGCCTCGGTGCCCTGTTCGCCGCCGACGAGCGGCGCGAACCGCCTGCCGTCACCGAGCGGTTGCTCGTCGAGGCCGGGCTGGGAGCCGAGCTCGTGCCCGCCGAGGTCGGCGGCCGGCTCACCCGCGCCGACCTGCTCGTCAAGGTGCTGCGCCCCGTGTTCCGCCGCGACCTCGCACTCGGCTTCGGATCCGGCATCACCTCGCTGTTCGCCACCGCCGCCGTGTGGGCGGCGGACACGCCCGAGCAGCGGCGCACCACCGCCGACCTGCTGCTCTCGGGCGGGCGTGCCTCGATCGTCCACCACGAGCCGGCCCACGCCAACGCCATCCTGCGCGACGAGTTCACCGCCCGGCCGCGCCCCGGCGGCGGCTTCACCCTGGCCGGCCGCAAGGACCTCATCATCAACGCCGCCTACGTCGTTTACGCAGGGACCGACCCCGCCCGCACCCCCCTCAGCCACTCCGTGCTGCTCCTCGACCCCGACGAACTCACCGCCGGGCTCACCAGACTGCCCAGGGTGCCCACCACCGGAATGCGGGGGAACCTGTTCTCCGGCCTGCGGTTCACCGACTGCGACATCCCCGCCGACGCCCTCGTCGGCCGGACGAGCGAGGGCGTGGCCCTGGCACTGCGCACCTTCCAGGTCAACCGCTGCGTCATCGCCGCGACCGCACTCTCCTCCAGGGCCGTCAGCCGGTGTTCCTTGAGCCGCTCGGCCTACGCCGCGCACAGCGGCCCGTACCGGCAGTCCTGCAGCGCCGGTCCGCGCCACACCGCCAGTGCGCGCCGCAGCAGTTCGGTGGCGTGCGCCGGGTCGGTGTCCGCCGCGGCCCGGCCCTCGGCGGACAGCCGGTGGAAGAGCCGGGCGTCCGTGGTGGCGCCGCCGAGCCGCAGCAGATAGCCCGTCGGCTCGGTGCTGATCCACTCTCCGCCGCCGCAGCCGCTCAACATCCGGCGCACCCGGGCGACGTGGGCCTGTAGGCGTTGGCGGCCCGCACCGGCAGCTCGTCGCCCCACAGCTCGTCGGCCAGCCCGTCGACCGTCAGCGTCCGGCCCGCCCCGAGGACGAGCGCGGCGAGCAGCGTGCGCTGCTTGGTGCCGGGCGGGACGACTCGCCGGCCCGTGCGGCCGTCGTGCACCTCGACCGGCCCCAGGATGCGGAACTCGGTCACGGGTTGTCCGCCCGGGCCGCCAGGCATGTCAGCGCATCGGCGGTGATCCCGTCGGCCAGCGCGGCCGGATCGTCCTGGAAGTAGAAGTGGCCGCCTTCGAAGCGCCGGACGCCCAGGAAGCGGTCGGTGGACTCGGCCCACTGCTCGAGCCGGCCGGCGGGCGCCGTCGTGTCCTGTTCGCCGTGGAAGACGGTGAGCGGCACGGGCAGCGGCGTCACGTCCCGCGGAGGGCGCCAGTTCCGCACCAGGGAGATGTCCGCGCGGATGACGGGGGCGAAGACGCTCCACAGCTCCGGGTCGTCGAGGATGCGAGGCGGTGTACCGCCCAGTCTGATCAGTCTGCGGCGGAGCTCCGCGTCGGACATCTCGTCCGGCTCGCCGGCCGGGCGGTCCGGCCGCGGGGCTCCGCATCCCGACAGTCCCAGCCACACCGGCGGCCGACGGCCCTCGTCGACGAGCCGGCGGGTCAGCTCGTACGCGATGAGGGAGCCCATGCTGTGCCCGAAGCAGGCGAACGGCGCTCCCTCGTCGTCGAGTTCGGCGGACAGCCGGTCCAGGAACCAGTCGACGAGCGTGTCCGCGTCGCCGATCGGAGGCTCGCCCGCCAGCAGCCCGTGCCCCGGGTAGTCCTGCGGCAGCAGCCGCCAGCCCGCCGGGAAGAGCCGGGCCCACTCGGTGAACATCAGCTGGGACCCGCCCGCGTGGGGGAACACGAAGAGCCGCAGACCGCTGCCGAATCGCATCGTGATCTCCGTTCCGGGGGCGAATCCTGACAAGACGACGCTAGCCGTTTCCGCGCTCCTCGCACGGAATGCGCGATTGCCTTTCGAGCGGGCGTGAATGCGTTCTCGAGCGGACCGGAAAAACCTTTTCGCCGCCTGGGCGGAATGTCGAGCGACCCTCCAGGCGGGGCGGCGAAGCTCGGGGCGGGGGCCGGGGTTTCCTGTTCCCGAGGCCTTGTTCCTCCAGGCCCGCTCCCGCCGGCCCGTTCCCGCGGCCGTGTTCCCCTAGTCCCGTGTTCCCGCAGTTCCGTTCCCGGGGCCCTGTTCCCGTAGTCCTGCTCCCGCGGCCGCGGGGAATTCGTGAAGGAGATGCCACGCCACGCCCGACGGGCGCCCCGTAACGCTCCACTGCTTCGCGCACGCCGGTTCCGGGGGCACCGGATTCCACCGGTGGCGCGCGCTGGCCGGCCCGCCCGGCCGGGACGGCCGGCGGAGCGGCGCCCGGCTCACCGGCCGCGACCAGCTCGTCGACGAGCTGCTGGCCGGGCTGGGGCGGCGTGGTGCGGGCGAGGGACCGTTCGCGTTCTACGGGCACGGCCTCGGCGCCATGGTCGCCTACACGCTGGCGCGGGCGCTCGCCGACGAAGGGTTGCCGCAGCCCTCGTTCGTCGCCGTGGGCGCCTGCCCGCCGCCGGACGCCCCGCCCGCGCTGATGGGTGCCGCCGAGTTCCCCGACCGGGAACTGGTCGGGCTCCTGACCGATCTGGGCGCCCTGCCGCCCGGGACCTCCAGGGACCCGGGCGGTCTGTGGTACCGCTCCGCGCTGCCGGTACGCAGGGACGACCTGCGGCTGGCCGCGGCACTGCGCAGGGCCGCCGACGACCCGTCCACAGGGGGACCGCTGCCGGTGCCGGTGCTCGCCTTCTGCGGCAGCGAGGACGTGGTGGTGCGCCCCGCGACCGCGGGCGGCTGGTGCCGCTGGACCGCCGCACGCTTCGTATGCCGGACCGTCTCCGGCGGCCACTTCTTCGAACGCGGCCAGGAGCTCCCCCGCCTCCTGGACCGCGCATGCCGCGTCGCGCACCGAGCGGCCCTTCCCGTCTGAACGGCGAACCGCGAACGGCGGCGGGCGCTCGGCCTTCTGGCCGAATGGCTTGGCGGCAGGGTGTCCCGGCCGGTCCCGCGGGGTCAGAGGGACTGTACGGGAGGTGCCAGGAGGCGGGTGGGGAGTGCTCGGCGGCTGCTGACGCCCAGTTTGCGGTAGACGCGCGTCAGGTGCTGTTCGACCGTGCTGACCGTGATGAACAGCTGCTGGCTGATGTCCCTGTTGCTGAAGCCGCGGGCGGCCAGCAGTGCCACCCGGCTCTCGGCGTCGCTGAGCAGCGAGGTCTCCGTGTCACCGGCCGGCTCGGCCGCCGGGGCCGCGCTCTCGTACCCGGGGTGCGGTGTACGCGGCGCACGCGCCACCGGGTCGGCCGCCGCCATCCCGGACTGGCACAGCTTCGCCTCCTGGGCCGCGCGCCACGACGCCGCCCGCGCCTCGTCGAGCGCGCCGACGCTGCGGCAGGCCACGCTCAGATCCCCCAGCGCACGCGCCAGCTCCATCCGGTCGCCCGCCGCCTGGAGGGCCTCGACGGACTTGCGCAGCAGAGCCGGACGCTGCATCAGCTCGCCGCACGCCGCGAGCAGCCGCAGCGAGATTCCCCGGGTGCGCAGGCTGACCCCCTGGGCCCGGCCCAGCTGTTGTTTGACCAGGTCCTGGGCGACGACCGTACGGCCGAGCCGTAGATTCGCCTCGGCCAGTCCGTTGCGCCAGGGGACCAGTTCCGTGAGGTCCAGCTCCCCTTCCTGGGCCAGCCGGCCGCACGTCTGGAAGTCCCTGACCGCCGCGAGCAGCCGGTCTGTCGCCAAGTGGTTCTGACCGCGGGCGAACAGGAGGCGCAACCCCCACAGCGTGGTCGACGCGGCCTCCGGGGCCATCTGGCGAAGCGATTCCTCAGCTTCGGCGTGCTGCCCCATCGCCGTCTGCGCCGAGACCAGAACACTTAACGGGTACCCACGCATCACGCCCCAGCCCTGGGGCGACAGCACCTCCAGCGCGGCCCGCGCCCGCCCGGCGGCCACCGCCGGCTCGCCCCCGCGCAACGCGATCTCGGCCCATACGGTGCCCAGCGCGGCCTGCCAGGTGAGCGCACCGCGCCGCCGTGCCTGCGCGTACAGCCGCTCCGTCCGCTCACCGGCCTGCTGCAGCTGGTTGCCGCCGATCAGCGTGAACAGCGCAGCGATTACGACCTCCAGCAGCGACTCGCCCGGTCGGCAGCTTTCCAGGATGTGCTCCGCACTGGGCAGCGCACCCTTCGCACCCGCCCCCGCGCCGCTCTCGGCGACGGCGAGCACCGCCCGGATCCACGGATCCTCCACCTGCGCGTCCCCACCACCGCGGCCACCCTGCCAGGGCGGCGCGGTGTCGGCACCTCCAGCGGCGCCGGGGCCGTAGAACCACCGGTACGCCAGCTGGAGTTCCGCCTCCGCGTACCGGCCGCCGTCCCATCCCGTCCCGCGCCCGTACGCCTCCCGCGCCCGGTGCGCCGTGGCCTGATCGCCCTTCCACAACGCCTGCTTCAGCAGCGGCAGCGCGTCCGGCCCCGTCTGCGCGTCCTCCGCGAGACACTCGCGCGCCGCGGCCTGCCAGCGGTCCGACGCCGCCGGGTCAACCTGCCACACCGCCCGGGACAGAGCGCGCCGCAGCACCTCCTTCTCCGCCGGGTCCGCGGTCGTCTCCAGCGCCAGTTCCAGACAGCGGGTCACCAGTTCGACGTCGTCCACCGCGGCCGCTTCCGCTGCCGCGCCGCGCAGCACGTCGGCGGCCCAGGCCGGCCAGTGCGCGGCCGCCCCGGAGCCGGAGGCGATCAACTGCCCCGCCACCGTCACCGGACCGGCTCCCCGAAGGTGGAGCAGCTCGGCGGCCGCCCCGTGCAGCCGGGCCCGCGCCTCCGGGGCGAGCGTGCCCAGCACGGCCTGCGCGGCCACGGGATGCCGGAACCGCACACCGTCCAGCACCCCCGCCGCCGACAGCACGCTCTGTACCCGCTCGACCACGTCCTCCGGCACGGCGACCAGCTGCGCGACCAGCGCGGCCGAAGCCCGCTCCCCGCCCAGTACGGCCAGCCCCTGCGCCACGGTCAGCAGACTGGTGTCCCAGCGGTAGAGGCAGCTCAGCACTCCCTGCGCATACGACGGACCGACCACCTCGTGCTCGGCCGGCGTCCCCGGATGCGCCAACTGCCAGGTCCGGTAGTCTTCCAGCAGCGCGGCGGCCAGCAGCCTGTTGCCGCCCGTCAGCCGGACGAAGGCCGGTGCGTACGCGGGGGCGAACTGCGGCGCGGTCTGCTCGGCGATCAGCTCGCGCAGAGCCGGCTCGTCCATCGGCCCCAACCGCAGCCGCAGATGCGGATACTGCGTGATCTCCGCGTGGAAACGCGTCATCGCCGGGTGGGCCCAGCTCCACTCGGCCAGCAAGATCATGACCCGCGCCGAGGCGATCCGCTGCCGCAGATGCCTGATCAGCTGAAGAGTGAGCGCGTCGACGAACTGGATGTCGTCGATGCTGACCACCAGAGGGCGGTGCCTGGCCAGTTCCAGCAGTTCCACGGTGAGCTCATGGACGGCACGGGCCGCGCCGGCGGGCTCGGACGCGTCGGACAACAAGCGGGCCGCGCGCTCCACGACCTCCGGCGGAAGGTCCGGATTGCGGAACAGCTGATCCACGACCCCTACCGGGAACGCGTACTCCGTCCGGGACCCGGTGGCCGTCAGATGCAGCGCACCGGACTCCTTCACACAACGCGAGAACGCATGGATCAGATGAGTCTTTCCGCTGGCCAGACCCCCTGACACCAGCGCCAGCCGGCCGGCGCCGTCGGCGCTTTCGGCGAGTTGCCGCGCAAGACCGTCCAACGCTTCACGGCAATCCCGTTCCACTGTGCCCCCCTGAACCTCTCGCCGACGGGCTACCTTGGCCCCCTACAGGGTGCTGCCGTCACCTACAGGGCGGGTCGAGCCAGGGCGGAACACCGCACAGGACGAACCGCGACAGGCGACGGAACCCGCCGGGCGGCGGACACGAGGATCTGGCCGAAACTCGTGGTCCGCCGCCCCGACGGCAGGGCCAGGGGCCCCCGGTGACACAGAGGGTGCGAGGACTACCGCCCCATCTCGCGGTCGATGAAGCTGAGCAGCTCGTCGTCGGAAGCGGACTCCAGCTGTCCCAGCACACCGCCCTCCGCCGCCGACTCCGTCTCCTCGCCCTGCCACTTGGCGAGGAACGCCTGCAGTCGCACCGCCACCCGCGTACGGGTGAGTGCATCGGGCTCCGAGGTGACCAGCGAGACCTCCAGCTTGTCCAACTCGGTGAGCAGGGAGTCCCCGTTCGCCGCGCCGTCCCGGAAGATGTCCTGCCGCAGCAGACGGGCCGCCGCGACCGCGTTCGGATAGTCGAACACGAAGCCCGCGGGCAGACGCAGCCCCGTGGCCCGGGTGAGCCGGTTGCGCAGCTCGACCGCCATCAACGAGTCGAAGCCCATCTCGCGGAAGGCCCGCCCCGCCTCGATGTCACCTACCGAGGAGTACCCCAGCACCGCGACCGCCTGGCGGCGGACGAGCTCGACCAGTTCGGCCTCCTGCTCCGCCTCCGACAAGGCGGCCAGGCGCTGCCGCAGCTCGTCGGAGACATCCGTGTCCTCCGCCTCGTCCTCGGCAGCCGCCGTGATCCGGGCCACCTCCGGCAGGTCCGCCAGCAGCGGGCTCGGCCGCAGCGCCATGAACGACGGGGCGAAACGCTCCCAGTCCACGTCGGCGACGGTCAGGACCGGTGACTCCTCGGCCACCGCCCGGGCCAGCGCGGTGAGCGCCTGCTCCGGCTCCAGGGCCAACAGGCCACGGCGGCGCATCTGCTCCTCGGCGCTGTTGTCACCCGGGTCGCCGGAGCCGCCTCCGGCCGCAGGCGCGACCGTGTCCCCGACCCACGGACCCCACGCCACGGATGTGGCGGCCAGGCCCCGGGCCCGCCGGAGCTGAGCCAGCCCGTCGAGGTAGGCGTTGCCGGCGGCGTAGGCCGCCTGTCCGCCGCTGCCCCAGACACCGGCGATGGACGAGAAGAGGACGAAGGCATCGAGTCCGGCGTCCGCGAACACGGCGTCCAGAGCGTCCGCTCCGGCCGTCTTGGCCCGCAGCGCCTTGGCCAGCTGCGCCCCGTCCGTGCCGGCGACCGGCGCGAAGTGGTGCACGCCCGAGGTATGGACCACGGCCCGGACCGGAGCCCCGCCGGCCTCCAACTCGGCTGCCAGGGCAGCCAGTTCGGCACGATCGGTCACGTCGACCGCCCGCACCACGGCCCGCTCGCCCAGCTTCGCGAGGACGTCCGGGTCGAGTGCGCCGTCGGCCGGGGTCAGCAGAACGACCCGTTCCACCGCCGTGCCTGCCAGCCAGCCAGCCAGATGTCCCGCGAGCGGCGTGGTGCCGTCGCTGATCAGCACCGTGCCCCGCGGCGTCCACTCGCGGTCGCCCGCGGGGGCCGCGGCCGCCACCAGCCGGCTCGCGAAGACGCCGGAGGAGCGGAGCGCCACCTGGTCCTCGCCCGGCGTGCCCGACAGCACCGCCGCCGCCTGGTCCCAGGCGCGGGAGTCGAGGCCCTGCGGCAGGTCGATCAGACCGCCCCAGCGCTTCGGGTGCTCCAGAGCCGCGACCCAGCCCAGGCCCCAGACCTGGGTCTGGGCCGCACTACGCAGCGGGTCCGAGGTGCCGGTCGAGACGGCGCCCTGGGTCAGGCACCACAACGGTGCCTCCACCCCGGCCTCGCCCAGCTGTCGGACGAGTTCCAGCGTGGCCGCCAGACCCGGGGCGACGCCGGCGTCGAGGGTCTCGCCGTCCGCCAGCCCCAGCAAGGACAGCACGCCCGCCGCGTCGGCGTTCGCGGACAGGTCCGTGACACCGGCGAGGCGCACGACGTCCGCGCCCGCTGCCTTCAGACCGTGCTCGCACCACTCGGCGACGGCGGAGCCGACCAGGGACTCCGGCAGGGCCAGCAGCCAGCGGCCCGACAGCACACCGCCCGACGGCTGTACGGGCTTCCAGGTGACGCGGTAGCGCCACCCGTCGACCACCGAACGCTCCCGCTGACGGCTGTGCCAGGACGACAGCACCGGGAGCACCTCGCTCAGCGGACTGTCGGCCGACAGCTCCAGACCGCCGGCCAGCGCCGACAGGTCCTCGCGCGCCACGGCCTCCCAGAATTCCGCGTCCGCCGCCCGAACCTCCCCGGCGGCACCGGGGCGCCCGCCCGCAAGCGGGGCCTTCGGCCAGAAGCGCCGGCGCTGGAAGGCATACGTCGGCAGGTCGACGCACTGGGCGCCGGTCCCTTCGTAGTACGCCGTCCAGTCGACGGAGGCGCCGCGGACGTGAAGTTCGGCGAGGGCGGTGGTCAGGGCGTGAGCCTCGGGACGGTCCTTGCGGAGGACGGGAACGAAGGCCGCGTCTTCGGTGAGGCAGTCCTGGGCCATGGCGGAGAGGACTCCGCCGGGGCCGAGTTCGAGGTAGGTGGTGACGCCCTGGGTTTCGAGGTGCCGGATGCCGTCGAGGAAGCGGACGGTCTGGCGGACGTGGTCGACCCAGTAGTCCGCCGACAGGATGTCCTCGCCCGCGAGTTCGCCGGTGAGGTTGGAGACGACCGGGATACGGGGGGTGTGGAAGGTCAGGCCCTCGGCGACCGCCTTGAACTCGGCCAGCATGGGCACCATGCGCGGCGAGTGGAAGGCGTGGCTCACCCGGAGCCGCTTGGTCTTCTCGAAGCGGGAGGCGATGGCGAGAACCACGTCTTCGTCTCCGGAGATGACAACAGAGTCAGGGCCGTTGAGGGCTGCGATGGAGACACCCTCGGTGAGGAGGGGAAGGACCTCGTCCTCGGTGGCCTGGAGGGAGACCATCGCGCCGCCCGTCGGCAGTGCCTGCATCAGACGGCCGCGAGCCGCGACCAGCGCGGCCGCGTCCTGAAGCGACCAGACACCGGCCACATGCGCGGCCGCGAGCTCGCCGATGGAATGGCCGAGGAGATAGTCCGGGGTCACCCCCCAGTGCTCCAACAAGCGGAACAGAGCCACCTCGATCGCGAACAGGCCCGCCTGCGTGTAAACAGTCTGGTCGATCAGCTCCGAGCCACCGAAGACGATCTCCTTGACCGGGTGGTCCAAGTGCCGGTCCAGCTCCGCACACACCGCGTCGAAGGCATCCGCGAACACCGGATACGCCTCATACAGGTCCCGGCCCATCTCGGCCCGCTGCGACCCCTGACCCGAGAACAGGAAGCCGACCTGGCTGCCGGGGAGGGCCCGGCCGACAAGGGCGTCCTCCTCCATGCCCCGCTCCGCGAGCGCCTTGACGCCCTCGATGAGCGCGGCCCGGTCGCCGCCGACCACAGCGGCCCGATACTCCAAGGCGCTGCGGCTCGTGGCCAGCGAGAACGCCACGTCCCGCGCGTCCGTTTCCGGCCGGCTCAGCAGGCTCGTGTGCAGCGCCTGTGCCTGCGCGGCCAGCGCCGACCGCGTCTTCGCGGACAGCACCCACGGCACCACCGGCGTCGGGGAGTCCGCCGGGCGACCGGCCTCATCCGCGACCCCGGCCTCCGCCGGAACCTCCTCGATGATCACGTGGGCGTTGGTGCCGCTGATGCCGAACGAGGAGACCGCCGCGCGGCGCGGCCGTTCGTACTCCTCCCACTTGCGGGCCTCGGTGAGCAGTTCCACCGCGCCCGCCGACCAGTCGACGTGCGTGGACGGCTCGTCGACGTGGAGAGTCTGCGGGAGGACGCCGTGGCGCATGGCCATGACCATCTTGATGATGCCGGCGACGCCCGCGGCGGCCTGCGTGTGGCCGATGTTCGACTTCACCGAGCCGAGGAGGAGAGGCTTGTCCGCCGGCCGCTCCTGGCCGTAGGTGGCGATCAGGGCCTGCGCCTCGATCGGGTCGCCCAGCGTCGTGCCCGTGCCGTGCGCCTCGACGACGTCGACATCGCCACCGGTCAGGCCCGCGTTGGCGAGGGCCTGGCGGATGACGCGCTGCTGGGCCGGGCCGTTGGGGGCCGTCAGACCGTTGGACGCCCCGTCCTGGTTGATCGCGGAGCCCCGGACGACCGCGAGGACACGGTGGCCCTTGGCGCGTGCGTCGGAGAGCCGCTCGACGAGCAGCATGCCGACACCCTCGCCCCAGCCCGTACCGTCCGCAGCCTCGGCGAACGCCTTCACCCGGCCGTCCGCCGCGAGCCCGCCCTGGCGGGAGAACTCGATGAACGCGCCCGGAGTCGACATGACCGTCACACCACCGGCCAGGGCGAGTTCGCACTCACCCGACCGCAGCGACTGGATGGCCATGTGCAGGGCGACCAGCGAGGACGAGCAGGCCGTGTCGACCGTCACGGCCGGGCCCTCCAGACCGAACGTGTACGAGATACGCCCCGACACCACGCTCGCCGCGTTGCCCGTGCCGACATGGCCCTCGGCGCTGTCCGGCGACGCGAGCAGCAGACCTGTGTAGTCCTGGCCGTTCGTACCGGTGAACACGCCGGTACGGCTGCCGCGCACCGACGCCGGGTCGATGCCGGACCGCTCGAACGCCTCCCACGAGGTCTCGAGCAGCAGCCGCTGCTGCGGGTCCATCGCCAGGGCCTCACGCGGCGAGATCCCGAAGAACACCGGGTCGAACTCCCCGGCGTCGTGCAGGAATCCTCCCTGGTCGACGTACGAAGCCGCCTCCCGTTCGCGCGACGGGTCGTAGAGCCGCTCCAGGTCCCAGCCACGGTCCACCGGGAACCCGGAGACCGCGTCCGCTCCGGACGCCAGCAGCTCCCACAGGTCCTCCGGCGACCGCACGCCACCCGGGTAGCGGCAGCTCATGCCGACGATCGCGATGGGGTCGTCCCCGTCGACGGCACCGCCGACGGCCGCGGCAACGCCCGCGGTCTGTGCCTCGGCGCCCAGCAGCTCGTCCCGCACGTGCTCGGCGAGGACGGCGGGGTTCGGGTAGTCGAAGACGAGGGTCGCGGGCAGCGACAGCCCCGTCTCGCCCGCCAGGGCGTTGCGGAACTCCACCGCGGTGAGCGAGTCGAAGCCCAGCTCCCGGAAGGTCGCCGTCTCGCCGACCGCAGCGGCGCCGCTGTGCCCCAGCACCAGCGCGGCCTGCTCGCGGACCACACCCAGCAGCAGGCGCAGCTGTTCGGCCCCGGTCAGGCCGGCCAGACGGGCATGCAGTACCGCGTCCCCGCCCGCCGACTCCGGCGCAGCGGTCTGCCGCAGCACCTGCTCCACGTCGGGCAGGTCACCGAGGAGCGGGCTCCGCCGCAGGGCGGTGAACGGAGCCACGAAGCGTGCCCAGTCCACATCCGCCACGGCCACGCATGTCTCGCCCAGCGCCAGTGCGTGGCCGATCGCCGTGACCGCCGCATCCGGAGCCATCGCCGGCAGACCGCGTCGGCCCAGCTCCGCGGCCATCTCCTCGTCCGCCATACCGCCGTCGGCCCAGGGGCCCCAGGCGAGGGAGGTGGCGGTGAGGCCGCGGCCTCGGCGCTCCTCCGCGAGGGCGTCGAGATAGGCGTTGGCGGCGGCGTAA
>NZ_JBIAIK010000012.1:0-266364 GCF_042871385.1 Streptomyces sp. NPDC005808 | reverse complement strand
CGCCCCCCCGGGGGCGGGGGGGGGGGGTTTTTCGGGGGTGCACCCGCGGGGGGGTTCCCCCCCCCCCCCCCCCGGGGGGGGGGGGCGCCCGGGGCCCCCCCCCCCCCCCCCCCCCCCCGTCGTCGTAGAAGAGATCCGCGATCCGCTTACGCGATGTGCTCTTCCTGAAGCTCCGCCGTGTGGCGGTTGGTGAAGCGGTTGACCATCCGGTCGGCGTCGCGGTGCGGAAGCGTGATGCCGTACGTGGCCTCCACGTCGCCCCTGAACTGGCCCGAGGTCGGGTAACTGCCGTCTATCGACTTCTTGAAGACCACGTAGTAGTCGTCCTCGGTCGGCTCCGAGCCGCCGCCCGCACCCATCTCACGGGTACGTCCCGGGCCCGCCGGTATCGGGAAGGTACCGGTGTCCTCCGGAGAGGGCTCCGGCGCAGGCGGCTCCTCGTACTGCTGCGGGAACGGCTGCTGCTGCTCGAACGGCTGCTGAGCCTGGAACTGTTGCTGCTCCTCGAACTGCTGCCGAGCCTGGAACCGCTGCTGTTCCTCGAACTGCTCGGCCTGCTGCTGCTCCGCGAACCACTGCCCGTACGCGGCTTCCGGGTCGTAGGCCGGGTCGTACGTGGGGTCGTAGCCGCCCTGATAGGCGACGGCCTGGGGGTCCCGCGCCTGAAGCCACGGACTCTGCGGCTCGGCGTGGTCCTCCGGCTGCTCGGGGGGCTCGTCGGCCTCGGGAGCGGGAAGCTGGTCCCGGGCAGGCGCCGGGTCGTGCTGCAGGACGGGTGCCGTGGGCTCCGGCTCGCGGGCCACCTCCAACTGCGGCGCGGGGGGCAGCAGTACGGGCTCGATGCCCGCCGCCGCGAGACCCGAGGGGGCCGTCTGCGCCAGCGGAACCCCGTACTTCGCGAGGCGCAGCGGCATCAGGGACTCCACCGGAGCCTTACGGCGCCACGCGCGCCCGAAGCGGGACTGGAGCCGCGCCTGGTAGATGAGGCGGTCCTGTTCCAGCTTGATGACCTGCTCGTAGGAGCGCAGCTCCCACAGCTTCATCCGGCGCCACAGCAGGAACGTCGGGACCGGGGAGAGCAGCCACCGCGTGATGCGGACGCCCTCCATGTGCTTGTCCGCCGTGATGTCCGCGATCCGGCCGATCGCATGCCGGGCCGCCTCGACCGAGACCACGAAGAGAACCGGGATCACGGCGTGCATGCCCACGCCCAGCGGGTCCGGCCAGGCCGCCGCGCCGTTGAACGCGATCGTCGCCATGGTCAGCAGCCAGGCCGTCTGGCGCAGCAGCGGGAAAGGGATCCTGATCCAGGTCAGGAGCAGGTCGAGGGCGAGCAGGACGCAGATGCCCGCGTCGATGCCGATCGGGAACACATAGCTGAAGTTCCCGAAACCCTTCTCGATCGCGAGCTCGCGGACGGCCGCGTACGAGCCGGCGAAGCCGATGCCCGCGATGACAACCGCACCGGCGACGACCACGCCGATGAGAATGCGGTGCGTGCGTGTGAGCTGAATGGGCGCGGACACCCGTACTCCCCTCCCCTTACTTGTCGTTGCGCGCAACAGGGTGGCACATGTGTGCGGTGCCCGGGCGCACGGTACGGCACGAGCCCGGTCCCCGTAGGGGCCGGGCTCCTGCAAATGGCCTGGTGGGACTACGAGTTCATCCGCAGTCGCGGATTCCTCCCTGTCCGGGTCAGCTCTTCTTCGTAGCCGATTCGGAAGCGGACGCGGACGGCGACGCGCTCTTCGAGGCCGGCTTGGAGGCCGACGCCGACGGGGAGGCGCTCGACTTGGCGCCATCGCCATCGCCCTCGTTCGCGACGGCCACTGCGGCCACCGCCTCCTTCGCGGCCTTCTCGGCCGCCTTCAGCAGAGTGGCGGCGGACGGGGTCTTCTCGCCCGCCAGACCGGCACCGTTGTAGTCGAGCGTGACGACGACGTTCTCGACGCGCGCCACGACCGTCTGCTGCTTGAAGGCGCCTTCCTTCTTCTTCAGGTCGTAACTCACGGCCGTCGCCTCGTCGCCCGTACCGGACACCGGCGCCGACTTCGTGTTCTTCGCGCCCGTCACCGTCTTCGCAGCCGAGACCTGCTTCTCGAAGTACGTGTGCGCCTGCTCGTCGCCCGTGCCACGCGCGTCCGAGTCGAAACGCAGCAGGGCAACGTTCAGCCAGCGGTACTGCGAGCCCTTCACACCGTTGTCGTCGAGGCTCGTCCAGTAGCAGTTGCCGCGCTCGGACACCTCGTCCGTCGAGCTCTTCTTGCCGGACTTGCCCGCCTTCGGGACCAGTGCGCCCAGCGTCTTGTCCGACAGCACCGAACAGGACTCGGGCAACGTCGCATACGCCGCCACCTGCACGGCGTTCGCCGAAGCACTCCCGGACGCCTGCGCGTCCGGACTCGAACCGGAGCTGTTGTTCGCGTCACTGGAGGCGGCGCCGGAATCGGACCCGGAGTCCGAGGAACAGCCCGCGGCGACAAGCATCACCGGGACGGCGGCTGCGCTGACAAGGATGCGGGTGAGTCGCGGTACTCGGCCTACTCGCTGTACTGGTCGGTGCATGGTTCCTTCACTCGTGGCGCTCGTGGTACGGCCGCACATGGAACGTACGACCGGTCGGGTCCGAGGGGCCACGGTACGCGGTGAGACGGGCGAGCGGTCCTGCTTCGGGGGCTTTGCACCAGGGCGCCGAGCCCCCTCCGAGCCCCCTCCGGGCCCTCTAACCGTTGAGCGTGTCAGCCAGCTTCGCGGCCAGATTCCGGGCCCTGTCCTGCATTTCCTTGCTGTCCGGCACCTCGCCCGTGACCGCCGGCTGCTCGTCGTACTCGATCGTCACGATCACATTGGACGTGCGGAACACCACAGTCACCGTCCGCTGTCGCGCCGTCGAGCCGGCCGAGCTGAGCGTGTCGTTCAGGTACGCCTCGTCGCCGAGACCGTCGAGGGTGCGGGGCTGCAGGGAGGTGGGGGTCGCGCTCGCGGAGGAGGACGCGGAGGCGGAGTCGGAGGGGGACGCGGAACCGGAAGGGGTGGAGCTCTCGCTGTCGGAGGGGGAGTCCGACGGGGACGCGGAGCTGCCCGCGTCCGCACTCGCCGAACTGGTGGGCTCCGGCAGGTCCGCTGCCGTCTCCTTGCCCGTGTAGAGGGCCGAGGCCTTGCTGTCGTCGCTCACCGCGTTCTCGTACGAGACCACACGCTCGAAATCGACGTACAGGTGGTCGGTGGCGTTCTCGGACTCCACCTTCCAACGGCAGCCGACCCGCCGGTCGGTGTCGTACGTGAGGGTCGGTGTGCCCTCGTACGCCGTGGTGCGCTGCTCCTCGTCGGCGATCTGCCTGATGCCGGGCAGCAGCGAGTCGAGGGTGCCGTGGTCGACGGCGGCGCACGCCTCGGGGAGCGTGCGATACCTGCCGGGCGGCGCCGCGGGTGCCGTCGTACCGGGGTCGCCGGGTTTCGCGTCGTCCGTCGTGCCGTCGTCGCCCGAACCGCCCGTGCAGCCGGCCAGCAGTGCCGCGAGGAG
Source organism: Streptomyces sp. NPDC005808 (assembly GCF_042871385.1). Lineage (NCBI taxonomy): Bacteria > Bacillati > Actinomycetota > Actinomycetes > Kitasatosporales > Streptomycetaceae > Streptomyces > Streptomyces sp. NPDC005808. Next base: position 262,841 of record NZ_JBIAIK010000012.1, on the reverse strand, counting down.
CACGGCGACGCCGGGTACATACGCCTTCCGCTGCACGGTCAGGCTCCTCTCGGCCCTTCCCGAAGGCCTGAGGCCCGGGATGTCCTGTGGTTATTCGGTTGCCGCGTGGGGGCGGCCCCTGGAGACAATGTCTATCGCACGCACAGCCGTGAACGCCGGTCCGTTGTCCCATACGTCGACCTTGGCGCTGGTTTTTGCGTTTCAAGCCTTCTGTTCGTTTCCGGGGGAAAGAGAACGATATGTCGTACGTAGAGGTGCCGGGTGCCAAGGTTCCCATCCGCATGTGGGCCGACCCGGCGTCGGTCGAGGACGGGGCGCTGAGGCAGCTCCAGAACGTGGCGACTCTGCCATGGATCAAGGGGCTTGCTGTGATGCCGGATGTGCATTACGGGAAGGGTGCGACGGTCGGGTCCGTCATCGCGATGCGGGACGCGGTGTGTCCTGCGGCGGTGGGAGTGGACATCGGCTGCGGGATGTCTGCCGTCAAGACGTCGCTCACTGCCAATGATCTGCCGGGGGATCTTTCGCGACTGCGGTCGGAGGTTGAGCGGGCTATTCCGGTGGGGCGGGGGATGCATGAGTCGGCGGTGGAGCCGAGGCGGTTCCATGGGCTGGCCACTGGGGGGTGGGATGAGTTCTGGGGGCGGTTCGACGGGGTTGCTGAAGCGGTGAAGTTCCGGCGGGGGCGGGCTGCTTTGCAGATGGGGACGCTTGGAGCCGGCAACCACTATATAGAACTATTGTTTGATTCTGAGGATTCGGTGTGGCTTACGCTTCACTCCGGGTCCCGGAACATCGGCAAGGAACTGGCCGAACACCACATCGGTGTGGCCCAGAAACTCCCGCACAATCAGGGTCTCGTTGACCGTGACCTTGCTGTCTTTGTTGCCGACACTCCGCAAATGGCGGCGTACCGCAACGATCTGTTCTGGGCTCAGGAGTACGCGAAGTACAACCGCACGATCATGATGGCGCTCCTGAAGGACGTGATCCGCAAGGAGTTCAAGAAGGCGAAGCCGACCTTCGAGCCGGAGATTTCCTGCCACCATAATTACGTGGCGGAGGAGCGATACGAAGGTGTGGACCTTCTGGTCACCCGCAAGGGTGCGATTCGCGCGGGCTCCGGTGAGTACGGGATTATTCCGGGGTCGATGGGCACCAGTTCGTACATCGTGAAGGGGCTCGGAAACGAGAAGGCCTTCAATTCGGCGTCGCACGGGGCGGGTCGGCGCATGAGCCGGAGTGCTGCGAAGCGCCGCTTCACGACCAAGGACCTGGAAGAGCAGACGCGTGGCGTGGAGTGCCGTAAGGACTCCGGCGTCGTGGATGAGATTCCGGGTGCGTACAAGCCGATCGAGCAGGTGATGGAGCAGCAGCGTGACCTCGTGGAGGTCGTGGCGAAGCTGAAGCAGTTCATCTGCGTGAAGGGCTAGACGTGGCGACGGGCGCGGCGGACGTTTGCCGCGCCCATCGCGAATTGACTGGTCCGGCGGCCCTGTTGGGTCGGGAATTGACTCCTGACCCAACAGTTGGCCGCGAATTCGGAAGGAGCGCTGGGATGCGAGGGAGGGACGCGTCGATGAATGATGCGATCAGGGGAGTGCGAACCTTTTCCGTGATTTCGATCATCGGCGGAATATGTGCGTGTATTGCAGGAACAGTTACTGGCGACACCGTGCCGATTGTGCTCGGAGTGATCGCAGCAGCAGGCGGAGTGATTCTGGCGGTCTTCGCCTTCCTGGCCCATCGGAAGACTCGCTCCTGACACGATGACTTCGAGTTCGACGGCGCATGCCGTACTGGTCCGGCAGTCCGGCAGTCCGGAGACCGGCGCACCTCCGCCTCGCTACTTCGCGTGCATGACCGCGTAGATCATGACGAAGGCCACGATGTGGATGCCGAAGAGGAAGTACGCGAGGTACCACCAGACGTAACGTTCGTCCTTCGTCTCCTGGGCCAGGCGGCGTTGTTCCTGTTCCCGGTCCCTGGCGGGGTCGTCCGGAATCACAGCTCCCGGTGGACCTTCGCGTTCGACGCCTGGGCGCGGGGGCGGACCACGAGGAGGTCGATGTTGACGTGGCTGGGGCGGGTGATCGCCCAGGTGATCGTGTCGGCCACGTCCTCGGCGGTGAGGGGCTCGGCGACGCCCGCGTACACCTTGGCGGCCTTCTCCTCGTCGCCGCCGAAGCGGGTCAGCGCGAATTCGTCCGTCTTGACCATGCCGGGCGCGACCTCGATGACGCGGACCGGGGTGCCGACGATCTCCAGGCGGAGGGTCTCGGCGAGGACGTGTTCGGCGTGCTTGGCGGCGACATAACCGCCGCCGCCCTCGTACGTACTGAACCCGGCCGTCGAGGAGAGTACGACCACCGTTCCGTCGCCGCTGGCGGTGAGGGCGGGGAGCAGGGCCTGGGTGACGTTCAGGGTGCCGATGACGTTCGTCTCGTACATCTGGCGCCAGTCGGCAGGGTCGCCCGTCGCGACGGGGTCGGCGCCCAGTGCGCCGCCGGCGTTGTTGACCAGGACGCCGATCGTCTTGAAGGCGCCGGCGAACTCGTCGACCGCCGCGCGGTCGGTGACGTCGAGGGCGTACGCGGTCGCCTGGTGGCCCGTCGCGTTCAGCTCCTCAGCGAGCGCCTCGATGCGGTCCTTGCGGCGGGCGGTCAGGACGACGCGGTAGCCCGCGGCCGCCAGCTGCCGGGCCGTCGCGGCTCCGATGCCGCTGCTGGCACCGGTGACGACGGCGATACGGGACGCGGCGGCGGGGCTCATGCGGCTTCTCCTCGGGGCGGGACCTGGCGGGCGGGGTGATCGGGCTGCCCTGGCCAGGATAGGCCGGGTGCGATTGCGGGGGGTTGTCGGCTGCTCCGGGAGCGCCGGGGCGGACCATGCGTGGGACCATGGAGTGGGTGATCCCCTGTACAGGAGGTGGATCATGGGACAGGCACGTGAGGTCATGGACCGGCTCACCGAGTCGCTCACCTCGACCCCGGATCTGAAGGCCGTCGGCGAGCTGTTCGCCGCGGACGCGGTCGCCGTCACACCGGATGCCGGAGAGGTCCACGGGCGCGACAACATCGTCGACTACTGGCGTCAGATGACGGACGCGGTCACGGACGCCTCGTACGAGTCGGTGTACGCGGCCGAGGCCGGCGACACCGCCATCGACGAGGGTTTCTACACTGGGACGAACACGGGTCCGCTGCCGTTGCCCTCCGGGGAGACGCTGCCCGCGACCGGGAAGAGCGTCAGGATCCGTGGCTGCGACATCGCGACCGTCGAGGACGGGCGGATCGTCAGCTATCGGCTCTACTTCGACCAGATGGATTTCCTGGGGCAGCTCGGGCTGCTGCCTGAGGAGACGACCTGAGGAGAACTCCTTGAGGAAACGCTCGCAGGAGGCGGTCTGAGGTAGGCCTCGGCGCCGCTGAGGGGCGGCGCCCTCAGTTGCCTCGCGGCGCGTACATGATCACTGCCATGCCCGCGAGGCAGATCAGTGCGCCCGTGATGTCCCAGCGGTCCGGGCGGTAGCCGTCCGCCACCATTCCCCAGGCGAGGGAGCCCGCGACGAAGACGCCGCCGTACGCGGCGAGGATGCGGCCGAACTCGGCGTCCGGCTGGAGCGTGGCCACGAAGCCGTACACGCCCAGCGCCATCACGCCCGCGCCGATCCACAGCCAGCCGCGGTGCTCCCGTACGCCCTGCCAGACCAGCCAGGCGCCGCCGATCTCGAAGAGGGCGGCGAGGACGAAGAGGGCGGCGGAGCGGGCGATCAGCATGCGGTCACCTTTGCATGGGGGGTTCTGGTGGTTGGTACGTGTGGTGCGCCGGCGTCTGTCACCTGATGGACGGCGCCTGGCGGGGGCCCCGGGTGGGATACATCTCGTGATGGTGACTCGATGACCTGCCGGTCTAGCGAAGGAAATGACCTCATGGGGATGCGGACGCTGATGCGGGTGTTGTGTGCGGTGGTTGCCGGTGCGGGGCTGGTGGTGGGGGCGGGTTCGCCTGCCGGCGCCGGTGGCGTTTCCCTCGCTCCCGAGGCCGATCTCGCCTACCACGGGTACGTGTCCATGGCCGACGGCCGCGTCGACGTACGGCTGACCCCGCGCAACCACGGCCCGAGCGCCGTCACGGACGCGACCGTCCGGCTGCGCTGGTCGGTCGCGTTGGCGGACCGGCAGAGTCTGCCGGGCGGGTGTGCGCGGGCCGACGCGCGGGCGGTGGTGTGCCGGACCGGGGAGCTGGCGGCGGACGGGCTGGGGGAGGAGATCAGGCTGGCGGTACGGCTGCGGGGGGCGCCGGCTGAGGTGATGCTGGAGTTCGAGACGGTGTGGGGTGGTGGGGCGGTGGACGGCAACCGGGCGAATGATCGGCAGCGGGTGTTGGTGCTGGATACGGGGGACTCGTACGTGTTCTAGCGGGGCGCTTTTTGCGGGGGTGGTGGCCGGGGGCTGGTGGACGGGGGCCGGCGGCTGGGGGCTGGGGCCCCCGGGGTGCGGTGGGCTCCCCTCGACCGGCCCGGTGGGGGGAGTGCCGGATCAGGTGGGGCGGCCATGCCGGGATCGTAAGGGCGGGCACGGACGCTCGTGGGTGGGAGGGAATAGGGAGGCCGGCGTCCTCGTTTGCGGGTATAGTTGAATCGTAAACAACCTGCGGAGGGTGAACGGCCATGCAGTTCGGGATCTTCAGCGTCGGCGATGTGACACCGGACCCGACGACGGGACGGGCGCCGAGCGAGCACGAGCGCATCAAGGCCATGGTCGCCATCGCGCAGAAGGCCGAGGAGGTCGGCCTGGACGTCTTCGCGACCGGCGAGCACCACAACCCGCCGTTCGTGCCGTCGTCCCCGACCACCATGCTCGGCTATGTCGCGGCGAGGACCGAGAAGCTGGTCCTCTCCACCTCCACCACCCTCATCACCACCAACGACCCGGTGAAGATCGCCGAGGACTTCGCGATGCTCCAGCATCTGGCGGACGGCAGGGTCGACCTGATGATGGGGCGCGGCAACACCGGCCCGGTCTACCCGTGGTTCGGACAGGACATCCGCCAGGGCATCAACCTCGCCATCGAGAACTACGCGCTGCTGCACCGGCTCTGGCGCGAGGACGTGGTGACCTGGGAGGGCAAGTTCCGTACGCCGTTGCAGTCGTTCACGTCGACGCCCCGGCCGCTGGACGGCGTGCCGCCGTTCGTCTGGCACGGGTCCATCCGGTCGCCGGAGATCGCCGAGCAGGCCGCGTACTACGGCGACGGCTTCTTCCACAACAACATCTTCTGGCCTGCCGACCACACGAAGAAGATGGTGGAGCTGTACCGGGAGCGGTACGCGCACTACGGGCACGGAACGGCCGAGCAGGCGATCGTCGGGCTCGGCGGGCAGGTGTTCATGCGGCACAACTCGCAGGACGCGGTACGGGAGTTCCGGCCCTACTTCGACAACGCTCCGGTGTACGGGCACGGGCCCTCCCTCGAGGACTTCACCGACCAGACGCCGCTGACCGTGGGTTCGCCGCAGCAGGTGATCGAGAAGACGCTGGCCTTCCGGGAGTACGCCGGTGACTACCAGCGGCAGTTGTTCCTGGTGGACCACGCCGGGCTGCCGCTGAAATCCGTACTCGAGCAGCTCGACATGCTGGGCGAGGAGGTCGTGCCCGTGCTGCGTGAGGAGTTCGCGAAGGGCCGTCCGGCCGGGGTGCCGGACGCGCCGACCCACCAGTCGCTGCTGGCCGCCGCCGCTTCGAGCACTTCGGAAGGGGTGACCGTCGCATGAAGCTCGTCGTCGTCTCGGCGGGGCTGAGTGCCCCGTCGTCCACTCGGCTCCTTGCCGACCGGCTGGCCGCCGCCACGGTCCGGGAGACCTCCGCCGATGTCCAGGTCGTCGAACTGCGCGACCTGGCCGTCGAGATCGCCCACAACTTCACGAACGGGTTCCCCGGGCGGGCGCTGGCTTCCGCGTTCGACGCGGTGTCGGCGGCGGACGGGATCATCGTCGTGACGCCCGTCTTCTCCGCCTCCTACAGCGGGCTGTTCAAGTCCTTCTTCGACGTGCTGAGCGTCAGCGACAAGGACGCCCTCGCGGGGAAGCCGGTGCTGATCGCGGCGACCGGCGGTTCGGCGCGGCACTCGCTCGTACTGGAGCACGCGCTCCGTCCGCTGTTCGCCTATCTGCGAGCCGTGGTCGTGCCCACCGGTGTGTACGCGGCTTCGGAGGACTGGGGCGCGGAGGGGCTCGCCCCGCGCGTCGACAGGGCCGCGGGGGAACTGGCGCGGCTGATGGCCGGTGCCGATGTGCATGCGCGACGGGGGGAGGCCGCTGTGGCGGGTGATTCCGGGGACGGTTTCCTGTCCCGGGCCTCCTCCGGTGCGGACGGCGGCTTCGACGTGGTTCCCTTCGAGCAGCAACTGGCCGCGCTGCGCGCGTAGTTGAGCGGCGTCAGCTCACCTTGTGGTAGATGAGGGTGAAGTCGCGCTCCCAGGTGTCGCCGTCCTGGCACTTCTCCCAGGCACCCTCGATGGTGCGCGCGTCCTCGCTGAACGTGCCGGTGAAACGCTGCCGGAAGACCAGCGGGGTGAAGTCGGGCGACTCCCGGGTGAGCGTCCACACCCGGTCGGTGAGGGTCATCGCGTACAGGCGCACCACGCCGCGGGAGTCGTAGTAGTGCTGTGTGTACGCGCCGGACTCCAGGTCCGTGCTGATGATCGTCAGGCTGTCGGGTGCCCCGGGGATCGGAATCTCCGTGTGCTGCAGCAGGAACTGGCGGTCCAGGGCCCACTCGAAGCGGCTGCGCACGTCCGGCCCGCCCTCGGTCGGGGGAGGCGGTGTCGCCCGGTCAGCGGGGAACCGGGCTTCCAAGGTCCACTCACCTACGAGGACGTCCAGGCGCGCCAGCGCTTCTGCTCTGTTCACGGTCACGGTCACGGCGATCACTCTCCATCTCCCGTCGGGGCCTTCATTCCCCTCGCCGGTACAGACCGGCGCGAACGGGCGAACTCATCGGTGTCCCGGTGTCCCGGTGGCCGGTGCCGGACCCGGCTCGCGGTGAGAGGCGGGTAAGAAGGGTGACCGGACCCTCGTTCATCAGGTGGTACGTGGCGGGGGCCAGGCAGACTGGTGGGGTGCCCCAGAATGTGCTGCTTGCCGAGGACGACCGTGCCATTCGTCATGCGCTGGAGAGGGCGCTCACGCTGGAGGGTTATGAGGTGACGGCCGTCGCTGACGGGGTGGCCGCGCTGGCCCAGGCCCACCGGACGCCGCCGGACGTGGTGGTCCTTGATGTGATGATGCCCGGCATCGACGGATTGCAGGTGTGCCGGGTGCTGCGGGCGGAGGGGAACCGGACGCCGATTCTGATGCTCACCGCGCTGGTGGAGACCGCCGACCGGATCGCGGGGCTCGACGCGGGGGCCGACGACTACGTGGTCAAGCCGTTCGACGTGGAGGAGGTCTTCGCCCGGCTGCGGGCGCTGCTGCGTCGCACGGGTGGCGGAGACGTCGCCCCCGATGACGTAGCCGATGTGGTCGGGGTGAGGGCCCGGGAACTGCCCGTTGTGGCGGGGCGGGTCGCGGCGGCCGGGGTGCGGATGGACACCCAGGCCCGGCGGGTCTGGCGTGGGGAGCGGGAGGTGGAGCTGACGCGGACCGAGTTCGAGCTGCTCGAGCTGCTCGTGCGGAACGCGGGCATCGTCCTCGACCACTCCACGATCTACGACCGGATCTGGGGGTACGACTTCGGCCCCGGGTCGAAGAACCTCGCCGTGTACGTGGGGTATCTGCGGCGCAAGCTCGACGAGCCGGGGGCGTCGGGGCTGATCCATACGGTGCGGGGTGTGGGGTATGTCCTGAGGGAGGACTGAGGTGCCCCCGAGATTCCCCGAGCGATTCCCGCAAGGACTGTCCCGGCTTCCCGAGGAAGCCCTGAAGCGGCTGTCCCGGCTTCCCGAGGGATTCCTGAAGCGGCTGTCCCGGGTGCGGCTTCGGCGGGTCTCCTCGCTGCGGGCGACCTTCACGGTGTCCTTCGCGACCGTCGCCGCTGTCGTCACCGTTCTCGTCGGGTTTCTCAGCTACGACGCCGCCGCCCGGCTCGTACGTGTGGACCAGCAGACCGTCTTCGCCGGAGTCGTGCAGGATCTGCAGGGCGAGGTGCGGCAGCAGGAGCTGGGCCCGGCGGATTTCACCTCGTCCGGCACCGACCACGGTGGGGCGCTCGACAGGATCGTGCGGCCCAGTCGGACGGACGTACAGGTGCTCGGACCCGGTGGCGCGGTGGTCGGCCCCGGGCATCCTCCGCTGCCCGTCGCCGCCGCCGACCGGCAGGCCGCGGACGCCTCGGCGGCCGGCAGGCTCGCGCAGCACAAGGAGGTCGAGGTCGGCGACAGCTGGTTCCGGGTGGCGACCGTCGCGCTCGGCGGCGGGCGGGGGGCGGTGCAGGTCGCGCAGGAGTTCAGCGATACGGAGGACCTGCTGAACGAACTCCAGCAGCGGACCGTGCTGCTCGTCGCGGCCGTCGTCATCGCCTCGGGGCTGTTCGGCTGGTGGCTGGCCCGGCGGATCACCCGGCGGCTGGTGCGGCTCGCGGGGGCCGCGGAGGACGTGGCGCGGACCGGGCGGCTCGGGATCCAGGTGCCGGTCGCGGGGTATGACGAGGTGGCCCGGCTCGGGCGGTCCTTCGACCGGATGCTCGGGCGGCTCGCGCAGTCCGAGGAGGACCAGCGGCGGCTGGTCCAGGACGCGGGGCACGAGCTCCGTACGCCGCTGACCTCGCTGCGTACGAACATCTCCATGCTCCGGCGCATCGACGAACTGCCGCCTGCCGTACGCGAGGAACTCGTCGCCGATCTGGCGCTGGAGTCCCGTGAGCTGACCGACCTCGTCAACGAGCTGGTGGCGCTCGCGGCGGGGCGGTCCGACACCGAGCCGGTGCGGCGGGTCGATCTGGGGGAGCTGGCCGAGGACGTCGCCACCGTTGCCCGGCGGCGTAGCGGGCGGGACATCGTCGTGCGGGTGAGTGGGGACACGGCGGTCGACGGGCGGCCCACCGCGCTGCAGCGGGCGGTGTCCAACCTGGTGGAGAACGCGGTCAAGTTCGACCGGGGCGGCAGGGCGGCGATCGAGGTCGTCGTGACCGGGGCCGTGCCGGGTGGCCGTACCGGGGGTGTGCGCGTCGAGGTGCTCGACCGGGGGCCCGGAATCGGCGACGGGGATCTGGAGCGGGCCTTCGACCGTTTCTACCGGGCCGCCGATGCCCGCAGCCTGCCCGGGTCGGGGCTCGGCCTGTCCATCGTGCGGGAGGTGGCGGTGGGGCACGGGGGCGCGCCGTTCGCCCATCGGCGGGACGGGGGCGGCCTGGTGATCGGGTTCACGGTGGGGGACGAGGAGGGGGCGGGTGAGGAGGGCGGGCGTTAGACGCACCGAGCCCCGCTCACCTGCACTGCTTCGGCACCGCGGCCGTCCTCTGACGTGATCGGCAGACAGTTTGGCGCCGCAGCTGTCCTCTGACGTGATCGGCAGACGGCTTCGGCACCGCAGCTGCCCTCCGACCTGATCCGCGGCCAGGTCCTACCCGACGTGCACCCGGGGGCGGCGTGCGCGGTCGGGCTCCGCCTCGCGCAGGACCTCGCGGGTCACCGGAGCGACCTCGCCCTGGCCGAAGAGGAAGAAGCGGAGGAAGTTGGTGAAGGGGTTGCCCTCGGTCCACTCGAAGTAGATGTGCGGGGTCTGGCCGGTGGCGTCGCGGACGTACAGGAGGAGGGCCGCGAGGGCGTTGGGGATGGAGGAGGACTCCAGGGTCAGGACGCGGTAGCGGCCGTGCATGACCTCGCCGCGTACGTTCAGACCCGCCTCGAACTCCGAGGCGTCCAGGACGGTGACCTCGACGAAGACGAAGTCCTCCTGGGTGGGTACGTCGTTGTCGGCGCGGATCTGCTCGATCTTCTCGCGGTACTCGGTGATGTCGCGGTTGTCGGGCTCGTTGGCGATGAAGCGGGCCCGGCGGCTCGCGATGTCCCGTACGAACCGTTCCGCCATGGGGTCCATGGTCAGGCTGGTGACGCGCAGTTCGAAGGCGCGGGCGAGCCGGGAGAGGAGCGAGACGAGGATGATCGCGGCGATGAAGCAGGCGCCGATCTTGACGCCGTCGGGGCGCTCGATGACGTTCACGACGGTCGTGTAGAGAAAGACCGCCGAGATGACGGCGAAGGCGATGGTCCAGTTGCGCTGGCCGGCCTTGCGGGCGGCGATGGTGACGGCGACGGCGGCGGAGCTGATGAGGACGAGGACACCGGTGGCGTACGCGCCGCCCTGGGCGTCGACGTTGGCGTCGAAGATCCAGGTGACCAGGAACGCGACCAGGGTGAAGACGATCACCATGGGACGGACCGCGCGGGCCCAGTGCGGGGCCATGCCGTAGCGGGGGAGGTAGCGGGGCATCAGGTTGAGCAGGCCGGCCATGGCGGAGGCGCCGGCGAACCAGAGGATCGCGATGGTGGAGACGTCGTAGATCGTGCCGAAGGTGCTGCCCAGGTACTCGTGCGCCAGGAAGGCGAGCGCGCGGCCGTTGGCGTCGCCGCCCGGCTCGAACTCCTTCTCCGGGATGAGCAGGGTGGTGATGAAGCTGGTCGCGATCAGGAACACGCTCATGATCACGGCGGCGACCGTGAGCAGCTTCTTCGTGCCGCGGATGCGGCCGGCCGGCTTCTCCTCGGTGTCGCCCGGTTCGCCCTCGACGTGCGGCATGACCGCCACGCCGGTCTCGAAGCCGGAGAGGCCGAGGGCCAGCTTGGGGAAGACCAGCAGGGCCACGCCGACCATCGCGAAGACGTTGCCGTGCTCGGCGGTGAGGGCGGTGGACCAGTCGGTGATGACATGGCCCTCGGTGATCACGTGCCAGAGGCCGACGACGGTGACCACGACGTTCAGCCCCAGGTAGAGGCCCACCAGGACGACCGCGACGCCGATCGCCTCCAGGAAGCCCTTGAGGAACACCGCGCCGAGCAGGGCGACCAGGATGAGGGTGATGATCAGCTGCTTGTCGTGCAGGGTCGCGGTGAGGTGCGGGTTCTCCACCAGGTGGGTGGAGGCGTCCGCCGCCGACAGAGTGATGGTGATCAGGAAGTCGGTGGCGGCGAAGCCGAGCAGGGTGAGGACGAACAGCTTGCCCTTCCAGAACGTCAGCAGCCGCTCCAGCATCGCGATCGACCCCTGCCCGTGCGGGCTCTCCTCGGCCACTCGGCGGTAGACGGGGAGTGCGCCCGCGAGGGTGACGATCACGAGCACGATGGTGGCCACGGGCGAGAGCAGGCCGGCGGCCAGCGCCGCGATGCCCGGCTGGTAGCCCAGGGTGGAGAAGTAGTCGACGCCGGTCAGACACATCACCCGCCACCAGGGCTGGCCCTCGTGCGCGGGGGCGGTGGGCGGGGTGTGCGGGCCCGGCTGCGGGGTCTTGGCCATCTCGGACAGGCCCTGCAGCATCCACGTACGCAGACGGCTCGTACGGGCGTCCTTGTCTGCGGTGGCCATCGGGGTGCTCCTGACGTGCTGCCAAGTGGGGGGTTTCCGGCCATGACATGGACGGCCGGGCCAGCGTATGCAACCAGTGATCCACAGGCCCAGGGCCTCCCGCATGTTGAGAGGAACCTCTCCCGGACGTCACGGCTTGTTGGCGCCGACCGGGATTTGCCCGCGCTGGACCGCTGTTCGTGAGGGCAGTGTCCGCCTCCTCCGGAGCGGCGCGAGGAGCAGTCGGCGCCGGGGTGGCGGTCCCGGCAACCGGCAGGGGACCGTCCCCGTGTCGGTGTCGGCACGTGTGACGGTCCCCGGCGTGGGTGACAGCTGGTGTCAGAGAACCCCGCTGCTCTCGATAACGACGCTGGTGCTCGGCGTGCCGCTGCGGCTGCCGTAGCCCTCGATCTTCTTGACCAGGTCGAAGCCCTCGGTGACCTCGCCGAAGACCACGTGCTTGCCGTCCAGCCAGTCCGTCACGATCGTGGTGATGAAGAACTGCGAGCCGTTGGTGTTGCGTCCCGCGTTGGCCATCGACAGCAGGCCGGGCTTGGTGTGCTTGAGCGTGAAGTTCTCGTCGGCGAACTTCTCGCCGTAGATGCTCTTGCCGCCGGTGCCGTCACCCCTGGTGAAGTCACCGCCCTGGAGCATGAACTGGGGGATGATCCGGTGGAACTTGGAACCGGCGTAGCCGTAGCCGTGCTCGCCGGTCGCCAGCGCGCGGAAGTTCTCCGTGGTCTTGGGAACCACGTCGTCGTACAGATCGAAGACGATCCGTCCCGCGGGCTCGCCGCCGATGCTGATGTCGAAGTAAACCTTTGTCGTCATGCCTCCCAGTCTGGCATCCCCGTGCGGGCCGGCCGCCCACGGGCCTGTGGAGGTCGCGGCGCCCTGGAGCGCGCCTGGAGCGCGCCTGGGACGAGTGAGACGAGTGGGACGAGTGGAACCCCGGGCCCCACTCGTTCGGCTCGGCTCCGAGCGCCGGGCCGTGGGTCGCCCCATAGCGTCCTACGTGAGTCATATCGCCGCCGACCAGCCCGGCACCGAGGTCGCCGTGTTGAGGTCCAGGTGAGACGTGCCTGAGACCCCACCCGAAACACCCCGTAAGGGATGCGTCAAAGCCGTAGCGCGCCCCGTAAGGGACCCGTCAACGGTGGCCGAAAACGGCCGGAGAGGCGCTTACCTCTACTGGTCCGCTCAATCCCGAACCTCATCCAGGAGCTCGCCATGGCCGACGTGGTCTTCGTCGTCACCACGATCGCGGTGTTCGCGCTGGTGGCCCTCGTCGCCAAGGGGGTGACGAAGCTGTGACCGCCGAGGCTGCATTCATCGGTGGCGTCGGCTTCGTGGTGTCCGCCACCCGGCTGGGCCGTGTCGTCCTCGCCCCCGGGCGCCAGAAGGTGTCGCTGTGACCGCCGAGAACATCGTCGGCCTGATCGTGGCCGTCTCCCTGCTGGGCTATCTCATCCTTGCCCTGGTCTTCCCGGAGAGGTTCTGAGCACTGATATGGGACCCGTCCTCGCCGGTGTGCTGCAGATGGTCGCGCTCATAGCGGCACTGGCACTCGCCTACCGCCCCCTCGGCGACTACATGGCCAAGGTCTACTCCTCCGACAGGCACTGGCGCGTCGAGAAGTGGATCTACAAGGGCATCGGCGCCAACCCGAACGCCGAGATGCGCTGGCCCGCGTACCTGCGCAGCGTCCTCGCCTTCTCGGCCGTCGGCGTCCTCTTCCTCTACCTGCTGCAGCGCGTCCAGGGCATCCTGCCCGGCTCGCTCGGCTTCTCCTCCATCGACCCGGACCAGGCCTTCAACACCGCCGCGTCCTTCGTGTCGAACACCAACTGGCAGTCGTACTACGGCGAGCAGGCCATGGGCCATGTCCTGCAGACCGGCGGCCTCGCGGTGCAGAACTTCGTCTCCGCCGCGGTCGGCATCGCCGTCGCGGTGGCGCTCGTACGGGGCTTCGCGCGCTCTCGCACCGGTGAGCTCGGCAACTTCTGGGCCGACATGGTGCGCGGTGTCATCCGCATCCTGCTGCCCATCGCGGTGGTCGCCGCGATCGTCCTGGTCGCGTGCGGCACCATCCAGAACTTCGCCGGCATCCACGAGGTCGGCCAGTTCATGGGCGGCTCGCAGCAGTGGAACGGTGGCGCGGTCGCCTCCCAGGAGGCCATCAAGGAGCTGGGCACCAACGGCGGCGGTTACTTCAACGCCAACTCGGCCCACCCCTTCGAGAACCCCACTCCGTTCTCCGACCTCTTCGAGATCTTCCTGCTCCTGCTGATCCCGTTCGCGCTCACCCGGACCTTCGGCCGGATGGTCGGCTCGCTGCGCCAGGGCTACGCGATCCTCGCCACGATGGTCACCATCTGGGTCGGCTTCGTCGCCCTGATGATGTGGACCGAGTTCGCCCACCACGGCCCGGCGTTCCAGATCGCGGGCGGTGCGATGGAGGGCAAGGAGACCCGCTTCGGCATCGGCGCCTCGTCGATCTTCGCGGTGTCGACCACTCTGACCTCGACAGGTGCGGTCAACTCCTTCCACTCCTCGTTCACCGGCCTCGGCGGCGGCATCACCATGCTGGGCATGCAGCTCGGCGAGATCGCACCCGGTGGTACCGGATCCGGCCTCTACGGCATGCTGATCATGGCGATCATCGCCGTGTTCATCGCCGGTCTGATGGTCGGCCGCACCCCCGAGTACCTGGGCAAGAAGATCGGCACCCGCGAGATCAAACTCGCCGCCTGCTACATCCTCATCACCCCGGCCCTGGTGCTCGTCTTCGCCGCCGTCGCGATGGCCCTGCCCACCCCGGGCAACTCGATGACCAACAGCGGGGCACACGGCTTCTCCGAGATCCTGTACGCCTACACCTCCGCGGCCAACAACAACGGCTCGGCCTTCGCCGGTCTGAACGCGGACACGCAGTGGTTCAACAGCACCCTGGGACTCTGCATGCTCCTGGGCCGCTTCCTGCCCATGGTGTTCGTGCTGGCCCTCGCCGGTTCGCTGGCCGAGCAGAAGCCGGTGCCCGCGACCGCGGGCACGCTGCGCACCGAGAAGCCGCTGTTCACCGGTCTGTTGGTGGGCGCGATCCTGATCATCACCGGTCTGACCTACTTCCCGGCACTGGCGTTGGGGCCGCTGGCCGAGGGGCTGGCGTCATGAGCACCCGGATACAGAAGTCGCGTGGAGACCGGCTACGGAAGTCGCGTAGAGACCGGCTACAGAAGTCGCGTAAAGACCGGATACAGACGTCGCGTAAAGAAGAGGGCTCGATGTCCACAGCCACTCCTTCCCGGGCCCCGCACAGCGATGTGCCGACCGGCCACAAGACCGACGAAGGCCGTGTCGGCGCCGGGCTCTTCGACGCGAAGCAGCTGCTCAAGTCGCTGCCCGACGCCTGTCGCAAGCTCGACCCGCGGGTGATGATCAAGTCGCCCGTCATGTTCGTGGTGCTTGTCGGCTCGGTGCTGACGACCGGATTCTCCTTCACGGACCCGAGCGACTGGTTCGGCTGGACGATCAGCGCCTGGCTGTGGCTGACCGTGATCTTCGCCAACCTCGCGGAGGCGGTGGCCGAGGGACGAGGCAAGGCGCAGGCGGACACCCTGCGCAAGGCCAAGACCGACACGGTCGCCCGGCGCCTGAACGGCACCGTGGAAGAGCCGGTGCCCGGCACCGAGCTGCGCGTCGGCGACCTGGTGGTCTGCGAGGCGGGCGACATCATCCCCGGCGACGGTGACGTCGTCGAGGGTGTCGCGAGCGTCGACGAGTCGGCCATCACCGGCGAGTCGGCCCCCGTCATCCGCGAGTCCGGCGGCGACCGCAGCGCTGTCACCGGCGGTACGAAGGTCCTCTCCGACCGCATCGTCATCAAGATCACGACGAAGCCGGGCGAGACCTTCATCGACCGCATGATCGCCCTGGTCGAGGGCGCCGCACGGCAGAAGACGCCCAACGAGATCGCGCTGAACATCCTGCTCGCCTCGCTGACGATCGTCTTCCTGCTCGCTGTCGCGACCCTGCCGCCGTTCGCGGACTACGCGGGTACGCACCTCAGCATGGTCGTCCTGGTGGCTCTCCTGGTCTGTCTGATCCCGACCACCATCGGGGCGCTGCTCTCCGCGATCGGTATCGCGGGCATGGACCGCCTGGTGCAGAGGAACGTACTGGCCATGTCCGGGCGGGCAGTCGAGGCGGCCGGCGACGTGTCGACGCTGTTGCTGGACAAGACCGGCACCATCACCCTCGGCAACCGCCAGGCTTCGGAGTTCGTGCCGGTGACCGGCACCACCGAGGCCGAGGTCGCCGACGCGGCCCAGCTCTCCTCGCTGGCCGACGAGACGCCCGAGGGCCGCTCCATCGTCGTACTGGCGAAGGAGAAGTACGGGCTCCGCGAGCGGCACCAGGGGGAGCTGGCCGGTGCCGAGTGGATCGCCTTCACCGCCCAGACCCGGATGTCGGGTGTGGACGTCGACGGGCGCAGGATCCGCAAGGGCGCGGCCGGTTCGGTCATCGCCTGGGTGCGGGAGCAGGGCGGCGAGATCCCCGCCGACGCCGACACCCTCGCCGGCCGGATCTCCCAGGCGGGCGGCACGCCGCTGCTGGTGGCCGTCCAGGACACGCAGGGTGCGCGTGTCCTGGGTGTCATCCACCTCAAGGACGTCGTCAAGGACGGCATGCGCGAGCGGTTCGACGAGCTGCGTCGCATGGGCATCAAGACCATCATGATCACCGGCGACAACCCGCTGACGGCCAAGGCGATCGCGGACGAGGCGGGCGTCGACGACTTCCTCGCGGAGGCGACTCCCGAGGACAAGATGGCGCTCATCAAGCGGGAGCAGGCAGGCGGCAAACTCGTCGCGATGACCGGTGACGGTACGAACGACGCTCCGGCGCTGGCGCAGGCCGACGTGGGCGTGGCCATGAACACCGGTACCTCGGCCGCCAAGGAGGCCGGGAACATGGTGGACCTGGACTCCAACCCCACCAAGCTCATCGAGATCGTGGAGATCGGCAAGCAACTCCTGATCACCCGGGGCGCGTTGACGACGTTCTCGATCGCCAACGACGTCGCGAAGTACTTCGCGATCATCCCGGCGCTGTTCGCGGCGGTCTACCCGGGCCTGGACAAGCTCAACATCATGCACCTGTCCTCGCCCGACTCCGCGATCCTGTCCGCGGTCATCTTCAACGCGCTGGTCATCATCGCGCTGGTGCCGCTCGCCCTGCGAGGCGTGCAGTACCGGCCGGTGAGCGCGGACAGGTTGCTCCGCCGCAACCTCGGGATCTACGGACTGGGCGGACTCGTCGTGCCCTTCATCGGCATCAAGATCATCGACCTGCTCATCTCCCTCATCCCCGGGCTGTAATTTTTTGAAAGCGTGCTGATCAGCTATGAACAACTCGGTTACGAACACTGCCCGGTTGCTCTGGGCCGGCCTGCGAGCCCTGCTCGTCCTGACACTGGTGACGGGCGTCATCTACCCGCTCGCCATCACCGGAGTCGCCCAGGGCCTCTTCAACGACAAGGCGAACGGCTCGGAGATCACGTCGGACGGCAAGGTCGTCGGCTCGTCCCTGATCGGCCAGGCGTACAACCTGCCGCTGAAGAAGGGCCAGGAGACCCCGGAGCCCGACCTGAAGTGGTTCCAGGGCCGCCCGCAGAACGGTCTGGGTACGAACTCGGTCAACACGCAGTACAAGCTGATCCTGTCCGGCGCCACCAACCGCTCCGGTGACAACGGCGCGGTCGACGGCGTCTGCCCGCCGCTGGGCAAGGTGGCCGAGAACACCCTCTGCTACTGGGTCGAGTCGGCCAAGGCCGCGGTCATCAAGGACAACTCGGTGCCCGGCTACACGGTCAAGGCCTCCGACGTACCCGCCGACGCGGTGACGTCCTCCGGCTCCGGCCTGGACCCGGCGATCTCCCCCGACTACGCCGACATCCAGGTGCACCGCGTCGCGGAGAAGAACAACCTTCCCGTCGCCGAGGTGCAGAAGCTCGTGGACGAGCACACCGAGGGCCGCACGCTCGGCTTCATCGGCGAGCCCACCGTCAACGTCCTCGAACTGAACATCGCGCTCAAGGAGCTTGTGGCCAAGAGCTGATGACTTGACGGCGTCAGGCGGGAGTTGGCGGGCCCGCGTCCCGGAGCCGGAGATCTCTAAGGTTGAGGCTGAGGGGTACTGGTGTGCGGTAGCGGCTGTCATCGGCCGCGTTGCGTAGGGGGAGGGGTCATGTCCCAGGTGGACGAGGTCACATCGGCGTGGGAGCGCATCGTCCGTTGGCTGGAGGAACACGCTCCGGCCAGCGCCCAGGCGCTCCGTCCCGCGGCTACGAGCGAGGACATCAGCAGCCTGAACGAGCGCCTCGGCTTCGAAGTCCCCGAGGTCCTGAAGGCATGGCTCCGCATGAACAACGGCAGCACCGCGAAGGACACCACGCGGCCGATTCCCGGAGGCGGTGTCACACGGATTCCTCACGCCGATTCCGGGCTCTTCCCGGGAGGCATGGTTTTCCACGGATGCGAGGAGATCGCCCGCGAGCACGGCGAGTACCTTCACCTCGCCCGCGGCATGAACGACGAGGACTACTGGAAGCCGGCGTGGCTGCCTGTGGTCGCCCTGTCCGACGCACCGTACGGATTCATCCTGGACGCGGGGCAGCCCGGCGAGGCGGCTCCCGTACTGAGGTTCGCCGAAGCCTATTACCCGGCACCGCACTTGGCGTCACTGGGCGATCTCCTGCGCCCCATGGCGGACGTGCTGGAGCACGGTGAGGCACCGGGAACCCACCTGGCGCATCGACGCTTCATCGTCACGAACGGCAGCCTCGACTGGCAGCACAGATAGCCGAGCGCGGCGCCGGGCTCCTACTCGTCCGGCGTCGGTGGGCCGGCCAGGGCCCGCTCGATCTCGGCTCCGGGGAATGGCGTGCGTTTGCTCTGGGTGAGCAGGCGATGGTGGAAGTCGTCGAGTACGACCGCGTGCGGGGCGTGGCGGTCGAGGAGCGCGGCGATGTCGGGTGGGACGCGCTCGGGCCGGTGGCCCTCGATCCATCGGCGCAGGAACGTCTGGAGTTCGGTGGTACCGCGTACGCCGTCGGGCAGGTGGTGGCGGAGCAGGTGGGTCGGTGCGTAGCTGCGGTCGTACAGGAGGTGGTCGTCGAGGAAGGTGCCTTCCTCTGCCGCGAGTTCGAAGCCGCGGCTCGACGCAAGCCCGAAGTCCGCGAAGTACACCTGCCGGCCGTCGGTGAGCAGGTTCTCGAAGTGTGCGTCGAAGTGGACCAGTCCACGTGCGCTCATGAACTCCGTTCCCCGCAGCAGCGCGTCCTCGACCCACCGGTAGGGCGACTTGCCTCCCGGCTCCCGGCAGGCGGCATCCCGGGTTTCGCCGAGCCACGCGGCGAGCGTCTGGGGCACATGCTGCAGGAAGAGAACCAGGCTGAAGGAGGACTTTCCGATGGCCTCCAGCCGGCGGCGCACGGCCGGCGAACCGTCCCAATGCGCGACGGCCCCCTCAACACCTCCGAAGAAGTCGGCGAAACCGTCGGGGGGACTGTCAGGCAGAACCCGCCAGTGGTAGAGGAGCGGGAAACCCGCGTACTCGTCCTGCAATACCCAGCCCGTGGTCATGATGTGTGCGGCCAGCTCACGCCAGGCACCGAACCCGGCCGACCCCACCCCGTACTGGTAGAAGAGGGGAAGCTCGAACAGGTTGGCTGTCGAGCGCACATGCTCCGGCTGCAACTCGAGGTCCGTCAGCGGAATCCGCTTGACGAAGACGCGAGTTCCCTCGACTTCCATCTCCGCCGACCTGCCACCGATCCCGGAACCGAGACTCTGTGCGGCGGCCACCGCATCCTCAAGCCGACGATCGCTGAGCAGGGACAGCCGTGCACCCACCGCCGCGTAGGCGGACACTCGCCGGGCATGCCCTGACTCGGTCGCGTGCATCGGCGGCTCCAGCCTGTCGTCAGGACGAACTGCTGTTGATGATGGCAGGAGTTATCCGGCCGGAGTGGCTGGGGAAGCAGGGGAAGCAGGGGAAGCAGGGGAAGCAGGGGAAGCCGGGGAAGCCGGGGAAGCCGGGGAAGCAGGGGAAGCCGGAGAAGTCGCGACGGCCGGGTCGGCGGCAGGGGCAGAGACGGCCGCCGGCTTCTTCTGGCCGCGGCGCAGGAAGGGGCGTTCGATGGCGTAGTACGAGAGCAGGGCGGCCACGATGGTCAGGGCGGCGGTGGCGGGGAGTTGCCAGGTGTCCACGCCGAGCAGGCCCAGGATGCGGGCGATGGGGTAGTGCCAGAGATACATGCCGTAGCTGAGGTTGCGGCCCGTCCAGGCGAGTGGGGGCAGGGACAGGAGTCTGGACAGCGTTCCGTGGGGGCGCAGTTCGAGTCCCGCGACCAGGGCGGCCGACGCCACCGCCACGGCCAGGAATCCGACGGTGTACCAGGCCGGCGTCCACCAGCCCGCGTCGCCGGTGATCGGGACCTGCCAGGCGGTCAGGGCCAGTGCCGCGAGGGCGGGCCAGGCCAGCCGTCCCGCCCAGAGGCGCAGGCGCTCCAGCCGGGGGTCGCCCGCGGGCAGCCGGGCCAGCACCACGGCCACCAGGGCTCCGGCGAGCAGTTGGTCGGCGCGGGTGTCGGTGCCGTTGTAGATGTGGTGCGCGGCGTCCGGGTCCCACAGGGAGAGGCGCCACACCACCGGCAGGGCACAGAGCACCGCCGTGGCGATCAGCACCGTGCGCGCCCGAAGCCGCTTCAGCAGCAGGATCATCACCGGCGGCCAGACCAGGTAGAACTGCTCCTCCACCCCCAGCGACCAGGTGTGCGCCAGCGGCCCCGTCACGTCGGAGTACACGCCGGGCTGCGCGCCCCGCACGATGTTCATCACGAACGTCGCCGCCAGCAGGACGGCCAGCAGGTGGCCGTCGAAGCTCCGCAACGACGTGGTGAGCGCCAGCACCGCACACACCGCGCACAGGGCGAACAGCGCCGGAACCAGCCGCCGCCAGCGCCGCCGGTAGAACGCGGACATGCCGACGGTCCCGGTGCGGGCGTACTCGGCGAGCAGCAGGCGGGTGATCACGAAGCCGCTGATGGTGAAGAAGACGTCGACCCCGACCGAGCCGCCGGGCAGTATGTCGGGTCGCACGTGGTAGACGAGCACCATGGCCACGGCGAGGGTGCGCAGCCCGTCGAGCCCGTTCACGCGGCCGGCACGCTGCACCGCGGAGGGGAAACCCCGGCCCGCGGTGGTCCCGGCGCTCGCTGTAGTCGTAGCCGTAGCCGTCGCGCTGGCTGTAGCCGTAGCCGTGGAATTCGCCGCACTCGTCGTAGTACTCGTCATGAAAAGGATCGCTCTTCACCTGCCGCCGGTCTCGGAATTACCGCGTCTGCCCTGCAATCACGTCGTAAAACCCTCAAGCACGGCCCGACCCCGGGAGCACCATCCGGAACGTGCAGCCCTCCCCGGGCGCGGTGTCCAGCTCCAGACGGCCCCCGTGCCCCTGCACGATGGCCGCGGCGATGGCGAGTCCGAGTCCGCTTCCGCCCTGGTCATGGGCGTGGGAGCGGGACCGGGAGCGGTCCACGCGGTAGAAGCGCTCGAAGACCCGCTGGGCCTCTTCGGGAGCCAGCCCCGGACCGCCGTCGGCGATCTCCAGGACGCCGACGGCGGTGCCGTGGGCGAGGGGCGGGGAGGCGCTGGTACGTCCGGGACGGTTCGCGCCGCCGGTGTCCGGGGCGACCAGAGCGGTGCCCACGCGGACGTGGATCGGGGTTCCCGGGGGAGTGTGGATGCGCGCGTTGGACAGCAGGTTCTCGACGACCTGCCGTAGCCGGTGCGGGTCGCCGAGGGCCTCCACCAGCTCCAGTTCCTCCGCTCCCTCGTCGGCCTTCGAAGTACGCAACGGCTCCAGGTCGATCAGGCGGCCGGAGTCACCCAGCGCGGCCGCGCTCACCGCGTCGGCGGCCAGGGACAGCAGATCGACGGGTTCACAGCCGTACGACGGCTCGTGGTCGAGTTTGGCGAGGAGCTGGAGGTCGTCCACGAGCAGGCCCATGCGTCCGGCGTTCTGGGCGATGAGCCGGTTCGCCTCGCGGCGGCCCGCGGCGGACTGCTGCTCGTGGCGGAGCGCCAGTTCGGCGAAGCCCTGGATCGCGGTGAGCGGCGTACGCAGTTCGTGGCCGGCGTCGGCGACGAAGCGGCGCAGCCGGGCCTCGGAGGTCTCACGCTCGCGCAGGGCGCCCTGGAGCCGTTCGAGCATCGTGTTGAGGACCCGGCCGAGCCTCCCGGTCTCGGTGCGCGCGTCGGTGTCCGGCAGCCGCAGGTCGAGATCGCCGTCGGTGATGCCCTGGGCGGTGCGTTCCATGCGGGTGAGGGGGAGCAGCCCGAGGCGTACGACCCAGCGGCCGAAGAGCACGACGCCGGTGACCGTGAGGGCGAGCACGGTGCCGTCCAGGTAGAGGATCTTGGAGGTGGCGCCGTCGATGGTGGCGAGGGGCAGCGCGACGACCGCCTTCATGCCGTCGGTGCCCTTGCGCAGGACGATCCGCCAGCGGGTGTCGCCCGAGGTGGCGGGCACCGTGGCGGGATGGCCCGCGGTCAGGCCGAGGGCGTCGGCGGTGGACGCCAGCTCGGGCCCGGTGGCCTGGTCGTAGTCTCCGAGCGAGGCGCTCAGGAGGTGGCCGTCGGCGTCGTAGAAGTAGACCCGGAAGTCGGAGGGCAGCGCCCCGGGGGTGGTGAACCTGCTCGGGAACCCCTCCTCGCTCACCGCGTCCTGGTACGCCCTCCTGGGCATGCTGAAGTGCGCGAGCTGCTCGTCGAGTCCGTCCATCAGCCAGGCCCGCAGTACGACGAAGCCGGCGACCTCGGCGGCCAGTACCGCGGTGGTGGCGACAACCGCGAGACCGAGGACGAGCCGGCCCCGCAGGGAGACGGGCCGGCCGCGCAGGGGCAGGGGCCGGCCGCGCAAAGGCACGGGCCGTTTCACCGTTCGGCGGCTTCGGCCCGCTCGCCGGTCTGAGGGATGGCATGGTCGCGTTCGCTGGTCTGGGGGACGACGGCATGGTCGCGTTCGCTGGTCTGGGGGACGACGGCATGGTCGCGTTCGCTGGTCTGGGGGACGACGGCATGGTCGCGCTCGCCGGTCTGGGGGACGACGGCATGGTCGCGCTCGTGCTCGCGCGGCAGCCGCAGCGAATAGCCGATCCCGCGCACCGTGTGGATCAGCGGTGGCTCGACGCAGTCGATCTTCTTGCGCAGGTACTTCACGTACGTCTCGACGATGCGCACGTCACCGGCGAAGTCATACCCCCAGACGCGCTGCACGATCTGCGCCCTGGTCAGTACCCGGTTGGCGTTCTGCATCAGGTAGGTGAGCAGATGGAACTCGGTGGGCGACAGCGGCACGTACCGCTCCGCGCGGTGCACCTCGTACGCTCGCTCGTCGAGCCGCAGGTCGGCGAAGAGCAGGATGCTCTCGTCGTCCTCGGCCGCCTGGTCGGAGGGCGTTTCCGCGACGCCGGTGCGGCGCAGGATCGCCTGGATCCGCAGCAGCACCTCTTCGAGGCTGAAGGGCTTGGTGACGTAGTCGTCGCCGCCGGCCCGCAGCCCGTCGATACGGTCGGACAGGTCGGTGCGCGCGGTCAGGAAGAGTACGGGGGTCTTCTTGCCGCCCGCCCGCATCGCACGGGTCACCTCGAAGCCGTCCAGGTCCGGCAGCATCACGTCGAGCAGCACCAGATCGGGGCAGAACCTCTCGATCTCCAGCAGCGCGGCACCGCCGGACTCCGCACTGCTCACCGAGTAGCCACTGAGCCGCAGCGTGGACTCCAGCAGGGCACGGATGCTCGGCTCGTCCTCGACGACGAGGAGCCTGTGGGGGGCGTGGGGCTCGGGGTGCTCGGCCATGACGCCGACTCTCCACCCTCTTCATGAGCGTCGGCTTGGGGAAAGCTGGGGGTTGGCTGAGAGCCGCCCATGACGAAAGACCCGCCCGCGACGAAAGGCCCGCCGATGATGAAAGGCCCGCCGATGATGAAAGGCGCGCGCCCTTGACGAAAGGCCCGCCCGTGATGAAAGACCCCGGACTCCTCCACTGAGGGAGTCCGAGGCCACCTCGTGTCTGACTGAGACCCCGCTCTGCAAGAGACGTGGCTCCACGCGGTCCCTCGTACGGTAGGCAGGCCATCTGGGAGTCCCCGGGACGACTGCTGAGAGATCGATGTGGACGCCCTGTACGTGAGGCTGAACCCCGGCGGATCGGGCGGCACCGCGGCGATTGGCAGATCCGTACCAGCAGAGGCCCTGGTAATGCCTGCTCACGGCCATGGCGCCTGGGACAGACCTGCCAATCGTGCCCAATCGCCGGGTCCTGGTCAGGCCGTCTGATCCGCAGGCGCCGTTTCGGCGCGGACGGGGGTGGTCGCCGGGGCGGCCACGGTACTGCCCGGCCTGCGGCCGGCCAGGCGGCAGCCGAGGCAGCCGGGGTGGCCCCGCCGGGCGGCGGCGTCGCGGGTGCGCCAATGGCGGCGGCCGACCGGGCGTGGTCCGCCGGCCTTGCCCCAGCCCGCCAGGTGCAGCAACCAGGTGGTGAGCACGGCGAGAATGACGAGGGCCCCACCTGACCACAGTCCGGCCGGTGATCCGGCGGCCAACGCCACGCCCAGGATGGTGCTTCCCGTGGTAGCCATGGCGGTGCCGGTCCAGCCGGCGGCGGTGTGGCCCATGTCATGGTCGCCGTGTGCACTCATGTCGGCCCCTCGGGGTGCGATGGGTTCATCGGCCGACGTGGACTCGGGCCGAGATGTCTTAGCGTCTAAGTAGTTTAGATCGTAAGGGGATTTTTGGTGGACGGCAAGGCGCGCCCGGAGGCGACGGCCGAACAGGCGCTGTACGCGATGGACCGGATGATCGCGCTCGCCCACTTCGGGCAGCAGGACATCGCGAACCGGCTCGGGCTCAACCCCACCGACCTCACCTGCCTCGGCTTCGTCATCGAGGCCGCCCTGGCCGGTGAGCCGCTCGCCGCCGGCGACCTCGCAGACCGGGCACGTCTCACCACCGGCGCGGTGACCGGCGTGCTCAATCGGCTGGAGAAGGCCGGTTACGCCCATCGGCAGGCTGATCCCGGGGACCGCCGCCGGGTGCGAGTGGTGATGGAGACCTCCGCCCAGGCCCGCATCCTCGAGGTCTACGGCCCGTTCTACGAGCGGATCGGTGCTCTGTTCGCCGACTACACCCCGGACGAGATCGCTGTGCTGGCGGATTGGTTCGCCCGCGCGAAGGGGGTGCTGCAGGAGTCGTTGGACGAGATCCGCCAGGGTGGCGCGGAAGGTGAGGCGTGACCACTCATGCGCCTGGGGCTCTTGAGCCCGGGTGGCGGCTCGGCCGGAGCCCTGTGTGGCAGTAACGCCGGAACGCCCTTCTCCCGTCTCCCGGTGCATGCCTCTCCGGTTTGAATCTCTGGATTCACGCTTGCCGCCTGCATTCATGATTCCCTGGATTCATGATTCCCTGGATTCAGGAAAATCTGTACTCTCAGGTTCATGCTGAAGCTCGCAACCGATCTCGACGCCCTCACCCGCTTCGGCCGGGCCCTCGCCGACCCGATCCGCTGCCGCCTCCTGCTCGAACTGCGCGAGGCCCCGGCGCACCCGGCCGACCTTGCCGACCGGTTGGGGATCTCGCGGACCCGGTTGTCGAACCACCTCGCCTGTCTGAGGGACTGCGGCCTCGTGGTCGCGGTGCCGGTCGGGCGCCGTACGCGGTACGAGCTGGCGGACCCGCGGCTCGGTCACGCGATCGACGACCTGCGTGCGGCCGTGGTGGCCGTCGAAGCGGACCGCAACTGCCCGGACGCCGACGAGAAGGGCTGCTGCTGATGGTCTCGATATCCCTTGGGCCGTCGTCCGGCCGCCGGGATGCGCTGGCCCGGCGGATACGGCTGTTGGTCACCGCGACGATCGCCTACAACGTCGTCGAGGCCGTCGTGGCGATCATCGCGGGGACGCTCGCCTCTTCCAGCGCGCTCATCGGGTTCGGGCTCGACTCCGTGATCGAGGTGTCGTCCGCCGCCGCCGTCGCCTGGCAGTTCTCCGCGCGGGAGCACGCCGTGCGGGAGGCCAGGGAGAGGGCCACGCTGCGGATCATCGCGGGGTCGTTCTTCGTACTCGCGGCGTACGTCGCCGTCGACGCCGTACGTGGTCTGGTGCAGGGCGGGGAAGCGGAGCCCTCCGTACCCGGGATCGTGCTGGCGGCGCTGTCGCTGGCGGTCATGCCGTTCCTGTCGGCCGCGCAGCGTCGCGCCGGGCGAGAGCTCGGGTCGGCCTCCGCGGTGGCCGACTCCAAGCAGACGCTGCTGTGCACTTACCTGTCGGCCGTACTGCTGGTCGGTCTCGTCGCCAACGCCACCCTCGGCTGGTCGTGGGCCGACCCGGTCGCCGCCCTTGTGATCGCGGCCGTAGCGGTCAAGGAGGGGTGTGACGCGTGGCGGGGGGAGGGATGCTGCGCTCCGGCGTCCGCCGCCCTGCCCACGGCAGGTGAAGCCGAGGGCACGCCGACGCCCGCCGAAGCCAAGGCGGATGCCTGTGGCTGCAAGCCTGGCTGCGACTGCTGCGCCTGACCCACCACACCCTTCTTCCCCCCAGACCTTCCACCCACCCCGCCACTCTTTGCCCAAGCCCGCCCCGCCTTGGCGCGTCCTTGACCCCTCCCGGTACCGCATGCCGGTCACACTGACCTCGCCCACGCACCCTGCCCCGCGAGGTCCCCCATGGCGTACG
Organism: Streptomyces sp. NPDC005808; assembly: GCF_042871385.1. Taxonomy (NCBI): domain Bacteria; kingdom Bacillati; phylum Actinomycetota; class Actinomycetes; order Kitasatosporales; family Streptomycetaceae; genus Streptomyces; species Streptomyces sp. NPDC005808. The sequence continues at coordinate 236,544 of NZ_JBIAIK010000012.1, read as the reverse complement.
GACTGGCCCGCCGCGAACTGAAGCCGAGAGTTCCGTTGCGTCACGGGGAGGGCGACAAACAGCATCTGACCAGTCTCGAAGGGCTGGCCGCGCTGTCGCTGGACGCGTTGAGCTCGGTGGCGTACGGCCCCGAGGCGATCGTGCTGGTGCTGATCGTCGCCGGCACCGGGGCGCTGACCGCGACGCTCCCCGTGACGCTGGTCATCGCCGCGCTGCTCGCGGTGCTCGTGGTGTCGTACGGGCAGGTGATCGCCGTCCATCCGGACGGCGGTGGCGCGTACGCCGTGGCCAAGAAGGATCTCGGGCCGCGGGTCAGCCTGCTCGCGGCGGCCAGTCTCGTCGTGGACTACGTGCTGACCGTTGCGGTCAGTCTGGCGGCGGGCGCGGCCAGTCTCGCGTCCGCGTTCCCCTCCCTCGGCTCGCATCTGCTGGAGATCTGCCTAGTCGGGCTGGCCCTGCTCACCGCCGTGAACCTGCGGGGCGTCGCGGAGAGCGCGCGGGTGCTGATGCTGCCGACCCTGCTGTTCATCGTGAGCATCTTCGGCATCATCGTGCTCGGGCTGCTGCGCGGCCACCCGGCCGCGGTCGTCGGGACCGCCCAACCCGTCGAAGCCACCGAGGCGTTGGGAGTGGTGCTGCTCCTGAAGGCGTTCGCCTCCGGCTGCTCCGCGCTGACCGGGGTGGAGGCCATCGCCAACGGAGTCCCCGCGTTCCGTGAGCCGCGCGTGAAGCGGGCCCAGCGCACCGAGCTGATGCTCGGCGGACTGCTCGGGGTGATGCTGATCGGCCTTGCCGTGCTGATCCAGCGCGACCATGTCGCCCCGCGCGGCGGCGTGACCGTGCTGGCGCAGCTCACGGCGGGCTCGTACGGGACGGGGTGGGCGTACTACGCGACCAACCTCATCGTCACGACGGTCCTCCTCTTCGCCGCCAACACCAGCTTCGGCGGCCTCCCGGTGCTGATGAGCCTGCTCGCCAAGGACAACCGGCTGCCGCACCTGTTCGCGCTGCGCACCGAACGCCCCGTGTACCGCTGGGGAGTTGTGGCCCTCGCCCTGCTCGCCGCGCTGCTGCTGGCCGCCGTGGACGCCGACACCCACCGCCTGCTCCCGCTGTTCGCGATCGGTGTCTTCATCGGGTTCACCATCAGCCAGGCCGGACTCGTACGGCACTGGGCGAAAGAGCGGCCGCCCGGCTGGCTGCAGCGCGCGGTGCTCAACGGGTTCGGCGCGGTGCTGACGAGCGTGGCGTGCGTGGTGCTGCTGGCCGGCAAGTTCACCGAGGGCGCCTGGGTGGTCGTCGTCGCGGTTCCGCTGCTGATGCTGCTCTTCGCCCGCGTCCAGCGCTACTACGCCGAAGTGGGCCGGGAGTTGGGGCTCGGCGAGATCCCGCCGCCGGTGCGCGCCATCGCAGGCTCCCTCGTCATCGTGCCGGTCGGCGAGGTCAGCAGACTCGCACAGCACGCGCTGACGGCCGCCCGCGCCCTCGGCTCGGCGGAGGTCGTCGCCGTCGCCGTACACGGAAACCAGGAAAGGGCCCAGGCCCTGAAGGAGAGTTGGGACCGCTGGGATCCCGGCGTACGGCTCGACATCATCGACAGCCCGAAGCGCTCCCTGGTCGAACCCATCGTCGACTACGTCCAGCGGGCGGCGGAGGGCGGCCGGCAGATCGCCGTCCTCATCCCCGAGGTGGAGCCCCTCCACCGCCGCTACCAGATCCTCCAGAACCAGCGCGGCCTGCTGCTCGCGGCCGCGCTGAGGGCTCGTACCGATGTCGTCGTGTGCGTGGTGCCGTACAGGCTGAGCCTGTGACGAGCCCCGACTGCGGGCCGATGCGATGCTCACGGTGCCGCCCCGAGTGAGGCCCGGCCGGGCGTACGCCTGGCGTCACCGCTTCGGAGGCCGGACACTGGTGCCGCCACGAGCGACATGCCACACGCCATGGGGGAGGCGGCATGACGGAGCCGGAAACCGCGCCGGGCCCGGGGAGGCGTGCCGGGCCGGGAGGGGTCCCAGGATCAGGGGAAGTAACCGGCTCCGCGTCAGGGGAAGGCGCGTGCTCCGGCTACGCGTCGGGGGAAGTCACGGGCTCCGGCTCCGCGTCAGGGGAAGTCACGGGCTCCGGCTCCGCGTCGGGGGAAGTCACGGGCTCCGGCTTCGCGTCAGGGAACGCCGCGGGCTCCGGCTACGCGTCCGGGGAAGGCGCGAAGCCCGCGAGCGCCCCGTCCGGACGGCGTACCGAGCTGGACGCGATCCGCATCCTCGTCGTCATCGGGCTGGTCTTCTTCCACTCGGCGCTGGTCTTCGCCACGGACACCGACTTCTACGTCGAGAACCGGGACACCACCGACGCGATCCTGGTCATCGCCGGGTTCGGCGTGGTGTGGGCGATGCCGATGCTGTTCTTCGTCGCGGGGCTCGGCTCCTGGCACTCGCTGCGCCGCCGCGGCCCCGGCGGCTTCGCCACGGAACGGCTGCTGCGGCTCGGCGTACCGCTGCTCTTCGCGACAGCCGCCCTGCTGCCGCTGCCGCAGTGGCTGCGCGAGCGGGCCGCCGACCGCGGCCACGACGAGTCCTACCTCCGCTTCCTGCCCCGCTTCTTCGACGTCCACCTGGACCTTTCCGCGTTCCCGTTCGTCGTGCAGGGCGAGTACTTCGAGACGGGTCACCTGTGGTTCGTGGTGCTGCTGCTCACGTTCTCGCTGTTCCTGGTGCCGCTGGCCCGATGGCTTCCGGCAGCGCACGCCCAGCGCCTCCGCGACGCTCTCGCGAGGGCGTGCGAGCGGCGTGGCGTGGTGCTGCTCCCCGCCCTGCCGCTCGCCGCGATGAGCGCGCTGAGCGGCCTGGAGGAGGACTACGGGGGCTGGGGCCGCTGGGCGTACCTCCTCTTCTTCCTCTACGGCTTCGTCGTGGCCATCGACGACCGCCTCCGCGCGGCGATACGCCGGGATGCGGCGGTGGCGGCCGTCCTCGGCCCCCTCCTCTTCGCCGCCTGCGCGCCCGGCTTCATGACGGCGGACGACGCCTTCACGGACCCGACGGCCCTCGCGACGGTCTCGCGCGCGCTGTACGGGGCGGCGGGCTGGTGCTGGATCGTGGGCATCGTGGGGCTGCTGGACCGCCGTGACCGGCCTCCCGTGCCGCCGGCCACGGCATCGGTTGGCGGGCGCCGTCGTCTGTTCGGCTACCTGGCCGTCGGCGCACTGCCGTTGTACGTCCTGCACCAGCCGATCGTCGTGGCGGTCGCGTACGCGGTGGTCGGCCTGGACGCCCCGATCCCGGTCAAGTACGTCCTGATCGTGGCCGCTTCCCTGTCCCTGACCCTGGCCGCGTACGAACTCCTCGTACGGCGGACGAGGCTGACCCGTTTCCTTTTCGGGATGCGCGCGAGCCGGGGCCCGGGAACGGCCCAGTCCTGAACCCCGTCGGTCAACGGGGAGGCGGGTTTCGATAGAGGCCCTCGATCGGGCGATAGGGAGGCGGTCTTGGACGGTCTTTGCCCGGCAAGGTCAGGATGCCAGGGATGATCCCCGTCTTCACGGACGACGAGCCGCCGTGGGCCGGAAGCGGGGACCCTCCGAGGAGTTCCTGTGCTGCTTCCGCGCGCCCTGACCCTGTGCGACCCGCCTGAGCCGGGCCGCTCTGCCGCCGTCAACCCCACCGCCCGAGCAGAATCTCGCCTTCATGGCCTCTGACGCGCCCGGGATACCGGAAGTCGTGGACGTCCAGGCTCACCCGGCGAAACCGCCCACGAACCGCTGGTGGAAACCCGACGAGCCCCGGCCACCCCGCCGCACCGTCGCATCGTCGGCCATCACCACGACGCTCGGGCTGGCCGTGCTGGCGGCCGTGGGGGCACTCACCCACCAGACGGCGCTCGTACCACCGCTCGCCGCCACGATGGCCATCGTCACCGCGACCCCCCAATCACCTCTCGCACAGCCCCGCCACGTCATCGGCGGCCACCTGCTGTCCTGCCTGGTCGCCTACGCCGTACTCGCCCTCGGCTGGCACGGCCCCTGGGGCGCCGCAGTGGCCGCCGGCATCGCCTGTGGACTCGTACTCCTCCTCAAAGCGGCCCACCCACCGGCCATGGCCACCGCCGTCATGATCACGCTCACCCGCCCCCCGGCCACCCACTTCGTACCCCTCCTCGCCCTCGGCGCGGCACTGCTCATCGCGATACAGATGGTCTCGGCCCGCCTTCAGCGGCAGGTGTATCCCACGTCGTGGTGGTGAGCCGCCGTCTGTGTCCGAGGGGCGCGCGGAAGCTCTGACGAAACTCGCGAGTCCTTGCACGTTCCTCTCGGCTCCGAAGCGGGCTGTCATGGCCAGGTGCGGTCGAGGCCGCCCTGTCGTACGGCGTAGGCGGCCGGACCGCCCTTCTCGACGGCTCGGTGGATCGCGCTGCGGTGGGCATCCAGGCGATCCACCATCTCCAGGCTGCGGAGCTGCTGGTTGTCGAGGTAGAAGAGCACAGCGCAGCGGTCGAGGACAGGCTGGATCTCCAGGTCCCGTGTCTTGATGCGGCCGTCCTTCGACAGCGGAACCCACGAACGGTCGAGTCCGTACGAGATCCACTCTTCGTCGGGGATGTCCTGCGCGTCCTCCGGGAAGACATCGACGATCCGGTGTACCGCCCAGCCGCGATCTCTGAGTTCCTCCGCTACACGGCGCCCCAGGTTCCGATCGAGGAAGAACTCAGGCGGCAAGGCGCACCACTGCGTGACAGAGTGCGTCGACCTGCTCGGGTGTCATGCCGTACTCGTAGGCGATGTCCTCGACGCTCTCCCCGGCCTCCCAGAGGTCGGTGACCGCCTTCACCGAGACACGGTTGGTGGCGATGACGGGAAGTCCGTGACCGAACCGCGGGTCGATGACGACGGGAACCGATTCCCCGTACTGCCTCAGCCGCAGGCTCGCCGGGTAGTCGTCGTCGCCCTCCCAGTTCAGGTATCGGAGGTAGCCGGCCACTACTTCCTGGATGGGGGCCTGACCGTCCCGGGCCCTGCGCAGATCCCCGAATCCGTGCTCGACGAAGATGTCCACCCCGTCGGTGGCGATGCGCTTCGAGACCAGGCCGTAGGGCGTGTCGAACGCCTTTCGTACGGCCGCCGCAGCCTCCCGGATCTCACTCATGCGCAGACCGAGCGAGCGAAGAGAACGCAGGACATGAGCCTCGGCCACGGCGATGAAGGGAACCGACGGCTGCCCGCTGCGTACCGGCTCCACCCGGTGCACGAGCGGTGCGCCGGCCGCCGTCCCCTTCAGCCAACTGGTGAGCGTCGACAACGGGACCTCAAGGTGCGAAGCCGTCTCTGTGGGCGTCAGAAGCCCGTCATTGAACCGGTCGACCATGACCCTCCTCCCGCTGTTCCCAGGTTTCGCATGCTCGCATACGCGGCTCGTCGCTTGCGTACCGCGACCGCGTGCCTCTGTAGCGTGCCGTGCTTGAGCGCGGGCCTTCTGAGGCATCAGGCCGCCTCCCGGCAGTCGCGGCAGGAGGACGGCTCCGGGGCCCGGAAGGCGCGCTCGCAGCCGTCGCAGGTTTGCCAGGGCAGGACGACGGAACGCTGTGTAGGCGGTGTGTACGGGGTTGGTGGCGCCGGGAGGGGGACTTCGCGGAGTCGGTGCGCGAGGACACGCGCTGGGCGGGAGCGGAAGTGTGGGGGGAGTCCGGCGGTGAGCAGGCCGGTGATCTCCTCGGGTCGGAGACCTCGCGCGAGCCATTCGCTGACGTGCGGGGCCAGTTCGGCGACCTCGCGGCGGGACAGGATCAGCCTACGGTCGGCGATCCGGAGGGAGGCGAGGATGACGACGGCCTGAGGGTCGGCGTCGTCGAGCTGGAGTGGAGGAGGGGGTGACGGGTGCGCGGCCTCGGCCTCGGGTGACGGTGATGGTGACGGTGGTTCGGCGGGTGAAGGTGCCGGAGCGGCTCTCTCTGCGGACTTCCGTGACTGGGCAGGCCGGTTGGGCGTGTTGGACGGCGGGGTGGGCTGTTCCTCACCGTGCGGTACGTCGTAGAAGAACGTCCGCGTGCGGACCTGGCCGTCCGGCCCGCGCTCGCGCCGCCGCACCAGGTACCCGGCGGCCTCCAACTCCCTCAGCGCCCGCGAGATCAGGATCTCGCCCTCGTCGAAGTGGGCGCAGAGTGCGGCGATGCTGACGATCGAGCCGTCGGGCAACGAGAGGATGTAGGCCGCGACGCCGACGGTGACCGCGCTTCCGCGCCGCTGCGCAAGGGCGTTGGCGATCACGGTGAAGTTGGCGGTGAGGCGGGTGCGGACGTGGATCACGCCGGAGGTCGGAGCGCCGGTTCCGGCGCGCGAGGGCGCGTTAGACTGCGGTTGAGCCATCGGGAAGCGGGTTCTTCCTGCTTGGTCAGGCCCTCGTTCAGGATTGCCGTCCTGGCGGGGGCCGTCTTCTGTTGTGTGGGTTGTCGCGGCGAAGGTAACTCCCTGTCGCTACCTTCCGCAACCGGGTCACTCCTGAGGGTGAACGGGTGGGAGGAGGTGGGTAGTTGGTTCTTTCCTTAAAGTCCTTGGGGGAGGGCCGTGGCCCACCGGGCCGTCGCAGACGAGGGCCCGGTGGATCTGGAACGCCGTCCGCGGCCGGTACCTGGTCGGCTCGGATTCGGTCGGCTCAGCTGCGGTGACGGGTTTTCAACTCGCCTATGAACAAGGCCCAGGAGGCTGCGGCGAAGGCCAGCGCCGGGCCATCGGGGGCTTTGCTGTCACGGACGGGGACGAGGTCGGTGATTCCGTCCGCCACCTCCACGCAGTCGCCTCCCTCCTGATTGCTGTAGCTGCTCTTGCGCCAGACGGCGCCGTTCAGTTCGGGATGGGATGTTCGCGCCATGGTGGATGCCCTCCATCGCTGATCGGATCATGTCGAGCGACATGAGCGGGGGCAGGGCTGCTGCCCGGAGCCGATCGTAAAACAGACTGAAGCGCTTGACTTCGGCCGGATCCTCGACGAGTTGGCCGTAGTGGGCGCCTTCGGTATAGGCGACCTCGCTGCCGTCCGGCAGCTCCAGGATGGTCAGCGACCCGCCCATCACGTCGTGCTCGCCCTGTTCGAACGGCAGCACCTGCACGGTGATGTGACGGTCGGAGGCGGCATCCAGCACCCGCGCAAATTGGCCGTGCATGACTGTCCATCCGCCGACCGGCCGTCGTAGCACCGCCTCGTCCAGTACGACCCACAGCTCGGGGCGGTCGGTAGCGGTGAGCCTCGATTGGCGACCGAGTCGCGCCGACACGCGTTCCTCCAGATGTTCCTCGCTTTGGAGGGACAGCCCGACGCGCAGCACCGCACGTGCGTAATCCTCCGTCTGTAAGAGGCCGGGCACGAGGTGCGCCGAGTACTGCCGGATTGATACCGCCCTCTCCGAGTACGCGATGAACGCCCGTGACCAGTCCGGGAATGCCTCCCGGTAGACGTACGGCCACAGCTCCACCAACAGCCCGTCCGCGCCCAGGACTTCATCAAGAATGCGGGCCAGTTCCAGGGTCGGCTTCGCTCCCGACGCGCGCTCGACCTGCGTGATCCGCGAGGCGACCACATGAGCCTTCTCGCCCAGTTCCGCCTGGGTCAGCCCCGCCGCCGTACGGAGTCTGCGAACGCGTGATCCGAAGAGCGCTGCCATCGATGATCCCGGGTCAATTTCCTTGGCCAAGGCGCTACTTCCATTCCTTACGGTCCGAACGGTAAGGCTCGATCACCTTTTGAGCGTAGGCCCGCATGACGACCCTTGTGTACGGAACGTCACGACTCACACACGAAGTGCTGGTCGTGCTCGCGGCGACGAAAGGGATGCGATGGACGGCACTGCGTCGAAGGAACAGGAACCAGCGGCGACCGAAAGCCTCGTGTTCACCATGCAGTTCACGTCGTCACCCCGGGGAGCCCGGCTCGCCCGGCATCTGACGGTGCGCCGTATGGCGGAGTGGGGCTATCCGCCTGCCTCGGACGCCTCCGGCACGGTCTCCCTGCTGGTCGCGGAACTGGCCACCAACGCCGTACAGCACGGCCGGACGCCGGGCCGGGACTTCCACCTCCGGATCGCCCTCGACGTACGCACGCAACTGATCCGTATCGAGGTCGCGGACGCCTCCACGGACCAGCCACGCTTCGGCTCGGAAACCGTCGCGGGGCCGGAGGACGAGTCGGGGCGAGGCCTGCTCCTCGTGGCGGTGCTCGCCGCACGCTGGGGGACGGCGCCCCGTATGCCCGTCGGGAAGACGGTGTGGGCGGAGGTGGTGGCGGACCCGCCGCACCGGCTCTAGGTCCAGCCGTGGAGCGAGACTTCGGGAGTGTCGGCGGTGAGGTATCGGCGGAGGGCGCCGGCGCTGGATTTCACGAAGGGAACGGGGAGGTCGCCGATGTCGGTCCAGCGCACCTGGGCGTGCTTGAGCGGCTCGCGGTTCACGGGTTCGCCGCTCCATTCGTGGGCGGCGAAGACGACGGTGAGAAAACCGTTCGGTGCTTGGACGCCCGACGCCCCGTGGATGACGTGCACGAACTTCAGCGACTCCGCCTTCACCGTGAGACCCGTCTCCTCGTACAGCTCGCGTACGGCGGTTCCGGTGATCGGCTCGCCGGGCTCGCTCTTGCCGAGGGGGAGGTCCCACATCCCCTGGCCGAACTTGGCGTTCTCACCGCGCTGGAGGAGGACGACGCGGTCGGTGGCCCGGTCGTGGACGATGACGGCGGCGACCAGGACGGTCATGGAGCCGAGGGCGGGCTTGAGGACGTCGGGCTGGGCGTCGGACTGGACCTCGGACTGGACCTCGGACTGGACGTTGGGCTGGACGTTGGCCTGGGCGTCGGGCTGGGCGTTGGAGTGCGGCTGAGCCACGGTGATCCGTTCGTCGGGCGGGGGATGAGTGACGTGTCAGGGAACCAGCGGACCGTCCAACACCCATTGCCCGGCCGGCCGGTCGCCCTCCCATGTCAACCCGTCTTCGGCACGCGGCAGCCGCCGCCCCCACAGCGTCAGCAGCAGATTCTCCGCCGTGCCGGAGAGCACGGCGACCGGGTCTCCCGGACCGTACGTCCAGGTCGAGCCGGTGTCCGTGGCTTCGAGCCGGAGAGCGACCGTGGGCGGGACCGCCAGGCCGCGCGAGATCATCCGCAGGGCCATGGTGTCGAAGACCTCGGACACCCCGTCGTCGACCAGCTCGGCGTTGAGCGGCGGCCCGGGTACCCCGAGGGCGCTCTCGGCGTCCCACCGGTGCACGAGCGTTTCCATGCAACGCCTTCGCTGCCAGAACCCGACCGTGTGTGGCGGATGGAACGTCCAGGCCGCGGTGGACGGATCGGTGTCCAGGGCCGCGAGCAGGGTCTCGGACGTGTCGTCGAACCATCGCCCCAGTGCCGCCGGCTCCCGCGGCGCCGCCGCCGCTTTGAAGTCACCGTGTCCCTCGGTGACGGCGGCGGCCGCCCAGAGGTTCTGGCCGCCCAGATGGTCCGCCAGGTCGTACAGCGTCCAGTCGCCACAGTGCTCGACCCGTGCGGCGAGATCGCCGTCCAGGCAGGCTCGAAAGCCGTCCAACTCGCGGCGTAGATGGAGGAGTAGAGACGCGGAATCCATACCGCGAACCTATCCCGACCGATCGGGGTGGTGAGAGTGGTCCGGCGGGTCCAGCTGGTCCCGTTGGTCCGGCTGATCGGGCTGATCCGGCTGATCGGGCTGATCGGGCTGATCGGGCTGATCGGGCTGATCGGGCTGATCGGGTGCGCCGCCCATCATCCGCATCATCGCCGGGCCGCCGGTGCGCCAGAACCGTACGAGCAGGGACGCCGCCAGCAGCAGGAAGACGATGTTGAGCCAGGTCGTGTAGTTCCAGGTGATGCCTTCCTCCGGGATCGTGGCATCGGCCTGGTCCGGAATCAGTCCCAGGCCGCCGAATGCGAACTCGACGACGTACCCGGCGACAGCCATCGCCGCGAAGAACGTGACCAGCAGGAAGGCGGCCATGCGGGCGCCGTAGTACTTCCGGTAGATGTTCAGGATCGGGAGGATCAGAAGGTCGGCGTAGATGAAGGCGATCACCCCGCCGAAACTGATCCCGCCCTTCCAGAGCACCACCGCCAGCGGCACGTTGCCGATGGAGCAGACGAACGTCGCGATCGCCACCAGCGGCCCGACGAGCGGTCCGATCAGTTTGGCGGCGAGCGGATGGTCCGCCAGGAAGAACGCCTGCCAGAACTCGTCCGGCACCCAGGCGGCGATCGCACCGGCGATCAGCAGCCCGGCCACCAGGTCGCGCAGGATGGCCGCCCACTCCATGACGAAGATGTGCGACACGGACGTAAAGCCGTCCCGGGAGAACAGTCGGCGCGCGAAGCCGCCCTCACCACCCACGGACATGTCCATCGCCGCGTGGCCCTCCATCGACCCGGCCACCCCGCGCTCGGCCTGCTCACGGGCCTGGCGCAGGAGCCCCTCGCGCAGGAACACCCGGAACAGCACGGCGAGTACGACGATCATGATCGGGCCGCCGACGAACTCGGCCGCCGTGAACTGCCAGCCCATCAACAGGGCCAGAATCACGCCGAGTTCGATCACCAGGTTGGTGGAGGCGATCTCGAAGGCCATCGCCGCCGTGAAGTCCGCGCCCTTGCGGAAGAGCGAGCGGGCGAGGGCCACGGCGGCGTAAGAGCAGGAGGACGAGGCCGCCCCGAGCCCGGCGGACACGGCGAGCGTGCGCGGCCGGTCGTCGCCGAGGAGCCGTACGACGGTGGAGCGGCGCACCACGGCCTGCACGACGGCGGACAGCGTGAACCCGAGAATCAGTGCCCAGGTGACCTCCCAGGTCATCGACCCTGCGATGGACAAGGCATGCCCGATGGCGTCCACGAAGATGCACCCTTCCCGAGGTGGCGGCGGTTGCCTCCGGCGAGTATCCCCCTAGGGGGTATGGCCGGCGGGGAGGCGGAGCGCTGAGAAGGCTCTCGGTGGGGGTATCTCCGTTGGGGGCCGCTGAGCATGGCGGCTGACGACAACCCGAAGGGACTCGAGGAGAAAATCTCAAGGCACCTTGGTGAGTCGTATCTTGGCGCCATGGGCGATGAAGACAAGCTGGTCCTTTTCGAGAATCAGTGGACTGACGCGGCGGGACCGGGAGGGCGTCAGGCGGATCGCGACAGGTGCGCCTGCTTCGACCAGTCCCGCATGCGCCGTGGAGTTCCTGTCAGCTTTCATCCCGATCGCCAGGACGCCATGGCTCCGGGCTGGCTGCATCTCCTGCACCTGGTTGAAGAGGCTGCTGCCGACGGCAGAGAGGTCTTCGAACCGCTGGTGGAACTCAGCCCTCAGGAGCGGCGGCAGATCGTCACGCTGCCGCCGACCATCGCCAAGCTGACGGCGGTCAGAAAACTGGTCCTGTACGGCAGCAACCTGGTCCGTATCCCGCCGGAGATCGGGGCAATGACGAGCCTGGAGGAGTTCAGCCCGTACACGTCGCACCGGCTGCACTGGTTCCCGTACGAGATCACCCGGTGCTCCAGCCTGCGGCAGAGCACGGTGAGTACACGGTCCCTCTACGGCAACTTCAAGCTACGGCCGCCCTTCCCCCGACTTGGGCCGACTGGTTCAGGGACTGACGAGCCGGATCTTCGCGACCTTGATCCGCATCGCTGGGGTGCGACGGGGATCTTCAGGTGCAGTGTCTGTGACCGGCCGGTGGACGCCGGCTCGCTCCGGCAGGTGTGGTTGTCGGGCCGCGTTGCGACTGACGTCCTGCCCCTGCTGGTCAACGCCTGTTCTGCGGAGTGCGTCGAAGACCTTCCTGCCCCGGCGGAGGGATACGTCTCCACACCGCACCGGGGTGGTGCCAAGGTTGTTCAGCCTGGCGCGGACTGGGACTAGGAAGCGCCCTCGGAACGCGAGCCTTCGGGCCCGGCTCCGTGGCTGTCCCTCTCCCCACTCCTCCCGGGCCTGTCAGCCAGGTCGACGTTCCAGACGCCTTCTACCACGACCGCTGGGAACCGGGAATCGTCCGGTTCGTCACCGCCTTCTCCCACAGCACCGACGACATCGACCAACTCCTGGACGCGGTACGCCACCACACGCGCTGACCGTTGACGCGGTACGCCCGCCGCACGCGCTGACCGTTGACGCGGTACGCCCGCCGCACGCGCTGACCCTTGAGGCCATACACCCGCCCACACCCTGACCCGACGCCGCGCACTGGACTTGCCTTGCCGCTTCGTAACTGCCATGGCGACCAGACATGTTCGTTCCCGGTGCAATGTCCCTCTATTGGGGCTGACCGTTCACGTTGTCCTCGAACAGTTCCCGCGTACGACGCAGCAGAGCTTCCCGCACGTCGTCCGGTGACAGGACCCGCAGTGGTGTGGCCAGGCTGAGAAGGTACCTGGCGAGCCCGTCCGCGTCGGGGCCGCCGATGTCGACGACCGTGGCCTCGGGGCCTTCCCGGCGGTGGGTACCGACCGTCGGCGGGATCAGCCGAAGCGCCTGCTCCAGGGGCAGCGGGAGGCGGATGGTCACGTAGAGCGGGTAGGCCCCGGTCGCGATGGAGCGGGAAACGAGCAGAGCCGGGTCAGGTGGGTCGATGAGCTCCACCGGGCGTCCGGTCGGCTGTATCTGGCCCACCCTGTCGGCGCGGAAGGTACGCCACTCGTCCCGGGTCACGTCCCGGGCGACGAAATACCAACGGCGTCCCGTATGCACCAGGCGGTACGGGTCGACATCCCGGACCGTGGCCTTCCCCTCCCGATCGCGGTACGACAGGCGGCAACGCTCCGCCCGGCGACACGCGCCGGCCAGTTCCAGCAGCATGCCAGGCGCGATCTGCGGCGCGTCGAGCCTCGTGGTGTGAACAAAGGCGGCATCCATCTCGCCCAGCCGGTCTGCGATCCGGCGCGGCAGGACCTGACGCAGTTTCAGCAGAGCGGACAGCGCGGCCTGGTCGCCGCCGAGAACCCCGCTGAGCGCAGCCTCGCGCAGCCCGACGGCCACGGCGAGCGCCTCCTCGTCATCAAGGATCAACGGCGGAATCCGTGCCCCGGCGCGGAGGCGGTAACCGCCCCATGGCCCGAGGTCGGACTCGACTCCGTAGCCGAGTTCCCGGAGCCTGGCGATGTCGCGCCGCACCGTGCGCTCGGTGACCGCCATCTGGGCGGCCAGCTCGCCGCAGGTCCACGATGGCCGTGCGGACAGCAGTGAGACCAGTCGCAGCAGACGGGCGGATGTGCTGATCACATCGTGAAGTGTTCCGCATGACCAGGACGGAATCTGTCCTGGTCCCGTCATAGCGTCTTCCCCATGAGCACCGGAAATACGTCCGCACCCGCGATCCGCTACGCGGCTACCACCTTCGACTGCCCAGACCCTGCTGAACTGGCCCGTTTCTACGGAGAGGCCCTCGGCCTGCCCGTCGCCTACTCCAGCGACGACTTCATCCTTCTCGGCCAGGAGGGCTCGGCTGGACTGGGGTTCAATCGGCTCACCGACTACAGGCGTCCCACCTGGCCGGACCCTTCCCAGGAGAAGCAGGCCCACATCGAACTGGGCGTCGACGACTTGGAGTCCGCGCAGGCTCATCTGCTGGCCCTGGGTGCTGTCGAGCCCCCGACCCAGCCCCAGCCCGACCGGTGGAGGGTCCTGCTGGACCCGGCCGGCCACCCCTTCTGCATCACCACCCTGGTCTGAACATGATCGGCAGGCTGATGACCATGACCGCGCACCCGGGCAAGGGCGACCAACTCGCCGGCGTCCTGCTGAGGGTCGCGGAGAGTCTGCACGGCTTCCCTGGCTGTGAGATCTATCTGATCAGCCAGGACACAGCCGATCCGGACACGGTGCATGTCACCGAGGTCTGGCGGGACGAAGCCAGTGCGCAGGCAGCCCTCGCCGCTCCGCCGCACGCCGACGGTCCCGACCCCGCAGATGTCCTCGCGCTGCTGTCGTCTTCTCCGCATCGCACGGACCTGACTGTCCTCGGCGGAGTAGGCCTCCCCACCGTCGGCGGCCAGCCCTGACACACGACCTTCCGGCCACTCGCTCGGTCGGTGCGCTAACCGGGCTGTAGCTTGGCGGCCGGCAATGGGCCGTCTGCACACCCGGGGGGGGGTGACCCGGACCGGGTGCGCCACAAGAATGCGGCAGAGCACCCGGCCCACCGTTGCCCGTTATGCGTCCGGCCCGAGTGAGGTCAGGTCGAAAGCGTTGCTGATTGTGCTGTAGCCGTCCGTGGTCAGGTTGAGGTGGTCGCCGGAGTCGAAGTCGGCTGGGGCCGCGTCGCTGCTCAGTTTCAGTGCCTGTGGGTCCGCAGTGCTGGTCGTGTCGGTGACCGCCACGACCGCTTCCGCGTCCACATAACTCACCGTCGGTGACGTGAAGTCGATTTGGTCGGTGATCCAGGTGTTGGTGTCGATGCGGTTCTGGTCGACTGTCGCCGTGCAGGCGCTGTTGCCGTCGCAGGGCGTCAGGGTGGTGAAGATGACTTTGATGCCCCAGCCCTTGAGTTGGTCCCGCAACAGCCCGAGGGCGCTGTCGATGTCGACGTCGTCATGGCCGGCGACGATGTCCTCGAGGCCCTGTGTGACGACGACGGTCTTGATGCCCGGGACGGACAGGACGTCCCGGTCGAGGCGGGTCAGCGCGGCGCGGCCACCGGCGCCTGCGCCCTGGTCGGTGCCGAGGTAGTTGTTCTCGATGCCGGAGGCCGTGACGCCGTAAACCGGTACGCCGTCGGTGTTGGTGATCAGGTGGTTCGCCAGATACTGATTGAAGCGGGGGGTGTTGTAGCCTGCCGTGTTGCCTGTGGTGCGGGTGTTGATGAGGCCGTCGCCGAGCACGGAGACGGTGGGCTGGTGGTCGGTGGTGGTGACGTCGACTCCGGTGAGGATGTCGGTGGAGCGGGTCGCGAGCGTGCCCGTACCGGTGAACGCGGTGTTGGCCGTGTCGGTGGTGTGGTCGCCGCTGCCGACGGCGCTGATGTAGGCGAGTGAGTCGGTGGCTGCCCATGGGTGCATGACGAGGTAGCTCACCTGGTTCACCAGGTGGATGCTGGTCGTGATCACTCCGCCTGGGGCGACCGTCATGGGGATCGGGTCGCTGTAGAGTTCGCCGCCCTCCGGGATGACCACCGATCTGGCGCCGCCGAAGGTGACGTCCACAGGGGTGGAGGCGGTTGCTGCGCCGCTGCTGTACGGGGCGACGGTGACGTGGTCGAGGGTCAGCGGGTTGGTGCCCAGGGCGTTGGACAGCCGTAGCCGCACGTTGTCGCCGCCGGCGCTTATCTGGCTGACCTCGCGGAAGGTCTGGTTGCCGAAGGTACCCATGGACGAGAACTGGAACCGCTCCTCGGTAGGCGAGCTCCAACTGCCGGTCCAGGCAGCGCCGTTCGCGGCGGTGGTGGTGTCGCGGACGGACATGCCGATGATGTGCATCCCCGGCACGTACTTGCGCGCGGCGTCGGCCAGGTCGGGCAGGCTGACCGAGGTGACGGTGGCACCGGCCTTCAGGGGGACGGCGAAGGCGTAGATGTTGGTGCTGTGGGTCACCTGGGCGGAGGGAGTGTTGCGGTACGGCAGAGTGACGGCTGCCAGGGTGTCGGGGCCGTTCACCCAGTCGGGCATGGTCAGGTAGTAGGGCTGTGAGGTGCCGTCGCCGTAGGTGATGGATCCCTTCGGCGTGACGCAGTCTTCGTAAGTGCCGTTGCCCAGGCTGCAGTTGGTGGCGGACGTGTTGGTGTTGTCGGGGACCACGGGGTTGGTGGTGTCGCCGTCCTGGTGCTGGGAGCCGACGGACCCGTAAGTGGAGTAGCCGAGGAAGACCAATGCCTGGCCGCCGGTGCCGTTCATCTGGATGGTCTGGTTGGCGGCGAGCACGTTGTCGCCGCTTGCGGAGCCGAAGTCGGGCAGGGCGAAGGTGGCGCCGTCGACGGTGATCTTGCCACCGGGTTGCCAGCCTGCCGCCTTGAGTGTCTGGAGGGAGAGGCTGGAGCCCGCGCCGTCGGCATCGGCGGTGGTGCGGTTGCTGTCGTCGGTGGTGGCGGTGTTGTTGAAGGCGGCCTGCAGGCTGGCGTAGGTCTTCGTGGCGTGCCCGGTTGCGGTGAATTCGTACTGCTGCTGGGAGGAGACGTTGCCCGCCGAGTCGACGGCGTTGACGAAGAGGGTGTGAGTGCCGGGTGCCACGGGGGTCACCGTGATCGTGGCTGTGTTGTTGCTGGCCGTCGCGGTCTGTGCGGCAGGGGTGTTGGAAGTGGGAGGGGCGGCGTCCAGGCCGTAGAAGAACTTGGTGGCGTTGTTGCCGTTGGTGCCGGGGTTCACGGAGAGGGTGAACTTGCCGGCGGTTCCCGCCGGGGTGATGCCCGTCGCGTCCTCTGGGTAGAGGTTGTCCGCGGTTTTGACGGTGGGCTGGGCTGGGCTGTGCAGGTCGACGGTGAAGTGACAGGTCGCCGAGACCGCTGAAGTGTCTTCACCGTCCGACGAGTTGACCTTCCAGCTGACCACGCTGCCGTCGGCCAGTCCGCTCATGAACGTCGAGGGCAGCTGTTTGGGCGCGTTGGCGCCGCTGGCGACGGTGGCGCTGGTGGTTGTGGTGGCCGTACCGCTGCCGACCCAGTAGGAGTAGGTGGCGGCCAGGGCGTCCTTGTCGGTGTCGCTGATCGTGGCGTTGAGGGTGGGCGGGGTGGTGGCCAGGGTTTTGCCGACGATCGGGTAGGGGGTGGCGGTGCCGCAGCCGAGTGAGGTGGAGCCGACCTTGGTGGCCAGCGTGCCGGGTTTGTTGGGCACGTGGTTGTAGGTGATGGACATGGACGGGCTGCTGTCGAAGCGCTTGAAGTAGTTGCCGTCGCCGCTGCCGCTCTGGCTGTTGATCAGGGCGAAGGTCCAGCTCTTCCAGTGCGCGGCGGCACCCTTGGCGATGGTGGAGGTCACCGAGAAGCCGCCGGAGGGCTCACTGGTGCAGGCCGGGCCGATGCTCTTGGTGGCCAGTTTGCCGCTCAGGGCCGGTCTGGTGTTCCAGGTGGTGCCGGAGCTGATCGCGCCGGACCAGTAGAGGTAGACGTCCGAGGACAGGCTGCAGCTGGCGGAGTAGTTCTCCTTGGCGTTCACCGTGGCCGAGACGATGTGCGCACCCCAGATGCCCGAGGGGACCGCCAGCTGGTAGTAGGCGCGCTCCAGGCCAATGCAGCCGGACCAGCTGTTGTAGCCGACGCCGGGGTCGCCGTACTGGGTGGAGTCGTAGTTCTTCGCCGTGGGGCAGCCCTGTTGGAGTTCCACGTAGTGCTGCTTGGAGCCGGTGGCGTAGTGCGGGTTCCAGGTCGGGTCGATGAACACGGGGAACTGGGTGTGTGCGTCGCCGAGCAGGTCGGCGTCGGGGACGAGGGACAGGGTCCGGCCGTGCAGACGGCTCTGGACGCGGGCCACCCGGGCCTTGGGGGCAGGCCCTGTCTGCGGGGCGGCGTGTGCCGCGTCAATGCCGCTGGAGTCCCACATCGCCGGCTGCGGGGCGCTGAACAGCACCTTGCCGTCCGGTGTGGTCGCGGCGAGGTTGCCGTGGCCGTCGTCGTCGACGGTGACGCCCTTGGCCTGTGTGGTGAGGGCGAGTTGGGCGAGTGCGGGGTCGGCTGCCGCCTGTGCGTTCTTGACGACGAGGAACTGCGACCAGCCTCCCTGCGTGTTGGCGGTGACCTGGAGGTCCACGCCGGGCAGCACGCCCGGGTAGGTCAGGCTCGCACCGGAAGCATGCGGAGTGGGCAGAGCATGTGGCCAGGACAGGGCGAGGGACGCGGTGCCTTTGGCCATCGTGGCGAGGGGAGCTGTACCCCCGCCGGAGAAGGCGAGCGGTTCGGCCGCGGCTGCGGGGCTCCAGGTGCCGTCGGTGTTGCGCTTCAGCGTGGCGTCGACGGGGACCCAGCGATGCGACTGGCGTACCCGCACGGGCAGCAGGCTGGAGTCGTAGGTGACGGTGCCGGAGGGGTTCGCCGTCGTAGTGGCGGTCTCGGTGGTCAGGGCGTCGACCCGGACCGGCTCGCCGGTCGCTGCGGCTTGCTTCTGCGCGCTGGACAGCGCCGACTCCTCGGCCGTCGTCAGCTCGCCGTCGTCGTCGGTCGCGCGCAGGGACCCGGTCGGCTCCGGTGGCTTCGTGTCATCCGCCGGCGCCGGCGTCAGGTCCGGTCGGCCGGTACTGACATCTGTGACGGAGCCCGGTCCGGAGTCCGCAGAGGCCGGCTGGGTGGCGAGCGGTGCCAGGCAGAGCGCGCTGACGGTGGCAAGTACCAGGAATCTGCCCGGTATTCGCGGGCTCTTTCTGAATGGACCGCCGGAGGAAAGTCGGCGGAAACGGTCGGACATCTGCCCCCCAATTTGAGTCCCAGTGAAATACACCAATGGGCGCGAAGGAGGCTACCCGCAATCACGGCAAGACCACAACAACCCGAGAGGAAGCCGCCACGACGAATGATGTCCTGAGGTGTAGATGACGTGTGAAATTATTGCCTGGTGGACTAGTTGAGGCCATTGTTGAGCAATCAACCCTATTCGTTGGGAAGTTGATGCATTTGGCCTCTAGTTTTGGTCGAACAGAGAGCCATGTATGGCGATCTCTATACCTTTTGGCCATGTGAAGGGATTGTGAGAGGGCTCTTTGACCTGATCCAATAGCCCCTCGACAGTGGTGCTGGAATGGGGGGCCGGAGTGCGTCGCAATTCACGTTTGCGGATTTACAGAAGGGCCGTGCGGATGCGCAGGGCGCCTACTTTGTGGATCACCGCAATCGCTGTGATCGGCCTGTTCGTTGGGCTTATCGCGCCCACGGATGCGCTCGCGTCCGGACAGCACGCGAATTACCTCGTAAAGGGGAAGACGGAACCGTCGGTTCCCGTCTCACCGGTCAAGGGCAAGGCCGCGAAGGCGACGCAGATGGCGCGCTGGAGCACCGCCCAGGCCCACAAGACCTGGCCCGCCAAGGGCGCGGCCGACGTGGCGGTTCCCGCACACAGCGCCGCAACGCGGGCTGCCGGTGTCCCGGTGACGATTGCGGCGGCGCAGGGCCCGCACCGGGCTAGTACGGGCACCCGCCTCCATGTGTCGCTGCCGGGGCAGACGGCCGCAGAGAAGCTCTCTCTGAACGGAGTCGTTCTCACCGTCCAGCCGGACAGCGCCACTTCGGGCGGTACCGCCCAAGTGGGCCTCGACTACTCGGCGTTCAGGGACGCCTACGGCGGCGACTGGGCCGGCCGACTGCGCCTCGTCCAACTGCCGTCCTGTGCGCTGACCACCCCGCAAGCAGCCGCCTGCCGCAAGCAGACCCCGCTGACCTCTACCAACGACGCCAAGGCCCAGACGGTGTCAGCCGAGGTGCCGCTGTCCACCACCACGGCGCAGCCGATGGTGCTCGCGGCCGTGGCGGCCGCCGCGGGCGGAGGCGGCAGCTATGCGGCGACCTCCCTGGCCCCGTCCGGCCAGTGGACGGCCGGCGGCTCGACCGGCGCCTTCAGCTACTCGTACCCCATCTCGGTGCCCGACGTCCCCGGCAGCCTCGCCCCGAGCGTGTCCCTCGACTACAGCTCGCAGACCGTGGACGGGCGCACCTCCTCGACGAACGCCCAGTCCTCCTGGATCGGCGACGGCTGGGACTACTCGCCCGGCTTCGTCGAGCGCAGCTACGCCTCCTGCTCCGACGACACGGCGGGCGGCTCCCCCAAGACCTCGGACGAGTGCTGGTCGGACGACGTCGACTCGCTCACTCTGTCGCTGAACGGCTCTTCCAACACGTTGGTGCATGACGACACCACCGACACCTGGCACCCGCAGAACGACAGCGGCGAGAAGATCGAGGTCAAGACCGACACGGTCAACGGCGACAACGACAACGAGTACTTCGTCGTCACCACCGCCGACGGCACGCAGTACTACTTCGGCAGGAACCGGCTGCCCGGCTGGGCCACGGGCAACGCGACCACCAACTCGGTGTTCACCACGCCCGTCTACGGCAACGACGCCAACGAGCCGTGCCACGCCGCGACCTTCGCCGACTCCTGGTGCCAGCAGGGCTACCGCTGGAACCTCGACTACACCGTCGACCCGCACGGCAACGCGATCAGCTACTGGTACACGCCGGAGACCGGCTACTACGGCCGGGACAACGCCACCACCCCGACCGCGTACGCGCGCGGCGGCTACCTCGCCAAGATCCAGTACGGGCAGTTGGCCGGCAAGGTCTACGACAGCACCGCCCCGGCCGCTGCCCAGGTCTTCTTCGACACCTCCGAACGCTGCCTGGCCGACTCCAGTTTCGACTGCGCCACGTCGAAGATGACGACGGCCAACGCCTCGCACTGGCCGGACGTTCCCGTCGACCAGACCTGCGTCTCCACGGGCACGTGCAACAACCACGGCCCAGCCTTCTTCACCACCAAGCGTCTGACGGGCATCCGTACCCAGGCTCTCGTCGGCACGGCCTATCAGGATGTCGACGCCTGGACACTGACCCACACCTTCCCGTCGACCGGGGACACCACCACTCCGTCGCTGTGGCTGAGCCAGATCGTGCACACCGGCAAGGACGGCGGAAGCCTCGCCCTGCCGCCGGTGAAGTTCGCCGGCCAGGCACTGGCCAACCGCGTGGACGGCCTCGACGGCTACCAACCCATCACCCGCTATCGGATGACCACGGTCACCACCGAGTCCGGCGAGGTGATCACCGTCAACTACACCAGCCCTCAATGCCATCGCACGGGCACCCCGGTCCTGCCGTCCAGCGAGGACAACAACACCTACCGCTGCTATCCGCAGTACTGGACACCGCCTGGCCAGACCTCGCCACAGCTGGACTGGTTCAACAAGTTTCTCGTCAACTCCGTGACGACACAGGACCCCACCGCCGGTGGCCTACCCGTCCAGACCTCGTACAACTACGTCGGTGACCCGGCCTGGCACTACAACGACGACCCGCTGACCCAGGCCAAGTACCGCACCTGGAACCAGTGGCGCGGCTACGGCACGGTCGAGACCCGCACCGGCACGGCGCCCGCGCAGATCACGCTGTCCCGGGAGACGTTCTTCCGCGGCATGGACGGCGACAAGACCTCCACCGGCACCCGCAGCGTCACCCTCAACGACACCGCCAACGACGATCCGCAGAAGGACTCCGACTGGCTGGCCGGCCAGACCTTCGAAGCACAGTCCTACAACGGTGGCGGCGGCGCGCTGCTCTCGGACGGCGTCACCGACCCCTGGAGCTCGGCGGCGACGGCCACCCAGACCCGTACGAAGGCCGGCCTGGACCCGCTCGTCGCCCGCCGCACCAACATCCAGCGGGCGCGCACCGTCACCACCAAGGCGGACGGCACCAAGCGCACCACGGAGATCGACTACGCGATCGACGGTGCCACCGGTCTGCCCATGGCCGTGGACGACCAGGGCGACATCGCGACATCAACTGACGACAAGTGCACCCGCACCTGGTACGCGACAGACGCCTCCGGCAACCTGCTGCCGATCCCGCGCCGCGTCCAGGAGGTCGCCGTCTCCTGCTCCGCCACCCCGAAGTACCCGCACGACCTGCTCAGCGACGACCTCACCTTCTTCGACGGCTCCACGGACAACACCGCCACGCCCACCAAGGGCGATGTCACGATGGTCCAGAAGGCCGACTCGGTCGCCGACGACGGCACCCCGCACTACATCACGGCGCTGAAGAACACCTACGACTCCTACGGCCGCGAACTCACCGAGACCGACGCCGACGGCCGTGTCACGAGCACCGCCTACACTCCGGCGACCGGAACCAACCCGACCTCCGTCACGGTCACCCAGCCGAAGGTCACAGGCCAGACCGCGGGCTTCGCCTCCACGACGACGCTGGACCCTGTCCGCGGCCTGGATCTGAGGACCACGGACGCGGCAGGCTACTCCACCACCAGCACCTACGACCCGCTGGGCCGCCTGAGCGCGGTGTGGAGCCCGGGCTTCCCCACCGACAACAACCCCAACACCAAGTACAGCTACAACCTCTCGCCGTCAGTACCGTCCACGGTCACCACGCAGACCCTCGACGACGACAACGCCTACCGCACCTCCATTTCGATCTACGACGCGATGCTGCGGCCGCGCGAGACACAGACGGCGACCGTCGACGGCGGCCGGACGATCACCGACACTGTGTACGACTCGCACGGCTGGGCGGTCAGTTCCTCCGACGCGTACTACAACAGCGGCGCCCCATCCGGCACCCTGGTCGACGCGCCCGACAACCAGACGCCCTCCCAGACAGGCACGTTCTACGACGGAGCGGGCCGGGTGACCGCCTCGGTCGCCTACCACTTCGCCTCCGAGACCTGGCGCACCACCACCGCCTACCCCGGCGCCGACCGCGTCGACGTCACCCCGTCCGCCGGCACCACGCCCGTCGGTGCCACACCCACCACCACGTACACCGACGCCCGCGACCAACTCGTCAAACTGGTGCGCTATCACGGCACCACAGCCACCGGTGCCGCCGACACCGTCACCTACTCCTACGACGGGGACGGCCACCAGATCGGCCAGGACGACGGGCAGGGCCACACCTGGTCCAGCGGCTATGACCTTCTCGGCCGCCGCACCTCGCAGACCGACCCCGACACCGGTTCCTCCAGTTCGACGTACGACAATGCCGGCCAACAGCTGACCACGACCGACGCCCGCGGCAAGACCATCAGCTACACGTACGACGAAATGGGCCGCAAGAAGGCCGAGTTCGACACCACGGGCGGCGCCGCGCAGTCGACCACGAACGAACTGGCCGCGTGGACGTACGACACCCTGAAGAAGGGCAAGCCCACCGCGTCCATCCGCTACGTCGGCGGTACCGGCGGCTCCGCGTACACGGACAAGGTCCTCGGCTACGACAGTCACGGCTGGGCACAGGCCGGCGAACTCGTGGTGCCCGCCGCCGAAGGCGCCCTGGCCGGCAACTACATCCACCAGAACACGTACAACCTCACCGGAACGCTGAGGAGTTACACCGACCAGGACCCGACTGCCGTCAAGCTGCCACAGGAGACCGTCTCCTACAACTACGACGCCTACGGCCGCCCCACCTCTGTCGGCGGCACCACGAACAGCTGGGACTACGTCGACAAACTCAGCTACACGGAGTTCGACGAGCCGTACCAGCTCACCTACGGCACCTCGGGCAACTTCGCCCAGCAGACGCTGAACTACGACGACCAGACCCACCGCCTGACGGACTCGACCACCATCACCCAGTCCGGTGCCGCGATCGCCGACAAGACCAGCTACGCCTACCAGCCCTCCGGCAACGTCACGAAGATCACCGACAAGCTGGAGACCGGCTCGACCGACACCCAGTGCTTCGACTACGACTGGGCACAGCGCCTGAAGGACGCGTGGACGGCCACGGACGACTGTGCGGCAACTCCCGCATCCGGAGCCTCCAGCACGGTGGGCGGCCCGTCGCCGTACTGGCAGTCCTGGTCCTACGACGCAACCGGAGCCCGTTCCTCCCAGGTGGACCACAACACCGCGGGCGACACCTCGCACGACGCGACGGCCTCCTACACCCCGTTCGCGGCGGGCAAGGGCCCCGCCCACGCGGTGTCGACGGTGGACACCGTGGTGCCGGCCGACTCGACGGCCAACACCACCAAGGCCTACACCTACGACCAGGACGGCAACGTCCTCACCCGCACCACCCGCGCGGGCACGGACACCCTCACCTACAACGACGAGGGCGGCCTCTCCGAGCTGGCCTCGACCGGTTCCAGCGGCGACACGAAGTACCTGTACGACGCCGACGGCGGCTTGCTGATCCGGCGTAGCCCCGCTGGTGCCACCCTCTACACGGGCGACGAGGAGATCACCCTCAAGACCGGCGCCACCAGCGCCGACGGCGTGCGCTACATCTTCATCGCCGGCCAGACCGTGGCCGCCCACTCCTCCGACGGCAAGTTCACCTATCTGATCCCCGACCGCCAGGGCACCGGCACGCTGGAGATCGACTCCCAGACCCAGCAGGTCACGCGCCGCCAGTACAAACCCTTCGGCGAAACACGCGACCAGACCGGCACGTGGATCGGGCAACAGGGCTACGTCGGCGGCACCCAGGACGACAACACGGGTCTGACCAACCTCGGCGCCCGCGAGTACGACCCGTCCATCGGCCGCTTCCTCAGCCCCGACCCGCTACTCGACCCAGGCTCCCCGCAGACCTGGAACGCCTACGACTACGCGGGCGACTCCCCGGTCACCGAGTCCGACCCGTCGGGCCTGTGCATGGCCGACCAGTGCGGCATCGGCTACCCCATCGGCGGCACCGGCACCAGCAAGAGCAACCCGACCCGGTACGTCACGACCGGCCCGGTCGATCCCGGTGGTTCCAACACCTCGGTCTGCCACCAGGGCCGCTGCTCCGACGGCCACACGCTCGGCGCCGCCGGCGGCAACATCAGCAAGCAGACCTACGACCCGCAGGCCGAGGCCAAAGCCGTACAGCGCGCCAAAGCAACCGCGGACGCCGCCGCTACCGCAGCGAAGAAGCAGGCATCCGGCCTCCAGCACCAACTGCTCAGTCTGGTCGCGGACGTCCTCGGCCTGACCGACGCCTACAACTGCTTCACCAAGGGCGACGTCATGGGCTGTATCAACACAGCGCTGACAGCGGTCCCCTGGGGCAAGGTCTTCAAAGCCATCAAGGTCGGCGTCGAAGCCTTCAAGGTCTGGCGCTCCCTCGACCGCGCCTACACAGCGGTGAAGGACGCGGAGGAAGCCGCGAAGCTGGCTGAGGACGCGGTGAAGGCGGAACACGCTGTTGCGGAGGCCCGGGAGGCGGAGAGCGCGGGGGCCGACGCGGCGAGCTGTGCGACGCACAGCTTCGTACCGGGTACCGGTGTCCGCCTGGCGGACGGCTCGTCCAAACCGATCAGCAAGATCAAGATCGGCGACACGGTCCTGGCGACAGACCCGCAGACGGGCGTCACAGCCCCGGAGAAGGTCCAGAACGTCATCGTCACCACGACGGACAAGGACTTCACCACCCTGACCCTGGACACGGCCCCGGTCCGTGGCCCACCCCAGCACACGAAGACCGACGCCCAGACCCTCACCACTACCTGGCACCACCCCTTCTGGGACGCCACCCACCACCGCTGGACGGACGCCCGCGACCTCGCCCCTGGCACCCAACTCCGTCAGCCGGACGGCACCACCGTCACGGTGGTCGAAATCCACAACTTCCACCAGCACCAGACCACATATGACCTCACCGTCGGCACTCTCCATACGTACTATGTGCTGGCCGGGGCCACGCCGGTCTTGGTCCATAACTGCACTATTTCGATGGATGAGGCCGTTAATCGTGCCGTGGCGCACGTTGGTGACAATGCAACGGTAGTGCGATCCGGTAGCGGCGGAGTTCAGTTCATGAGTGTGACGACCGATGAGTCTGGGAACGCGGTCAGGAAGATTGCACGGTTCGATGTGAACCCCAATAGTGCTCACGTCCAGAAACTGGGACCGCACCTGAATCTGGAAACTCAGATCAATGGGAAGACGGTTACTAGTGGCCCGCTCAAGGATCCGCACACCGGTATAGATCCATCCACTATCCGGTCGGGCGACTACTGGCCATAGGTGACTGACGGAGACGTAATGATGAAAGTGTTGCGCGACGACTCGATGGGGGAATTGGAGCTGTCTGGAACCCGCTCCGAACTGCTGGCCCTGGGTCGAAAGCTGCGGAGCGGCGAGGGGAAAACCCTCCTCGCGAAGGTATCGAGTCCATTCCCTTACAGTAGATCGTTGTTGCGCATCGAGGTTCGCCAAGCGAGTGGGAAGGTTGGGATTTCTTCTTCCGGGGGCGGTGAGTCTCTGGACGTAGAAGGCAGTCTGGAATCCCTCTCTCTCCTTGCCGAGAACATCGAAAGATTCGCTTTGGAGGCGGATCAGGGCGACCACCTCCATGTGGACTATTTTCCGGGACATGACTATCTGGCCGAAGGGTCAGGATCGCTGGTTGTCGCCATCGACAGCGACGCAGTGTAGGTGTCATGAAGCGGCTGGGTGCAACTGGCCTTGAAGCGGAGTTATTTAGGGTTCCATGCATTATCCAGCGGCCCACCGGATCTGTTTCCGGTGGGCCGCTGGGATGTCTGACGGCGGTAGCTGACGGCGACGTCAGCGGACGGGTTCTGTACCAAGTGCGCAGCATCGAGGGCATCCAAAAGGGCCAGCAGGTATGAGTCAGGTAGTGCAGTGCCGGAACACCAGCAGCGTCAGATCACCGACGAGCAGTTCCACGACGCTACGTTGATCTGGAATTACCACCAGATGGGCCACGCGGTGCGTCCCTGCGCGGCGGCGATCGGCCCGGGCAGCCACGATCTGGGCGTGGCCACCACGGTCGCCGACCTCTACCGCGCGGGCCTGTTCCCCGTCGCCGTGTTCAGCGGTGGCAACAGCCCCACCACCCGCGCCCGGTTCCCGCGCGGCGAGGCTGTCCACTACCGCGAACATGCGCTGAGCCTGGGTGTGCCGGACGAGGCGATCCTGGTCGAGCCGAAGGCGGCGAACACTGGACAGAACATCACCTTCTCCCGTGAGCTGATGGCCGAGGCGAGCATGGAGGTGGAGTCGCTGCTGCTGATCTCCGAGCCGCTGGAGTTGGACGACTACATCAAGTTGATCGGCGACGAGATGCTCGTCGTCGCAATCGACTCGCGGCCCTCGACGACCCGAGGAAGCGACAGTGGCCACGCTCCCACGCACCTGCCCAACGGACGCCCGACGCTCGTCAACCAGGCGTTGCTCGTTGAGTCGCACAGGTCCCGCCGAGCAGTCAGTCTCCTCGTTCACCAGTATTTCGGCCGCAGCCTGGCCTGTCGTCCGTGAGGTCTTGGACTTGGTCCTCGATCGGTTCGAGGACACGGACCGTGTGGCGGACCTTGCGAGGACATCGACCGTCGCCCTGCCTACCGGTCTCGGCTGGACCGGTGAGGTGCTTGAAAGCAGTGCCACCCAGACCCGCCAAGGCCGGTCCGAGCGATTGGCCGACCTCGCCTGGAGGAAGCCCTGGACCTGGCTGGAGCCTTGGCTCGCTCGGTAATCGCAGCCGGGGTTCAGGATCCGGGCAGTAGTGCCATGACGGTGGACTGGACGAGTTGGGCTGCGGCCAGGAGGTTGGGGAATCCGCCGCAGCGCTCGACGAGGTTCTGGAGCATGTAGCGCAGCGTGCCGGGGTCGCGGTCGGGTTCGTCCAGGCGCGAGGTGATCATGGCGAGGTCGCGCAGGGCAGCGTCCACCTCGGGGTATTGGCCGCGTAGTTCTTCCAGACGCCGTCGAAGGTCGTCGATGCTCTCGCGGGCCTTGTCCACGGCTTCGTTGGTGATGTTGTTGGTCTGACTGACGTTCTGGGAGAACGCCGCGGCTTGGGCTGGTCCGATCATCTTGCCGGTGTTGATGATGCCGAAGTTGGGTCCGTTGGGGGCAGGGTCGGGCTGGCGGCGGATGGCCATGTGGGGCTCCTGGTGGGGTGCGGGTCAGTTGGTCATGGCGGGATTGTTGGAGAACGGCGTGGCCTGTACGGGGCCGGCCATGGTGCCGCCGTTCATGACGCCGAAGTTGTAGATCGCGGTGGCCTGTTGCTGGTAGGCGGCGATGTCGACGTTGTGGTCGCGCAGGAAGATCTCGGTGGAGTCGAAGACGCGGCGCTGCATCATCTGCACGTAGTAGCGGGCGTCGTCATTGGTATGCATGTCCTCGATCCAGCGCACGCTGTAGACCTCGCGGAGACTGACCGGTCCACTGCCCGGATCGAGTTCGGGGCGCGTGCGGGCCGTGCGGCGTACGAGCCGGTCGAGGCCGATGTAGATGTCGCCGAGAGCGTTGAACGCGGTGCGGCCGAGCCATCTCAGGCTGCGCGGGTCGGCAGGCTTGAGACCGGCGACCTTCGGGTTGAGCGGGCACATGATGTGCGGCCGGACCGTGACGCGCAGAAAGCCGCCCTGGTAGGCGAGGTGAACCAGGACGGCGGCGATGAGATCGCCGTTCCAGGCGGTGACCCGGGCCCAGATGTAGCGGCGGGCGATCTCCTCGGCGGGCTTGTCGCCGATGTTGTCTTCGGCGAGGGCGTGCAGGGTGCGCCAGGCGTCGTCGTCGATCTGATCCCAGCGCTTGTAGTGGATGCCGGCGATGCCGATGACCTCCATGCGCGGGATGGGGTGATCGCGGTGATGGGCGGGTGCCGGGTCGTCCAGGCGGCGCGCGACATGGGTGTGCAGCTGGGCCACGGTGAAGTGCTTCAGCGGCTTGCGGGCCACCGGCTTGTTGTGCTGAGACAGGGCATCCAGAACCGCTTTTGCCACCTCGGCCATGTCGGGCTGGCCTTGGCGTTGTGCCGGCGAACCGAGTCCCGATGGCAGCCCGGTGTCGTCGTCTCCCGCATCCTGGTTCTCCGGGGCCGGTTCGACGTCGATGCCGATGACCGCAGGCGGCCATGCCTGAAGACCCGCTCCGAGAAAGCGGTCCCGGTCGCCGCTGTCGCGGCGCTCGCGGAGATACGGCAGGGCATGGGCCTGGACGGCTGTCGGAGTCGCGTGCAGCTCACCGGCCAACATGGCGTTGAGGCGTGTCTGTGCCAGGTAGCGCTCGACGAGGTACACGCCCCACACCCCGACAACCAGGGTGAGGGCGGCCCATCCCACCGTCAGACTGCCAGCGATGGCCTGCCAGACGACAACCGCGACCACGGCAGCGACGGCACATCGCCGTTTCCGCATATGGCGTATGGCGCGGTCCGAGGCTTCCACCACTGGCTCCTGGTGGAAGCCGTACACCGGCACCGGCCGCTTCGACTTCTTGATCCTCCGCCGAACCCAGACCGCGTAGTCCTCACCCACCACGACCGACGGCGGTACCGGCTCGGAGGAACCGGGTGCCTTCTCCGCCTCCTTGAGAGGAAAGAGCCACCGAAACCGCTTCCGTAAGGCTGCCTTCAACTCCTTCCACAGCCGGGCCAGTTCGGCGCGCAACTCGGCCAGCCAGTCCGTACGGGCGAAGGCCGCAGCGCTCAACCGACGGGTGACCCCCTCGGTATAGACCCCATGCTTGATCACTTCCCGCGCATCAGTCGCAGTCCCCAACGGCACCGCTGGTGCCGAAAAGACAGATTGATGCTCCGCGTAGGACAAGTCCCCCACCCCCGTGTCTCCGATGCCCCACCGCGACATCTGAATACGGCAGACGCAGAGGTGTATCGTCCTCGCGCATGGCACGCGCCGCCATGTCGCAAAACGGTATAAGGAACCCATGGCGGCATTCGAATCGAACAATGACCGAAAGGCGCCTCCATGCCGCGCGGTTACCGGCGGCGCAGGTGGCTTTCCGGCAGAACCTAAACGCCGGACGTCACTGAGAGCGCGGTTGTGCTTGGGCCGGCTGCTGTGTGGCTGGGGCGGCTGCTGTCATCGGAACCGAAGCACCGGTGTGCCGTACGGCCGCCTGCGAGCCTGTGCTGCTCGGGCTCGTGCGCCGGGTGCCAGCCGTACGCTGAGGCGTCGGATGCGCCAGGCCAGGACTCGTGCAAGGGAGTCGGCGTCGTCCAAGGCACGCTGGTCGGCGGCCTGCTGGAGGAGCCGCTCAGGATCGTGGCCTGCTGCCTCGGCCTCGGCGGGGGCTGGTGAGCGCGCCAAAGGCGCGGTCTTCGACGACCAGCTCGACATGGTCGGGAACAGCCTGGCGCAGGTGGCGGATGTGCCGGTCCATGGTCTGCTGCAGCGGTCGGCGCTGGGCGAGGGCAGCCAGTGGTGTGGCGGTGGTCGTAGGCGGTTTGGACGTGGGTCAGCGGCTGGTGGGCGGCTGGTGGGCGGCGGCGACTTGCTGGTCGTGGTGGCGGAGTTGGTGCCAGCGGGCGGCGGCGATGACGAGGAGGCTCGCGGCGTCGACAAACATCGCCAGGGCCGGCGCCCTCCTTGAGGGCGGGCTCGCGGAGCATAGCTCGTACGGCGCTGCGCAGGGCGTAGTGGTGCTCGACGTGGATTCGGGAGCGGTTAGCGCGCTCGAACGCGGTTGCTGGCTCTAGGAGTTGGAGGAGCACGGCCTGGAGTGTGACGAGGGGGAGGGCGTCGAGGGCTTCGCCGAAGGCAGCTATGTGAGCTTGGGAGACTTGGTCGTCGGGTTGGTGGGGATGCGTGCGGTTGCGGTGGCATTGGCCTGGTGCCAAGGGTCGGGCACCGGCCTGCCCGACTGGTCGGTGGGCTGAGGACCAGGCTTTCCAGGCGTTTTTGGATCTTGGGGAAGCTTCACTACGAGGTCCTCCGCGACTCCGGCGCGGCGACGAACGAGTAGGGCTATCCGGGCACGAACTGGTCCGACGAGCGTCCGCTACGGCCGCAGACATGACAGGACAAGCGGTTCGCACTGGTCGGCGCGTCCGGCCGGAGCCAATGGGTGACATCCACCGCCAGGACCAGGCGCCCGTCAGTGGCCTTGGGCTGCGGCAGCCCAGCCAGTACCTGCCGCAGCCGCGGCACATCGACGTTCCTGCTGTTCAGCGCGGCGTACATCGCGTCGTGCCCGCGCCGATGCTCAGCCGCCAGCGTGAGGTCCATCGGCGAGGTCCCCGGCCGTCCGCACATGGCAACGCGTCTACCAGCTCGAACAGTTTGTCCATACGCGTGGTCAGACAGTCGAAAAGGTCGTCCCGAAAGCGTGAGGCGTTCGCGAACGCCTTGGCCGGAACAGCATCAGGCAGCAGACTCACCCTCGCGGCCTTCGAACTGGCCAAGCGAATCTTTGGTCGGAGCGCATGATCGGGCGGAGGCCTCTCGCGCGTCCGCTGAACAGCACAACCAGAGATCAAGTTCGAGTGCCGTTCGGAAGCGGGTAAACCGGTCCGGCGGCAGCCAGTGAGGCGTGGATCCGGCTGACGGCACGCAGGATCTCGTCTCGGTTCTTCGCTCGCTTGATCCATGCCGGAAGGCGGGCCACCAAGGTCATCTTTTGGCCGGTGTCGTACCAGGGTGCTCGTTCTCGCAGTGATGCTCCTACGAAACGGCGGATCAGGTCGAGATGTTCGAGGCTGTATGCCCACAACCACCCATGCCGGGTCTCAACCTGGAACCACAATGGCATACCGAAGTACGGATCAGTCGCGGGTTGAGCTGTGCCACGGGAGAGCGTGACAAGACGGCCGCTCCACATCCGTGACAGTCCGCAGCCACGGCAGACCAGACGTCGTGGCCTGAACAGGATCGGACCTCCGGGATTGGAGTCTTCGGGCGCTGGAACGGCACGAGCGGCCCTTTCGCAACCAGGACACCGCACGATGATCAAGCTGATGAAGTCGTACTCGGTACTGCGCGGATCCCGGAACCGACCGGAGAGCAAGGCCATGCGCCGAGTATGCAACTGTCCCGCAGATCGGCGCATCCCGATTCGACCACTCACGCTCTGGCCCGTCGCCCACCCTGCCAGGGCCTGACGGAGGTTAACGAACAAGCTCAGACGGGCCCTTGGCGTCGTCCGCGACGGCGATTTTGTATCCCGCGCACGTTTCCAGAGGGGAAGTGCACGACCTCGACGAGCACGCCATCGATGTGGCTGAGCAGGTCGACGAACTGCTCGATGTTGGAGGCGGCGGCGGACGGGATCTTCCTGGCGCTTGCCGTCGGCCTCCTGGTATTGGAAAGCGGACTACTGGCGGACCACGATGCGGAGGGTGGACGGCCCGGGCCAGGGCGATCGCGGACAAGGCGCCCACTGGCGACGCCTTCACGGAAGCCGAGGCGGAAAGCAACGGCGACCCACCCCGCCACCCAGGGCACATCATCGCCCCAGCGAAATCAACATGCCCTCAATGCGCCCTGGCCGCCTGACGGCCCCTCCGAGGACATGAAAAAGGCGAGGCCCGAAGACCCCGCCCGAATCCCACGAAACCCCAGCTCAAGGCCAGACAAGGCAATAAGGCTGATGCCCCGCCTCATGCAACCGATGGCTGAAGTCCTGCCACTCGTGCAGCAGTTGGTACACATTGAACGCGTCACGCGGCCCGCCCCGGTCCGGGACTGTCGACCAGATGAAGGCGGCCGCGCCGACCTGCTCCTCGCCTATGCCGCGGAGGGGGTCGACGACGGTCATGGGGAGTTTGACGACGGCGTAGTCGGGGTGGAGGACGACGAGTTCGAGCGGGGGGACCTTGTGGAGGGGGACGCCTTCTATACCGGTGAGGACCATGGCGGCCATGGTTTCCGGCTTGATCTTGGTGAACATGCCGTTCATCCCGAGTTCGTCGCCGCCGAGTTCCTCAGGGCGCATGGAGATCGGGACGCGGGCTGCCGTCGCGCCGTCGGGCGCGCCGAAGTATTTGTAGGTCACCCCCACCCGGCCACCATTCCCGCTCCCTGCCGCCAGCCGCTCGATCCTGCGGGCGGCACGCTCGGGCTCCCCTCCGGCTCTGGCCCCGGCTGCTTCGTCCGCCTCGCGTCGGTGCTTCCCCCCGTGGGCACGCCGAGGGCCGAGGTCATCGGTCCCCTCGCCCAGTCCGCCACCGCGATGCATATCTCCACCCGACTGCTTTTGTAAGGCGCGCGACCCCCGTCACGCAACCCGATCATCGTGACAGTGACCTCCCCCACGGCCGCACGCCGAAACGTGCGCTGAAACACCTGTCCGCAGGATCTTCGCGGCCTCTGAACACCATCGTTCATGTGAGCTGTCCGTACCAGGCCCCAGTTTCGCAGATGGCCGGAGGCCGTAGCCCGTTTGTCGTACCGAGCATGGACCCGCCGACTGTGCAATGGCTGGGATCTTCCGTACGTGGCAAGGGGCGCCCGCGTTCACGGCACCTCTGCTCAGGTGTCCATGGCGTGCCGGCGGCGGCGTGCTCTCGTGCCCGCGGCGGCCGGAGGACGCTGGCCTACCCTGAGTAGGTCACTAGCCCCCCGGAGTCGGAGACGTCGCAGGTCATGACCGAACTGCCTTATCCCTATGAAGCCCCAGTCTCGCAGTCGCTGTTCGACCGTGCGGCCGTTGTCACGCCAGGTGGCGTGAACTCTCCTGTGCGCGCGTTCCGGGCCGTGGGCGGTACGCCCCGGTTCATGGTGTCCGGTAACGGTCCCTACCTCACCGACGCCGACGGGAGGGAGTATGTCGACCTCGTCTGTTCCTGGGGGCCGATGATTCTCGGGCATTCTCAGCCCGACGTCATCGCAGCGATCCAGGACGCCGTCTCCCGCGGTACGTCCTTCGGTACGCCCGGTGAGGGCGAGGTCGCCCTGGCCGAGGAGATCGTCGCCCGTGTCGAGCCCGTCGAGCAGGTCCGGCTGGTCTCCAGCGGGACCGAGGCGACCATGTCCGCCATCCGTCTCGCGCGCGGGTTCACCCGGCGGGCCAAGGTGATCAAGTTCGCCGGGTGTTACCACGGTCACGTCGACTCGCTGCTCGCCGCGGCGGGGAGCGGAGTGGCCACCTTCGCGCTGCCCGACACCCCCGGCGTCACCGGGGCCCAGGCCGGCGACACCATCGTCCTCCCCTACAACGACCTCGAAGCCGTGCAGGCCGCCTTCCACGCGCACCCCGGTGAGATCGCCTGCGTGATCACCGAGGCCTCGCCCGGGAACATGGGCGTCGTGCCGCCGCGGCCCGGGTTCAATCAGGGACTGAAAGATGCCTGCGCGAAGAACGGTGCGCTCTTCGTCTCCGACGAGGTCATGACCGGGTTCCGCACGAGCAGGGCCGGCTGGTACGGCATCGACGGGGTCAAGCCCGACCTCATGACCTTCGGCAAGGTCATGGGCGGTGGCTTCCCGGCCGCCGCCTTCGGTGGGCGGGCCGATGTCATGGGTCACCTGGCACCCGCCGGCCCGGTGTACCAGGCGGGCACGCTGTCCGGGAACCCCGTCGCCACCGCCGCCGGGCTCGCGCAGCTGCGACTGCTCGACGACGCCGCGTACGAGAAGATCGACGCGGTGAGCGAGCAGATCCGCGACCTCGTCACGGAGGCGCTCGGCAAGGAGGGCGTGGCCCACCGGCTGCAGAACGCCTCCAACATGTTCTCCGTCTTCTTCACCGGGCGTGAGGTGCGCGACTACGAGGACGCGAAGGCGCAGGAGTCCTTCCGGTTCACCGCGTTCTTCCAGTCGATGCTGGCGCAGGGTGTGTATCTGCCGCCTTCGTCGTTCGAGTCCTGGTTCGTCTCCACCGCCCACGACGACCGGGCGATTCAGCGGATCGCCGACGCCCTTCCGGCGGCGGCACGGGCAGCAGCGGAGGCCACGGCGGCATGAGCTACGACAACAGCAATGGCAGCACCCTCGGCGGCGGCGCCGACGACATCACCGTCGTACACCTGATGCGGCACGGTGAGGTCGCCAACCCGGACGGTGTTCTTTACGGGCGGCTGGCCGGTTACCACCTCTCCGAACTCGGGCGACAGATGGCCGACCGGGTCGCCGAGCACCTCTCGTCGCGGGACGTCACGCATGTCGTCGCCTCGCCGCTGGAGCGGGCGCAGGAGACCGCGACGCCCATCGCCAAGGCGCACGGCCTCGACCTGTCGACCGACGGGCGGCTGATCGAGGCCGAGAACATCTTCCAGGGCAAGACCTTCGGCGTCGGGGACGGTGCCCTGCGGCGGCCGGACAACTGGAAGTACCTCGTGAACCCCTTCAAGCCGTCCTGGGGCGAGCCGTACGTGGATCAGGTCGTACGGATGATGGGGGCGCTGGACGCCGCCAAGGACGCGGCCCGTGGGCATGAGGCGGTGTGCGTCTCGCACCAGTTGCCCATCTGGATCGTGCGCTCCTACGTGGAGCGGCGACGGCTGTGGCACGACCCGCGCAGGCGGCAGTGCACGCTGGCGTCCCTGACGAGCTTCACCTACCGCGGCGACAAGATCGTCTCCGTGGGCTACACCGAGCCCGCCCGCGATCTCGTCCCCGCCCATCTCCTCGCCGGCGCCAAGCCGGTGAAGGGACAGGACAAGGCATTCGGCGCGTGAGTGTCTGTACGGGGGGAGCCTAGCCAGGACAACTGCCAGGACAACTGCCAGGACAACTGCCCGGACAACTGCCCGGCCTGGCGCACGCGGACTACCCTGTCCCACCCCCCACGCCGGAGGTGGGACAGGGGCCGGCCGGCGGCTGGGAGGCACTCCTCGGCGATGTCGGGACACAGCCCTCCAAGGGGCCCGAAAAGGCCGCCTGAAATGCGGGTTTCCGACCGCAAGGGGGGCGCGCAAGATCCCCGGAACGGACATGCGAAACTTTTCACATGAGTGCTGCCTGCCGCGCCGACCAGCGTTCGAACCGCACCCGCAGTCGTGCCGCCCTGCTGACCGCGGGCGCCGCGGTCGCGGCTCTCGCGCTGTCCGCGTGTGGTTCCGGGGGTACGTCGGGCGGCTCGGGCAACACCAACTTCGTCGCCGGCGAGGACGGCATCTCCACCGTCGCCAAGGGTGACCGGACCGCCGCGCCCGACCTTTCCGGTGAGACCGTCGACGGCAAGCAGCTCGACGTCGCCGACTACAAGGGCAAGGTCGTCGTCCTCAACGTGTGGGGCTCCTGGTGCCCGCCGTGCCGCGCCGAGGCGCCGAACTTCGTCAAGGTCGCCAAGGACACCGCGGACCAGGGCGTGCAGTTCGTCGGCATCAACACCCGTGACCCCAGCACCGCTCCGGCCAAGGCCTTCGAGGAGGAGCAGGGGATCACGTACCCCAGTCTGTACGACCCCACGGGCAAGCTGATGCTCCGCTTCAAGAAGGGCACGCTGAACCCGCAGGCGATCCCCTCCACGCTCATCATCGACAGGGACGGGAAGATCGCCGCCCGCACGCTGCAGGCCCTCAGCGAGGACAAGCTGCGCGAGATGCTCGCTCCCGTCCTCGCGGAGAAGTGACCTGACGTGTCCCTTCTCGCCGCCTCCACGGATCTCGTGACGTCCGCGCACCTCGCCGCGTCCGCGCATCCCGGGGCGTCCTCCGGCCTTGGCACGACGCTTGCCGAGGGGGTGACCGGCAAGAACGAGACGGTCTACAGCGGGGCTCTGCTGCTCGCCCTGCCGATCGCCATGCTCGGCGGACTCGTCTCCTTCTTCTCGCCGTGCGTACTGCCGCTCGTGCCCGGCTATCTGTCGTACGTCACAGGGGTCAGCGGCACCGACCTGGCGGAGGCCAGACGGGGGCGGATGGCGGCGGGCGCGGGTCTGTTCGTGCTCGGCTTCACCGCCGTGTTCGTCTCCGGCGGGGCGTTGTTCGGCTTCTTCGGCGCGACCCTCTACGAGAGCTCGGGCACGCTGAGCAGAGTGCTCGGCGTCCTCATGATCCTCATGGGTGTCTTCTTCATGGGGATGATGCCCTGGCTCACCCAGCGCGAATTCCGTTTCCACAAGCGGCCGGTGGCCGGCCTGGTGGGCGCTCCGGTACTCGGCGCGCTCTTCGGGATCGGCTGGACCCCCTGCATCGGCCCGACCCTCGCCTCCGTGCAACTGCTGTCCATGGAACAGGCGAGCGCCGGCCGGGGGGCCATACTGACCGTCGCGTACTGCGCCGGCCTCGGCGTGCCCTTCGTCCTCGCCGCGGTCGCCTTCCGCAAGGCGCTCGGCGCCTTCGGCTGGGTCAAGGCCCACTACACGTGGGTGATGCGCATCGGCGGCGGCATGATGATCGCGACCGGCCTCCTCCTGCTGACGGGCGCGTGGGACAGCCTCGTACAGCAGATGCAGGTCTGGTCCGAAGGCTTCACGGTAGGGATCTGATCGATGAGCACCACTGACACCGGCAAGACGGCGACCGACGGCACGGGCGAGGCCCCGCAGGACACCGATGAGGCGCCGGATCCGGTGCCCGCCAGCCGGCACGTCGGTGTGAGCGCCGACGGGGAACTCGGCGCGGCCGGATCCCAGCTTTCCACCGCCCCGGTCGACACCGTCGTCCCCGGCTCCTTCGGCGGCGTACGCAAGGCGGGTGCCGCCGGATGGCTGGCCTGGACCGGGCGCGAGATCTTCGGCTGGGCCCGCTGGTTCTGGCGGCAGTTGACCTCCATGCGGATCGCGCTGCTCCTGCTGTTCATGCTGTCGCTGGGGGCGATCCCCGGCTCGCTGATCCCGCAGTCCGGGACCGACGCGGTGAAGGTGCAGGACTTCAAGGACGCACACAGCCTGCTCGGGTCCGTCTACGACAAGCTCGGGCTGTTCCACGTCTACAGCTCGGTGTGGTTCTCGGCGATCTACATCCTTCTCTTCGTCTCGCTCATCGGCTGCATCGTGCCGCGCACCTGGCAGTTCGTCGGGCAGCTGCGCGGCCGCCCGCCGGGCGCGCCCAAGCGGCTGAACCGGCTGCCCGCGTACGCCACCTGGCGCACCGACGCCGAGCCGGAGCAGGTCCGTGAGGTCGCCCTCGGGGTGCTGAAGAAGCGGCGCTTCCGGGCGCACCTCGCAGGGGACGCCGTCGCCGCAGAGAAGGGCTATCTGCGCGAGACCGGCAACCTGCTCTTCCATATCGCGCTGGTCGTGATGCTCGTCGCCTTCGCCTGGGGCCAGCTCTTCAAGTCCGAGGGCAACAAACTGATCGTCGAGGGCGACGGCTTCTCCAACACGCTCCTGTCGTACGACGACTTCAAGTCCGGCAACCTCTTCTCCACCGACGACCTCACGCCGTTCAGCTTCGAACTGGACAAGTTCACCGGTACATACGAGGAGACCGGCCCCAACAAGGGCACCCCTCGCACCTACCAGGCGGACATCACCTACAGCGTGGGCGCCGAGGGCAAGGAGCAGAAGACCACGGTCAAGGTCAACGAGCCGCTGGAGATCGGCGACTCGAAGGTCTACCTCGTCAGCCACGGCTACGCGCCCGTCGTCACCGTCCGGGACGGCAAGGGCAAGGTCGTCTACTCCGAGCCCGTGCCGATGCTGCCGCTCGACTCGAACGTCACCTCGCAGGGCGCGATCAAGGTCATGGACGGCTACCGGAACGCGAAGGGCGAGAAGGAGCAGCTCGGCTTCGCCGCCTTCTTCGTGCCGACCTTCGCGGGCGCCGGCGAGGGCGACATGTTCTCCCAGTTTCCCGCGCTCAAGAACCCCGTGCTCGCGCTGAGCGGCTACCACGGCAGCCTGGGGGTCGACTCGGGCCTTCCGCAGAACGTGTACCAACTGGACACCTCCCAGATGAAGCAGTTCAAGGACTCCAAGGGCGAGATCCTCAAGTCGAGGCTGGCGCCGGGCGAGACCATGACGCTGCCGAACGGCGCCGGCTCGATCACCTTCGAGAAGGACATCAAGGAGTGGGCCGGCTTCCAGGTCACCCAGCAGCCCGGCAGTGACTGGGCGCTGGCCGGAGCCTTCACCGCGATCTTCGGTCTCGCCGGGTCGCTCTTCATCCAGCGCCGCCGTGTCTGGGTGCGGGCCACCAGGGGCGCCGACGGTGTCACCGTCGTCGAGATGGCGGGCCTTGGCCGGAGCGAGTCCACGAAGCTCCCCGAGGAACTCGGCGACCTGGCCGCGCTCGTGCACGATCAGGCGCCCACCAAGCCCCACAAAGCCGAAGCCGAAGCCGAAGCCGAAGCCGATGCGGATGCCGAAGCCGCAGACGCAGCCGATGCCGCAGCCGATGCCGCAGCCGAAGCCGAAGACGCAGACGACCTCGATCCCGACCTCGCTCCCGCTCCCGATCCCGACGCCGAACCCCCCGTACCTGCCGCCGGAAAGGCTGAGAAGCAATGACTCTCGCCACCGCCACCACTCTGGCCACGGCCACCAACGAACACCTCGCCAACATCAGCAACACGCTGATCTACTCCGCGATGGCCGTCTACACGCTGGCCTTCTTCACCTACATCGCCGAGTGGATCTTCGGCAGCCGCAGCAAGGTCGGCCGCACGGCCGCCGCGCTGACCTCCCCGCGGAAGGCGGGGGTTCCCGCGGTCACGGTGAAGCAGGCGGGCGGCACCGCGGTCCTCGACCGGCCCCAGGTCGTCACCCGGTCCGCGGCCGGCGCCCGTGACGTGCCCGACGGTCCCGGCGCGCACGGTGGGGACGAACAGGGCGACCTCTACGGACGTATCGCGGTGTCTCTCACCGTGGTCGCCTGGGCCGTCGAGACGGCCGGGGTCCTCGCCCGCGCTCTGTCGGTGGAGCGGGCGCCGTGGGGCAACATGTACGAGTTCAACATCACCTTCTCCACCGTCGCCGTCACCGTGTACCTGGTGATGCTCGCGCTGAAGAAGAACGTCCGCTGGCTCGGCCTTCCGCTGGTCACCACGGTCCTCCTCGATCTCGGTCTCGCCGTCACTGTCTTGTACACCGCCAGTGACCAATTGGTTCCCGCGCTCCACTCGTACTGGCTGTACATCCACGTCTCCACCGCGATCCTCTGTGGCGCCGTCTTCTATGTGGGCGCGGTCGGCGCCCTGATGTACCTCTTCAAGGACAGCTACGAGAACAAGCTGGCCACCGGTGGCAAACCGGGCCGTTTCGCGACCTCCGTCATGGAGCGGCTCCCCGCGTCGGCCTCGCTCGACAAGTTCTCCTACCGCGTGAACGCGGCCGTCTTCCCGCTGTGGACCTTCACGATCATCGCGGGCGCGATCTGGGCGGGCGACGCCTGGGGCCGCTACTGGGGCTGGGACCCCAAGGAGACCTGGGCGTTCATCACCTGGGTCGCCTACGCCTGCTACCTCCACGCCCGGGCCACGGCCGGCTGGAAGGGCCGCAAGGCCGCGTACATCGCGCTGATCGCCTTCGCCTGCTTCCTCTTCAACTACTACGGCGTCAACATCTTCGTCACCGGCAAGCACTCGTACGCCGGCGTGTAAGTCCCGGCGAGTCCCGGCGAGTCCCTGCAAGTCCCTTCAAGTCCCTGTAAGTCCCTTGCGGCGAAGGCCGGTTGGCGTGACGCGGTCACGGGAACCGGCCTTCGCCGTACGGAGTGCCGGGCGGGACCTCGGGCTCGGCCGTCAGGGCAAGGCGCCGCGGCCCCGTCCACGGCGGCTAGGCAGGCGGCAGGCACTCCTTGGCCGGTGGGTTTCCCTCCGGCCAGGCGATCTCGACGAAGCGGGCCTTGCCCTCGGGGGTCAGTTCCACGATCGGGACGGCTTTGTCGTACGGGTTGCCGTGGACGTCCAGGCAGATCCAGCCGCTCGCGCCGCTCACCCGCTGGGAGCCCTTCGTCAGGGTCCACTGGTTGGCGACGTCGGCGATGGGCGGGACGGTCTGCCCGTCGGCCGTGGCTTCGCGGATGCCCTGTACGGCGAGTGTCATGGCGTCGTACGCGATGATCGTCTGTCCGTCTTCGAGGGAGACGTCGCCGATGGGGCCGACCGGCTTCCGCTCGCCGGCGGCCAGCAGTTCGTCGAGCACCTTCGCGTCGGCTGCGCTTCCCCCGCTCGTCGGCGCGTCCTTGGCGAGCCAGGCGTCCGGGTGGGCGAGCGCCGTGTAGCGCACGGAGATGCGGTGCTGGAGGGCGGTGCGGTCGAGGTCCTTGTCGCCGGTGAGGTAGGAGCCCTCGTCCCCGGTGAGCAGGGTGAAGCTGCGGTCCTGGCAGCCGCGGTCGCCCAACGCGTTGATGAACTGGCGCAGTTGGGTGTGCCGGCCCGCGAACAGGATGGTGTCGGTGGCGGGCGCCGTGTCGCAGACGAGGTGGGTGATCTGCCGGAAGGTGTTGGCGGTGGTGCCCTCCTCGCTGCGGTCGTTGGGCGGGGTGAACGGCTGCGGCTGGTAGGGCGAGCCCTGAAGCAGCTTCTCGAAGGACTGCTGGAGTGTGCGCGAGTACGGATCGCCAGGCTTGTCGTAGACCAGGAGCGCCTTGCCGGGCGAGACGTCGGCGAAGGAGGCGAGGGCGCGGGCCTCGTCGGTGTTGGTGGGGGAGACACGGGCGAGCCCGGGGTAAGGGTCCTTGCCGTCCTGCCCGTTGGCGAGGTCGTCGGCCGTGATGGAGGAGCCGATCACCGGGATGCCGAGCCGGGTGAGCTCCTTGACGGCCTTCTTGTTGTTCTCGGTGCTCAGGCCGACGCCGGTCACCGCGCGCAGCCGGTCGGGCCCGGTGGCCATCTCCGCAAGCCGGCCGACC
The DNA here is from genome assembly GCF_042871385.1 of Streptomyces sp. NPDC005808. NCBI lineage: Bacteria > Bacillati > Actinomycetota > Actinomycetes > Kitasatosporales > Streptomycetaceae > Streptomyces > Streptomyces sp. NPDC005808. The sequence continues at coordinate 195,506 of NZ_JBIAIK010000012.1, read as the reverse complement.
GTGTGCTGCCACTGCGCGCCGGTGGCACCGGGGTTGGCCAGCACGAGCCGGATCTTAGGGGTCTGGTCGTTGGAGTCGTGGTTGGCGCGGTACTGGGCGAGATAGGCGCCCTGGAGCTCGTGCAGCGCGTCGCCCAGGTTGTCCGCGTCGGTCGCCGTGAAGGGTTCGAGCAGGGCGACGGTCACCCAACTGCCGGGCTTGAGGCTCCTGTTCTCCGCGTCGATCGCCCGTACGGCCTCGGTGAACTGGGAGCGGCCCCAGTCGTACGAGGTCGCGGAGACACCCACGCACTCGTCACTGCCCTCGGGACGCTCGACGCCGGGGGCGCAGGAACGGTCGTCCTGCGCGAGCGTCGTACCGCCCCAGACGCCGAAGGCGACGAGGACGGCCGCCAGCAGCAGGGCGATGTACCGCCGGAACCGGATCTCCCAGACGTCCTCGCGCAACCACACCCACAAGCGCGCCATTTACCCGCCCCCGTCCTGCGTCATGAGTCGGCTCCGTCGTCCTGCTGTGTCATGAGTGGCTACGCCGTCCTGCCGTGTCATGAGTTGGCTACGTCGTCCCGCGTCATGAATCGGCCTCGCCCTCGTCGTCCTCGTCGCCCGGGACCCGGAAGGGCCGGCCAGCGAGCGCGTCCGCCGGCCAGTCCCTGGAGGCCCGCCACAGCAGGGCGTTGCCCGCGGGCCGCAGATTCGACAGCTGCTCCAGCTCGAACCGCAGCCGTTCGGTCACCTTCGGGTCCGGCAGCACCAGCGGGTCGGTCAACTGCCAGACGGCGTGCAGGAGCCGGCGCACCCGCAGATGCAGTACTGCGTCCACGCTGTCCGGCGGGGTCTGCGCGGCGTCCGTGCGGCCGAGCGCGACGGCTGCCCGGTGGTCGTGGCCGTCGAAGTCGCGGCCGTCCGGATCGTGTGCGTGGTAGTAGGGCGCCGAGGCGATGAAGACCAGCGCCGACAGCCAGGCGCGGGTGTCGACGCGGTGGAAGGTGTCGCGGAGATAGGAGACCGCGAAGTCCGGCTTGCCCAGGGCGAGTTCGTGATGCAGCCGGTACTGGGCGCGGCCGGGATGGTCATCGCTTCCGGGCACGTCGGTGTAGTGGTCGATGAGGGTGCGGTGCGCGGCCCGCCACTGCTCGTGGCCGGGGTCGCGGTGGTGCAGTCGCAACAGCAGCAGGGCGCGCAGGAACGGGTCGCCGACGAACTGTTCCGCCGCCACCGGCCAGCCCTCCTCGGCGAGCCGAGCCTCCAGGCCCAGTACCCCCGACGCGCCGAAGTCGTCCGGGAGTTGGGCCTGAGCCAGTACGCGCGCCGAGTCGGGGTCGTGGGCGGCGGCCAGCACGGTCAGCTCGTCCAGGCCCTCGCCCGGCACCAGCTTGTCCAGGAGCTCCTGGTAGGCGGCCCGCCCGTCATGGTCGTCCAGCAGGGCGACGTCGGTGGTGAGCAGCGCGCCCAGGGTGGTGGCCTCGGGGAGGTTCTGGTGGGCGGACTCGGCGAGCACGGCGATGCCCAACGGGTTGCCGCCTGTCAACCGGTGTGTGGCGTGCGGGAGTTGAGGCGGAACGGGGACGTCGCGGCAGGTGGCGCCCACGATGTGCAGGGTGTCGTCCGGAGTCAGCGGCGGAAGCGACACGAGCAGCGCGCGCGAGGAGGGCGAGGTGTCCGGCGTCCAGTCGCTGCGCCGGGCGACGTCGGGCAGGGTGCGGCGGACCGCGTTGCGGAGCGCCGGATGGCTGTATCCCCGTAGGGAGGTGAAGAAGACGACCTGGTCGGCGATGCCGTCGGCGCGGTCCCGCAGTACCGACTCCATGAGACCCCGGCCTGCCGACGCCTGCACGTTGTCGACGAGGACGACGGGGCGGCCGAGCCGGTGCGAGCGCTGCAAGGCCCCCGTGTACGCGTCGTCGAGGTCCGCCAGCAGGGCTCGTACGAGATAACGCTCGGCGTGCGTACGGGAGTTGCCGCCCGCCCGGAAATGCCGGGAGAGAAGAATCAGCCCCAGCTTCGGGTTGCCGCCCGCGTTCGGGTAGTCGCGGTACCAGGCCGCCGCCCTGCGCAGCCGGTGGTGGGTGGGGGAGACGCCCTCCGAGAAGGCCTCCAGCGTCGCCTCGATGATCGGCTCAAGTACCGGCCCCGTACCGGACATCGAGGCGATCAGCTTGGCGACGACCTTGTTCACCCAGCGGTTCGCGAAACCGGAGAGCCAGGAACCGGACTCGTTCAGCAGCAGGATCCGCTCCGCCTCCTGCCGGATGCGCGGCAGGTCACGGTCGCTCCAGCCGCTCGCCGCGACGGCCAGCAGCCCGGCCGCGAGCCGCGGGAAACTGATCCGCTTGGCCCCCGTCACCGGCTCCGCGAGCTGCTCGGCGATCGTGGTGAGCGCCTGCGCGAGGGGCGACCAGGACTCGGCGGGACGCTCCTGCGGCGGCCCGGCGAACTGCGCCTCCTCGCCGTCCACCAGCGCGACCGGCGTATGCCCCTTGCAGGCATTCCGCAGCTCGGTGAGCAGCGCGCTCTTGCCGAGGCCCCGGCCGCCCGCGAACACCACGAAGGGCAGTTCCTTCTGGTGCTCGTACGGTGTCGAACGGTGCTGGTACGGACGCAGCCCGACGAGCCGTGGAGCGAGACCGGGCGGATCGCTGTCGAACAGCGCCCCCCGGCCGTGCAGCCCTCTGTGCACCGCAACTCCCCCCGGGGCGGTCCGATCCGATGTGCTGCTGTGAGGTGTATCAACACCAGTGTAAAAAGGGGGACTTGGTTCGGGATAGGGCGCCCGGTGACCGTTGGGTTACGAAAGTTCGCTGTCCGTCAGTGCACTGCGATCGAGTCGAGCTTCTCCCGCAGGTACACATGAGAGTCCACGGGCGGGTACGCGACCTGGCCCACCGGCGCCGGTACGGACTCGACGAGCGTCCCCGGGGTGCACTCGCCGAAGTAGACCAGCGACATCAGCTCCTCGGCCGGCACGTCGGCCGGCGGCGGCAGCACGCGGTGCCGGCCCGAGCGCCACCTGTCGCCCGTCCAACGGGCCATCAGATCCCCGATGTTGATGGTGAACGCCGCCGGGTCGAAGGGCGCGTCCTCCCAGCCGCCCTCGTCCGTGAAGACCTGCAGCCCGCCCTTGCCGGCCTGCCGGTCGAGGATCGTGACGGTCCCGAAGTCGGTGTGCGGGCCGATGCGGAACTGGTTCTCCTGCGGTTCACCGATGATCTCCGTGCCCGGATACCAGTTGATGTTGAAGCCGTACGTCGGATGGTCCATGTGCTTAGTGAAGAAGTCCGGCTCCAGGCCGAGGGCCTCGCCGAGCAGGGCGAGCAGGTGGTTCTCCAGCTCGCCCATCCTCGTCAGGTACTCCTCGCACAGCTTCCGCAACTCCGGCGCCTCGGCGGGCCAGACGTTCGGCGCGTACCACTCCGCGTTGGTCTCCGGATCCTCGAACGCCTCGTGCGTCGCGAAGGTCAGCGACTCCTTGAGGTCGGGCGGGGTCTCCGTACCCTCCGAGTACCCGTTCGCCTCGGCACCCGGGCCGAGCCAGCCACGGCCGCCGACTCGGGCGGCGTACGGCTGCTTCACGTCGACGGGCATCCGGAAGAAAGTCCGCGCCGCCTCCCGGATCGCGGAGCGCAGGGCCGGGTCGACGCCGTGCCCGGTGACCAGCAGGAAACCGGCGGTCTGGAGGGCCTGGTCGACGGTGCGGGCGATGTCGGCGCGGGCGGCCGGGTCGCCGGAGAGCCAGGGGCGCAGGTCGATGGTGGGGACGCGGGGGGTGGCGGGGGTGGCCTCGGGCTTGGTGGGGGCCTGGGGTTTGGCGTCGGCCTCGGGCTTGGGGGCGGCGTCAGTCACCGATGTCCTCGTTCCAAAGGTCTGGGCGGTCCTTGATGAAGTCGCGCATCAGGGCGGTGCATTCAGGGTCGTCGAGGATCACGATCTCGACACCGTGTTCGGCGAGCCAGTCATGCCCGCCGTGGAAGGTGGCCGACTCGCCGATGACGACCCGGGAGATCCCGAACTGCCTGACCAGACCACTGCAGTACCAGCAGGGGGAGAGGGTGGTCACCATCGTCGTACCGCGGTAGGAGCGCTGCCGTCCCGCGTTCCGGAAGGCCGCCGTCTCCGCGTGCATGGACGGGTCGTCGTCCTGGACGCGGAGGTTGTGGCCGCGGCCGAGGAGGGTGCCGTCCGTGCCGTACAGCGCGGCCCCGATGGGGATACCGCCCTCGGCGAGCCCGGCGCGGGCCTCGGCGAGGGCGGTGGCCAGCCAGGTGCGGGCCTGTGTCTGGGCCAAGGGGTGATCGGGATCCATGGGGTGATCCTCGTCCACGGGGTGATCCGGGTCCATGGGGGATCCATGCCTCCACTGTCCGGTAGCGCAAACGCCGGGGCAACGTGTGGATCCCCAACCCTCCCGGGTCACCAGCCCTGCCCCGCCCCCGCGTACTGACGGGCCGAAAGGACCCCGATTCCCGCAGGCTGCCGATGGTCCAGGCATCGATACCGAAGGCAGAAAGTCGCGACGACTTGCGGCGCAAGCCCGCTCTCCCTCCCCCACGCCCAGATCCACGATTGGCAGATCTGTCCCACGGCTCGGGGCAAAACCCCAGGGGGGAGAGTCCATCTCTGGGACGGATCTGCCAAACACGCCCCGGTCCGGGGAGGTGGGGACGGGGGTGTCTGCGCCGCCAGTCCGGCCAGGGCACGGGCCGGGCGTGGCACCGCAGTCGGTCTCGTCGCCCGAGACGCACCGTGCCTCGTACTCAGGTTCCGCTGTCGCGTCCTGAACGATCGAATACGGCACGTAGCGGAAGACCCGACGGCGGCTGCCCGGCATGTCGTGGCCTGTCCGCAGATGCCGGGCAGCCGCCGTCGTCCCCGTGCGTGACAGCAAGAACCCGCACGGCCCGGTGTTGGTCGTCGACCGCGGGGCGTGGGCGTTGTTCGTGTCGGCCGTGCGGCGGTAGTCAGGGCCCCTCCGGCTTCCGCGCGAGGACGAAGGCCTGCGGTGTCTTCTCCCACCCGTCCGCCTCGCGCACCAGCCGGGCGACCTCGACGAGCCCCGCCGCGCGCAGCAGTTCGGCGACGCGATCGGGAGGGAAGCGGTGGACTTCGAGGTCCAGGTCATGGCCGTACGCGTGCGCCAGATGCACGTGGTCGTCGCCCACCTTGAAGGCGATGAGGAGATGACCGCCGGGGGCGAGGACGCGGTGGAACTCGCTGAAGAACAGCGGTAGTTCGTCCACCGGTGTGTGCACGGTGGAGTACCAGGCGAGGGCCCCGGCGAGAGAAGCGTCCTTGATGCCCAGGGCCGCCATCGAGCCGACCTCGAACCGCAGATGCGGATGGTCGCGCCGGGCCACCGCCACCATCCCCGGGGACAGGTCGACGCCGAACGCGTCGACGCCGAGCGCCTCCAGGTGCGCGGTCACCTGGCCCGGCCCGCACCCAAGGTCCGCGACGGGCCCCCCACTCGCCCGCACGTGCTCGGCGAACGCGGCCAGCATCGCGCGGTCCAGCGGCTTGTTCTCCAGCTCGGACCGGAGGAGGTCGGCGTATTCGGCGGCGACGGTGTCGTACGACGCCCTGGTGGTGTCCACGTGAGAGGCCATGGCCGGAAGGTTAGAGCCAGGATCTGACAGCACCGTCGTCATTCTGACCGCACCGTCGCCATATTGGATCCTGTATGCCATTCTGTGGCGATGACCTATGGCGACGACGCGACAATCAGCGACATCCTCACCGGCGCCGGAGACATCTGGGCCGTGGTCGGACTGTCCAGCAACCCCGAACGAGCCGCCTACCGCGTGGCCGAGAAGTTGCAGCGCATCGGCAAGAAGGTGGTGCCTGTGCACCCCAAGGCCGAGACGGTGCACGGTGAGCAGGGCTACGCCTCGCTCGCGGAGATCCCCTTCCCGGTGGACGTGGTGAACGTGTTCGTCAACTCCAGCCTGGCCGGCGACATCGCCGACCAGGCGGTGACGCTCGGCGCGAAGGCGGTCTGGTTCCAGATCGGCGTCATAGACGTGGACGCCTACGACAGGACCCGTGAAGCCGGCCTGCGGATGGTGATGGACCGCTCCGCGGGACGGGAGATCACCCGGCTCGGGCTGATCTGATCCGGACCTTGCCGGGCTGATCTGATCGGGACCTTGCCGGGCTGATCTGATCGGGACCTTGCCGGGCTGACCTGATCCGGACCTTGCCGGGCTGACCTGATCCGGACCTCGCCGGGGCTGGGAGGGACTGGGCCGGGCTGGGAAAGACTGGGCGTGCTGGGTGGAACTGGCCGTGGTGGGCGGGGTGTTGGCCGGCCCGCCTCTCCTACCTGTTTCCGCTCAGGCCTCGTCGTCGCGCTCGCGCCGCTTCAGTTCGTCCTCGCGGCGCTGGAGGTCCGCCTCCCACTTCTTGAGGAGCGCCTCGTCGTCCTTGCCGTCACCCTTGTTGTCCTTGTTGTCCTTGTTGTCCTTCAGGGACTTGAGGAACTCGGGGTTGTCGTCCGGCGCGACGAACCCCGTGCGCTGGTCGCGGCGCCATGCGGAAGGCGCGGCTCCGTCCGCGGGCGTCCTGCGCGGCCGGCCCGCGACCAGCCAGGCGACCGGGCCGACCAGCACCTCGCCGAAGAGCAGGATGATGATCACCCACACCACCTTCGGCAGGCCCCGCACTTCCTTCTCCGGCGTGTTCAGGCAGTCGATGAAGGCGTAGATCCACAGCGCCAGGACCAGCAGGAAGGGCAGATACCTGAGCATGTGTGGACGTTCCCCCAGTGAGCGGCGGCGGAGCGGCGAAGGGCCCCGGTGACGGGCACAGGTTATCGGGTGGCCGATACTGGGTCGCATGGCTTACGACGATCTTCGCTCCCTGTTGCGGGCCCTGGAGCGCGAGGGCGACCTCAAGCGCATCAAGGCCGAGGTGGACCCGTACCTGGAAGTCGGGGAGATCGTCGACCGGGTGCAGAAGGCCCAGGGCCCGGCGCTGCTCTTCGAGAACGTCCGCGGGTCGGCGATGCCGCTCGCGATGAACGTCTTCGGGACCGACCGGAGACTGCTGAAGGCCCTCGGCCTCAAGTCGTACGGCGACATCTCCGACAAGATCGGCGGGCTGCTGAAGCCCGAGCTGCCGCAGGGCTTCGTCGGGGTGCGCGAGGCCTTCGGGAAGCTCGGCGCGATGACCCACGTACCGCCGAAGAAGGTCAAGGACGCGCCGGTCCAGGAGGTCGTGCTGCGGGGCGAGGACGTGGACCTGGACCAGCTTCCGGCGCTGTTCACCTGGCCGCAGGACGGCGGGTCCTTCTTCAACCTCGGGCTGACCCACACCAAGGACCCCGACTCCGGCATCCGTAACCTCGGGCTCTACCGGCTCCAGCGCCACGACAAGCGCACCATCGGCATGCACTGGCAGATCCACAAGGACAGCCGCAACCACTACCAGGTGGCGGCGCGGCGCGGTGAGCGGCTGCCGGTCGCCATCGCCTTCGGGTGCCCGCCCGCCGTGACGTACGCATCGACCGCGCCGCTGCCCGGCGAGATCGACGAGTACCTCTTCGCCGGGTTCATCCAGGGCAAGCGGATCGAGATGGTCGACTGCAAGACGGTGCCGTTGCAGGTGCCCGCGAACGCCGAGGTCGTCCTCGAAGGGTGGCTGGAGCCCGGCGAGATGCTCCCGGAGGGGCCGTTCGGCGACCACACCGGGTTCTACACGCCGCAGGAGCCCTTCCCCGCACTGACCATCGACTGCGTGACGATGCGGAAGCGGCCGCTGATCCAGTCGATCGTCGTAGGCCGCCCTCCGACGGAGGACGGACCCCTCGGCCGGGCGACGGAGCGGTTCTTCCTCCCTCTCCTCAAGATCATCGTGCCGGACATCGTGGACTACCACCTGCCCGAAGCGGGAGGTTTCCACAACTGTGCGATCGTCGCGATCGACAAGAAGTACCCCAAGCACGCCCAGAAGGTGATGCACGCTGTGTGGGGGGCGCACATGATGTCCCTCACCAAGCTGATCGTGGTCGTCGACTCCGACTGTGACGTCCACGATCTGCACGAGGTGGCGTGGCGGGCCCTGGGCAACACGGACTACTCCCGCGACCTCACCGTGGTGGAAGGTCCGGTCGACCACCTCGACCACGCCTCGTACCAGCAGTTCTGGGGCGGCAAGGCGGGCATCGACGCGACGAGGAAGTGGCCCGAGGAGGGCTACACCCGGGACGGGGGCTGGCCCGAGATGGTCCTTTCCGACCCGGAGACGGCGGCGAAGGTCGACCGCCGTTGGAAGGAGTACGGACTGTGAGGTCCCTGAACGGCATGAGGGAGTACGGACTGTGAGTTCAGCTTCCGCGGCGCTCCCGCAGCCGGGCCGCACCAAGGCGTTCCTGCGTCTCGTCATGATCGAGCACTCGGTGTTCGCGCTGCCCTTCGCCTACATCGCCGCGCTGACCGCGATGTTCCAGTGGGACGGCAACATCCACTGGGGACGGTTGCTGCTCGTCACCGTCGCGATGGTCGGGCTGCGCACCTTCGCCATGGCGGCGAACCGGATCATCGACCGCGAGATCGACGCCCGCAATCCCCGCACGGCCCATCGCGAACTGGTCACCGGCGCGATGACCGTGAAGCACGCCTGGACCGGCGCGCTGGTCGCCCTCGTCTTCTTCCTCGGCGCCGCGGCCCTGCTCAACCCGCTGTGCCTGGCCCTCGCGCCGATCGCGGTCATCCCGATGGTCGTGTATCCCTACGGCAAGCGGTTCACCAACTTCCCGCAGGCCATCCTGGGTCTCGCCCAGGCCATGGGCCCGATCGGCGGCTGGCTGGCGATCAGTGGGGAGTGGTCCTGGACCGCGGTGATCCTCGGACTCGCCGTCGGCATCTGGATCGGCGGCTTCGACCTGATCTACGCCTGCCAGGACGTCGAGACGGACCGCGAGGTCGGCGTGATGTCGGTGCCGGCCCGCTTCGGGATCCCCGCCGCCGTCTGGGGTGCGCGCGCCTGCCACACCGTCACCACGGCTCTGTTCGTCTGGTACGCCCTCGCCACCGACGCAGGAACGTTCTTCTGGGTCGGCCTGGTGATCGTCGCGGGCGCCTTCCTGTACGAGCACTCCATCGTCAAGCCGCACGACCTGTCGCGCCTGAACCGCGCGTTCTTCAGCGTCAACGGGTTCATCGGCATCGCGCTGTTCGCCTGCGCCCTGCTCGATCTTCTGGTGCGTGGACTCACCGTATAAGCGCGGCGGATTCACCGTATAAGCGTGGCGGACTCACCGTATAAACGCGGGTGTGGCGGTGGTCCGGCGCCGGAACACGAACGCCGCCGCCACCCCCGACACCAGGCCGACCAGGTGGCCTTCCCAGCTGACGCCCGTCTGCGTCGGGGCCAGGCCCATGAGGATCGAACTGCCCCAGACCGCGCCGACCAGCAGGCCGACCAGGACACCCAGCGGGCGGCGCTCGACGACGCCGCTCACCAGGAGGAAGCCGAACAGGCCGAAGATCAGGCCGGAGGCGCCCGCGGTGTTGGTGTTCGCCGGGGATATCAGCCAGACGCCCAGACCGTCCGCGACGATGATCATCGCGCAGACCGCGGCGAACCGGCGCAGCCCGCCGAGGGCCGCGAGGAAGCCGAGGACCAGCAGCGGCACGCTGTTGGCGGCGACATGGCCGAAGCCGAAGTGGATGAAGGACGCGGGCACGACATCGACCAGCTCGGAGGCCCTGCGCGGGACGATTCCGAGGCCGTCGAGGGCGTGGCCGCTGACCACGTCGACCACTTCCAGCAGCCACAACAGGGCCACCCAGCCCACCATCACCTTGGCGGCGGCCCGTGCCCGATCGCCCCGCGTCCACTCAAGTGCCGTACCCGACCTCGTACCAGTCATGGCAACCCCCACGGTCAACTCGTCCCCTCCGGGGAACGCTCCAGCACCCTTGGCCGGTTCCCACCCCACGACGCCGGATAGGCTCGGCACCATGAACCCAGGACAGACGCAGCGCCGGCCTTGGATCGTGGGGGTGTCGGGCGCATCCGGTACCCCGTACGCCGCCGCTGTGCTGCGCGCGCTTCTGGATGCGGGGGAGAGCGTGGACCTGGTGGTCTCCCGCGCCTCCCGGCTCACCCTGCTCGACGAGACGGGGCTCGCCTTCCGGGACGCCCACTGGCAGCAGGACCTGCGCGAATGGCTGGCCAGGGGCGCAGACGGCAAGCCCGACACCTTCAGCGCCTTCAAAGGACGTAGCGAAGGACGTAGCGAAGGACCTATCGATGCCGTACGGCACTGGGGTGCGCGTGATCTGGCGGCCGGGCCGTCCTCCGGCTCGTACCCCACGAAGGGCATGCTCATCGTGCCCGCCTCCACGGCCTGCGTGGCCGGAGTGGCCCTCGGCCTCTCGAAGGATCTCCTTCAGCGCGCCGCGAGCGTCACCCTCAAGGAGGGCCGCAAGCTGGTCGTCGCGGTCCGCGAGACGCCGCTGAGCGGGCAGACACTGCGGCAGCTGGTCGCCCTGGACGACGCGGGCGCGACGGTGCTGCCGGCCTCGCCGGGGTTCTACGCGGGGGCCACGCACATCCAGGACCTGGTGGACTTCGTCGCCGGACGGGTCCTCGACGCGGCGGGTGTCGAGCACAGCCTGTACCGGCGGTGGGAGGGCGAACTCGGCGGGGGTTCGCGCGACACCTGAGCACTGCGCAGCTCGCAACAGCACTGATAAGTACGCAATTTCAGGCATTCAGCACTTTCAGGAACTCTTCAGCGGAAGGCTATCGAACGCATGGACGCGGTGGACAGGCAGCTCATCCAGGCCTTGAGAGAGAACGGCCGGGCTTCCTACGCGGAACTGGGGCGCCTCGTCGGTCTGTCGGGACCCAGCGTCACCGACCGCATCAACCGGCTGGAAGCGGCCGGTGTCATCACCGGCTACCGCGCCACCGTCGACTCGGCCTCGCTCGGTCTGGGCGTGATCGCCCTGATCGGCATCTCGCTCTCCGACGCCGCCGACCACGAGGACGTGGCGCGCCGGATGCGGGACCTGGGCGAGATCGAGGACTGCTGGTTCATCGCCGGCGACGACTCGTTCATGCTCAAGGTGCGTGCCAGCGACGTGGACGGTCTGGAGAAGACCATCCGGCGCCTGTCGGGAACGAAGGGCGTCTCCAGGACCCGTACGACCATCGTGCTCTCCACGAAGTGGGAGAACCGGGTGGGAGAGCTGCCCGAAGAGGAATAGGTAGCGGGGCGTACGGTTGACAGGGTTCGTCACTAGGAGAGGCAGAAGTATGGATGTCGGGCTCAAGCGCGAGCTGGAGGACAAGGTCCGGGCCGGTGAGCGGCTGACCCGTGAGGACGGCATCGCGCTGTACGAGTCGGACGACCTGGCCTGGCTCGGCGGTCTCGCCCACGAGGTGCGGATGCGGAAGAACGGCGACGTCGTCCACTTCAACGTCAACCGCCACCTCAACATGACGAACGTGTGCACCGCGTCCTGCGCGTACTGCTCGTTCCAGCGCAAGCCGGGCGAGAAGGACGCGTACACGATGCGGATCGAGGAGGCCGTCCGTCTCGCCAAGGCGATGGAGGGCGAGAACCTCACCGAGCTGCACATCGTCAACGGCCTGCACCCGAACCTGCCGTGGCGCTATTACCCGCGCTCGCTCAGCGAGCTGAAGAAGGCCCTCCCGGACGTCTCGCTGAAGGCCTTCACGGCCACGGAGATCCATCACTTCGAGACGATCTCCGGGCTGTCGGCCTCCGAGATCCTCGACGAGCTCATCGACGCCGGTCTGGAGTCCCTCACCGGCGGGGGCGCCGAGATCTTCGACTGGGAGGTCCGGCAGCACATCGTCGACCACCGCACCCACTGGGAAGACTGGTCGCGGATCCACCGGCTCGCGCACGAGAAGGGTCTCAAGACCCCGTGCACGATGCTTTACGGCCATATCGAGGAGCCCCGCCACCGCGTGGACCACGTGCTGCGGCTGCGCGAACTCCAGGACGAGACCGGCGGTTTCCAGGTCTTCATCCCGCTGCGCTACCAGCACGACTTCGTGGACGTGAAGGACGGCAAGGTCCGCAACCGCCTCCAGGCGCGTACGCAGATGGCGACCGGTGCGGAGGCCCTCAAGACCTTCGCGGTCTCCCGGCTGCTCTTCGACAACGTGCCGCACGTCAAGGTCTTCTGGGTCATGCACGGCGTGCAGACCGCGCAGCTCGCCCTCCAGCACGGCGCCGACGACATGGACGGCTCGGTCGTCGAGTACAAGATCACGCACGACGCCGACAACTACGGCACCCCGAACAAGCTGACCCGCGAGGACCTCCTCGACCTGATCCGCGACGCCGGCTTCCGCCCGGTCGAGCGGAACACGCGGTACGAGATCATCCGCGAGTACGACGGTCCGGACCCGGCACGCCGTGAGTCCCCCCAGCCGATGCGGGTCTGAGCGGGCGCGCACGGTGGCACTGACCTTTCAACTGGACCCGCCTGTTGGTCCGGAGCTGCGGGACGGTGTGATCGGCCTGTGGGCGGACGTGTCGAACGCGGGCGGCTCCGTCGGCTTCGTCCCGCCGGTGGACGTCGAGGACATCCGGCCCGAGTGGCGCAAGCACCTCACGGCGATGGCGGACGGCCGCACCCGGCTGCTGGTGGGATTTGACGACAACGACAACGACAACGACGGCGGCGCCGTCGCCGCCACCGCGTTCTTCAGCTTCAACACACACCGGCTGATGAAGCACTGGGTGTGGCTGTACACGGTGATGGTGCATCCCAGGCACCAGGGCAAGGGGTACGGGCGGGAGCTGCTGGCCGCCGCCGAGGAGGCCGCCGCCGGCTTCGAGGGTATCGACGCGATACGGCTCACCTGCCGGGGCGGCGAAGGCCTGGAGCGGTTCTACGGCTCGTGCGGCTACAAAGAGGTCGGCCGGGTGCCCGGTGCGATCCGGGTCGGGCCCGGCGACGACCGGGACGACATCACGATGCTGCTGACGCTCGCCGCCCATGGCTGAGGATGCGTGTCCGCTGCCCGAGGCCCGCCTGCAAGATCCGTGGCTGAGGATGCGTGCCCCCTGCCCGAGGCCCGCCTGCGAGATCCCTGTCCCGCCGTGCTTCACTGGACGGTGCCCTTTGGGATGTTCCAAACGGATTCGGATCGGAAGAGTGGATTGACATGGGCCGCTACACGCTGATGCGTCTTGGAGTCTTCGCGGGCTGCCTCGTGGTCGTCTGGGGTCTCGTCTCCCTCGGTCTCGCCCCGCGCGGTTTCGGTGACTCCAACTACATGTGGATCGTCCTGCTCTCCCTGCTGATCTCCGCCCCGATCAGCTTCGTCGTGCTGCGCAAGGAGCGGGACCGTGCCTCCGCCCAGGTCGTCGCCCGCGTCGACCGCGTCAAGGCCAACCTGGAGCAGAACCGCAGCCAGGAGGACAGCGTGGACGACGCGGCCCGCGGCGGCGCGCAGGGTCAGCCTTCTTCCTGAAAGCACCCTGCGCACGGTCGGCGGCAGCCGATCGTACGCTTGCGCGCATGGGTGCTGTGAAGAGCGACATGGGTGCTGTGAAGAGCAAACGGATGCCGCGGGCGGTACGTGAGCAGCAGATGCTGGACGCGGCCGTACGGACCTTCGGGCAGTTGGGGTACCGGGCCGCGTCGATGGACGAGATCGCCGAACTGGCGGGCGTGTCCAAGCCGTTGGTGTATCTGTACCTGAACTCGAAGGAAGAGCTTTTCACCGCCTGCATCCGGCGTGAGGCCGAGGCGCTCACCGGCGCCGTCATGGCGGGCGTACAGCCGGAGCTGCCCGCCGACCGCCAACTCTGGGACGGACTGCGGGCGTTCTTCACGCACACCGCGGAGAACCCCGACGGCTGGTCCGTGCTGCACCTCCAGGCGCGTACGCACGGCGAGCCGTTCGCCGCCGAGGCCGACGTGATGCGCGAGGAACTCGTCGCGTTCGTCACGCGGTTGATCCTCGTCGCAGCCCGTGAGGCACACCGCGACCCGTCGCTGGCGGAGGGCGAGGTCGCCGGGCTCGCCGAGGCGTTGGTCGGCGCGGCCGAGTCGCTCGCGGCCTGGGCCAACGCGACGCCGGGCGTCTCGGCGAAGCAGGCCGCGGCGACCTTGATGAACTTCGCCTGGGCGGGCCTCGGTGACCTCATGGAGGGGCGCCCCTGGTCGCCGACTGCCGAGGAACCTCAGTCCAGGTAGCCCCACGCCTGTGCCATCGGCCGCAGGCTCTCGGGGATCTCGCCCGGGTCCGGCAGCGCACGCCCCGGCTGGACGCTGCCGCTCTTGATCTTGTCCGTCCAGTCGCCGATGCCCTTGGTGAAGGTGCCGTGGTCGTGTCGCCCGTACTCCGTCATCGTGGGCTCCCACGGGATGCCGAGACGCTCGCAGAGCGCGCGGGTCGACGATTCGGGGTCGGCGGTCAGATCCTCGTAGCGGATGGTGTGGCCGGACAGGTGCTGTCTCGCCTCTTCCAGGGTCCGCATGTACTCGAGGGTGTGCCGCACCGCCTCCTCCATGGGCCGCTTCTCGGGGGAACCCTCGTGCCAGGAGCGGGCGATCGAGTAGGGGTGCCGGATCAGGAACACGAAGCGTGCGTCGGGCCAGCAGGTGGCGAGCCGGTTCCAGATGAACACGTTGCTCGGCGTCTTCTCGACGAGGAACTCCTTGCCGCTGACCGCGAGTTCACGGTGCAGCAGCCGGTCCCAGAGGATGTGCTCGACGTCGGCGAGATTGTGGCCCGCGGCCTCCATCGCCTGGTTCGCGGGCTCCGTGGTGAAGCGGACCGTGACGCGGCGGAAGTGGGTCTCGTGCGGGGAGTGCAGCTGCGAGTGGCTGTTCAGCAGGACGCGCAGGAGGGTCGAGCCCGAACGCGGCGCGGAGAGCACGAACACCGGTGCGCGCAGCAGCCGGTCCGTTTCGGGGCGGGCGGGCGGTCGGGCACTCGAGGTGACCTTGCCGGCCGGAGGCCTGGTGGACGGGGCCCCGGCGTGGGGGAGGGGTCTGCGCGCACGGGTGACGCGCAGGCCGGTACAGCTCTCGAACGCGGACTTCGCCGTCCGCTTCAGGTCCTTGTTCCAGGTCATGTGTGCGTTTCCTTTTCCAGGAAGGCTGCCGAACGCTGGGACCTGCCCGGTTCGAGCCAGTGCGCGACCTCCGGATGGACGGTGACTTCCACCCCGGTACCGGCCAGCACGAGCGGCAGGGTGTGCAGGGTGGAGGACAGGCTGATCAGGGTGTTGGCGACCGGGCCCTTCAACAGCTCCAGTTCCAACGGGAGTTCGGGTCGTACGATGTCCAGCTCGGCATGCTCGGCGATGAGCCGCAGCTTGTCCGGGTCCTCGCGGCGGTCCGCGAAGTAGCGTTCCGCGTTCACCTGGTCGGCGAGGGAGATGACCGCTCGTATGTAGTGCTCGAAGTCGATGTGGCCGGTCTCGGCGAGCGAGCTGCCGAGCAGGTCGACGCCGGGGTGGACCTGGGGCGGCCCGTACCGCTGCCGCGCCCAGCTGTAGGTGTTGACCGAGGTGATCGAGCCGGGTGGCAGCTCGAGATCGGCCGGCCGGCAGGAGAAGACCTCGAGGTGCCCGCCGCCCTCGGGGGCTATCCGGCGTGCGAGGCGGACAGCAGCCGCCGAGGCGGGTCTCTTTCGGTGCCGGCGGACCGGCGGCAGGCTGTCGGCGAGCAGACCGCGGGAGAGCTCCAGGGTCGCCGTGCCGTCGTCGACCAGCACGAGGTCCGGTCTTCTGGCCAGTGGCAGCAGCCGCTGGACCATCTTCGAGAACGGGTCGCCGATCACCAGGCGCTCCGCCCCGGCCAGCTTTGCCACCAGCGCCGCCGGGGCGCGCGGGAAGCCGACCGGGACCCTGCGGATGTCGTACAGACCGACACCGATGCCCTCCGCGCGCGCCAACCGCGCCATCACGCCCAGCTGGTGGCGGGCGGCCGGGTCGCGCGGCAGCAGGACCGCCGCCTCGCACCTGTCGGGATCCGGCGCACCGTCGTGCTCGCCCAGGGCCCACTCCAGCAGGTTGAGGAACTGCAAGGGGTTTTCGACGAGCGCGAGAGTGCGGGTCATGGTCTTCCCTCGGTGTCGCGGATCACGAAGTTCTGGCGGGCGCGCGGATCACGGAGCCCCGCAGGGTGCGCATGACCGTGCGGGGCGAGGACGTGCGGACGATGCTGTCTGAGGAGTATGTGACGGTGCTGTGCGAGGACGTGCGTGACGCTGTGATGTGAGGGCGTGCGTGACGGTGCTGGGCGAGGACGTGCGGGCGGTTCTGTGTGAGGACGAGCTGACGGTGCTGGGCGAGGACATGCGTGACGCTGTGGTGCGAGGACGTGCGTGACGGTGTTGTGCCGCGGTGCCGCTCAGGTCGGTGCCGGCCGCGGTGCGAGGGCGTGCGTGACGGTGTTGTGCCGCGGCGCGGCACAGGTCCGTGCCGGCCGCGGCGCGGCTCAGCTCCGTGCCCAGCGGCGGAGTGTCGGTGCGACTCGCTGGTGGCCCACGCGGTAAAGCCCCCTGGCACCGAAGCGGGTGACCCCGCGGACGACCGCCTTCAGGGAACGGTCGCGCGTGTCCGGCTGTTCGGGCAGCGGCCTGCCCTTCTCGTCGAAGCCGTTGCGCGCCAGCAGGCCGTTCAGGTAGATGCCGGCCCGCTGGGGTGTGTAGTAGGGCCGCAGCTGCGGCAGCGGTCCCGCGGCGCGCAGCGCGGCGATGCGGGCGCGTGCGCCGGCGTACGGGTCGCTCTTGCCGATGCCCTGCGCGGCCGCCCACTCCGGGTTCACGCGAGGCAGTGCGCCCTCGTCGAGCTCGTCCCAGGAGGCGAGGCAGCCTGACTCCACGAAGTAGTGGTTGCCGTGCGCCTCGCGGACACCGAAGTCGGTGAGTATCGCGGTGGGTATGTTCCGGTGCATCGACTCCAGCGCGGCGGTGGAGCTGACGGTCACCAACAGGTCGGTGCGGTCGAGGACTTCACCCATGTTGCCGTACACGAGCTCGAGGTTGGGCGGGGCCGGTTCGGACAGGTTCTCGATGAGTTCCTGGTACGGGTTCGCCTCGACGTGGGTCGTCTGCTCGCCCGGCAGACTGCGCAGCTTCATCAGGACCTGGCGCTCGGGATACCGGCGGGCGTGGGTGGCCGCGCGCTCCAGGAGGAGGAGCCGTTCCTTCCTGCTGGGCACCGACGGCTGCACGGCGAAGGTGAGTGTGAAGGGACGGTCGGTGGACGGCGCGTACGGTTCGCCGCCGAGGAAGGGCAGTGCGCACTCGACGACCGTTTCGGGGTCGATGCCCACGTTGCTGAAGACGTTCCGGAACCGCCCGCAGTCGTAGCCGCTGTTGGCCAGGACGAGATCGGCGCCCGCCCGGGTGAGCAGGCCGTCGACCATCTTCTCGTAGACGACTCCGACGTAGCCGGTGATGGTGACGGGGCGCTGGGGGCGCAACTGCCATGCCAGGCCGAGGCTGTGCACGAGTGCGAGAGCCGTACCGCCGATGACCGACAGAACCACGATGTCGGCGCTCGCGAACTCCTCGTCGTCGACCAGCTCGGCCGCGGTGACCTCGCGCTGGGTGTCCGGCACGATGCCGACCTCGGCGAGCTGTCGCTCCGTCGGGGTGGCCCGCGTGCGCAGGAAATACGCGTCGAGAGCGTGGTCCGGTGCGACCTGCCGTGCGACGGAGGCGCCCCACTTCCAGCGGGTATCCGAATCGGCGAGAACGGCGATACGTCTGGGTGCGTGGGACATGTCTTGAGGAGCGCCTTCCTGGCGTGGTTCCAGCACGGGACAGAGGCTAGAAAGGATGCCTGAGGGTGGAATGAGTGAAGCATTGCCAGAAGCTTGGTATGGCCAAGGACTTACTGGGAGAGGCTCCGAACTCGGCTGGCTGACCTGCTAGTTCACATGAGAGTCGGTAGAAAGCAGACATATCGCCGAGGCGCGATTGTCTGATAAAAATTTGCCTGTTGTTCATTTTCGGGCGAGCGTGGCCCCGCGGACGAGGGTCACCGTGGAACACCGCCTCCGCCCTTGAACGCACCGCAAACCCGCACGTCGCCCGCCCGTAGGCCCCACAAACCCCACACTCCGGAGCCGTACGATCCCACCTCGGTCGGCCCCCTGGCGCCGCCCCTCCCCGTTGAACCCTCCGACCTCCGGGGCCGTATAAGGCTCCGCCTTCTCGCCCCGCCCGGCCTCGGCCGACAAGGAGCCACCCTGTGTCCAGTCAGTACCCCTCTGAACCTGCGCACTTGGAGCCCGAGATCAGGCGGCTGGACGGGGTTGTGCGCGAGGTGTCCGTGCCCCCGCTGGCCGGCCCGATGACGCACGGCTCCCTCGCGGACATCCCGTTCGACAACGCGAGCGTGGCCCCGCAGGATGCCGTCCTCAGCCGCAAGGGCCCCGATGGCGAGTGGACGGACGTGACCGCGGCCGAGTTCGCGGCGCAGGTGGAAGCGGTGGCGAAGGGCCTGATCGCGGAAGGCCTGGTCCCCGGCGACCGCCTCGCCATCATGGCGCGGACGACGTACGAGTGGACGCTCCTCGACTTCGCCGCCTGGGCGGCGGGCCTGGTCACCGTCCCGGTGTACCCCACCTCCTCCCCCTATCAGGTCCGCTGGATCCTCCAGGACTCCGGCGCCGTCGCGCTCGCCACCGAGACCGTGGCGCAGGCCGCCGCCCTCGGCCCGGAATGTGACCGCATCCCCGATCTGCGGCATATGTGGGTGTTCGAGAAGGGGCACGTGGAGCGGCTCGCCGAGCTGGGCAGCGACATCCAGGACCAGGAAGTCGCCGTACGACGGGGGGTGCTGGGCCCCGACACGCTCGCCACCCTGATCTACACCTCGGGCACGACAGGCCGGCCCAAGGGCTGCGCCGTCACCCACGGCAACTTCTTCGCCGAGACCGACAACGCGATCGAGCTGCTCTACCCGATCTTCAAGGCCGGCACCCGGGACCCGGCGTCCACGCTCCTCTTCCTGCCTCTCGCGCATGTCTTCGGCCGGATGGTCGCCGTCGCCTGCCTGCGCGCCCGCGTGAAACTCGGCCATGCGCCGAGCCTCAAGACCGAGTACCTCCTCGACGACCTCGCCTCCTTCCGGCCGACCTTTCTGCTTGCCATCCCCTATGTCCTGGAAAAGGTCTTCAACACGGGCCGGGCCACGGCCGAGAAGATGGGCCGCGGTTCGTCCTTCGACCGGGCGGCGCGCATCGCGCAGCGGTACGGCGAGGCGCTGGAGGCCCGCCAGCACGGCACCGGCCCGGGCCCCGGCCGGAGTCTGCGCGCCGCCCGTGCCCTGTACGACCCGCTGGTCTACCGCCGCATCCGCAACGCCCTCGGCGGCAGAGTCCGTTACGCGATCTGCGGCGGGTCTCCGCTCGGCCGTCGGCTCGCCGCGTTCTACGCGGGTGCCGGCATCGAGATCTACGAGGGGTACGGCCTGACGGAGTCGACCGCCGCCGCCACGGTCACCCCTCCCAACAAACCCCGGCTGGGGACGGTGGGCCTGCCGCTCCCAGGCACGCGGGTGCGGATAGCCGCCGACGGCGAGATCCTGCTGAACGGCGCCCAGATCTTCCGGGGCTACTGGGATCTCCACGCGAACGGCGTGGTCGACGCGTCCCCGGACGGCTGGTTCGCGACCGGCGACATCGGCGGACTGGACGACGGCGGCTACCTGACCATCACCGGCCGCAAGAAGGAGATCCTGATCACGGCCGGCGGCAAGAACGTGGCCCCCGCCCCCATGCAGGACTGGCTCCGCGCCCACCCCCTCATCGCCCAGTGCATGGTCCTGGGAGACCGCCGCCCCTATGTAACGGCCCTCATCACCCTCGACCCCGACGGCCTCACCCACTGGCGCCAGATGAACCACAAGCACCCGGTTCCCGCCGAACTCCTCATGGACGACGAGGAGTTGCTGGCCGTGCTGCAGCGTGCCATCGACGAGGGCAACAAACTCGTCTCCCGTCCCGAGTCCATCCGCCGCTTCGCCGTCCTCCCCGGTGCGTTCACGGAGGAGGCGGGTCACCTGACCCCCACCATGAAGCTGAAGCGGGACGCGATCGCCCACGACTTCGCCCGGGAGATAGAGGGTCTGTACGCGGACTACGAGAAGTAGGATGATCCGGCAACAGTTGGAACCCTGGGCTCACGCGTCCCGTCCTGGCCTTTGTGGGTGTGGGACACGTAGTCCGAGGCACTCGTTCAGTGAGCGGCGGTCTGCTTCGCGGACCGGGGGGCGCTCCTGGCCCGGGGTGAACGGGGTGAAACAGACACAACTTCCCCTCGGTCGTCGACACCCCGCCGCACCGCGAGGTAATCCGCTGTTCACCTTCTGGTGAACCAACAGATGTGTACATGACTTCTATCGACCATTGACTCGACCGGCACGACACAGCGCCGATCATGCTCGGCTGCCGAGAAGGCCCCCGGGCATCGCCGCCGCGCGCGCTCACTTCGACAACTACCTAGGGGATCACTTGTCCGGCATACCGTCGCGCGACGGAATCGGCGGAGGACATTCGCCACGCCTCGACATCCAGGGGCTGCGGGCCCTCGCCGTCACGCTGGTCGTTCTCTCCCACGCAGGGGTGACCCAGCTCAGCGGTGGCTATGTCGGCGTCGACGTGTTCTTCGTGATATCAGGCTTCCTGATCACCTCGCTGCTGCTGCGCGAGCTGTCCGACACGGGCAAGGTCTCGATCCGGAAGTTCTACGCCCGCCGCGCGCTGCGCCTGCTGCCCGCGTCAACCCTGGTGGTTGTCACCACGCTTGTCGGGGCCTGGCTCTTCCTGTCGAAGATCCGCCTGGCCGAGTACGCGAGCGACGCGCTGAGCAGCGCCTTCTACGCGGTGAACTTCCGGCTCGCCATCTCCGGTACCGACTATCTGCAGCAGGGAAGCCCGCCCTCACCGTTCCAGCACTTCTGGTCGCTGGCCGTGGAGGAGCAGTTCTATCTGGTGTGGCCGCTGCTCCTCGTCCTCAGTTGGAAACTGGCGCGGCAGCGACGCGCGCTGCTGGCGGTGCCCCTGGTCGTGCTCTGCCTGGGCTCGTTCTGGCTGAGCCTGACCACGACGGAAAGCTCGGCGTCCTGGGCGTACTTCGGTTCACACACCCGCATATGGGAGCTCGGCATCGGTGCCCTGCTGGCGATGTGGGCCACGACACCGATGCCGGCGCGCATACCGACCTGGCTCTCGGCGCCGATGACCTGGATAGGCATGGCCGGCATCGTGCTGGCCGCCCTCCGCTTCAACGACAACACCCCGTTCCCCGGGTATCACGCGCTCCTGCCGGTTCTCGGCACCGCCTTCGTCCTCGCCGGCGGTTTCTCGCCCGCCCGGTTCGACGCACGGCTGGTGCTCGCGAGGAAGCCCGTGGTGTGGCTGGGCGGGATGTCGTACGGCTGGTACCTGTGGCACTGGCCGTTCCTGGTCATCGGCCCGACGGCGCTGGGCAGGCCCGAGAGCGTCGGGCTCGCCCTGGCGCTGGCCGCGGTCGCCCTGCTGCTTGCGGTGGCGACGCTCCGGCTGGTCGAGAATCCGGTGCGGTTCCACACGGCGTTCCGCGGTCGGCCCAACCGGGCCCTCGTGCTCGGTGTCGGCCTGTCGGCCATAGTCGTTCTGTCCTCGCAGGCCGTGGCGGCCCTCCCGAGGCAGATCAGCACCGGGGGGTCCGCACCCGCACTGGCGGGCGCCCTCACGGACGCCCCCGACCCGCAGGCCAGTCTGGCGACACTGCTGAAAAACTCCGGCACGGAACTGCCGGACAACCTCACGCCTCCGGTCACCGGTGTGAAGGACCTCAGGTCCGCGATCTACAAGGACGGATGCCACGCCAACTACGAGGCCACCGAGGCGAAGCCGTGCGTCTACGGCGACACGTCCTCCAACCGGACGGTCGTCCTCCTCGGCGACTCCCACGCCGCCCAGTGGTTCCCCGCACTGGACAAGCTCGCCCACGATCAGCAGTTCAAGCTGGTCTCGCTGACCAAGGCGTCCTGCAAGATGGCCGAAGTCACCATCGTCCGTGAGGGCAAGGGCTACTCGGCCTGTGACACCTGGCGGCACAACGCGATCGACGTGATCAAGGAGCTCCACCCCGCGCTCGTGGTCGTCTCCTCCTCGGAGTCCGCCGACCCGTTCAAGAAGGTGACCGACGTCCACAAGCAGTGGGTCGACGGAGACACCGCCACCCTTGAGGACCTCCAGAACACGGGTGCCCAGGTGGTCACCATCCTCGACACTCCTTGGCCGAAGTCCGACGCCGTCACCTGTGCGGCCGACCATCCGCTGGCTCTGGAAGAGTGCGCGAACCACCTGCCGGCCGCGATCGAGGACCCGAACGTGCGCGACGCGCTCAAGGTCGCCGCGAAGGCGACCGGCATTCCGGTCATCGATCCGCAGCCGTGGTTGTGCACCCCGAGCAACAACTGCCCGGTGGTCGTCGGGAACACCATCGTCTATCGCGACGACAGCCACATGGCCGAGACCTTCTCGGAATCCCTCGCACCCGTTCTGGGCGAGCGGCTGACCGAGCTCTTCGGCAAGGACCTGACCGGCCGGTAGGCGACGCCGGCAGAAACGTGCACAACCGGAACAGCCGAGGCGTGAAGCGCCTCGGCTGTTCCGGTTGTGCACAGCGCGAAAGTGCAAAGGCAGGAGCCCCGCGACAGGCTGGCGCGGGGCTCCTTGGGTACTGCTATCCGATCCTGTTCAAAGCACGGGGCTCATGGAGCCGCAGGCTTAGAGCGGGGTGACGTTCTCCGCCTGCGGGCCCTTCGGACCCTGCGTCACGTCGAAGGAGACCGACTGGTTCTCCTCGAGTGAACGGAAACCGTTGGCGTTGATCGCGGAGTAGTGGACGAAGACGTCCGGTCCTCCGCCTTCCTGGGCGATGAAACCAAAGCCCTTTTCGGCGTTGAACCACTTCACGGTTCCGGTAGCCATAAGCCCTCCTTGGGCCCAAAGGGTTGCCCTGCTCCAGAACCTGCAAGGTGTAAACATCTGCGTGTAAACAACTGCATTCATCTGAAAACGACGAGAGCCCGCGGTCACATGCTCCGCAGGCTCTGTACTGCAAGGGAAACCAAACTGCAACTTGCGGCGAGCTTAGCTACCCGGGCAGCTGAAAGCAATAGAGGGCAAGATCACGTCACCCGGAGGTTTGACCAGCGGCGGGTCGGGGTTGACGTCGCGGTGGACCAAGATCTGTCACAAGGGTTGACACGAGGGGTCCGGATGGTTTCCGAAGCCACTCAGGGAACCCGAAGCCTGCACCGTACCCCACTGGGGCTAGCCTCGCGATGTGGACAATTCTCGCAACCGGCCGCGCGTCGGCCACATCCAGTTCCTGAACTGCCTGCCCCTCTACTGGGGGCTCGCGAGAACGGGCACGCTCCTCGACTTCGAGCTCACCAAGGACACCCCTGAGAAGCTCAGCGAGAAGCTGGTGCGGGGTGACCTCGACATCGGGCCCATCACACTCGTCGAGTTCCTCAAGCACGCCGACGAGCTGGTCGCCTTCCCCGACATCGCGGTCGGCTGCGACGGCCCGGTGATGTCCTGCGTGATCGTCTCGCAGGTCCCCCTCGACCGGCTGGACGGCGCCCGCGTCGCCCTCGGCTCGACCTCTCGTACGTCGGTCCGCCTCGCCCAGCTGCTCCTCGCCGAGCAGGTCGGCGTCCAGCCGTCGTACTACAGCTGTCCGCCCGACCTCCCGCTGATGATGCAGGAGGCCGATGCCGCCGTACTCATCGGAGACGCGGCGCTGCGCGCCAATCTGAGCGAGGGCCCGAAGCTCGGCCTGGAGGTCCATGACCTCGGTGCCATGTGGAAGGAGTGGACGGGCCTGCCGTTCGTCTTCGCCGTCTGGGCGGCCCGTCGCGACTACCTGGAGCGCGAGCCCGCCGTCACCCGCAAGGTCCACGAGGCGTTCCTGGCGTCCAGGGACCTGTCCCTGGACGAGGTCGGCAAGGTCGCCGAGCAGGCGGCACGCTGGGAGGCCTTCGACGAGAAGGTCCTGGAGCAGTACTTCACGACGCTCGACTTCCGCTTCGGCGGCCCGCAGTTGGCCGCCGTGCAGGAGTTCGCCCGCCGGGTCGGGCCGACCACCGGATTCCCGTCGGACGTGAGCATCCGGCTGCTGGAGTCCTGAGGCTCCGGGGCGCACGGCACTACTCTGCTAGCAGCAGTGCGTACGGGGGAGGACGGTGCCATGCAGCCGCTCGGAGTCGACGAACCGACGGTCGTCGGGCCCTACCGGCTGCTCGGCCGGCTGGGGGCCGGCGGCATGGGCCGCGTGTATCTGGGCCGCAGCGCCGGCGGCCGTACGGTCGCGGTCAAGATCGTGCACCCGCACTTCGCGCTCGACGAGGAGTTCCGCGCCCGTTTCCGCCGCGAGGTCGAGGCCGCCCGGCGGGTGGGCGGCGCGTGGACGGCCCCGGTCCTGGACGCGGACCCGGAGGCGCCGGTGCCGTGGGTCGCGACGGGCTACGCGGCCGGCCCGTCGCTCGCCGCCGCCGTCGCCGACAGCGGCCCGCTTCCGCTCCATTCCGTACGGGTCCTGGGCGCCGGCCTCGCCGAAGCGCTCTCGGCGGTCCACGCGCTGGGCCTCGTCCACCGTGACGTCAAGCCGTCCAACGTACTGCTGACCCTCGACGGCCCCCTGCTCATCGACTTCGGCATCGCGCGCGCCACGGACGGCACGGCGTCCCTGACCTCGACCGGCGTCTCGGTCGGCTCCCCCGGCTACATGTCTCCCGAGCAGATCCTCGGCAAGACCGTCGCAGGGGAGGCGGACGTCTTCTCGCTGGGCGCGGTGCTGGTGTACGCGGCGACCGGGGAGCCGCCGTTCCCCGGCGACTCCTCCGCGTCCCTCCTCTACAAGGTGGTCCACGAGGAACCCCGACTCGGCTCCCTGGAAGGCGAGTTGCGCGACCTGGCGGCCCAGTGCCTGGCGAAGGACCCGGCCGAGCGGCCGGCGCCGGGCGACCTGGCCCGGCGTCTCGCTCCGGAGGGAACGGCACGGCTGGTGGCCGCGGGGTGGCTGCCGGGGCCGATGGTGGAACAGGTCAGCCGCAGCGCGGTGCGGCTGCTGAACCTGGAGACGGGGGAGACGGGGTGGCCGCCGGCCTCGGGGCCGGTGGAGTTCAGCAGCCCTTCGGTGGGCGTCGGCGACGGCAGCCGCTCGGTGGTGATCAGCGATCCTGCGGCAGAGGTCGGCGGCGGCAGTCCGTCGGCGGCCGGTGAGTTCGGGCCGCCGCCCGTCATGACGCCGGCCGGCCCTCCGTACGTACCGGAGCGACAGGGGACCCACGTACCGGATCAACGCGAGCCGCGTGATGCGGCGCCGCCGCCCGCCGACCGTCCCGGCAAGGTCTCCGTCAGTGTGGCCGCTGTCTCGGCGACCGGTGAGAACGGCCGTGGCCGCAGGCTGAGTTGCACGGTCGCTCTGGCGGTCGCGGGAGCGCTGGCGGCGGTGACGGTGGGCTCGGCGTTTCTCTTCGATCTGCTGCCGGGCGCGGACAAGCCGACGCAGTCGGACGACACGGCGGCGGGCACCCGCCCCTCCACGACGGCGAGTGCGTCCGCCCCTGTGGACCAGTCGGTCCCCGCCTCCTACCTCGGCACCTGGGAGGGCGACGGCCTGGCGCTCAGCGGCGCCCTGCCCATGGGCACCTTCCGCGTCACCGTCCACGAGGCCGCGGTGGGCGAGGAGTTGGGCACCTTCCGCCAGACCGACCAGATCGGCGGCATCTGCGACGACGTACTCATCCTGAAACAGGTGACGTCCAAGCAGCTCGTCGTCACGAGCGTCGCCAAGGAGTCCAACCGCGACGTGTGCACCACCGGCGAACACGAGGTACGGCTGACTCCCGTCGGGGACGACCTCGAGTACGAGACGGACAACCCGGAGGCGGGGGATCCGGTGGCTCGGATGTCCAAGGTCGGGTAGAGCCTCGGTGTCGGTGGGCGGACCGGTCCTTCGGTCCTGTCGGTCTGTCCGCCCGTCGGCCTGTCCGCTATCCGCCCCTGGGCCCGTCGGCCCGTCGGCACATCCGCCCATCCGCCCGTCCGCCCGTCCGCCCAACTCCCCGCGTCACATCGGGACGGTGACCGTGACCGGCTCCCCGTTCCCCAGATGCAGGAGCCCCTTGCCCGGGGTCACCGGGCCGCCGACCATGCTGCGCGTCGTACGGATGCCGATCAGTTCGCCGGCGGAGGAGTCCTGCGGGGAGAGCAGGATGCCGCGGCGGCCCTTCTTCGCCTCGACCTGCCAGCCGGAGAAGCCGCCGCACACCTCCTCCTCGTCACCGCCGATGACGAGGGCCAGGCCGCGCTCGCCGCCGCGCTGGACGAGCCGCTTGAACTCGCGCTCGGCGTCGCAGTCCTCCAGGACCTCACCGTCGTCGACGATGAACACGATCGGCTCCTCGGGCGAGGCCGACTCGATCGCCTCGTTGAAGTCGTCGCTCTCGATGTCGTCCTCGGTGAAGACCTTCAACACGCCGTCCTGGCCCGCGAGTTCACGCAGCGGCGAGGGACGCGGGGCGGCGATGACCAGGCGTACACCCTGGAGGAGGTACGAGCGTGCCAGGTTCAACAGGGTCGTACTGCGGCCTGACTTCGCCGGACCCGCCACCACGAACGTCGGCACGCCCTGCGAGAGGTCGGGGCCGAAGGCCATGATGTCGTCGCCGCCGATACCGGCCAGGCCCCACAGCTTGGAGGCGGACGTCTGCGGGTCGCGCATCTCCCACGCTTCCGCGAAGGCGATACGGCTCGGCAGCACGTCGACCCGGAACGGGCGCCGCGCGCGGGGCAGTTCAGCGTCACGCGCGGCCGCCGTCTCGCCGATCGCCGCCAGTGCGGCGGCCTGTCCCTGACCCGTCAGGTCCTCGGACAGCAGCGCGAACTGCGTCTCGGTCGCCGTCTCGTTCTTGAAGCCACGCCCCGGAGGAATCTCCTCGGGCACCTTGCGGGCGTTGATGCCGAGCATCGTGAAGTCGGAGCGGTCGGCGAGCCGCAGACCGTACTTCTCCTCGGTCAGCGACGCCATCCGGCCCAGCAGGACCTGGCGGTCACCGGTGACGACCAGGTGGATGCCGACGCTCGCGCCCTCGCGCATCATCGTCTGCAACTCGTCCGTCAGCTCGCCGTGGTTGTACTCACCGAGCGTCGGAAGCCAGCCCTCCCACCGGTCGAGCAGCACGACGAGATACGGAAGGCGCTCGTCCTCGGCGGAGGCGGCCCGCTGCTCGCCGATGTCGGCGTATCCCTTGTCCGCCAGCAGGTCCTGACGTTGCGTCAACTCGCTCTTCAGGCGCGTGATCAGGCGTACCGCACGCTCCGTCTGGTTACGGGCGACCACGGCTCCGCAGTGCGGCAGCCGGGTCAGCGCGTTCAACGCGCCGTTGCCGCAGTCGATCCCGTACAGATGCACGTCGGCCGAGGAGTGCGTCCGGGCGATCGAACCCGCGATGGTCCGCAGGATCTGCGAGCGGCCGCTGCGGGGCGCACCGCCGACCAGCAGATGGCCGAACGAGGCGAAGTCGATGACGACCGGACGCCTCGCCTGGTCGGCGGGCAGGTCCTCGACACCGTAGGGGGCCGGGGGCAGTTTGCCCGGACCCAGCAGGGTGCTCGGCACCTCGACCTCGTCGAGCAGCAGCGTCTCGGAGAGCGCGGGCAGCCACGGGCTGTGCTGGGCGGGGATGCCGAGCGCCTGATTGGCCTCCCGCACCGCGTCGACCAGGACCTTGAGGTCCGTGATCTCCTCCTCCTCGCGCGCCTCGGCCTTCGGCTTCACCAGCGCGGCCCGGCCCAGGTCCGCCCAGCCGAGCGGTCCCGCCCACGGGGCGAGCAGCTGTGGATCGGCGGCACCGGGACGGCGACCACCGACCCGGCCCGACTGGAACGGCACGAGCGAGGCGTGCCCGAGGCGCACATACGCGCGCCCCGGTGTGCTCTTGGAGATGTGCCCGGCCTCGGGGGAGTCGATGACATCGCTGGACTCGCCGCCGTCCGTCACGCGCAGCGCGATACGGAGGTTGGTGTTGGCGCGGATCTCGGGGGAGATCACACCGCTCGGCCGCTGGGTGGCCAGCAGCAGGTGGATGCCCAGCGAGCGGCCCCGCTGGGCGATGTTGACCAGACCGGCCACGAAGTCGGGCAGATCACGCACCATCGAGGCGAACTCGTCGATGACGATGAGGAGTCGGGGCACGCGTGCGAGCGAGGGGTCGCGGCGCACGAGGTCCTGGTAGTCCTCGATGTCCTTGGCGTCCGCGGCGGCGAGGATGTGCTCGCGGCGCTTCAGCTCCGCGCCCAGGGACTCCAGCGCCCGCTCCACCAGGTGTGCGTCGAGGTCGGTGACCATGCCCACGGTGTGTGGCAGCTTCACACAGTCCTTGAACGCCGCGCCGCCCTTGTAGTCGACGAGGACGAACGTCATGTTCTCCGGCGTGTTGGCCACGGCCAGGGCGGCCACGATGGTCTGCAGCAACTCCGACTTGCCGGAGCCGGTCGTACCGGCGATCAGACCGTGCGGCCCGTCCCGCCGGATGTCGATGCCGAAGGGACCGTCGTACGACTCACCGACGACGGCCATCGTCGACTGCCCGCCCATCCGCCAGCGGGCGGCGATCGCGTCCCGAGTCGGCGGTTCCAGCTGGAGCACGTCGAGCAGTCGGCTGGAGCCGGGCAGCGCCGAGTCCTCGGTCTCGCCGCTGATGTCGCGCAACGGGGACAGCGACCGTGACAGGCGCGCGCACCAGGCGGGGGAGACGAAGTCCGGCCGTACGTTCCTCACCCGGGCCGTGCCCGTCTGCTCGACGCGCAGCCGCAGTTCGAGCACCTTCTGCGTGCCGGACCGGGAGTCGTCGGCTTCGGCGGCATGCCAGGCGTGGAAGGAAGGGAAGCCGCCCGCCTGTGCCACGGGGGCCGCGGCTGCGGCAGCCGAGGTGTGGGCGGCGGCATGCTCCTGCGGCTTCGGCTCGGCGATCACGATGGCCTGGCACTCGCCGGGCAGGAACCGCTCCTCGGCGTCCAGGCAGATCGCGTACATGGACACCGCGGGACCCTCGCGCAGCAGTCGCACGACACCGGGCATCGACCGCAGCCTGCGCGAACCGTCCCAGACGACCACGATGTCGGGGTCACTGAACGTCGCCTGGCGGCCGCTCTCCTTGGCCGCCTTCTGGCGCGCGTCGAGCAGTTGGGTCAGCTCGCCGATGCGGGCGCCGACGGTCTCGGCGTCGGTGCCGATCAGCACGTTGGTGTCCTGGGCGCCGGAGGGCCTGGAGTGCGGCAGCCAGCGGACCCAGTCCCAGCTGTCCTGGGCGCCGTTCTCGGTGAGCACGTAGAACTGGACGTCCATGGGACTGTGCAGCGCCGCGCACTGTGCCACGGCCCAACGCCCCAGCGCCTGCGGCGAATCGCCCGGCCCCGCGATGCCGATCACGCCCCGTTCGGCCAGCGGGAGCGCCACCGGGGCGTCCTCGATCTGCCAGGTGACCTCGCGCCTGTGGTCGTCCTGCTCGGGGTCGTCGAGCACGACCTCGGAGCCCAACTGCCCGGTCCCCACCCGCAGCAGCAGATGATCGGCGTCCGTGCGCCGTCGCTCCCACAGCCGGGTACGAGGTCCGGTGCCCAGACCGAGCACGGTGGCCGGATCGGGCACGGCATGCCGACGGTCGAGCCGTTCGGCGAGGAGCGCGTCCTGCGCGTCCTTCTCGATCCGCGCCTTGTGCTCCTTGTACTCCTTGACCTGCTTCGCATGGGACTTGCGCCCGTGCTTCTTGTCCATGAAGTAGTTGCCGAACAGGATCAGCGGACTGAGCAGAGCCATGATCAGGTAGTACCAGCGCCCGAAGATCATCACGGCTACGAAGGCACCCACGAGCGGGGTCAGGGCCATCAGCCAGGGCAGCGGCCGTGCCTCGAAGTCGCGGGGCGGCGCGGGCAGTTTGAACCTGGTCTGGCGCTCCGGCGGGCGGAGCCGGGGCGGACGGTTGTAGTCGAGCCCGGCGCCGTCCTCGGACCACTTGAGAGCGGCGTTCGGAGGCGAGTACCGGTCGAGCTCCAGGAGGGTGTTGCCGACGGCGACCTGGCTGCCCAGCGGCCACTCGTCGCCGTCGATCTTCTCCCCGTCGAGCGTGACGCCCTCCTTGTCCCCGTGTACGGCGACCTGGCAGGTTCCGTCGGTTGCAACTGACAACGAGAGGGCCCGTTGCGGAAGTTCGGGATCGTCGATCCGCAGGGCGGAGACGGAACCGCTGCCGATGTCGTAGCGCCCGATGCCGAGCCGGTGGACGGCGCCGGCGCCGGGACCACCGGCCACCCGCAGCTCGACGAGCCCGGTGGGCTCCCCGGGCAGACAGCCGGCCGGATCGTGCAGGCTGACGATGGCGCCCTCGCGCAGCGGCGAGGTCCCGATCGTGGCGGACGGATCGACGGGATACCCGTCGACGTAGGTGACGGGTGCTCCGCCGCCGGAGGCATGATGCTGACCGATGGGGATGATCTGCGCACCGCCGCCGTACCCCACATGGGTGGCCAGCTCCTTGGCGATGTCCCCCACGGTGGACTCGGGATCCGCGTCGAGCACCACGTCGGCGTCGGCACCGCCGAGCGGATCGACAACGGTCAGAGTCAGGCGCACGATCGTCCTCCCCAGGAACCCCCGACACCGCTTCGGAACGCGGGCCACAGTGCCCCCGACGATAGCCTCTTGCCCCTTCCCGCAGGCAACGGCCTGTGTGCTGGTTCCCTGGAGGCTGTTGAGAGATCTGGGGTGTGCTCCTGCAAGCGGCCTGAGTAGGCTGCAGACTCGGCGGACGATCGCATCATCCGCAACGGGAGCCACGGGGGTTGGCCCTGCGGCAAGTTTGAGCTACGGAGGACGCCACATGGCCGGCGGCAAAGACGCAGATATCACTTATGACGAGATGCACAAGGCGGCGACCAAGCTGACCGACGCCAAGGACAAGATCGACGAGAAGCTCGACGCCCTGGAGCGCTACATCCAGGGTCTCGTCAAGGACGGCTACACCACCCGCAAGGGTTCGCAGGCCTTCGAGGACTCCTTCACCGAGTTCAAGAAGGGCGCCAAGGACACGATCGACGGCCTCACGGGCATGTCCAAGTTCCTGACCAGCGCCGCCAAGGCCTACCAGGACCTGGACGACGAGCTGGCGAAGGGCGTCAAGGGCTGAGTCCGCCCTCGGCATACAGACACTGACACAGACATTCCGGTGCGATGGGGTGCTTCTTGGCCCCATCGCACCGGGCTGTGGCGGGTGGATTGGGGGATCGGGGGATCGGTGAACTTAGTGGGCTTGGTGGCTTCGGCGGGTTCGGCGGATTCACGGTGAGTGAAGAAGTGGTACCGCCGCCGCATTCCCCTTCCGGGTGATCTGCTCCTCGCCCGCACGGCCAGCTATCCTCTACCGACCTCGTGAGAATGGGAGAGCCCATGTCTGCTGGATCAGGGCCCGGGGCGGCCCGGGTGCAGAGTCCTGGGCGCTCGCTCGCGGGGAACGTCGCCTTCGGTGCGGGGCTGCTGCTCGTTCTGGCGACCATGACGCTCGGGGCCTATGCGGGCGTTGCCCTGGCCCTCGGCCTGGCGGGCGACTCGTTCCTGTCGTCGGCGGTCCCCGGCGACGGACGCAATGCGGTGGTCGTCGGAGGCATCGGCGCGGGCGGTCTGACGGGGCTGTTGTTGCCGCTGACCCTGTTCGCGGCGGTCCGGGGGACCGAGGCGAGGCCCAGGCTCGGGCCCGGCGAGGCCCTGCTCAAGATGCTCGGCGTACTCGTCCTCGCCGTCTACCTCCTGATCGTCTCCCTGCTTGCCGCCCAGCTCGGCTGGATCCTTCCCATAGGGCTTGTCACTCTGCTGAGCGTCTTCCTCGTCGGCTTCAGCTGGGTGCCGCTTGCGCTCATCCCGTGGGAGCGGTTCGGGTTGGGGGGTATCGGAGGGCTGCTCGGCACCTCTCGTGGCCCGGGCGGTTCAGGTAAGTCGGACTGACGTTTTCAGGTTCGGACAAGTCCGTCTGAAGTTGCCACGGTTCAGACAAGCCGGACTGAAGTCGCCAACTCGTCCGCGATCTTCCCCAGTTCCTCACCGAGACCCAGCGCGCCCCAGAGGAGCCGGCACTCCAAGGCGGTGGGATGCGCCCGGGGGAGGACGTAGTGGGCCACGCCTTCCAGTACGGAGCCGTGGCCGGCATCGGGAGCCGTGGGCTCCACGCGATGGACACGCAGCGCGGCGCCCAGTGGAAGCTCGACTTCCGTGATGCCAGGGGGCCGGAAGGACGGTCCCTCGGCACGCTCGGCTTCGGCGCGCAGCACGTCCAGGCGCAGCGCCTGAGGCGGTACGGTCAGCTCCCGTACGGCGTAGAACGCGACGACGCCGCTGTCCTGCGGCGTGAGAAGAGCCGCGCAGAGCGCCTTCTGCCGTGCGGCGGCCACCCAGTACCAGAGCACATCCTCGGCGAACGCCTCGCGCCATTCGGCGGGGGCGTCCACCGTGAGGTGACCGTCGGCCACGGTCCGAGCCCACGTCTCCGGCTGCTTGGCGGTGAGGTCGAGAACGAGCCAGTTGTGCGGTGCGGGCAGCGTGACCCGGCACTGGTGCCAGTCCGAGACCGCGGGATCTGCGGTGATGTGCATGAGCGGCTACCTTCCGGCCAGCGAGGCATCGGGACCGGTCACATCGATGTCGTTGCTGCCGAAGAGCCCGATGAAGCTCTTGGTGTCCGAGGCCGCCCCGGTACCGGTCGCCCCGAGAGCCCATGAGTTGTACTGGAGGGCCTGCTTGAAGGCGTCAGGCGTCCCGATGAGGTTCAGATCCGCCGGCTTGATGTTCTTGATACGCGCCAGTTCGTCGACCATCCCGGGCCCCACGTACATGCTGCTGAGGCCGCGCAGACCCCCGGCGCTCCATGCCCCACGGACCGCGGAGAGATTGTCGCCGGCCTTGAAGAGGTCCCCCCAATTGCTTCGGATCGTGCCGAGGTCCTCGGCGAAGGAACGAGGCAGGCCCTTGAAGGCGGCGCCCAGGGTGACGTTGGGGAGCGCAGTCGTGGTCGCTCCGGCCCGCGCACCCACCATTTCCACGACAAGTGCGCGTCGCGCCGCCGAGCCGAGAGCGGGATTCCAAGCGCGTACGTACTGGGCCGCCGCGGTCCAGACGCGGCTGCGGCCGACTGTGGCGGCGAGCTTGGATCCGGCTGAGAAGACGCGGCCGACACCGAAGGTGGCGAGCCCCAGAACATCCAGGGCCACGTCCCCCCAGGATCCGTCGCCGTTGATGGCGAGAAGCAGGTGGCAGACGAGCGAGATGGCTGTCGCGATCAGCGCGATGGTGCCCAGCACACCGGCGATCGCCTGCCCGATGATCGGGATCCAGCCGACCAGAAGTGCCACCAGACCGCACACCGCTGCCACGGCTCCCGCGATGTCGGCGACGATCGTCAGGGTGTCGCGCAGTTCGTCCAGCCACGAGTCGTTGAGGTCATCGCTCTCGGTGATCTCATGGATGCGCTTGGCGGCCGCGTCACCTGCCTTGTTGTGACGACTCTTGAGTGTGCTGAGCTGCCCGCGCAGATCGTCCAGGTCGCCCTGAAGGTCTGTCACCTTGGTGTCGAGCTTCTTCTGGCCGGCTTTGTCGGTCTTTTCGGGCGGGTTGTCGGCCTGGGACTTCGCGGTGGAGAGATCACCGCTCTTCGTCTCCGCCTGCCCCAGCAGCCGGTCCGCCTCGTCCTGAACCGTTTCGAGCTCGGTGTAGTACTCCTTGAGCGCGGAGCCGGCCTCTTCGTAGCGGCCGTGCGCCTTGCTCACGGTCTTCGCGGTGTCCTCGGCCTTCTCGGCGAACTCCCGGCCCGCTTTGGAGTCCCAGCTCTTCTGGTCTCCCAGACGGCGCAGCGCCGCAGCGGTGTCCGAGATGGTCTTCGCCGTGGCGGTGAAGCGCTTGGCTAGCGCCGTGAGGTCGTACACGTCACCCGGCACCGGGTCTTCGCTCTCGCCCAGTACTGCCCAGCGATGGTCGGCCGGGCGGGTCACTTCTTCTTGTCCTTGCCGACGAGGGCGTTGTAGAGCTCCGTGTCGATCTCGGTGTACGCCTCGCCCGCTGTCTTGGCCACCTCGCCCAGGCCCTTGATCTCCTCGATCATCTTCTCGCGGTTGTCGTTCCATCCGTCGGAGAAGTCCTGAAGCCGTTCCTGCAGCAGCTTGTGTCCGACCGTCCGCCGGTCGAAGGTGTCCATGAGCTTGTCCAGGCCTTCGAATTCCGTTGCCACGGTCCGAAGGCCCGTTCCAGCCGCACGCAGATCGTCGGTGGATACCCTGAGTCGCTCGCTCATCCCTGTTGCCCCCGTGATCCCTGTTGACCCCGTGATTCCTCAGTCCGATTCCGCCAGCGCAGGGTGCCTGCGACCGCGTCGAAGAGTTCCGCCATCGCGTCCGCGATCGGTTCCAGGGGAGTGCTGAAGGTCAGCATCAGCACCTCGTCCCGATCGGGTACCGGCACGAAGTACTCCACGATCGTGTCCTCGAACTCCGAACCCAGCCGCCTCGCTTCCCGACTCCGTTCGCTCCGCCGCCGACGCGCTGCCCGTCCGGCAGCAGGCAGACGCACCGGAGCCACCTCACCCTTGCCGGCGAGCGCGGCGACGGCGTCAAGGCTGTCGAACCGCTGGTGTAGGCGGGAAATCAGCAGAGAAGCGGACAGCGGGATTCCGGCTGCTTCGAGAAACGACAGATAGAGCACTACGCCACCCCCGTCGGCCCCCTTCTCGGCGGCGCCCAGAAGCTGCTCCTCGGCCTTGCGGCGGAGCACCGGCTGATCGTCCACACCTGCGAACTGCCGTTTGATCAGCGCGTTTACGGACGCCTCTCGGTGCTCCTGAGGCTGAAGGGGAATGCGATACCAGTCCTCGGGGGTGATCAGGCCGAAGACGTTCCCGGCTTCGGCCGTCCGGTCGGACGGTGTGATCTGCTGCATGCTCGTGGCTCTCGGTCGCGACGGGGCCCTGAGGGGGTGACGGCTTGCCCTGGCGTGGGGCAAGCGCTGCGTCACGGGCACGGACGCTACCTGCGATGCGTCTGGTTCCGCTATGGCGAGTCTTGCTGCAGCGGTTTCAGCCGTCTCAGCGGGGCTCAGCGGTGGCCGTACGTCCGTCGTCGTCGGCGGGATTACGGTGGGCAGTCCGGATCTCGACGGCAACCTCAACCCGCTCCTGGGCTGACCACACGACCACTACCCGGCGCGAAAGGAAACGAGTATGACCACACCTGACGAGGCCGCCCCCCTGGCCGAGCACTTCGAGTGCCGCTTCGATTTCCAGCCCGGATGGATCGACCTGACGCTCCACGAGGTCACGAAGGCCGAGGCCAAGGCGCTGGCCACGCAGGTCGTGCACAGCCTCAACCCGGCCGCGCTGGAGATTGAGAACAGCGCGGTCTTCGACGACATGGTCGAGCGTGCCCTGGACCTTAACGACGACCTCCCCACACTCGCGGCGGCGTACTACACCGAGAGCGGCGAGGCTCTGGCCAACCTCATGGTCGACTCGTACAGCGACGAAGGGGTGGAGCGCCCCACTCGTGAAGAGGTCGAGCCACTGCTCCTGGAGTGGGCGAACGCCGAGGCTACCGGTGAGCCGCAGGTCACGTACCTGGAACTGCCCACTGGGCCGGCCGTGCGCGTGCAGTCGGTACTGAAGGTGAAGCGCATGTTCGGCCTCGGCCGCAAGCTCACCGAATTCATTCGGTACGCGGTCTTCCCGCCCGGCATGAAGAGCCTCGTCGTCGTCACGATCACCTGGGAGGCGATCGCCCGCACGGAGGAGATCACCGCCCTCGCCGACGAGGCCGTCCAGACCCTGCGCGTCACCCCGCTCGCCGCGGGGAGCACCGAAACGCTGACCGGCGGGGACGCCGAGTGAAGAAGGCAGCCGAGTTCACCTCGCCGCCGAAGGACGAGAATGTCATCGTCCCGGAGGGCTGGTTCCAGCTCCGGCTCGACCCGGACGACCGCGACCGCGGCATTGTCGGCCTGGCCGAGCGGACGTTCCGCGGGGCGGAGTTGTTCGACACGGTGGCAGGGACGTTGCATTGGGCGTGACGGAGCGGAAGAGCGGGCGGTCGAGGCTGCGGGACGGGTTCGGGATCACCGCCTTCGTCCTCGTCCTGGTGGCGGCGGGGGCGGTAATCGTACTGGTGCTCGGGACCTGGCGGACGTTCGTGCGCGAGACGGCGCCGGTGATCCTGGACTGGCCCGGTGGCTCCTGGGCGGTGGGCGGCCTTCTCGGCGCGGTATCGGTTCTGGGCGCGCTCGGTGGCCAGTGGCTCGTGTCCGGAGCTCCCGACGCGAACCGCCTCCTGCGCACGGCACGCACCATCGGCACGGCAGTCTGCTGGACAGTCGCACTCGGGTCGGCGATGTTCGTGCTGACCGCACTGCCGGGCAGGAACTGCCCCTCGTACAGATCCAGTTGTCAGTACATTCCGGGCACGGGGACCGCGCTTCTCGCCTACGTGCTGACAGCCGCCCTCCTGGGCTGGCTCCTCTTCCGCCGGGGCAGCGCGATCACCGAGGCGCGCCGCGCGAGAGAGCAGGAGCGCTTGCGCAAGCTCCGCAAGAAGGGCAAGGGGAAGAGCCGGGCGGGGCGGGGGCGATGAGCAGGGGGTGAGGTCGTACGAGCGCCCTGCCCTCGATCTTGTGCTTGCCGGTCCGCATCCGTATACACAGGGCCGTCGGTCACTTCGTTCCGCGTTCGCCGTGTCCGGGGTCGGGATCGCGGCGGCGCCCCGTGGCAGCGGCCGTCCACCCCGCTCGTGGGATCCACGCCCTGGACGGTGGATCGCGTGATGCCAGTCAGTGAGGCAGCCGCGGTGCTCGACGTTCCACAAAGCAACGATGCCTTGTTCTGCGGCCCTTGGTCCCCGACCCGCCCCTCATGCCATCATCCCTTGGCACACCGATCTTCTAGCCCCGAGGACTCCCTGCCATGCTGACCACGCGACGGAGGACGGCCTCGGCCTGCCTCATTGTTGCCGCCACCCTGTCCTTGACTGGTTGCAGTGGTGACTCGTCCGACACCGGGAACGACAAGATCGCGGGAGCGGATTCGGGCGAGTCCAGTTCCGCGACGCCGTCTGCCTCCGCGTCGGCCGAGGCTGGTGCGCCGACTTTCGATCTTCCTTCGGATATCAAGGTGACCTTCGAGAGGGAGCCGACCGGGGACGCGACGAAGGACGCGATTCTGCGGGACGCGGCGTATGCGGCTCAGGCCCGCATTGAGGCCTTCGCGAAGGGGGAGGGGCAGACCGTGAACATGAATCGGTACTTCGCGGCCTATGCCCGCACTTATTGGGTCGAGAACGCCGAGACATTCAAGAAGGACGGACTCACCGTCACAGGCGACTACCGGTACTTCGATTTCAAGGTCACGGACGTCGCGGACGGCACGGCGGCGGCTCGTTACTGCGAGGACCAGAGCAAGGCATACAACAAGGAGATCAAGACGAACAAGGTGCAGCGGACACAGCCGAGCGACAAGGACTTCGTCCTGTACACGTTGCAGGCCGTGCGGGACTCCGCCGGTGACTGGCAGGTGACGCAGCACAGCTGGAAGAAGGGGGACGCGGCATGCGTGCAGGGATAAGGGCAGGCGCTGCTTATGCGGTTCTCCGGACGACCACGGCCGCGGGTCTAGTCGTGGCGCTGCTCGGCACAGGCTTCGAGGCGTACGCGGGCGAGACTACGGCGAACGACCAGGGCGCGGCTCAGCCCGACCAGTCAACCCCCGATACCGGCGCCACCTCCGGCAACGG
Source organism: Streptomyces sp. NPDC005808 (assembly GCF_042871385.1). NCBI lineage: Bacteria > Bacillati > Actinomycetota > Actinomycetes > Kitasatosporales > Streptomycetaceae > Streptomyces > Streptomyces sp. NPDC005808. The sequence goes on along the minus strand of NZ_JBIAIK010000012.1, from coordinate 157,678 downwards.
CACCATCGGCGCCAACATCCGCATCAAGCAGAGCAAATCCGGTTCGGGCGAATCCACCACGACCGCCACGTCCTCGAACGCGAACTGGAAACCGCCGGTCTGCTGGTACGAGCCCATGTACACGCCGGAGGAGTACGAGGATTTCATGAAGTCCGCGTACGGCGGGGCGCTGGAGCCCGCGGCGAGTTACGCCAAGAAGCGGGAAGAGGAGAAGTATCACGAGGGCGATGAGGGCCTTTGGTGGCAGGTGAAGTTCCGTGACGACAACTTCACCGAGGCGTGTCCTGTCACCACGGACAACTGGGAGATCTGGGTTCCCCCGGCCGATCCGCAACCGGACCCCAACAAGCTGACACCGGAAATCCTCTCCGAACTGGCCTACAACTCCACAAAGTTGCCCGCGCCGCCTGTCGAGTTGAGCCCGAGCGCGGACCGGCTGATCGTCAATTTCGGTACGCGAGTGGCATTCAAGGGCGACTTCGACCGCGTGTGGACGACCGCGAGCATCAACTACAAGGGCGTACAGATGGCAGCGACCACCATCGCGACCCCGGTCGCGCTCAAGGTCGAGGCAGGCACCGACGACGCGGACCCCCAGAGTTGCACGTACGACCTTGTCAAGGGCGAGGACGGCTATTCGGTCGACAGCGGGAATGCCGACTGCAACGTCACATACCGTCGCTCTTCCGGCTCCGACACCTACCCTTTCGAGGCGTCGATCACCTGGCGGGTAACGTGGACCGACTCCGCCGACCCGGACGGTCCCGCGCGGCAGCCGGGTCTGCCGGACGGCCTGTCGACGTACGAGCAGGATGTGACGGTCAAGGAGATCCAGTCGGTGAACCGCTAGTAGAAGACTGCTGGGACTCAGCGGGCGGGAGCGGGCTCGGACGACGGCCGCCACTCCCGTCTGATCAGCCCGTAGACCCACGAGTCAGAGACCTCGCCGTTGACGACGCAGTCTTCTCGCAACGTCCCTTCGCGCACGAAGCCGAGCTTCTCCAGCACGCGGGCAGATGCCACGTTGCGCGTATCGGCCTCAGCCTGGACGCGGTTGAGGTCCAGCGTGTCGAATGCCCACTGCAGCAAAGCGCGCGCGGCCTCGGTCGCATAGCCGTGCCCCCACGCTGCTTCGTCGAAGCAGTAGCCCAGCGACGCGCTGCGGAAGTCCGGACTCCATCTGTTCAGGGTGCCCCAGCCGATGAACGCCCCGTCGGAGACACGATCCACGGCCAGCCGCGCCCCGGTGCCTTCCTTTTCCATCTCTCGGCAACGGGTGATGAACTTCTCGGCGCGCGCGCGTTCGGTCCACGGTGGTTCGTCCCAGTAGCGCAGCACGTAGGCGTTGCTCTGCAGCGCGAAAAGGTCGTTCGCGTCCGCGTCTTCGAAGGCGCGCAGTCGAAGGCGAGAGGTCTGCAACGAGGGGGTAGGCAGCGACATGCTCACGTTCCATCCCGTGATCGGTGGGCCGGGCCGATCAATCAGACATCCGATGCGGGTCACTCGCAACGGGTTTCCTCGGGGGGCTGCGCGCCGCCCGCCGCGGGCCGGCAGAACGATGTGAATGGGCAGGTGGTGGGTTTGCCCGGGCGGTTACGGTCACGCCCTGGTGAACAGCCCCTGCTCGGGCATCAATGATTCCGCGCCCGGTCAGGCGCTTCAGTTTGATGCGTCTGGCTTGGGTCCTGCGGTTCGTGACTGTGAGTCACTGCTTAGCCCTCGAAGAGGGCTTCCTCAGTCGAACGTCTGCCGTCTGCGCATCTTGAGGGGGGTCGAGACCTGGAGTTCCACTGGGAGGCCTCGGTGTCGGGGCCTCCCAGTGTGACCGCCGGACTGGTCAGGGGGTGAGAGCCCGGACGGCGTCAGAGGCATGGTCGATGACGTTGCCGTTCGTGCAGTTGTTGGTGTGGTCGCCCACCCAGTCGCCCAGGACCGGCACGACAGCGACCTCCTGAAGGCATACGGCCGCCGCGGTGAAGTTCCAGTTGTTGGCCGCGTTGACGCCACTGCCGAAGTTGCTGTCGTTGTCGGCGAAGGCGGGCGTGGAAGTCGTGAGGACTGCGGTGGCCAGCAGGCCGCTGACGATGATCTTTCGCATGCTCTGATGAACGCCGCTCGGCCAACCTGGTCACGGCGACGGTGACCGGTTTGTCGGGGAAGGCCTGAACTAGGCATCGGATCTCCCCTGTTAGGCCGAGCAGGTCTACGCCGTCTCGTCCTTCAGGGGCCGGGGGAGGCGGTACCCGCTGACGGTGCCCCAGAGGACGGCCACCAAGACGGTCCCCCATCCCAAGACCAGTGAGGACACCTCATAGGTCGCCAAAGGACGTTCGGGACGGCTGGGCGCCGAGTGTCTCGTCCGGCTGGGTCGTGGGCTGGATCACGGGCTGGATCATGGGAGCAGCTCAGCCGCCGGCTCGACGAAGGAGACGGTCTGGAGGATGGACGACAGCAGGCGGTAGATCTCGGTCCAGTGGTCCATGGAGGCCGTGTGGAGAGTGAAGACCGCAGTGAACGGGCCTGTGGGAAAAGGGACATGGACCTGGATCTGCCCGGCGAGGAGCTTCGTCTCCTCGCCGGTCGCCGTCATTTCCGGGGTGAGTGGGTACTCGCGCACGGTGATGCAGGACACTGCCGGACCGCACGGCAGGTCGAGCCAGATGGCGTCGTTGAACGGATCGCTGGAGAGAGTCGCGAGGATGCCCTGGGCCACGATGTCGGTGTCGTCGGCCGCCTGGTCCGTGGAGACAATGGCCACGGTGAGGGCACATTGGGCGACGCCGTCGGCAGGCTCGTGCCTGATCACCTCCCCTTCGGGGGCATCGACTTCATCCGCTGTCGAGAACAAGCCCATGGCGGCGTAAGAGACACCGGTATCTCCCATGAGCTCGGCTATTGCCGCGTAGTACGGGGCAGCCGGCTCCCAAATGCTGTCGTCGCCTCGTGAGTACAGCTCGCGTACGAAGGAGAGGGCACGCTCGGTGCGTTCTTCGGGGGTGGCCGCGAGGGGGAGGGCGAAGAAGCCCTCCGGGGCGAGGAACCAGAGGGGCGGGAGGTTCCCGTTGGCGGGGCTGACTTGCAAGGTTTTCGCGGGGTCGGGGGCGGGGCTCATGTGAAAGGGCGGGCCGTTCTGATCGGGCGGGGCGAGTGTCAGGTCAAGTAGTCTTCCGGGTGGTACTCCGTAATCTTGAGTTCAGCACCGCTCTCATTCATGACCGTGTTCAGGCTGGAGTGACCAAAGAACGCGTGCGTTGTGCTCGGCGCCAGCACCTCGATACGGAGGCAGCCGCACGGATTCCGCTTCACAAGGGGCGGTTGGGCATCCGGCGCCTGAGCCGCTGCAAAGGTTTCTGCAGTGTTCCGCTGTGCTGAAGTGAGTGAATCCAATGGAATGAAGTCAAAAGGTTCGATGAGATATCGAGTGAGCCTCTCTCGTTGCACGCTGCTTACCCTGCACCACGATCCATCAGTGAAGTAAATCTTTGCGTCGAGCGCCATCTTGAAGTTCCGCAGTTCGACCCTTTCGATGGTGCTTCGAGGGGTCTCCCAAAGGAACTCGTCGTCAATCAGGTTCTCGTTCCCTTTGACGTAGGGGAATCCCACGATTACGAGCCGCCGGTCTGTGATGACCGCGTGTGTGCGGTAGCGCTTGGCGGGAGAGCGGGCGGGGTCAAGCTGCCAGGGCAGGGTACGGGCGATAGTGCCCGGCGCGGCCCACATGACGGGGAAGTCGTCGACCTCGTCTGCCCGGTCGTTCGAGGTGTCCGTACCGGGATCGGAGGCCGGGGTGCCGCCGATGTTGCCTCCGTGGGAGAAGAGGAATCCGAGGACGGCGACACCAGCAGCGATTGCCACACCTTTGACAGTATTCCGGGCCACCGTCCCGCCGGTCGAATGAGCCGCAAACGTCGGCCCTGCCGGCCAACCGGCCAATTCGTTCTGAATGTCATTGCGTTCAGTGTCGCGAAACCATCGCATTCCTCTGACACGCATGGCCGCTCCTGTGGCGAAAGTGACCGGAGCGCGGGCGATAAGTGTCTCACCTGATTCGGGCCGCCAAATGCTCATATCGGTGACAATTCTCCTTCGTCGCGGCCTTGTGCCCGATTCTTTCGCGCTTCAGTCTGTCACATCGCGTCAGACGCTCAGTTGCACTCGGTCGATTCATCAAACTAATCATCAGTCACATGCGCGTAGATCTTGGGTGCCACCTTGATTCCTCCGTCGAGAGCCCTCCCGACGACTCCGAATGGGTTGACGCTTCCTCCGAAGGCGTTGATTCCCTTGGTGCCCATCAACTGGCCTGGGTGATAGCCCGCGTAGGCGAGGCCCCCCATGCGTGACGCCAAGCCGCTTGTCGCATGTGCGACCTCAAAAACATTCCTGGACGTGCCTCCGATCTTCACCAAGCCGGCCTTGCCGAGCCCTCCTGTGATTTTCATGGATTCCTCCCCGAAGGACAGCATGACCCGTGAGCTACCGGTGATCTTGGTTGCCTGAAACCCTTTGCCCAGTTTGCTCGCCGTGGCCCCAGCCTTGGCTACCCCCACCACCTTGATGCCCTTGCCGAACATCCCGATCCCTGGCAACAGGCCCACCGCGTCGAGCCCGATCTGCATCCAGCTCACGTCCGCACCGGCCGCCTTGGCAATGCCGTGGGCCGCCAGTGTGAGCCCGGCGCCGATGAGTGCGGCCGTGCCGAAGATGGCGGCGAGGGGCGGGAAGGGAAGGGTGACGATGGCGAGCATGCCCAGCACGGCGGTGATGTCGCCGAGGACATCGCCGATCGTCTTGATCAGGTCGGCGTGGTCTTTGAGCCAGTCGCCGGTGGCATCCCAGGCGTCGCCGATGCCGTTGCCCAGCTTGTCCCAGAAACCGGGCTCGTCCGGGGCGATGTCGGCGGCCTTGTCCAGTTCCTTGCTGATCTTCTCGGCGGCATGCTTGTACCGCTCCTCAAGGTCGTGGACCTTGCCGGTGACCTCGTCCACCGCGCCGGAGGCCTTGGCAAGGTCCTCGCTGCCCTTGCCCTCGGCCTTCTGCTCGGCCGTTTCTCTGGCTTCGAGTTTCTCCCCGGCGGACTTTTCGAGCCGGTTCGCCTCGTCCTGGAAGTCGTGCAGTTCGTTGGCCCAGCGGTGCAGGGCGCGGGAGGCCTTGTCGAAGGAATCGTGGCTCTTGCTGATGAGGGGGGCGACGTCCTGGCCGATGTACTCGGTGAAGGCGAGCGCGGTCTTGCCCTTCCACGCTCCGCATTCGATCCGCTCCAGCTCCTTCAGAGCCGTCCCCAACTCGCTTGCCAGACTGCCGAGTTTCCTGGCGAGTTCCCGGGTGTCTTCCACGTCTCCGGGGGTGGGGTCCCAGCCTATGTGCGGAAAGGCTGGGCGCTTGCCGGCCACGTCACTTGCCCTTCTTCGGAGCCTTGAGTGATTCGGCGAGGTCCAGATCGAGTTGGCTGAACGATTCGCCTATCTTGTTGATCATCTTAACCGCGCCGCTGGTGTGCTTGCCGAGCTGTTTGATGCCGTAACCCCACTCGTCGGCGAAGTCCTGTACGTCCTCGATGAGTTGGCTCTGACCGACGGCCGAGGCGTCGGTGTTGCGCAGGCTGCGGCGGGTTGATTCCATGCGGTCGCTGATGGTGGAGAAGGTCTTCTTCAGATCCTGGAAGATGGTGTCTTCGAGGCGCAGGTCACTCATACGGTGGAGTCCTGGTTCCTGAGGGGCGGCGACGTCGAGTTCGGGGGCAGTGGCAGCTGATCAGCGGTTGACGGACTGGATTTCCTGGACAGTGACTGCCTGGTCGGTGCCGAAGGTTCCGTCGGGGAGGTCTCCTCCTGCGCCGCCGGTTCCTGTCCAGGCGATATCCCAGGTGATGGTCGCCTTGAGATTGAATGTGCCGTCGCCCGACGAGCGGAGGTACTTGATGCCGCAGGGCGGGGTCTCGTCGGACTTGCCCTGGGTGTAGGGCTCGCCGATGGACTCATCACCTTTGATCCTGCAGACGCCGGAGGTCGGGTAGGTCTCGGCGTCGCTGGTGCCTGGCTCAAGTCTGAGCGAGACGGGCTTCGCCGTAGCTGTCGCCTGGATGTTGAGCCCGGCGACGTTGAGGGCCGCGGTCACCGCAACCTCCTTGAACTGGGCGTTGTCGAGCCAAGCCCAGGTGGGGAGGTTGACCTTGGTGGTGCCCTCGGGGGCGAGGTCGACCTTGGTGTCTGGGAGCTGAATCGCGTTGTAGGCCGCTTCAGCGAGCACCTGTGGCGTGGCTGCTTGGTCGACGCCGGGATCATCGTTGTTCTCGACCCAGAAGGGCAGCTTGCTGCATTCCCAGCTTGCCGGGTCGTCGACGCGATCAGGGTTCTGGACGGCGACCCACCAGGCGCCCTCGTCGGCCTTGTCGCCGTTGTAATCCTTGTACTCGCCGTCTTTGTAGATCTCCCGGAACTGGCCAACGGCTGCCTTTGCGTAATTGGCCTGACCGGGGGTATTGATCGTCTCCTCGTACATCGTCTCGACGTAATTCTCGAACTCCGCAACCGAACGGGGCTCGTACCAGCACGCAGGTGGGGACCAGTTGACTACTGGCTGGATCGCGCTCTCGCTGCCGCTGGCTCGCACGGAGCCGGAATACGTCACCTTCGAGATCAGGGTGCCGGCGTTGGAGCTCGCGGTCTGCTTGGTGTTGCCCTGCGTACCCGACTCTGGCGGCCAGTCCGCGAACGCGATTCCCGGTGTCAGGGCGAGTGCTCCCGAGAGAAGGCCGACCAAGAGGACTCGGCTGCGGGCAGCTACGGCGTGCATGACTTGTGTCCCCTCTGGGAGGTGAGCTTTGTTGTCTGCCAGACACCCTGCGCGCTCTTTTCGAGCCGCGTGGTGTAAAGGACATAGGAATTCTTGGTCACAGCCGTTTTATAGACCTTCTCCGACTTGCGGTCCTTCGCGTAAGCCTTCGACTGATCCTCGCAGTACACGACTCCCGCCGACGAAGCGTCGAAGACGTCAATCTTGGGGTTGTAGTACCGATTTACGCCCGTGATCGAGTAATCGTCCTTCACGATGGATTCGACCCAGTCCTTGGCGTCGGCCAGGGCGGTGTCGCTGTAGTAGAAGCTGAGGGCGGGCAACTCCGGGTTCCCCTCAGCGATGGCGTAGTTCGTTGCGTCGACCCTCTGTTGGACATCTGCGAGGACGGCGTCCTTGGTCGCATCGCCGGTCTTCCAGCTTTCGAAGGTGTCGCTGAGGTCGTCCGGAAGGCTGATCTCGGGGCGGCTGGCGGCGCCCGTTGCGCTCGGCGAAGTCGACGTCGTCGTCTCGCCGGTGTCGGCCCCCGCGATCTTGTCGCTGTCCTTCGAACTGTCGTCCCCGCCGCCGCACGCGGTCAGCAGCAGGGCTGCGGTCGCGGCGAGCGCGGCAGCAACGGGCAAAGAGCGGCGCTTCACAGTGGACTCCCCGTGAGACAAAGATGCAGTTGAGAGCAGTAACGGTATCGGTGGGGCTGTTGGTTTCGCCAGGCTGAACTTCCTCCAAGATGCGAATGATTGATGATTTAGCGGGGTAAAGTGTTCGTCTTCTGTGCCCTGATCGTGTCCGCCTTTGAACGGGTCTGGCCCCGGACGTCGGGGTGGCGTCCGGGGCCAGAATCATGTGCGTGTCTTCGCGGGAGCTATCGGGCTGTCCCGCATCCAGGGCAGCTGCACGGCGGGAAGGCCGAGGTCTGTGGGGTGGGGTCGATGGGGCTGCCGGTCCATGTGCGGGGTTCGCTGCGCTCTTGGATGACGGCGCCTCCTGCGTCGACCTTGTAGACGCGGATGGTCATCCGGGACGGTCTTGGCGCCTCGGGTTCGAGGAGTTCCAGCGGGTCCGTCTGGGGTGGGTAGTGGTCGGCGCAGTCCGGGCAGGCGTAGACGTTGAAGCCGGGGCCGGTGGCCGCGTGTACCTCGTGGACCAGGACCGGTTCGTCGGTGGTGCGCTGGCAGCGGGCGCACATGCGGACCGGTGGGCGGGCGGTCATCGGGTGGCTCCCCCAGCGACGCCGTGGATGGGGATGCCGTAGATGTGGTGCGGGCCGATGTCGATGCCGAGTGTGGCGAGGTAGAGGGCGCGGCGGCGTTCGCGTTGGCGGCGGGCTTCCAGGTGTGACTCGGCATTGCCCAGGAGGTAGGGGCGTACGAGGGGTGAGGCGGCGCCATCAAGTGGGCTGGCGTGGTGGGGGAGTTGGGGAGCGAGCGCGGTCGCGAGGTGCCAGATGAGGTGGGCTGCTCGGTGTCGGCCGCTCGGGCGCGGTGTTAAGGCGGTGAGGATCCAGGAGAGTAGCCGGAGGGCGGTGGGTCGGAGGATAGGGTTTCGCACGCTGGCGCTCCTTTGAAGCGTTCGGCCACGCCCCGGGACGGCTCGCATCCGTCGCCGGGGTCTGTCTTAGAACCGTAGGGGCTCTTGTCGGGGGTTGTCTACCTATATGGGGGGTGAGGGGCCTCTATGACTTCATGCTGGGTGCTACGTACAGTTCGCCTGTGTTCGAATTTGATCCGACAAGGCCCAAGTGGCAGCAGATCGCTGAGGTGGTTCGGCAGCGAATCGCCAGCGGCGAGTACCCCGTTCGCGGCCTGATCTCCGAAGTGAAGCTGGAACAGGAATTCGGAGTTGCTCGCGAGACGGTTCGCAAGGCGACCGCCGCTCTGCGAGCGGAAGGGCTGATCACCACCACGCGAGGCATGGGATCCTTCGTCGCCGACCGGTGACCGAGGGGCAGGTGGGGGTGCGCCGCCGACAGGGCAGGCCGGCGGCAAGTTCACCGGGCCCGACGGGGCGTGAATCGCGACCGGCGTGATCCCGCTCGCTGTCGCGACCGGACCGGACCGGCGCGCGTCGGTGCCCCGGCCTGTGGCAGCGCTGCCGCTCGCGGGCGCAGCATGCTGCTTGCAGGCGCCCTCTTTGCCAGGCTGGCGGAGCGCAGGCGTAGTGCTGAACGCACCCCTCACGGCGTACGCCTGAACACCCTCGTCATGGCGGGCGTCTGCACAGTCCCGCTCGGCCCGCTCGGTCGGGCAGATTGTCCCTGTCGCCGCAGTCGGCAAGAGCCTCACGGGCACCTGGGCGACGCTGTTCGTGACCACGGGCCCATGCTTTGCGTACTCGGGGTATGCCTCGCCCAGGGCCCGGCGTCGCTCTGTCCACGGCACTGGGCCTCAGCGGTTGCACGACCCGTGGTGCTCAGCCGAGCTTCGCGTTCTGCGCCTGGACTACGGCGGCCGGGAGCTTGGCGTCGCTGGGGTTCGAGTTGGCGATGGCCATGCCGTTCACCGAGAAGTAGACGGCGATGACATCACCGCTGCGCACGGCGGCACCGTGCATCGTGTGCGTGATCTCCCTGAACGTCAGCGTGGTCTTGAAGGCGAGGGACTCGTCGCCCGCTGTGTCGGCCTTCTCGGCGGTGACGGAGTCGTGCGTGCTGGAGCTGCCGTTCGCCTCGGCGGTGAACCCGTCGCCGCAGGAAGTCACCGCTTCGGAGAGGCCGGCCATGGCCGACTCCGCCTGGCCCTCTCCCTCGTAGGCGATGAGCGTGACGTAGTTGGATCCGTCTGTGAGCACGTTCGTCGAGACGTGGGCGGTGACGAAGGCCTGCGAGTCGCCGAGGGGGAGTTGGTTCGCCACGTATACCAGCGGGGTGCAGACGGGGTTGTCGATGGTGACCTCGTCCTGGGTCTTGGCGAAGACATACTCGCCGTCCAGGGAGTACTCCTCCACGTCGTAGTCGCCCCCGAGGTCCGCCTTGGTGATCATCAGCTTCGCGAGCCGGTCGGCTGGGCTGAGCTGCTCGGACTGGGAGGCGGAGGCCGAGGCCTTCGGCTTGTCGCCGTCAGCGGTGGTGTCCGAGGTACCGCCTGCGCAGGCGGTGAGGACGGTGAGGGCGAGCGTGGACGCGGCCAGGGCGGTGCGCTTCATGGGGGGACGGGCTCCTTGATCCAGAAGTGAGGAGGCTACGGACGATAGCCGGGTGCGGACGCCGCCCACGCCTTGGCCTGGTGCAGCCACCTCGTAGGCTGCCCCGAGTCGAACAGTCGAACAGTCGAACAGGCGCAGTCGAGCAGCCATGCAGGCGTGCACAGGAGCAGAGGGGACGGGAGGACACACCATGGCCCGGTATATGGACACGCTCACCATTGAGCGCGGTGGGTTTCGGATCAAGGTGCCGGAGTCGTGGTGGGAGTTCGACGTGCGGCCCGAGTCGCGTGACGACTCGATACGGCGGATGGTCGACGAGCGGGTCCGGCAGCGGCCGGAGCTGGCCAAGTACCGTGACACGTATGCCGCGTTCCTGCAGAAGGCCGCGGCCGATGCCTGGAAGTCCGGCGCGCTGTACTGCGGTTGCATGGCCGAGGCCTTCGGCGGCGACTCCCCGATCACCGGTTCGGTCACCGTCTCGATAGTCGGCGGTCGTTCCGCGACCGGGGAGCCCCTCTCCACCGATCCCCAGACCATGGCGAGTCAACTCTCCGTGCGCGAGGCCAAGAAGGAGGGGGACGCCTGGCGCAAGGTGACGACGGTCGACATCCCAGGCGTGGGTCCGGCCGCGCGGACGTACGGCATCGAGGACATCGTCGTACCCGACGACGCTCTGAACCGCACCATTCGTGCCGTGCTCATGCAAACCTTCGTGCCCGTGCCGGGGCAGGAGGGCAAGGTCGCCCTCGTTGCCGGGAGCAGCCAGGTCCTCGACCTCGCGGACTCCTTCTTCGACATCTTCGACGCGATCACGTCGACGTTCCGCTTCGCGGAGTAGTAGCCCACCGTCTGGCCGAAGCGGGTGAAGACGGCCTGGACGTCAGGATCCAGCGGTAAAAAGAGATCCTTGACGGTGGCTATCACTACGGCAGTTAGCAGGATCAAGTTGAGAGGATGCATTCATGATCTCGAAGACCCGTGATGAGCTCATTCAAATGGTGCAGCAGCTCATTGACGCGACTCTCCCGGAAGATGAGGAAGACGCACTCATGGAGGAACTGAAGAACAGTGTCCTGCATCCGCGGGTAACCGACTTGATCTATTACTCAGATCCCGAGCTCAAGGCAGAGGAAGTAGTGGACCAGGCTCTGACCTATCGCCCCATTGAACTGTGAACTTGCTTTCCGCAGAACCCGGAAACCAGCCCGAACCACTTCCGCTCTGACATCCGGGGCAATCTCGGAAGGAACCATGGATCTTCAGTCCACCATCGCCGGATTCCGCAATGTGGCACCCCTTGGCGATCTGGAGCAGGCCTGGCAGTGGAGCCTCAACCCCGTGCTGCACTTCGCAGGAGCTCTGACCCGTGACGGGAAGCGCCTCCTGCAGACGAACCAACGAGGCAAGCACGATGAGAATCTCGCCCGGGCTGTACTGTCCTTCGCTCGTGATCACGAGGACGAACTGCTCGGCGAGGGACGGTTCATTGGATTCGGGGAGGGGCTCAGTGCGCCCGGCTATGCCTTCAACACCGGCGCGGCCGCCGTTCCGGAGGTGCACGGGCATCACAAGGCGCAGAACCCACAGCTCACAGCCGTGACCTACATCGTCTTCCCCGCGTACGCCTGCGAGTTCTCCGGGCGCGAAAGCCTCGCCGAAGCGGAAGCCAGGTACGCGAAGATGCTCCATCCCGCGGAGATCGGACGGGAGCCTGTCCCGTTCCTGAAGATGAGGTTCGACAATCCCCGCACCGGCGGCGGCAGCAACAACCCGGGACGCGCTCTGACCTCTCCGCGGATCCTCCTGCAAGAAATCCACGAGATGGAAGGTGCCCCGGGCAGCTTTGTCGAGTTCGAGAACCGGCACGGAAGGGTGTGGCGTGTGGAGTGGGACAACGGCTGGTCCATTGCCGAGGAGGGTGGCCCGGACAGTGCGCCCCGTGAGATCGAACTTGCTGAACTCCTCGACTTTGCCGCCGCCCGGCTGCGGGACTGAAGGCGCCGAGGCGCGGTGCAGGTGTCGTGTCCGTCGCAAGTTGCCTGGGGGCGCCCCCTCGTGGCCGAAAGATCATGCCGCCCCGCCCCCGCCAGTGAGCACCTCGTGCAGGCCTCGTGTACACCGCGTGACGAGCCCACGAAGGTGGCAGGTCAGGAGATTCGCTGCTGCACAGCACCTTCGCCTCCCGGAAGCCCTTGCTCAACACGGCAGCCCCCACCCCTGATTGCAGCTGTATAACGTCGAGCCCTGTGAGGTTCGCGAGCCGCAGCGCGCCTTGAGGGGCTTATGCGCGGCTGATACGGTGCCATGGCTTGAGACTCGCCTCCGCGCTGGCTGTTCGGCCAGGTCGGGCGGTACGTCCGGCAGAGGCGTACCGGGGGTGGAGTGTCCCGGTTGGCGCGGTAATTGGTCGAAATCTTCTTGGGTGTACGGGGAGCGGTTGCGTGAAGATCCAAGAGCGTACGGGGGCGGGCAACAACCGTTCCGCTGCGCCGGTCCACCCGGCGATGGGCGAGCGCCTTCCCGCGCCGCCTCGCGAGCGCAAACCCGCGCTCGCCGCTCTCGCGGTGCTTCTGATCCTGGTGGGTGCGCTGGGCGCGACCATGCTGGTGCTGCGTGCGGGGGACCGGATCGAGGTCGTCCAGGTGACGGACAACATCCAGGCCGGGGACGCCGTCAACGACAGCAACATGACCTCGGTCCTGGTCGCGGCCGACTCCGGTATCAGGTACGTCAAGTGGTCGCAGCGGCAAGACCTCAAGACGTACAAGGCCAAGTCTCCCATCTATGCGGGGACCGTCGTCATCGTGGACATGTTCACCAAGACCCCGGCCATCCCCGCGGGCAAGGCCTCCGTAGGCCTCGCCCTCAAGGAAGGCCAGTACCCCGACGGCATCCAGCCGGGCGACGTCGTGGCCGTGTACCGCGTCAGTGGCGACAGCGGCAGCTCGTCGAGTGCCGGAAGCGCCGACAGCACACTCATCGTCGACAGGGCTGAGATCAGCGACGTCAAGGACAAGTCCGACAGCACCATCAGCAGCACCAGCCTCCCGGTCACGCTCACCGTGGACAGTGCGGACGCGGCCGCCGTCGCTCAGGCCTCCTCGGCCGGCGAAGTCGCCCTCGTTCTCATCCCCAGCAACTAAAGGCGAGTGAGTAAAGAGACATGGCGCTCATCGCCCTCGCCGCCGACAAGGGTTCCCCCGGCGTCACCACCGCCGCGGTAGCCCTGTCGGCCGTCTGGCCCCGCCGGGTCCTGCTCGCGGAGACGGACCCCGCCGGCGGTGACCTCGTGTACCGCAGCGCCGCAGCGCACGGCGGTCCGCTCAACCCCAACACCGGCATGCTGTCGATAGCGGCGACGGCCCGCCGCGGCCTCGTACCGGATCAACTCTGGGACCACGTGCAGCCGTTGAGCGGCGGCCTCGAAGTCCTCGTCGGGCTCGGTGTCGCCGAGCAGGCCGCCGGACTCGCCGGGTTGTGGCCCACCCTGGGCCGCGCCTTCGCGCAGCTCGCCGACTCCCCGCACGCGCCCGCCGACGTCATCGCCGACTGCGGCCGGATCAGCGGAGACACCCCCGCCGTCGAACTCTTCCCGCACGCCGCCCTCGTACTGCTGCTCTCGCGCACGGAGCCGGAGGCGATCGCCCGTGTCCGGGACCGGGCAGCCGCCCTCTCCGCGAAGCTGCACGGCGGCGGCCGCGGCGCGGCCACCCTCGCCAACCCGCTGATCGGCGTGATCCTGATCGCCGACCCGAGTGACTCCGCCAAGCTCGTCCACCAGGTCAACGACATGCTCGTAGCGGCGCAGACCGGTGCGCGGGTTGTCGGCACGCTCGCCGACGACCCTTCCGGCGCCGACCAGTTGGCCGGGCGCAAGCGCGGGCGGCTCGACAAGTCGCTGCTCATCCGCTCCGCCCGTAAGGTCACGTCGGACCTGTACCAGCAGTACGGCGCCGCATGGGCCGTACCCGCGCACGGCCAGGTCCCCGGACCTCACGGACAGCCCGCCGCCGGGGCCGGCCGATGACCGCGGTCGACCACCAGCTGGTCAAGCGGTTCCGGCAGGACGCCGGTGACCGTATTTCCGATCAGCGCCGCGAGGACCAGGTCCGCGGCGTCACACCGATGTCCAACGAGGACGAACGGCACTACGCGCGCGCCGTCATCGCCCAGATACTCGAGGACTACGCCCGCACCGAGATCAACCTCGGCCGGACACCGCTCGACGCCGAGACCGAGGAGCAGTACGCGGCCGCCGTGCACGCCGCGCTCTTCGGTGTCGGCCGCCTCCAGCCGCTGCTCGACAACCCGGACGTCGAGAACATCGACATCAACGGGTACGACCAGGTCTTCGTCGGGTACGCGGACGGCCGGGAGGAGAAGGGGGATCCCGTCGCCGAGAGCGACGAGGAACTGATCGAGCTCATCCAGATCCTCGGTGCGTACTCCGGGCTCTCCTCCCGCCCCTTCGACTCCGCCAACCCCCAGCTCGACCTGCGGCTTCCGGACGGGTCGCGACTGTCCGCCGTCATGGACGTGACGCGCCGGCCCGCCCTCTCCATCCGTCGCGCGCGGATGGGCAAGGTCTTCGTGTCCGACCTGGTCGGCAACGGGACGATCGCGCCCGAGGTCGCGCACTTCCTCGCGTGCGCCGTCCGCGCGCGCAAGAACATCATGATCGCGGGCGCCACGAACGCCGGAAAGACGACGCTGCTGCGCGCCCTCGCCAACGAGATCCCGCCGCACGAGCGCCTCATCACCGTCGAACGCGCCCTGGAACTCGGCCTCGACACCTTCGCCGACCTCCACCCGAACGTCGTGGCCTTCGAGGAGCGCCTCCCCAACTCCGAGGGCCAAGGCACCATCTCCATGGCCGAGTTGGTACGCCGCTCGCTGCGCATGAACCCCTCCCGCGTCATCGTCGGTGAGGTACTCGGCGACGAGATCGTCACGATGCTCAACGCGATGTCGCAGGGCAACGACGGTTCGCTGTCCACGATCCACGCGAACAGCTCCAGCGAGGTCTTCAACCGCATCTCGACGTACGCCCTCCAGGCGAAGGAAGGGCTGCCGATCGAGGCCAGCCAGATGCTCATCGCCGGCGCGGTGAACTTCGTCGTCTTCATCCAGCGGCGCAACAACTACGACACGGGCGGCCGTCTCCAGCGCATGGTGACCTCCGTCCGCGAGGTCAACGGCGTCGACGGACGCGTGCTGTCCAGCGAGGTGTTCGCCGAGGCCCCGGACGGCCGGATCGTTCCGCATGCGCCCATAGCGTGCCTCGACGACCTCGTCGCGCAGGGCTATCGGCTGCCGGGCAGCGGGAGTTGGGGATGACCATGACCCACGAAATGACGCCTCTCGCCGCGCTCGACTCGCTCGGTTCCATGGGCGGGCTGTTCTCCACCTCCGTCTTGTACGCGCTCGTGTGCGGGGTCGCCGTAGGCGGCGGCCTCGCGCTGCTCGCCGTCGCCGTACGCGGACTGCCCGTCAAGCCCGAACACGAGAAGCAGAAGGCGAGTGAACGGGCGAGCGAGCTGATCCGGTTCGCCGGGCAGCGCGGTTCGATCGCGGCCATCGCCGGGGTCGCCATCCTCCTGCTCACCCGCTGGGCCGTCGCCGGAATCGCGACCGCGATCCTCGTCTTCTTCTGGGACAAGCTCTTCGGCGGTGCCTCGGAGGAAAAGGCCGCCATGCGCCGCGTGGAGGCCCTCGCCTCCTGGACCGAGTCGCTGCGCGACACCATCGCGGGCGCGGTCGGCCTGGAGCAGGCGATCCCCGCCTCCGCACGCGCCGCCGCTCCCGTACTGCGCCCGCACCTCGACGCGCTGGTCGACCGGCTGCGCTCCCGCACGCCGCTACCCGAGGGCCTGCAGCACCTCGCCGACGAGATCAACGACGCGTCCGCCGACATCATCGTCGCCGCGCTCATCCTCAACGCGCGGCTGCGCGGACCGGGACTGCGCCAAGTCCTGGGCGCGCTCGCCAAGTCGGCGCGCGAGGAGGTCGACATGCGGCAGCGGGTGATGGCCCAGCGTTCCTCGACCCGCCGCTCGGTACAGATCGTCGTCGCGGTCTCCATCGCCTTCGTCCTCGGCCTGTCCATCTTCAACCGTGACTTCGTCGAGCCGTACGGCACCGCGGTCGGGCAGGTCGTACTGGCCTGCGTCTGCGGCCTGTTCGCGCTCGGCTTCTGGTGGCTGCGGAAGCTGTCGACGATCGAGACGCCGGAGCGGTTCCTGGTGCGGGACGAGGCGTCGGTGCAGTTCGTACGTCCCCGCACGCCGGTTCCTGGCAATGAGGCGGTACGCCGATGAACCTGACCATGCCGATCCTGATCGGTGCCGTCCTGGGCCTGGGCGTCTACGCCCTCGTACGCGCCCTCATGCCGTCCAAGCGCAGCGCGGTCGCGCAGGTCGCGCGGATCGACGCGATGCGGGCGCGGGGCGCGGCGTACGAGTCTGCGCACCACGCCGGCACCGGCAAGGACGCCGGACGGCTGGGCAGTGCACGGGCCCGAGTGGGCGTCCGCGTCTCCGAGTTCTATATGCAGCAGGGCTGGGAGCTGCGCTCGCTCCGCGCCGACCTGGCCGTCCTGGACCGGAGTTGGGAGAATTTTCTTGCGACGAAGGTCCTGCTGGCCGCGGGCGGTGTCTTCTTCGGGCCGCTCCTGTTCGCGGTGGTCTGGACGATCGGCTTCAGCCGCAGCCCGGTCATCCCGGTCTGGCTGGCCCTGCTCTTCGCCGTCGTCTTCTTCTTCCTCCCGGACCTTGAGGTACGGCGGGACGCGGCCGACAAACGCCGTGACCTCCGGCGCGTGATCGGCGCGTATCTGGACCTGGTGTCGATGAGCCTGGCCGGCGGCCGGGGTCTCCCCGAGGCGCTGATGGCGGCCGCCGAGATCTCCGACGGCTGGGCGACGCAGCGCATCCGCAGCGCGCTGGCCGACGCCCGGATCACCGGCGTCAGCCAGTGGCAGGCCCTCGGCTCGCTCGGCGAGGAACTGGGCATCGAAGAGCTGAAGGATCTGTCCGCCTCGCTGGCACTGGTCGCGGACGACGGCGCCAAGGTGCGTGACTCGCTCGCCTCGCGCGCCGAGACGATGCGGCACCGTGAACTCTCCGAGATCGAGGGCAGCGCGGGCGAGAAGTCGCAGTCCATGCTCGTGGCGCAACTGCTGCTGTGCGCCGGCTTCCTGGTCTTCCTGATCTTCCCGGCGGCGATGCGCGTGTTCCAGGTCTGACGTCCATTCCCTACCCGTTACCCGTTACCCGTTACCCGTTACCCGTTTGAACTAGAGAGGACAACTCACCATGAACGGACGGAACTTCAACACCGGGATCCCGGGGGTGGACTTCCTGATCACCTTCCTCCAGGGCCGGGTGCAGCGTGCCCGCTCCGGCGAACTCGACCGGGGTGCGTCCGCGGTGGAGTGGGTCATCATCTCCGCCGTGGTCGTGGCGATCGTCGGCGTGGTCGCCGCGATCATCAACACCGCGCTGAGCGACGGCGCCAACAAGGTCGGGGACTGCATCGCGGGCGCCAACCAGAGCGGTACCTGCTGATCGACAGCGGTACCTGCTGATTCACCCGTCCACACCCGTCCACACCCGTCCACTCCGGAAGAACGAGAACCGCTCGTGCGCGTACGTCGCTGGGTCCGCCGCCGGGTGGAGGCCGCCAAAGGTGCCGCCTCCGCCCGCGGTGACTCCGGCATGACCGCGATCGAGTTCGTCTTCCTCACGCCGGTGCTGTTCTTCATGATCTTCGCGACGGTGCAGTTCGCGCTGTACTTCTTCGCGGACCACGTGGCCCAGGCGGCGGCCCAGGCGGGCGCGCGCAAGGCCCGCGCCACGGCCGACGAAAACCCGGCCGGGTGGCGCGGCGAGGCCGGTGACGTCGTAGACAGCTACATCCAGCAGCTGGGCCCGCAGCTCGTGCTGTCCCCGGACGTGACGATGCTCCAGCCGGAGCCGAACACGGTGGGCGTGGAGATCACGGCGACGGTGCCCACGGTGTTCCCCGGCTTCGACCTGACCGTCCACGCGCAGTCTTCGGGCCCGGTGGAGAGGTTCGTACCGGAGGACGGGAACTGATGGCTTTTCCCACCTGGAACGGCTGGAACGGCTGGAGTGACTGGAGCCGCTGGATCGGCGCGCGCGGCGCTGCCACCGCCGGACGGGACCGCGGTCTGTCCACGATCGAGGTGGTGATCCTCGCTCCGGTGATGATCCTCTTCATCCTCGTACTGGTGGCCTTCGGACAACTGGTGGACGGCCGGGGAGCGTTGGACGGCGCGGCACGGGACGCGGCGCGCGCCGGATCGATCCAGAAGGACCACGCCACCGCCATGGCCGAAGCACAGAAGGCCGCCGAGGCGGATCTCGCGGACGTCTGCGCGGGCCCGGTGACGGTGAACCAGACCAGCGCGGGCTTCGAACCCGACACCATCTTCACCGTCGAGGTGACCTGCGAGGTGCGAGGGCTGGCGATGCTCGGCCTCGACGTACCCACGACGCTGACGTCCACCTTCAGCTCGCCGCTCGACCCGTTCCGGAGGACGGCGTGAACTTCCCTCCCCAGGTGGGCAACCGGGCTGTACGGAGTTGGCTCGGCGCGCGGCGGGGACTGCTGGACGACCGCGGCTCGGGCGCAGGCGCGGTCATCATCTTCGCGCTCGTCTTCCTCTCCCTCTCGGCCTTCGTCATCGACGGCGGCATGTCCATCTCCAAGCGGGAACGCGCCGCCGACATAGCCGAACAGGCCGCGCGCTACGCCGCCCAGGACATAGACAAGGAAGCCCTGTACGACAACGAGGGCGGCCCCGCACCCATCAACTTCGCGAACTGTGGCGCCCGCGTAAAAGCCTTCGCCCAGGAAATGGGCATGTCCGGAGCGGACATAGCGGCAACCCACTGCGTCGCGGCCAACGCCGACCAGGTGGAGGTCGAGGTCCAGCTCACCTACTCCCCGGTCTTCATCGGGATGTTCTACGGCGGCGACGTGGTCGTCCGTGGGCGGGCGGTCGCGGAGAACGAGGTTGGTTAGGGCGGTTGCCCGGCAGCTCGACGGTGAGGCCGGGGACGCACGCGTAGCGCTGGAGAGTGCCCGGGGCCAGGGGACGGGGCGAAGGACGACTCGTCCCAGGGCAAGGACAAGGGCACGTTCAGCTTCGACAACCCGCTTCCTGACGTACCCGGCGAGGAATGAAATGCCCCCTGCTCATCCCCTCACAGCATGGGACGACCCGTCCACGCGCCGTGCCTGGACGAAGCTCATCACCTGCGCGATTGCCGGCCAGGTCATCTGGCCGGTCGTGTGGGTGGGCCTCCTGGCGTCGTACGTGAGCATGTCGATCACTTGGACGCTGTGGCTCTTCTTCATCCCGATGCTCTACGCGTTCTATCGGACCCTTCTCCAGCCCGCCTACGTCACGTGGGCCCTTCGCACCCGGCGCCTCCTGAGGGAGTACGCCTGGCAGGTGTTCGAGACCCCGGAGAGCGGCATCGGCAGGATGCCGGACATGACTGCGGGTGACGTCTGGCTGAGTTTCCCGCACCCCGAGCGATCGGTTGAGATGGTGCCGGTCGTCCTGCGGGTGCACATTCGGTCCGCATGGTGGAGGCGACGCCTCGGGCGCGGTTTCAGCACAGAGAAGACCGCCCAGGCCAAGACGGTGTGGTTCGCGGGCGATCCTTGCTTCGCGGGCGTCATTGCGGTTCCGGGTCCTCGACGCCTCTACGTGATTCACCAGCCCCCGAGCTACGGCAAAAGCATGTCGGCTGCCCTCGTCTCCTGAACGCACGGATCGTCGCGTCCCGGCTCGTGGGCCGGATGTCGAATTCCCACCAGGACTCGGGAACGGACAGGACGATTGCGTCTGGACTGTCGTGGGCGCTGCTCTTCGTAGTGATCATTGCGGCGACTGTCATGCGAAGAACTTACTGATCTCTTGAGGAGGGTTGCCTTGTCTCTTCCACTGTGTCAGCAGGTGGGAGGCCATCAGCGGGAACCCTCTGATCATGTTCGGGTCTTCGATGTCGCCCGAGATGTTCCCATGGTCGAGAGCCATTCGAATAGACTCGACAGGATTGCCATTGGAGTCCGAGGGGCGAATCGAGTTGGCTTTCTCGTCGAGGATGAGGAAAACCTCATGAGTGCCGTCGATCTCGGCTTTGTAGAGGAACGGGGGAGGAGGGATTTCGTTAATCAGGGTCAATCGGAAGAAGTAAGTCACCTGTTCATCCCTCTCGGTATCCGGATGGATCGAACTCTCTGGCCGGCGGCCGGCCGAGCGAATGCAGCCCAGGGTGGCTCATATCAGGAGGAATGACATGACCGCCGCGCGTCACCCAACAGCCTGGGACGACCCGGGAACGCGCCGTGCCTGGATGAAGCTCATGGCTTGCGCAGTCGCCTGCCAGATCCTGTGGCCAGCGGCATGTATGGGCCTTCTCGCGTGGTATGTGATCATGTCGATCACTTGGACGCTGTGGCTCTTCTTCGTCCCGATGCTCTACTCGTTCTACCGGGCCTTCCTGCAGCCCAGGTACATCATTGGTGCTTTCCGAACGCGCCGTCTCCTGCGGCACTATCCCTGGCAGGTTCATGAGACTCCGGAGAGCGGTGTCGGCGACATTCCGGGTGTCCGGGCCGGCTATGCCTGGCTGAAGTTTTCCGACCCCGAGGCGCTGGGCCAACTGGTGACGATGGTCATGCATTCGCACGTGCGGTCCGTCTGGTGGGGAGGACGCCTGGGGCGCCGCGCCACACCCGAGCGCAAGGCTCAGGTCCGGGAGATCTGGTTCGCCGGAGATCCCCGCTTTGCTGCCGTCATCGCCGCCCCCGGCCCGTGCCGCCTCTACGTCATGCACCAGCGCAGCAGTTACAACTGGGCCATCCCCGCCGAAGCCAACGGAGCCAGCCCACAAGCCCTCGAACGAGCCCGTCGCGCAGGGGTCCACGTGCCAGATCCGCACTCGGAGGTATCGGGTACTCCGGGGAGGTGAGGCGTTCCGGACGGCTTACGCGCCGCCGCCGCCCTTGTCTCCCCCCTCGCCCCCTTGCTTCACGCCCTCCGAGACGTCCTTGGCGAGTTGGTCGTCGAGTTTCTTGAACTCGCGGACGACGGCGTCGGACATGTCGGCGAGGGCGTCCAGGGCCTGGGTGATGTCCTCGCGGCCGTCCTCCCAGCCGGACTCGAAGTCGTCGAGGGCGTCGTAGACGGTGTTGTCGCCGAGGTCTTCCTTGTAGGACTCGAAGAGCTTCTTGGTGCGGTTCATCCGGGACTTGATGGAACGCAGCCGACTTCCGTAGTCCTCCAATTCGCTCAGCGGGAGCGCGAGGTCACTTTTGCCGTTGCCCATGTGGGATCCCCCAAGGTCGTCAAGGTCCGTCGAGACTCGTGACTCTCACTCGTCAGACGAAACGGAATGTGCCGGTAACCGCGTCGAAGATGTCGTGGAACGCCTCGGCCAGGTCCAGCACCGGGCTGGCCCCGGAGACGAGGATGACCTGGTCGGTGGTTCCCGGGACTGGGATGTATGTCTGGGTCAGCGCCATACGAAGGGTACGCGTGTCGCCCTGTGCGACGGGTACGTCCTCGACACCGAAAGTCCGGGCCGTGGTTCCGACTTCGGGGATCTCGACGGTCGTGACCGTCCGCCAGGCATCGCCCTCGCGGCGGGGTGTGATGGTACGCAGGCTCTCGGCGATCACCCGCGGGTCGGTGGACAGAGCCACGCCTTGCTGGTTCTTCGCACCGAGGACGGAGACCGTGACGGTCGCCGTCAGGGCACGCCGTCGAAGTTCTCGGCCATGCACCCCAGATAGATGGCACCGGAATCGTGGGCGTCCTTGGCCATCCTGCGGAGCATGGTCGTCAAGTCGGAGCGGTAGGGGGCCAGTTCGGGGATTTCGAGGATCCGCTCGTCGACGAGTGCACGGACGGTCGCCTCGCGGCTCTCAGGGCGGATGTCGAACTCCCACCACGATTCCGGGACGGACAGCGAGACGCCAACGGGCAGGGCGGTGGGGTCGCTCATGAGTGATCTGCTCTGTAGAAGGGGTCGACGTTGTCCTTGAGCCAGCCGGTCACGGAATCCGTGGCGTCGTCCATGAACACCGTGTCGACGGAGAATTCCTCGGGCACCCGCGAGATCGCCTCACGGACGGAGGCCAGCGCTGCTTCTCTGCTCGGGGCATCGTATGTGGACAGGTCGATGCCGAGGATCAGACCAGGTACGGCGTCGCCGACCTGTGCCCAGCCGCGCCGCGCTGTACGGACCTCGGGAAGCCGTCGGAACTCCGCACCGAGTGCTGAGAGCAGAGCCGTCGGCTCCTGTGCAGGTTCCCCTAGGCGGATACGGCTGCCAGGGGGCGCGGTGTTCCGCTCTCCGCGCAGCCGCCTCACACCGGTGCTGCGGACGGGCATGCCGGCGTCGCCGCCGATGTTGACCGCGAGGCCGAGGTACTCGGGCAGGTTCCGAAGGAAATCCTGGACCGGCGGGACCATGTGCGGAACGTCTCCGGCGCTCTTGGCGAGCTGTTCCGCCGAGGTGAAGACGGGGCCGAACGGTTCCCCGGAGATGGTGACGGTCGGCAGGGCGATGCCGCTGCCCGAAGGATCAGTACCGGCAGGCAGTGGCACCCAGACCTGGCCCTCGGCGAGCGCATCGAGGAAATCCTCCACGGCCCGGTCGCCGTTGACGACGACCGCGAGAAGTTCTTCCAATGCGTTTGAGGGAAAAGTCATGAAATTACGCCTGCCGCTCTCGGCTACGATTGGTAGATGCTGTGATCAGTCGGGAGGTTCGGGGTGGCATGTCAGGAATGCCGAGAATGGTGCACGACGCGTGAACTCGCAAATGCAGTCGAGTTGATGCGGTATGCCGTGGACTTCTGTCAGCCTCTGACCTCCGAGGGAAAGCTGTCGGTTGTCGACGGGACCGGGCCGTTGTCCGACGCACGGTATGTGCAGCGCATCGGGGAGATTCCGGAATCCATCTCCCAAGGTGAATGGGTCGGTTGGACTCTTTCGTGCACGACCTGCGGTCAGCGTTTCTGGCTGGGAGGTTACCTGGGACGGGGAGCCCGCTGGGACTACGAGGAAGAGCGCCCCGGCACGTCGGCACCTCCCGCCCCCGAGCGCCGCACATCCTGGTGGCGCAGAGGCTGATCACGGGCCGGCGCCCATTCGCGCCACCCCGGGGACCAGCCAGTTCGCGTCGATACCCGTCTTGGGGAACAGCACTTGGTTCGCTCCGCCCATGACGGATCCCGGGATGCTCACGCCTCCGCCGCCGACCCCGCTGCTGGCCTGGGGGGCTGCCGCCCCTTCGAAGAACTGCGTACCCGACGGGATGTCGGCCGCCACGTAGTGCGTGGCCTGCGGAGCCGTGACATGGCCTCCCGGAGCCATGGACTATTCCGGCTTCAGCGCCAGATCCAATTGGGTCTGCAGGGGGCCGGCCGGTTCCACTCGTGCCCAGTAGTCACCGCGTCGCCCGCGAGGTCGTACGACTTCTTGAGCTTCTTCAACTGCCCGGGAACGTTCTCGAACTCCGCAGTGAACGCGTCCGCTGTCTTGCCGGCCCGGGCCAGCACCGCGTCCTCATTCGCCATGCCCTTGACGTCCCTCAGGACCTGGGCGACATCGTCGGCGAAGTCGTGTAGCGAGCCCGCGAGTTTCCGTACGCGGGTGGGGTCACCCGGCGTCGGGTCGCGGTCCAGGTCGAGTATGTGCCAGTCGGTCGGGCGGTGCGACACGTGTTTCCCCCGTAAACACCTGCAACGGCAGAGTTAGAACGTGCGTGTGAACGTATCGCACGGGCTGTTGCGGGTGGAACGCCGACCGGGGCGTTGTCGAGGGGCTGTTACCCCCGGGGTGTGGAAACCGTGCCGGTGCGTATGGCCTGGAGGAGGTGGGCCAGGGGAGTGGGGGTGGTGGTGAGGTGGGTGGTGGGGGTGTCGCTTTCGCGGAGGTGGATCGCGGCGGGGCCGGTGGCGAGTTCGAGGCAGGCATTACCGTCGCCGCCACCGGAGAAAGATGACTTCTGCCAGTTGTACGGGTTCGTCATACTGCGCCTCACAGTTCTTTCGTCAGCCTGTGGATGAAGTCACGCGACCGTGCGGGTTCGAGTGACACACCCTCCACTCTACGGAAGAGCGTTCGAAAGCTGCTGAGTTGAGCTTCGGAATCGACGAAGGCCGAGCCATGTGGTGCATCCCGTACGACGGTGTCCAGCTTGGGGACGGCGCCGCCCGCGTACACCATCGCGCTTCCGGCATCGATGAAGCGGTCCAGGTCGAAGGGGATGACCCGTACGGTCACGTGGTCCGCTTCCGAGAGTTCGAGGACCCGGTCGAGTTGCGCACGTGATGCGGCGCGGTCGCCGACCCTGATGCGCAGTGCCGCTTCGTGCACCACTGCCTTGTAGGGAATGGGTTGGGCGCCGTCGATGATGGTGCGCCGTTTCATCCGGTGCTCGATGCGCAAGGCGAGCTCGCTCTGGGGGAGTGCGGGCACCCTGTGTGAGAAGACCCCGAGGGCGTACTCCTCGGTCTGCAAGAGGCCCGGGATATGAAGGAAATCCACATCCCACCGAAATGTGGCGTGGTGCTCCAGCTCGGACAGGTCCAGGAAAGGCGTGGGCAGCAGACCCCGGTACTCCTCCCACCAGCCCCGCGTGCGGTCCGTGGCCCATGCCACCAGCGCGTCGATCAACTCATCGTCAGCGCAGGAGTAGTGCGAGGCAAGGCGGCGCACGCGTTCCTCGCTCACGCCCGCGACGCCTGCCTCGATCTGGCTCATCTGGGCGGAATTCGCTCCCAGCAGGGTCGCTGCCTCGGTGGCTTTCAGGCCGGCGGCGTCCCGCAGTTTGCGCAGCTCGGCGCCCAGTCGCAGCTGTCGGGCGGTGGGGTGTCGCCTTGTTGCCATGTGCCCAGCTCTCTGGTCCAACTCGCCTGCCGGGGTGCCCCGTTCGGGTGTCAGGTTACGCGAGTGGCTTGCGTGGTCGCAAGTTTAAGGCATACCGTCAGTGACGCGACGCACACGTTGCGGGACCTCGGGACCCCGGAAGTGCACCACCCCGTCATGCCGTGACGGCCGTGAAACTGCCACCGCCCGCGCCTCGCGGCACCCCCTCAGCCTCAACTCCGCACACCTCAAAGGAGTTCACGCATGCCCAAAACCGAAGCAGAACCCTGGGAGTACGTACTCCACATCCCGCACGACGCCCGTGCCGTCACCGTGTGCCGCCGTACCGTCCGGCTGATCCTCACCATGCACGGCCTGATCCGCCTCGCGGACGTCGCCGAGTTGCTGGCGGCGGAGCTTGTCTCCAATGCCGTACGGCATACGAAGGGCCCCGCGGCCCTGCGCCTGCACTGGCGGAAGGGGGTCCTGCGGATCGGCGCATGGGACGCCAGCCCGGTGCCGCCCCCGTACGACCTGGCGGTTGCCCCCGACGGGGAAGCGGGCCGTGGCCTCGCGCTCGTCCGGGCCTGTGCTGATGACTGGGGCTGGCATCCGCTTCGCCAGGGCGGCGACACCGGCAAGTACGTCTGGTGTGATCTGGCTGCCGCGTAATGCGTGGTTCGCGTTCAGCGGTTGACCGACTGGATCTCCTGGACGTTCATGTCCTGGGTCGTCTCGAAGGTGCCGTTGGGGAGGTCGCCGCCGGTGCCGTCGGAGCCGGTCCAGGTGATCTGCCAGGTGACGGAGGCCTTGAGTTCGTACGGGTTTCCGTCGGTGGCGCGGAGGTAAGTCAGGCCGCAAGGCGGGGTCTTGTCGGCGTCGCCTGTGGCGTACGGGGTGCCGATGCTGTCGTCGTCGTTGATCTTGCACTCGCCGGAGGCGGGGAAGGTCTCGGCGTCATCCGTCCCGGGTTCGAGGTGGAGGCTCACCGGCTTCGCCGTCGTCTCCGCCCAGAGGCCGGTGTTCGGGAGTTCCGCGCGGACCTTGACCTCCTGGAAGGTGCCCTTGTCGAGCCAGACCCAAGTGGGCAGGTTCACCGTGGACTTGGTGGCGGGCTTCAGCTCGATCTCGGTGTCGGGGACCTTGACCTTGTTGTACGCGTACGCGTACTCGGCGAGGGTCTCGGCCGTGGGGGCGTGGGGAACGGTCGGGATTTGGCCGGCGTCCTGCCAGAACATGATGAGGCCGCAGTCCCAGGACCTGGGGTCGCTGTCGTCGGGGGCGACGCTCCGCCAGAAGTAGCCGTCCTTGCCGATGTTGTAGTTGTCGTAGCCCGGGGCGGACGTCATCTTCTCGTCCATGTTCGGCTCGGGTTTGCTGTCCTGGTAGTGGTTGGTCCACAGCTCCTTGCCGAACCAGGACTGGTGGATTCCGACGTCTCCGCTGCCGTCCGTCTCGTCCACGAACCTCTTGAGCCCGTCGGAGGTGAAGACAGGCTCGTACCAGCACGCCGGGGGTCCCCAATTCGGGTCGACCGTCCCGAGGTTGCCCGTCTTTCCGCCGCCGACGCCCTTCACGTACGTGATCTTGATCTGGGAGTGCTTGGCGGAGGCATACACGCTCTGGTCTTCCGAGCCGCCGCTCGGCTGGCCTTCGTGCCGGGGCTTGCCCAGGGCGAGAGCCGGGGACGGGGCCAGAGCGGTGACGAGTATCAGCGGGGCGACCATGGTTCCCAGGATCTTGCGGGGCGTGGCCATCGTCAGCACCCTCCCGGTTCCGTCTCGACCGTCAGCGTCTTCCAGACTCCGTTCGCTTCCTTCCCGAGGCTCGTCCGGTACTGGACCTTCGGGGACTCACCCTTCGGGGTCCCGGCGGTCTCGCCGGTCTTGAGGTCCTTGCTGAATCCCTCGCTCTCGTCAACGCAGTAGAAGAGCGTGGCGCTCGTTTTCGCGTCGCCGAGGTAGGTGATCTCGGGGTCGTAGACCTTGACCTCACCGATGATCGTCAGGCCCTTGTAGCCCTTGACCCATGCGGAGCCGGTGCTCATGGCCGCTGTTCCGCTGTAGTACGAGAGATAGTCGGCTTCGGGATCGCCGTCGATGATCGCGGCGTACGAGGCCCGGAGTCGCTCCTTGCCGTCGTCGAGGGCGGTCTGGAGTTCGGGGTCGCTGTTCGTCCAGCCCTCGAAGTCTGCCTGGAAGGTCTCGGGGAGCTTGATGTCCGGCCGGTTCGCGTCCGACGCGGCCGAGACGGAGACCGAGGGCGAGGGGCTGCTCGTTCCCGTGTCCGCGCCCTTGATGTCGTCCGAGGACGAGTCGTCGCTTCCGCCGCAGGCGGTGAGGAGGATGGCCGTGCTCGCGGTGAACGCGATGGCGGCGGTGGTCATGGTGCGACGGGCCACGGGCCTGCTCCCCCAGTGATGCGGCTGTGTGCGACAGAGAACGAAGCTATCAAGGGTGAGCAGAAGAGTGAGTAGAGGGATCAGGGCGGTGGTGGGGGATTGTGTGAGGGCCGTGAGAAGTGTGACGTGACGGTTGCGAATGGTGTGGAGGGTGGGCGCGCGAGGGTCGCCAAACGGCGGGCAAGTCGGGCTTAGTGGGCGGAAGGTGAGGAATCGGTTCAGGTGGCGGTACCCGCCCCCTGGTTGGCCCTCCGCGCCAAACATAAGATCTCAGTAGGCTCAGCACGCCCCCCTTGTCCCACCCCCTCCGCACACGACCCCAGGACACCCGCCATGGCCCGACGCACCACTTCTTCAAGCTCCACGGGAAGCCCGCCGGGTCCGAGGAATCGGACGCCGCAGCCCCTGCCCCGGCGTCGTCGGACGTTCGGGGACATCGCGAAGGCGTTCGGGGCGTTCCTCGCTCTGGTCGTGCTGCTGGTCGGGGTGCCCGGCGCGCTGGCGACGCAGTTGGGGTGGCCGCTGCCGAGCGGGGCTCCGACGCTGGACTGGCTGCAGCAGGAGATCACGGTCGGCACGTTCCTCAACGTGCTGAGCGTCCTCGTCTGGTTCGCCTGGGCCCAGTTCACCGCCTGCGTGCTCGTCGAGGTGAAGGCCGCGCTGTCGGGCGTAGGGCTGCCGAACCGCGTACCGGGTGCAGGGCCCAGCCAGTTGCTCGCGCGCCAACTCGTCGCCGCGTTGCTGCTCGTGGGCGCCACCGCGGCCAGCTTCACACCGGGGCTCTCGCAGTTCGGGCAGGGCATGGAGGGGAACCAGCGGGGGAGCGTCGCCGTCGCCCAGCAGACGCCGGGCGGGCTGTTCGGGCAGCAGCAGGAGCAGGCCGCCTCGAACGCGGCCGCCGCCATCGCCGAGCAGGCCGCCAACGCCGCGTCGCACGCTGAGAGTTTGAGCAGTACGGCCACGGCGGGCGACACCAAGTACTACCGGATCCAGCCGCCCGAAGGCCGTCACCACGACTCGATGTGGGAGGTCGCCGAGCGGCATCTGGGCGACGGGCGCCGGTACAAGGAGATCTACGAGCTCAACAAGGACCGTACGCAGCCCGACGGTTCCAAACTGTCTGAGGCGAGTCTCATCCGGCCCGGCTGGATCCTGGAGATGCCGGCCGACGCCCGCGGCGGCGACCTCGTCGAGATGCCGGACGAGGCGCCCAAGGCCTCGGAGCAGGTCCAGCAGCAGATCCAGGAGTACGCCAGGACAGGGTCAGGGGACCAGCAACAAGGCGCGCAGCAAGGTGGCCAGTTGGGCGCGGGCTCCGGCGATCGCGACACTGCGCACATCCACGTGCCCCAGCAGCGGCCCGACAGCGAGCAGCAGCAGGCGCAGCCCGCGCAGGCGGCTTCCGCCGACGACAGCGGCTTCTCCTTCGGGCTGCCCGAAGCCCTCGTCGGCGCGCCCCTGCTCGCCGCCGGCCTGCTCGGCGCTCTCGGGCGTCGGCGCCGTCAGGCGCTCTGGCAGTCGGCGCTCGGTGCCGTCGGTGGGCGCCGCGGGATGGAGCCGCCGACCCCGACGGGCTCCGCCGCGGACGCGCAGGACGCGCTGCTCGTGGGCGCCGACCCCGAGGGCGTACGCCTGCTCGACCTGTCGCTGCGCGGGCTCGCCGCGGCGCTCGCCGCCGAGTCGCGGCCGCTGCCGACCGTCTACGCGGCCTGGCTCAGCGGCAACGGCGACCTGCACCTCCAACTCGCCCAGCCGGCCGGAAAGCCGCCCGCGCCCTGGCAGCTCGGACAGGACCAGACGTTCTGGATGCTGGCGCGGACGGACGCGGAGCGGTACGAGGATGTCGACACCGCCGCTCCCTACCCGGGGCTCGTCAGCCTCGGGACGATGGACGACTCCCGGCTGCTCCTCAACCTTGAGTCCGTCCCCGGGATCGTCTCCCTCAGTGGCAGCGACAGTGACCGCGCCGGTGTCTTCGCCTCCGTGGCCGCCGAGTTGGCCACCAACGGCTGGTCCGACCGCATGACGATCACGCTCGTCGGCTTCGGGCAGGACCTCACGCCGCTCGCGCCCAACCGGCTGCGCCACCTCGACGACATCGAGGCGCTCCTTGAGACCATGGAGGCGGAGACCCGGCAGCGGCGCGGCGCGCTGGGCGCCGCCGGTCACGACTCGGTCCTCACCGGGCGTACGGGCCCCGCCCAGCACACCCGTTGGGCCCCGCACCTCGTGCTGCTCGCGGCCGAACCGCAGGGCGAGGACGCGGTCAGGCTCGCCGAACTCGCCTCCGATGCCAGCCGGTTGGGCATCGGATACCTCGTCGGCACCGAGAGCGGTGATCTGCCCGGCGCCGCCTGGGAGATGGAGATCACCGCCGCGGGCAAGCTGCTCGCCCCGCTGCTCGGCCTCGAACTCGACGCGCAGACACTGCCGTTGGCCTTGCAGCAGGCGGTCGTGGAGCTGTTCGTCGAGGCGGACCCGGAGCGGGAGAGCACCAACGCCGCCACGCCGCCGTTCCTCGTCGACATCAGCGAGCAAGGGCGGCCGGCCGTGTACGCACGGCTCGTTGGCCCGTACGAGATCATCGGTCTTGAGGCGCCCGACGGTGAGCGCAGCCCGCTGATGCACGAGGCGCTCGCGCTGCTGCTGCTGCACCGCGAGGGGGTGCACCCGCGGGTGCTGTCCTCCGCGCTGTGGCCGCGCGGGGTCACCGACGACGTACGCGACGCGCTCGTCGAGCGGCTGCGGAGCTGGCTGGGCAACGACCCGGACGGCACGCCGCGACTCGGCACCGACGCGAGCGGGCGGCTCACACTCGCCAAGTCCGTCGTCTCCGACCTGGATGTGCTGCGCTCGCTCTACCACGAGGCGACCCAGGGGCAGGGCGTCAACAGCCGTGCGGTGCGCGGGCGGTTGCTCACGGACGCGCTCGTACTCGTACGCGGTCCGCTGCTCGCCGACCGCCCGCAGGGTCGGTACGGCTGGCTCACCCACGAGATCATCGACGCCCAACTCCCGTTGCTCGTCGCGGACATCGGGCTCGCGCTCGCCGAGTTCCACCTGGAGAAGGGGCGCGCCGAGAAGGCCATCGAGGCCCTCAACGCCTCCCTGAACTCGGCTCCTTCCGACGAACGCCTCTGGAACGAACTGCTGCGCGCGACGCACGCGACGGGTGACAGCGACCGCCTCAAGCGCCTCGCCGCCGATCTCGTCTCCCGCAGCGGCGCCCGCGGGGTGCCGCCGCGCACGGAGGCACTCCTCGACGAGCTGCTGCCCATGTGGCGCAGTGGCGTGGCAGCGGTGGGATGAGTGAGCCGGCGCTGATCGCCGTCGCCGTGGTGTGGGGCGCGGCGGCGGGGCTGCTGCTGCCCCGAGCCGCGTACCGGCTCGCGGTCGAACCCGACCAGTCGTGGCGCGACAGCTGTCCCGCCGGGCACCCGATCACCGGCCTCGCGAAAGGCTGGCTCGGACTCGCGAGGTGCGGTGCCTGTACGGCGGGGGAGGCGCCCGGCAGCACCGGGGCCGCGTCGGCGGGTGTGCAGTCTGCCTCCGCGAGCGGACCGTCGTACGGCCCCCGCACCCCCCTCATCTCCCTGGTCACCGCCCTCCTCTGCGCCGCCCTCGCCCTGGCCACCGGCAGCCGGCCCGAACTCGGCGTCTGGCTGCTGCTCGCGCCGCTCGGGGTGCTGCTCGCGGTGGTGGACTACAAGGTGCAGCGGCTGCCCGACGCCCTGACTCTGCCGCTCGCCGCGGCGGCCCTCGCGCTGCTCGGCGTGGCCGCTGCCGTCCCCGAGCACGCGGGGGACTGGCTGACCGCGCTGTTCGGGGCGCTCGCGCTCGGCGGCGCGTACTTCGTCCTCTTCCTCATCAATCCGAACGGCATGGGGTTCGGCGACGTGAAGCTCGCGCTCGGACTCGGGGCGGTGCTCGGCTGGTACGGGTGGAGCACGGTGTTCCTGGGGACCTTCGCCGGGTTCCTGCTCGGGGCGCTGTACGGGGCCGGGCTGGTGGTGGCGCGGCGCGCGGGGCGCAAGACGTCGATCCCGTTCGGGCCGTTCCTGATCGCGGGGGCGTACGTCGGGCTCCTGATCGGGGCGTACGCGGCCTGACGTCGGGCTTGTCAGAAGGATATCGGGGCCTACGCGGCCTGACGTCGGGCTTGTCAGAAGGATATCGGGGCCTACGCGGCCTGACGTCGGGCTTGTCAGAAGGCTGGCGTAGTCTGGCTTGGCCCGTCCACACCCCTATGAAAGGGACACTCCCGGTGACCGAGAAGGCCGACCTTCAGTCCGTCCTCGACCGTGCCGCCGAGGGTGGGCGGATCACCCCGGAAGAGGCGCTCGACCTCTACCGCGACGCCCCGCTGCACGCGCTGGGCGTCGCCGCCGACGCCGTGCGCAAGCGGCGGTACGCGGGAACCGAGCACATCGCCACGTACATCATCGAGCGCAACATCAACTACACGAACGTGTGCGTCACGGCCTGCAAGTTCTGCGCTTTCTACGCGCCCCCGAAGGACACCGCCAAGGGCTGGACGCGCGACCTCGACGACATCCTGCGCCGCTGTGCGGAGACGGTCGAGCTGGGCGGCACGCAGATCATGTTCCAGGGCGGTCACCACCCGGACTTCGGCGTCGAGTACTACGAGAAGCACTTCGCCGCGATCAAGGAAGCCTTCCCCCAGCTGGTCATCCACTCCCTCGGCGCGTCCGAGGTCGAGCACATGGCCCGTATCTCCAAGGTGTCGGTGGAAGAGGCCATCGCGCGGATCCACGCCGCGGGCCTCGACTCCTTCGCCGGCGCCGGTGCCGAGCTGCTGCCCGCACGGCCGCGCAAGGCCATCGCCCCGCTGAAGGAGAGCGGCGAGCGCTGGCTGGAGATCATGGAGGCCGCGCACAACCTGGGCGTCGAGTCCACGTCGACCATGCTCATGGGCACCGGCGAGACCAACGCCGAGCGCATCGAGCACCTGCGGATGATCCGTGACGTACAGGACCGGACGGGCGGCTTCCGCGCCTTCATCCCGTACACCTACCAGCCCGAGAACAACCACCTGAAGGGCCGGACGCAGGCCACGCTCTTCGAGTACCTGCGGATCATCGCGATCGCGCGGCTGTTCATGGACAACATCGCCCACATCCAGGGCTCCTGGCTCACCACCGGCAAGGAGGTCGGCCAGCTGTCCCTGCACTACGGCGCGGACGACCTCGGTTCGATCATGCTGGAGGAGAACGTCGTCTCCTCCGCCGGTGCCAAGCACCGCTCCAACCGCATGGAGATCATCGACCTGATCCGCAAGGCCGGGCGCGTGCCCGCCCAGCGGACGACGACGTACGAGCACATCCTTGTCCACGACGACCCGGCGAACGACCCCGTCGACGAGCGCGTCGCCTCGCACATCTCGTCCACGGCGATCGAGGGCGGCACGGCACACCCCGAGTTGAAGCTGCTCGCGTCCAACTAGCCTTGCCGTGCTGACGATTCACGCAGCCGACGAGGTGCGGCGCGGCTGGGACGGCCCGCCGCTCAAGGACGCCGGGGTTGCCGTCGAGGGTGACCGGGTCGCGGGCGTCGGCGCGCTCGACGAGCTGCGCGAGCGGTTTCCGGGGGCGCGATTGAGGCACTGGCCCGGGGTCCTGGGGCCCGCCCTCGTCCACGAGGGGCCGCTGCCCGAGGCGCCGTCACCGCGTGAACGCCTGCATGCCGTACTGAAGTCGGGCGCCACCGCCGTACTGGCGGAGTACGCCGGCACGCCCGCCCTGCGCACCGCCGCCGCCCGCAACGACATCGCCGTACTCCTGCGTACGAAGAAGACCGCGATCGCCGACGCCGGACGTGCCGACCTCGCGGTCTTCGACGCGGACGGGTTGTGCCTCGCCACCGTGTGCGCGGGGCGCCTGGTGCACCGGCGCCGTTGAACCATCCGGCGCTGCACCAGGCGCCGTCAGGTCATCCGGCGGTGCACCGGCGCCGTCGAATTACCCGGCGAGTGCGTCTGCCGACCGTCCGGTGGGTGCCTGTGCCGACCGTCCGGCGAGTGCCTGCGCGCATCACTCGGCGAGCGCCTGCGCGCATCACCCGGCGAGCGCCTTCGCGAACGCCCCCGCGCTCTGCTCGACCCCGCTGCAGTCCGTGGCCGCGTCGTCGTTCGCCGAGTCGTCCTCACACTGCTGGTCGCGGAAGGTCGACCAGAGCGAGACCCAGGCGACCCCCTGCTCCGCGGCGAACGTCCGGACCTGCGCCGCGTCGGACAGCGTGAACGTCTCGTCGGCGACGTCGTTGACGCCGATCATCGAGGTGAGGGCGAGGCCGTGCCAGGCGTCCTCGGAGGAGAGGCCGAAGACGTCCGCCAGCTGGGTGTGGGCGGCCTTGGCGGAAGTGATCGCGTAGTCGCCCATGTCACCGTCGTACGAACTGCCGTAGTTCATGGTCATGATGTTGACGGTGGAGACCGCCACGGAGTTGTCGTTGGCGGACTCCAGGAGTGCCAGGCTGTCGGCGTCGAGGCCGGACGGCATCACGGGCAGCGTGAAGGAGACCTGGAGGCCGGTGCGCTCCTTCTGGAGCAGCGCGATCGCCTCGGAGCGCAGCGCGACCGAGGCGGAGTCGGTCAGCGCGTCACCCTCGATGTCGAAGTCCGCCTGGTTCGACCCGGCGGCATCGAGCGCGGCGCCGTAGGCCGCCGCGAGCGCCGACGCGCTGTCGCAGGTCTCAGCGAGCTCCTTGCCGGACGCCCCGCCGAAGGAGACGCGCACGTCCGCACCGGACTCCGTGAGCGCGGAGATCCGGGACTTCACGGCCGAGTCGTCGATCGCGTCCGTGCCGTTCCACGTCGGTGTGCAGTCGCTGCCGTCCGAGATCACGAAAGCCAGGTTGTACGCCGTCGGGGACCCGGCGGAGTCCGTGGCGGAGGCGTCCGTGGCGCTCACATAAGGGGTGTACGAGGTGGACGACGACTCGCTCTGCGCGGGAGACGACGCGGTGCCTGAGGGCTCCGAAGTCATCGCGCCCGAACCCGCGTTGCCGCCCGAGGAGCACCCCGCACAGGCCAGAGCCACCAGGCAGACGAGCCCGGCGGCCGGCTTCAGCAAACTCCTCATTGCGCATGCACCGCTCTCGTGATTTCTGTCTCAGGATGGAAACAAAGCGCGTTATCGCAGTGGAAAGGTGTCACATGAGGCCGTGAATCATGAATACAGCAAAGGCACAGAAGGCTCATGGGGAAGTGCTTGCAAATCGGATAAATCGGTCGTGGAAATGGTGCGTAAGGTCTATATGGGGCCTCCTTGAGTTGGGAGGGTGCTGGTGGATTCTCTTATGGGAATGACAGGCGGAGATGTTTCTCATTGGCGCCTCACATCAGAACCCGAGTTTTTGACACATAAATCCCACCTAATGTCTGGGGAATGCAATCCGAGTCCGCCATCGAAAACCGCACCACTGCGCGCGGCCGCCGCAACTGCAAACGTGACAACGGGCCCGCCGACGGTCCCGTGTTCGTGGACAACTCCGGGCGCAGATCACGTCTCCTGCGCCGAGTCGGCACCCTTGTCGGTGTCGTCTGCCTGGGGTACGCGGTCGTGCTCGGTATGGCCTTCATGGGCTGGGGCATCTCGGTGACACCTTCCGCCCTGATTCCCTTCAGGGGCGGCCAGGCAGGCGGCGAACCCGGAGCCGGGGGCCACGGCCAGCTGCTGGGCGGCCGGACTCATGACGGAACTCCGCCCGCGCAGCCCTCCGCCGTACCCACGGGCGAAGCCCCGTCCGCCTCCCCGTCCGCCTCCCCGTCCGTCTCCGTCTCCCCGTCAGTCTCCGTCTCCCCGTCCGTCTCGGCCTCCGCGTCGGCCTCCACCGGCGCCAACTGACCGGAGGGCGACGACACTTATGACTACGACGACCTCGCGCGGCCGGCGACGGGCCCCCTCCCGGATGGAGCGGGCCGCCGGCAGGGCCTCCGCGCTGCAGAAGCCGCGTGTGATCCTTGCCGTGCTGATCCTGCTGGCCCTGTCCAGCGTGATGCTTCTCGACGGCTATCTGCGCTCGGAGATCGGCAACGACTCGCGGGTCCGCGACGGCGCGGCCTACGACAAGGTTCCCCAGAAGGTCCTTGAGGGCGGCCCCATCCTGACGTTCGACGACGGCGCGGAGAAGACGCAGGCCGTGCCCGACAAGACCATCGTGCTCACCTTCGACGACGGTCCCAACCCGACCTGGACCCCCCAGATCCTCAAGATCCTTGAGGAGAACGACGTACGCGCCACGTTCTTCATGGTCGGTTCGGCGGTCTCGCGCAATCCGGGCATCGTGAAGGACCTGGTGAACCAGGGCAACGAGGTGGGCATCCACACCTTCACGCACGTCGACCTCTCCTACCAGAGCACGGCGCGGCTCCAGCGCGAGGTGAAACAGACGCAGCTCGCGCTGGCGGGTGCCGCGGGGATCCAGACGACGCTGTTCCGCGCCCCGTACTCCTCCGAGATCGACGCCGTCGACAACTACAGCTGGCCGGTCTACGAGGAGATCGGCGCCCTCGGCTACACCAGCGTCTTCGTCGACGACGACAGCGACGACTGGAAGCAGCCGGGTGTCTCCCAGATCATCAAGGGCGCCACGCCAAAGGGCAGCAAGGGCACCGTCGTCCTCATGCACGACGCGGGCGGCGACCGCGCACAGACGGTCAAGGCGCTCGGCACGTACATCAAGGACATGAAGGCGAAGGGGTACTCCTTCACCACGGTCAGCGGCGCCGAGGCCAAGCTGCGCAGCGAGGACTCGGGTGACGCGGACGCCGTAGGGGTCGCTCAACAGCCCGGTCAGTCCACTGAGTCCGGTCAGCCCAGTCAGTCCGCTGAGCCCGGCCAGTCCGGTCAGTCCGGCCAGTCCGCGGAGCCCGGTCAGTCCGGTCAGCAGTTGCCGGGGGTGGGCCGGGGCACCGCCGGCCGGAACACCGAGCAAGCCGCGCAATCCACGGCCACCGGCGCCACCCTCTACGAGGGCAAGGCACTCATCGCGGCGGTCGCGGTCGCCGAGTGGGTCGTACCGGTGCTCGCCTGGTTCCTGGGCGTCGTCGGCGTCGCCGTCATGGGCAGATTCGGGATGATGCTGATCCTCGCCCGCCGCCACCACAGACAGCGCAACAAGAAGCGCGGCAAGCGCGGCCAGTTCAGCTGGGGACCGACGGTCACCAGGCCGGTGACCGTGATCGTGCCCGCGTACAACGAGAAGGAGTGCATCGCCAACACCCTTCACTCGCTGGCGAAGAGCACCCATCCGATCGAGATCATCGTCGTCGACGACGGTTCCACGGACGGCACGAAGGAGATCGCCGAGTCGCTCGGCATGCCGAACGTCCGGGTCATCCGGCAGGAGAACGCGGGCAAGCCGGCCGCGCTCAACAACGGTGTGCGCAACGCCAGTTACGACATCGTCGTGATGATGGACGGCGACACCGTCTTCGAGCCGGACGCCGTGCACCAGCTCGTGCAGCCCTTCGCGCGCCCCGAGATCGGCGCGGTCGCCGGCAACGCCAAGGTCGGCAATCGCAACACCCTCATCGGGGCCTGGCAGCACATCGAGTACGTGATGGGCTTCAACCTCGACCGCCGCATGTACGACCTGCTGCGCTGCATGCCGACCATCCCGGGCGCGATCGGCGCGTTCCGCCGGGACGCGGTGATCGAGGTCGGCGGCATGAGCGAGGACACGCTCGCCGAGGACACCGACATCACCATCGCCATGCACCGCGGTGGCTGGCGGGTCGTCTACCAGGAGCACGCCATCGCCTGGACGGAGGCGCCGGGTTCCTTCAAGCAGCTGTGGTCGCAGCGCTACCGCTGGTCCTACGGCACCATGCAGGCGCTGTGGAAGCACCGCAAGTCGCTGACGGACAGGGGTCCTTCGGGCCGCTTCGGCCGGGTCGGCATGCCGCTGGTCGTGATCTTCCAGATCGTCACGCCGGTCTTCGCGCCGCTCATCGACGTGTTCACCGTCTACTCGATGATCTTCGTGGACTTCCAGGCGGCGCTGCTCGCCTGGCTGGCCGTCCTCGGCATCCAACTCTTCTGCGCGGCCTACGCGTTCCACCTCGACAAGGAGAAGTACCGCTACCTCGCGATGATGCCGCTCCAGCAACTCGCCTACCGCCAGATGATGTACCTCGTCCTGATCCACTCCAGCGTCACAGCCCTGACCGGCGGACGACTCCGCTGGCAGAAGCTCAAGCGCACGGGCGAGGTCGGGACTCCGGCGGGGGTGAGCTAGGTGAGCTGGGGGTCGGAGCAACCGGGGCAACAACAGGCGTACGGCCAGGAGGGGTACGAGTACGGGGAGCAGCCTTGGCCGTACGTGCAGGGGTACGCGCAGCAACCGTACGAGGAGGGGTACGCGCAGCAACCGTACGTGCAGGGGTACCCGCGGCAGCCGTACGAGCAGGGGTACGCGGAGCAGGAGCAGGAGCAGGAGCAGGAGCAGGAACCGGAGCAGGAACCGGAGCCCGTGCCCGAGCCGAGGGCCGGCGCCCGTGACCGCTACTTCGACGCACTGCGCGCCGTGGCACTCGTCCGCGTGGTGGCGTACCACACCTTCGGCTGGGCATGGGCAGGCCTGGTCTTCCCGTCGATGGGCGTGATGTTCGCGCTCGCCGGCACGCTGATGGCCAAGTCCCTGGAGCGCCCCGCGCTCAAAGTGGTCAGGAGCAGGATGCGGCGGCTGCTTCCGCCGTTCTGGTTCTGGGGTGTCTTCGTCGTGGTGGCGATGCTGATCCACGACTGGATGCCGGGCTGGCAGATCGTCTTCTGGATCGTGCCGGTCGGCGATCCGCCGGGCAACCACTGGGGCATCCAGGCCTGGGAGATCCTCTGGTACCTGCGGACGTACCTCTGGTTCGTGCTGCTGTCGCCGCTGCTCCTGTGGATCTTCCGGAAGGCACCGATTCCGGTCCTGCTCCTCTCTCTCGTCCCGATCGTGGTGTTCCAGTACGGGTGGACGCCCCCGTGGAACCGCTTCGGCAGCGCGATCACGGACCTCGCCACCTACCTCTTCTGCTGGCTCGTCGGCTTCGCGCACCGCGAGGGCGTGCTCCGGCGGCTGAGACCTCCGTCGGTGGTCCTGGCGTCGCTGGCCGCGCTGGCGTACGGCGGCTGGTACGCCTTCGCCCACCAGGGGGAGTTCGGCACGTACGACCTGGACGAGATCCCACTCGCCCAGGCCTTCTGGTCGGCCGGCTTCGTCACGCTCCTGATGTACTTCAAGGCGTACTACGACGTCGACTTCGCATGGCTGGCCCGCTTCAAACGGCTCGACAGGATCGTGACGATCTTCAATGGGCGGGCCGTGACGATCTATCTCTGGCACGAGATCGCGCTGGTACTGGCAGTTCCACTGATCGACCAGTTCTGGAAGGTCCCCGCGTTCGAGAAATGGCTGCCGCTGGAGAGCCAGTGGTTCATGTTCGGCATCGGCTGGGTGCTGATCTGGATCGCGATCCCGCTCTTCGGCTGGGTCGAGGACGTCGCGGCGAAGAAGAAGCCGAAGCTGCTGCCGTAGGCCCGTAGGCCCGTAGGCAGGCAGGTCCGGAGGTCCGGAGGTCATAGGCCATAGGCCATAGGCCGCAGTCCGTGGGATCCTAGACCGTAGACCGTTAAGTCTGTTTTGTTGGAGACCGGCGTACGGGCCGGGTGCTGGAGAGTCGCCCGGTCCGTACTGCCACAATGGGGGCGTGACCCGCGCATCCCTGAACAAGCAGCCGCACGAAGTCGCCTCGATGTTCGACGACGTTGCGGAACGCTACGACCTGACGAACGACGTGCTCTCCCTC
Organism: Streptomyces sp. NPDC005808; assembly: GCF_042871385.1. NCBI lineage: Bacteria > Bacillati > Actinomycetota > Actinomycetes > Kitasatosporales > Streptomycetaceae > Streptomyces > Streptomyces sp. NPDC005808. Next base: position 118,609 of record NZ_JBIAIK010000012.1, on the reverse strand, counting down.
GGCCAGGACCGGGTGTGGCGCAAGGAGGTCGCGAAGGCGGTCGAGGCGCGGCCGGCCCAGAAGATCCTGGACCTGGCGGCGGGCACGGCCACCTCGTCCCTCCCCTTCGCCCGCACCGGGGCGTATGTCGTCCCCTGCGACTTCTCCCTCGGGATGCTCCGCGTCGGCAAGAAGAACCACCCCTGGCTGCCGCTGACGGCGGGCGACGCGACGAAGCTGCCCTTCAAGGACGACACCTTCGACGCGGTCACGATCTCCTTCGGGCTGCGCAATGTGCAGGACACGGACGCGGCGCTGCGCGAGCTGTACCGGGTGACCAAGCCCGGCGGCCGGGTCGTGATCTGCGAGTTCTCGCACCCGACGTGGGCGCCCTTCCGTACCGTCTACACCGAGTACCTGATGCGCGCGCTGCCGCCGGTCGCCCGTGCCGTCTCCTCCAACCCCGACGCGTACGTCTATCTCGCCGAGTCCATCCGCGCGTGGCCGGACCAGCCCGCGCTGGCCGAGCGCCTGCGCAAGGCGGGCTGGTCCAAGGTGGCGTGGCGGAACCTGACGGGCGGCGTCGTGGCACTGCACCGGGGTTTCAAGGACTGACCCAGGGGCGGCGTGACCGAGGGGCGGCGTGCCCCAGGAGCTGCGGGCCCTACGATCATGGGCTCCGGTCAGTCCTTGAGGACGGTCTGCGGCTCCGGTCAGTACCTGAGTACTCCGGTCAGTACCTGAGCACCTCGAACGGGTCGCCCCGCTCGTCGAGTTCGCGGTACAGACCGCCCGGCGGGGGACCGGTCCGGCGCGGCTCACGCACTCCCGCGCCCCCGCCGCCCTCGCCGTCCCCGAAGTCGAACCACACCGTGATCACGGTGTCACGCGGCACCTCCGCACCGGGCGGCGGATACTGCCGTACGACATAGTCGACGACCGTGAGATGGAAGTCGGGCCGGTCGGGCGCGGCGAGCAGCACACCTCGCGCCTCAGCCGTCTCACGCGCGTCCACAGCCATCAGGCCCACGAGCCGCGGTACGCGCACTTCGGGTGTCTTGGGTGTTATGCGCACGGACGTCACCCCCAGCGGTACCGGAAGGGTAAGCCTCGGCCGTGCCCTTCCGGAAGCCGTCGGGCGACGGGCCGGAGGCCGTTCGGCGACCGTCAGAGGGCCAGACGGAACCTGTGCGCCTGCAGGGGCGAGGTCGGCGACGTGTGCGTCTCCGCGAACTCCATGCCGAGCCGTCTCGTCACGGCGATGGAGCGTTCGTTGCGTGTGTCGACCATGGCGACGACATCGCAGACGCCCGCCGTGCGGAGCCGCTCCAGAGTGGTGCGCGCCGCGGCGGTCACGTACCCCTTGCCCCAGTGCGCCCGTCCGAGCCGCCAGCCGATCTCGATCTGCCCTGCCGGTCCCCACGCGTGCGGCCACGGCTGCGCGCCGGTGAACCCCAGTACCTCGCCCTCCGGGCCGACCATCGTCCACAGACAGAAGCCGAGCTCCGCGTCATGCCGGCGCTGCCGAGCGGTGAGCTCCTCGTACACGGACAGCTCGGCCGCCCTGCCTCCGTGGAACTCCATGACCTCCGGGTCGGCGAAGATCCGGTACCAGGTGAAGGCGTCCTCGTCGGTGGGGACTCGGAGTGTCACGTCAGGGAGAGCTCGGTTCACGGGGCAGCCCTTCAGCCAGGTGATCAGTACCGCTGCATAGACTGCCCATGTCCTGTGCCCGTCGGCACCTTGATTGCGAATCTTGGGGAGAACCCGCCGTGACCGAGCCCCAGCCGCTCTCCGAAAACACCGCCGATGTCATCGTCGTCGGAGCCGGGCCAGCCGGTTCGACCACCGCGTACTACCTGGCCAAGGCCGGGCTCGACGTCCTGCTCCTGGAGAAGACCGCGTTCCCGCGGGAGAAGGTGTGCGGCGACGGTCTGACCCCGCGCGCCACCAAGCAACTGGTCTCCATGGGCATCGACATCTCGGAGGAGGCCGGCTGGCTCCGCAACAAGGGCCTGCGCATCATCGGCGGCGGCGTCCGCCTCCAGCTCGACTGGCCGGATCTCGCCTCCTTCCCCGACTACGGACTCGTCCGCAAGCGCGACGACTTCGACGAGCAGCTCGCGCACCAGGCGCAGAAGGCGGGCGCGCGCCTGTACGAGCGCTGCAACGTCGGCGCCCCGATCATCGACGACCGCACCGGCCGCATCACGGGCGTGCACGCGAAGCTGGGCGACTCGGGCGAGAAGCGCGAGGTCACCTTCCACGCGCCGCTGGTCGTCGCGGCCGACGGCAACTCCACCCGCCTCTCCCTGGCGATGGGTCTGCACCGTCGCGAGGACCGCCCCATGGGCGTCGCGGTCCGTACGTACTTCACCTCGCCGCGCCACGAGGACGACTACCTGGAGTCCTGGCTGGAGCTCTGGGACCGCCGGGGAGCCGAGGACCGTCTCCTCCCCGGCTACGGCTGGATCTTCGGGATGGGCGACGGCACGTCGAACGTCGGCCTCGGAGTCCTGAACACCTCCGACTCCTTCAAGGAACTGGACTGGCGCGAGGTCCTCAAGGCGTGGTGCGCGTCGATGCCGGAGGACTGGGGCTACACCCCGGACAACATGACGGGCCCGATCCGCGGCGCCGCGCTCCCCATGGCCTTCAACCGCCAGCCGCACTACACGAAGGGGCTGTTGCTGGTCGGCGACGCCGGCGGACTTGTGAACCCCTTCAACGGCGAGGGCATCGCCTACGCCATGGAGTCCGGCCAGATCGCCGCCGACGTCATCGTCCAGGCGCACGCGCGGGCCACCCCCGGCCAGCGTGAACTGGCTCTCCAGCGCTACCCGCGCGTGCTCAAGGACACCTACGGCGGTTACTACACGCTCGGCCGCGCCTTCGTGAAGCTCATCGGCAACCCGAAGGTCATGAAGATCGCGGCGGAGCGCGGCCTGACCCACCCGCTCCTGATGAAGTTCACGCTGAAGATGCTCGCCAACCTGACGGACCCGACCGGCGGCGACGCGATGGACCGCATCATCAACGGACTGTCGAAGGTGGCTCCGAAGGCTTGATCTCCGAAGGCTTGATCTCCGAGGGTTTGATCTCCGAGGGCTTGATCAACGTGGGCTCCAGGGCCAAGGCCTGATCAGCGGCCGAGTTCCGTCGTCCTGACGGCGCGGCGGGCGACGACCCGCTCCCGCCGGTCCTCCATCTGCCGGAGCGCTTCACGCCGTTCCCGCTTGGAGAGCCGGTCCAGGTAGACCTGACCGTTGACATGGTCGGTCTCGTGCTGCAGGCAGCGGGCGAAGTACCCCGTCCCCTCGACCGTGAGGGCGTTCCCGTCCTTGTCGAAGCCGCGCACGACGGCGCGGTCGGGGCGGGGTACGTCCATGACGGCGCCCGGCACCGACAGGCACCCTTCCCCCTCGTCGAGGAGCCGCCGTCCGGCCGGGGCGAGTTGATCCAGTACCGGGTTGGCGATATGGCCGACATGCCGGACTCCTTCGTCGTCCGGGCAGTCGTACACGAACAGGCGCAGATCGACGCCCACCTGATTGGCGGCGAGGCCCGCTCCGTCCGCGACGCGCATCGTCAGGAACATGTCGCCGATGAGCGCCGCGAGATCGGGACCGAACTCGGTCACGTCCCGACACGGCCGGTGCAGCACCTCTTCGCCGACCTCGGTGATCCGGCGCACCACTCCGCGCCGGGCTTCCGGCGAGAGTGCCGGGTACGAGTCGACGGGCTTGCCCTGTACGAACACTCGGGGCATGGCTGTGTCTCCTTCAGGTGTGGGGCTGCTGTGAACCTTTGAGGGCCCTTATGAAGCTTGAGGGCCCTCTTGTGAAGCTTGAGGCCCCTACGAAGCCTTGAGGGCCCTTGTGGGCCCTCGCGGCTCCACGACAGCAGAACACCTGGCACAGCGCCAGCAGCACACCGGACGCAGCGCACCGGACATGGCGAAGGGACCGCCGCTCTCCCGAGCGACGGCCCTCAGCCGTGAAGAATCGTGCGACTCAGCTCAATCGTGCGACTCAGCTCAGTCGAGCGCCTCGGCTCAATCGTGCGACTCGGCTCAGAGGACGCGCACAGCGCCGGTGGCCGGGTAGCCCGAAAGGTCCTGAATCACCACACCCTTGGAGGGGTTGGCCGCGTCCAGGTACTGCCCGTCGCCGATGTACACACCCACGTGGTACGCCGAACCGGCCGAGCCCCAGTACAGGATGTCCCCGACCGCGAGGTTGGAGAGCGAGACCGGCGTACCGGCCGTCGACTGGTCACCCGAGACGCGCGGCAGGTCCACGCCGGCCTGCTTGAACGCGGCCTGCACGAGACCGGAGCAGTCCCACGAGTTGGGGCCGGTGCCGCCCATCACGTACGCGTCGCCGACCTGTGCCTTGAGGAAGGCGACAACGGTCGCGACACTGCCGCTGGCCGGGGCGGAGACGGTGGTGGACGTCGACGTGGCGCCGGACAGGGTGGTCCGCTCCGCGGAGCGCGAGGCGGCCTCGGCGGCAGCTGCCTTGCGCGCGGCCTCGTCCGCAGCTTTCTTGGCTGCCGCCTTCGCCTTTGCGTCGGCCAGGTCCGTCTTGGCCTGCTGTGCGGCCGCGGCGGCGGCGGCGTCTCGCTGGGCCTGCAGCTCGTAGTTCGCCGCGGCCTGCTGGGTGGCGTCCGCGGACTGCGCGATCTGAGTGGCCAGATCGGCCGTCAGAGCGGACAGGTCGAGCGTCTGGGTCGTGGACGCATCGGCAGCGCTCGCCGAACCGGACGCCCCGGCCACTGCCAGGGTGCTGAGAACGCCACCGGCAACTCCGGCGCGCATCGCGAGCGTCGACCCGTTGCGGCGGGGTTTCCGGTGGCTGCGTATGTGAGCGGTGTGGGACATGAGTACAACCGGTACCAGGGACTCCCTCATACCTTCAAGAAACGTGTGGTGCGCCACAGTTGTTCAATCCCTGTGTCGAATTCACCTGGCGTCACTCCTTATTGACGCCGTAACGGGCATTGCGGACATGGGCCATCAAGCCCGTGATCATGGGCTTTCCGCATTACGTCCGGATTGCCCGCCGCCTATCACCGCTTGGATCGATGGCCAAGCCCTGCTTATCCGGACCATAGGGAGATGTGGCACAGGTCACGGAACGGTCACCGCGCCGAGAGCGTCTCGCGCGGACCTCGGCCGTCGCCGCTCGTGAACGCGTGAACGCGTGAACGCGTGAACGCGTGAACGTGTGAACGCGTGAACGTGTCCACATGTGCTCGCCGGTCTCGGGCAGGGGTATCGGCAAGGGTCTGGCGTCCTTGTCGCTGACCCGTCTCCCTCTCGCGTGTGAATGCGTCCTCTATCAAGATCCGTGCGCCCAGCACCAATTTGCATGCAGCGGAAGTCTCTTGATATAGAGACGCCGCCCTGGACCTGGAGTGACGAGCGGAAATATCACCTCGGGTGACCGGGGGGACGCTTCACGTACGAAGATCGGCGCTCGTTCGACTTCATGATCGTTCGCCAGGTGGTGGAGATCACAAAGTCGTTGTCGTACCCCGTGTCGCAGATCACAGACCGCCGGGCATAAGATGCGGGGCAGTTGGGCTTGTGACCTGCTTCACATGTGCGCGATCTTCGTCGGGACGGATGGAGATCGTGAAGCACGCGGGGCGGGGGTACCTGTCCGACGCAACCGCCAGCAGTCAACGCCGACTGAGAGGAGCGAGGAGCGTGAACGCGTATGCGCCGATCCTCGTACTGGGAGCCCTCGGGGCAGGCTTTGCGATCTTCTCCGTGGTTATGGCCACGCTTATCGGTCCAAAGCGGTACAACCGAGCCAAGCTTGAGGCCTACGAGTGCGGTATCGAGCCGACCCCCACGCCGGCCGGCGGCGGGCGATTCCCCATCAAGTACTACCTGACGGCGATGCTCTTCATCGTCTTCGACATCGAGATCGTCTTCCTCTACCCCTGGGCCGTCACCTTCGACGCCCTGGGTGTTTTCGGGCTCGTGGAGATGCTGCTCTTCGTGCTCACCGTCTTTGTCGCGTACGCGTACGTATGGCGGCGCGGCGGCCTGGAATGGGACTGAGGGGCCTTTAAGACATGGGACTCGAAGAAAAACTGCCGAGCGGATTCCTGCTGACCACCGTCGAGCAGGCCGCGGGCTGGGTGCGTAAGTCGTCCGTCTTCCCCGCCACGTTCGGACTCGCCTGCTGCGCCATCGAGATGATGACGACCGGTGCGGGGCGCTACGACCTGGCGCGCTTCGGTATGGAGGTCTTCCGTGGCTCACCGCGGCAGGCGGACCTGATGATCGTCGCCGGCCGGGTCAGCCAGAAGATGGCGCCCGTGCTGCGGCAGGTCTACGACCAGATGCCCAACCCCAAGTGGGTGATCTCCATGGGGGTTTGTGCCTCATCGGGTGGAATGTTCAACAACTACGCGATTGTGCAGGGAGTCGACCACATCGTCCCGGTCGACATCTATCTGCCGGGCTGCCCGCCGCGGCCCGAGATGCTGATCGACGCGATTCTCAAGCTCCACCAGAAGATCCAGACCTCCAAGCTCGGCGTGAACGCCGAGGAGGCGGCCCGCGAGGCGGAGGAAGCGGCGCTCAAGGCGCTCCCCACCATCGAGATGAAGGGGCTGCTGCGGTGAGCGACGCCAGCAACGGGGTCAACCCCGAGAAGGACCTCGGCGCCTCCAACCTGCCCGGCATGCGTGGCGAGGGCGGCGAGGAGATCCGCGTCCAGCGCGGCATGTTCGGCGCCGACAACGGCGGCGACACCTCCGGCTACGGCGGCCTGGTCCGCTCGATCCGGCTGCCGGGCCCGACGACCCGCCCGTACGGCGGCTGGTTCGACGAGGTCGCCGACGAACTCGAAGGCGCCCTGGAGGAACAGGGACTCGTCCCCGGGAACGTGATCGACAAGACGATCGTCGACCGCGACGAGATCACCTTCCACATCGAACGCGAGTACCTGGTCCGCGTCGCCCAGACCCTGCGCGACGACCCGGCCCTGCGCTTCGAGCTGTGCACCGGCGTCTCAGGGGTCCACTACCTGCACGACAAGGGCCGCGAACTGCACGCCGTCTACCACCTGCGCTCGATCACCCACAACCGGCTGATCCGCCTGGAGGTCAGCGCCCCCGACGCCGACCCGCACGTCCCCTCGCTCGTCGCCGTGTACCCGACGAACGACTGGCACGAGCGCGAGACGTACGACTTCTTCGGGTTGATCTTCGACGGTCACCCGGCGCTGACGCGGATCATGATGCCGGACGACTGGCAGGGCTTTCCGCAGCGCAAGGACTACCCCCTCGGCGGCATCCCCGTCGAGTACAAGGGCGCCCAGATCCCGGCTCCGGACCAGCGGAGGTCGTACTCATGAGCACGCAGACCCCTTCCTCGGGCGCGTCCGCGGCTGCGGCCCGCGAGACGACCGAGGGCACCGTATATACGGTCACCGGCGGCGACTGGGACGAGGTCGTCCAGTCCGCCGCCAAGTCCGACGACGAGCGCATCATCGTCAACATGGGTCCGCAGCACCCGTCCACCCACGGCGTGCTCCGGCTCATCCTGGAGATCGACGGTGAGACGGTCACCGAGGCCCGCTGCGGCATCGGCTATCTGCACACCGGCATCGAGAAGAACCTCGAGTTCCGCACGTGGACGCAGGGCACCACGTTCGTGACGCGCATGGACTATCTGACGCCCTTCTTCAACGAGGCGGCCTACTGTCTCGCCGTCGAGAAGCTCCTCGGCATCGAGGACCAGATCCCCGACCGCGCCACGATCATCCGGGTGCTCCTGATGGAGCTGAACCGGCTCTCCTCCCACCTGGTGTGCATCGCCACCGGCGGGATGGAGCTGGGCGCCACCACGATCATGATCTACGGCTTCCGTGATCGTGAACTCATTCTCGACATCTACGAGCTGATCACCGGCCTGCGGATGAACCACGCGTACATCCGCCCCGGCGGACTCGCCCAGGACCTGCCGCCGGGCGCGGTGGACCAGATCCGCGAGTTCGTGAAGAAGATGACGAAGAACCTTCCCGAGTACGACAAGCTCGCCACCGGGAACCCCATCTTCAAGGCCCGTATGCAGGACGTGGGTTATCTCGACCTGGCCGGCTGCATGGCCCTCGGCGCCACCGGCCCGGTTCTGCGCTCCGCAGGTCTGCCGCACGACCTGCGCAAGTCGCAGCCCTACTGCGGCTACGAGACCTACGACTTCGAGGTCCCGACCGCCGACACCTGTGACTCCTACGGGCGCTTCCTGATCCGCCTGGAGGAGATGCGCCAGTCCCTGCGCATCGTCGAGCAGTGCCTGGACCGGCTGCAGCCCGGCCCGGTCATGGTCACCGACAAGAAGATCGCCTGGCCCGCCCAGCTCGCGCTCGGCCCCGACGGTCTCGGCAACTCCCTCGACCACATCAAGAAGATCATGGGCACCTCCATGGAGGCCCTGATCCACCACTTCAAACTGGTGACCGAAGGCTTCCGCGTCCCACCGGGACAGACGTACGCGGCAGTCGAGTCACCCAAGGGGGAACTCGGGGTGCACGCCGTTTCCGACGGAGGCACCCGCCCCTTCCGGGTCCACTTCCGAGACCCGTCCTTCACCAACCTTCAGGCCATGGCGGCGATGTGCGAGGGCGGCCAGGTCGCCGACGTCATCGTCGCCGTCGCGTCCATCGACCCCGTGATGGGAGGCGTCGACCGGTGACCACCACTCCCTCCCAGGGTGTAGGCCTGGGCATGCCCCAACTGCCCGCGCCCGCCTACCCGGACGACGTCCGGGCCCGGCTCGAGACCGACGCGCGCGAGATCATCGCCCGCTATCCGGACTCCCGCTCCGCGCTCCTTCCGTTGCTGCATCTCGTGCAGTCGGAGGAGGGCCATGTCACGCGCACGGGACAGCGGTTCTGCGCGGAGGTGCTGGACCTGACCACGGCCGAGGTCGCCGCGGTCGCGACCTTCTACTCCATGTACCGGCGCGGACCGAGCGGTGACTACCAGGTGGGTGTGTGCACCAACACCCTCTGTGCGGTCATGGGCGGTGACGCCATCTTCGAGGCCCTCCAGGACCACCTGGGCGTCGGCAACGGCGGAACCACCGACGACGGCAAGGTCACCCTGGAACACATCGAGTGCAACGCGGCCTGCGATTTCGCGCCGGTCGTGATGGTCAACTGGGAGTTCTTCGACAACCAGACCGTGGCCTCCGCGAAGCGCCTCGTGGACGACCTGCGCGCGGGAGCCCCCGTCGATCCGACCCGGGGCGCCCCTCTGTGCACCTTCAAGGAGACCGCCCGGATCCTGGCGGGCTTCCCCGACGAGCGCGAGGGCGCCGTCGAGGCGGGCGGCAGTGCGGGACCGGCCTCACTGATCGGGCTGCGCCTGGCCAAGGGCGAGACGCAGCCTGCGCGCGTAGTACATCCGCGTGGTCGGGGTCCCCAGGACCAGCCGCCTGCCGAGCACCTGAGCTCACACGACGCGCCGCAGGACACGTCGGCGTCCGACCCGTCCCACCCGGCGGGTCCTGTCGCCGAGGAGGGGGAGTGATGACCTTGGCACCCGAAAACGGGGGCACCGCCCACGCGAGCGAATTCGACCGTGGGAGCGAGACGAGCCCCGAGAAGCTGCTCGCACCCGTGCTGTCGGCCTTCTGGGACGAGGAGAAGTCCTGGACACTCGACGTCTACCGAAGGCACGAGGGGTACGAGGGTCTACGCAAGGCGCTCGCGATGTCGCCGGACGACCTGATCGCGTACGTCAAGGACTCCGGCCTGCGTGGCCGCGGCGGTGCTGGATTCCCTACCGGAATGAAGTGGCAGTTCATTCCTCAGGGCGATGGAAAACCACACTATCTAGTTGTCAACGCCGACGAGTCGGAGCCGGGAACCTGCAAGGACATCCCGCTCCTCTTCGCGAACCCGCATAGCCTCATCGAGGGCATTGTGATCGCGTGTTATGCCATCCGGTCTTCGCATGCCTTCATCTATCTACGTGGTGAAGTGGTCCCCGTATTGCGGCGGTTGCACGAGGCCGTACGTGAGGCCTACGCGGCGGGTTACCTCGGCGAGAACATCCTGGGCAGTGGCCTTGACCTCCAGCTCACCGTGCACGCGGGTGCGGGTGCGTACATCTGCGGTGAGGAGACCGCACTGCTCGACTCGCTCGAAGGCCGCCGTGGTCAACCGCGGCTCCGTCCCCCCTTCCCTGCTGTCGCGGGCCTCTATGCGTGCCCAACTGTTGTAAATAACGTCGAATCGATCGCGTCAGTTCCCGCCATTCTGCAAAAGGGCAAGGAATGGTTCCGGTCGATGGGCACCGAGAAGTCCCCGGGCTTCACGCTCTACTCGCTCAGCGGCCACGTCGCCAATCCGGGTCAGTACGAGGCCCCGCTCGGCATCACGCTCCGCCAACTCCTCGACATGAGCGGCGGGATCCGCCCCGGACACCGGCTGAAGTTCTGGACACCGGGCGGCTCCTCGACCCCGATGTTCACCGACGAGCACCTCGACGTCCCTCTTGACTACGAAGGAGTGGGCGCCGCGGGTTCCATGCTCGGCACGAAGGCGCTCCAGTGCTTCGACGAGACGACCTGTGTCGTGCGCGCGGTCACCCGCTGGACCGAGTTCTACGCCCACGAGTCCTGCGGCAAGTGCACACCGTGCCGCGAAGGGACGTACTGGCTCGTGCAGTTGCTGCGTGACATCGAGGCCGGCAAGGGCGTCATGTCCGACCTCGACAAGCTGAACGACATCGCCGACAACATCAACGGCAAGTCCTTCTGCGCCCTCGGCGACGGCGCCGCCTCGCCGATCTTCTCCTCGCTCAAGTACTTCCGCGAGGAGTACGAGCAGCACATCACGGGCCGCGGCTGCCCCTTCGACCCCGCCAAGTCGACCGTCTGGGCGGACCACCACACGGAGGTGAACGCATGACAGTGACCACCAGCGCTCCCTCCGGAGGCGGGGATGCGGCGGTTCCGCCTGAGGACCTCGTCGCGCTGACGATCGACGGCGTGGAGATCAGCGTGCCCAAGGGCACCCTGGTCATCCGGGCCGCCGAACAACTCGGCATCGAGATCCCGCGGTTCTGCGATCACCCGCTCCTCGACCCGGCCGGCGCCTGCCGCCAGTGCATCGTCGAGGTCGAGGGCCAGCGCAAGCCCATGGCGTCCTGCACGATCACCTGCACGGACGGGATGGTCGTCAAGACCCACCTGACCTCGCCCGTCGCCGAGAAGGCCCAGCACGGTGTGATGGAGCTGCTGCTCATCAACCACCCGCTGGACTGCCCGGTCTGCGACAAGGGCGGCGAGTGCCCCCTGCAGAACCAGGCCATGTCGCACGGCCAGGCCGAGTCACGCTTCGAGGGCAAGAAGAGAACGTACGAGAAGCCGGTCCCGATCTCCACGCAGGTACTCCTCGACCGTGAGCGCTGCGTGCTGTGCGCCCGGTGCACCCGGTTCAGCAATCAGATCGCCGGCGATCCGATGATCGAGATGGTCGAGCGGGGCGCGCTCCAGCAGATCGGTACCGGAGAGGGTGACCCCTTCGAGTCGTACTTCTCCGGGAACACCATCCAGATCTGCCCGGTGGGCGCCCTGACCTCGGCGGCGTATCGCTTCCGCTCGCGCCCCTTCGACCTCATCTCCTCGCACTCCGTCTGCGAGCACTGCTCCGGAGGCTGTGCCACCCGCACCGACCACCGGCGCGGCAAGGTCATGCGGCGCCTCGCGTCTCCCGACCCCGAGGTCAACGAGGAGTGGCTCTGCGACAAGGGGCGGTTCGGTTTCCGGTACGCGCAGCAGCGGGACCGGATCGAGACGCCTCTGGTGCGCTCCCCGGAAGGGGTCCTTGAACCAGCTTCGTGGCCCGAGGCTCTGGAAGCCGCAGCCCAGGGGCTGCTGGCGGCTCGCGGCAGGACCGGCGTGCTGACCGGCGGCCGGCTCACCGTCGAGGACGCCTACGCGTACAGCAAGTTCGCGCGCGTGGCCCTCGACACGAACGACATCGACTTCCGCGCGCGCGTGCACAGCAGCGAGGAGGCCGACTTCCTGGCCGCCAAGGTCGCCGGACGTGGACGGGATCTCGACGGTACGGGCGTCACGTACACCTCCCTGGAGAAGGCGCCCGCCGTCCTGCTCGTCGGTTTCGAGGCCGAGGAGGAGGCGCCCGGTGTCTTCCTGCGGCTGCGCAAGGCGTGGCGCGGACACGGGCAGAAGACCTTCTCACTCGCCACGCACGCCACGCGCGGTCTGGAGAAGGCGGGAGGCACGCTGCTGCCCGCCGCACCCGGCACCGAGACCGAGTGGCTGAACGCGCTCGCAAGCGGCTTCGGTCTGGAGGGCGACGGGGCCAGGGCCGGCGAGGCGCTGCGGGCCGAAGGCTCGGTGATCGCTGTCGGAGAGCGGCTCGCCGCCGTGGCGGGCGGACTCACCGCCGCCGTCCGGGCCGCGTCCGCGACCGGCGCCCAGTTGGTGTGGATTCCACGCCGGGCCGGAGAGCGCGGCGCGATCGAGGCCGGGGCACTGCCCACGCTGCTGCCGGGCGGACGCCCGGCGACCGACCCGCGCGCGCGGGACGAGGTCGCGGTGGCCTGGGGAGTATCCGAACTCCCGCACCGACACGGCCGCGACACCGGGCAGATCGTCGAAGCGGCCGCCACCGGTGAGCTGCAGGCGCTGGTCGTCGCCGGTGTGGAGGTCGCCGACCTCCCCGAACCGGCACGCGCGCGTGAAGCACTTTCCGAAGTGGGCTTCCTGGTGTCGCTCGAACTGCGTCCCAGTGAGGTCACCGAGCACGCGGACGTCGTCCTCCCGGTGGCCGCGGTCGTCGAGAAGGCCGGCACCTTCCTCAACTGGGAGGGCCGGGCACGCCTCTTCGAGGCCGCGCTCAAGCCCGACCAGATGACACGCCGACTGGCGCCCAGCGACGCGCGCGTCCTGCAGATGCTGGCCGACGCCATGGACGTACACCTCGGTCTGCCGGACCTGCGCACCGCGCGCGGGGAACTGGACCGGCTGGGCGCATGGGACGGGCCGCGGGCCACCGAACCCCTGGAGACCGCGGTGGGGCTGCCGCGGCCCGCCGCGGGGGAGGCCGTGCTCGCGGGCCACCGCCTGCTGCTCGACCAGGGCCGTCTCCAGGAGGGTGACGACGCGCTCGCCGGGACCAGGCACGCCGCACGCGCACGCGTGTCGCCCGCCACCGCCGCGGAGGCGGGTGTCAAGGAGGGCGACCTCCTGGCCGTGACCGGCCTCTTCGGGGTGGTCGAACTGCCGCTGCAGATCACCGAGATGCCCGACCGGGTGGTCTGGCTCCCGCTGAACTCCACCGGAGGGGGCGTCGCCTCCGACACCGGGGCGCTGCCCGGCGCCCTCGTCCGCATCGGTCCGGCGACGCTCGCCACCGAGGCCCCCAAGGAGGTGGAGGCATGACGCCGTACCTCGCAGCGGAAGACCTCTCCATGTTCGGCACCGACCCCTGGTGGCTGGTCGTCGTCAAGGCGGTCTTCTGCTTCGCCTTCCTGATGGTGACCGTGCTCTTCTCCATCGTGTGGGAGCGCAAGGTCGTCGCCTGGATGCAGTTGCGCATCGGCCCCAACCGGCACGGCCCCTGGGGCATGCTCCAGTCGCTCGCCGACGGCGTGAAACTGATGCTCAAGGAAGACCTCGTCGTCAAACGCGCGGACAAGGTGGTCTACGTCCTCGCGCCGATCGTCGCGGCCATCCCGGCCTTCATGGCGATCGCGGTGATCCCCTTCGGGCCCGCCGGCAACGAGGTCTCGATCTTCGGCCACCGCACCACGATGCAGCTCACGGACCTGCCGATCGCGATGCTCTTCATCCTCGCGGTCGCCTCGGTGGGTATCTACGGGATCGTGCTCGCCGGCTGGAGCTCCGGCTCCACGTACCCGCTGCTCGGCGGTCTGCGATCCTGCGCGCAGATGATCTCGTACGAGATCGCCATGGGCGCCGCGTTCGCCTCGGTGTTCCTCTACTCGGGGTCGATGTCGACCTCGACGATCGTCGACGCACAGCAGGACCGCTGGTACATCGTCCTGCTGCCGGTCTCGTTCCTGATCTACATCGTGACGATGATCGGCGAGACCAACCGCGCACCCTTCGACATGCCCGAGTCCGAGGGCGACCTGGTCGGCGGCTTCAACACCGAGTACTCGTCGATCAAGTTCGCACTCTTCATGCTCGCCGAGTACGTGAACATGGTGACGGTCTCGGCCGTGGCGACCACCCTTTTCCTGGGCGGCTGGCGTGCCCCGTGGCCCATCAGCACCTTCTGGGAGGGTGCCAACCACGGCTGGTGGCCGATGCTCTGGTTCGTGGTGAAGGTGCAGCTGCTGCTGTTCTTCTTCATCTGGCTGCGCGGCACGCTCCCGCGCGTCCGCTACGACCAGCTGATGAAGCTCGGCTGGAAGGTCCTCATCCCGGTCTCCGTGGTCTGGCTGATGCTCGTCGCGACCGTGCGGACGCTCAGGAACGAGAACTACGACTTCGCCGACATCGCGTTGTACGTCGGCGCCGGCGTCCTCGTCCTGCTGTTGCTCTCGTTCGTCGCGGACATCTTCCGGGAGAAGCAGGGAGCCGAGGAGGTGCCCGCCGAGACACCGGCGTTCGACCCGATGGCCGGCGGATTCCCCGTGCCGCCGCTGCCGGGGCAGGAGCTTCCACCAGTGCCACGGCGCCGCCCGCGCCGCGAGCGGGAGCTGATTGTCAGTGGTGGGTCCGATACTGCGAGTGACGGATCAACTGGCGGATCTCGTGACGGAAAGGAGGGGTCCGATGGCTGAGGAGCCTAAGGAGACCGGGCAGACGAAGCCGGGCTTCCAGAACCCCGTCGCCGGCTTCGGCGTGACCTTCAAGGCCATGTTCAAGAAGCGGCTGACCGAGCAGTACCCGGAGCAGCCGAAGACCACCGCCCCGCGGTTCCACGGCCGGCACCAGCTCAACCGCCACCCGGACGGCCTGGAGAAGTGCGTCGGCTGCGAGCTGTGCGCCTGGGCCTGTCCCGCGGACGCCATCTATGTGGAGGGCGCGGACAACACCGACGAGGAGCGCTACTCGCCCGGCGAGCGGTACGGCGTCGTCTACCAGATCAACTACGCCCGCTGCATCCTGTGCGGCCTGTGCATCGAGGCGTGCCCCACGCGCGCGTTGACGATGACGAACGAGTTCGAGCTCGCCGACAGCAGCCGCGCCAACCTGATCTACACCAAGGAGCAGCTGCTCGCCGGACTCGAAGAGGGCATGGTCGACAGCCCGCACTCGATCTTCCCCGGTACGGACGAGCAGGACTACTACCAGGGCCTGGTCACGGAGGCCGCGCCCGGTACGCAGCGCCAGGTCGCCGTCTCCAGGGGCGAGAAGCCCGAGGAAGAGGGGGTGGGCACATGAGCAACCTGGCCGCCTACTCCACCTCCACCGGAGAGGCCTTCCAGTTCTGGGTCCTCGGCACCGTCGCCGTGATCGGCGCGCTGTCCACCGTCTTCATGAAGAAGTCCGTGCACAGCGCGCTCTCGCTCGCCGGGACCATGATCATCCTGGCGGTGTTCTACCTCGCCAACGGCGCGTACTTCCTTGGCATCGTGCAGATCGTCGTCTACACGGGCGCAATCATGATGCTGTTCCTCTTCGTGGTCATGCTCGTCGGTGTCACCGCGGCGGACTCCCTGACGGAGACCATCAAGGGGCAGCGCTGGCTGGCCCTGGTGTGCGGACTCGGCTTCGGCATCCTGCTGTTCGCGGGTATCGGCAACGCGTCCATCACGGAGTTCAACGGCCTGGCCGCGGCGAACGCGGGCGGGAATGTGGAGGGCCTCGCGGCCCTCATCTTCACGAAGTACGTGTTCGCCTTCGAGATCACCGGCGCCCTGCTCATCACGGCCGCCGTCGGCGCCATGGTCCTCACCCATCGCGAGCGCACCGAACGGGCGCTGACCCAGCGCGAGATGTCCGAGAAGCGCGTACGTGAGGGCAAGCACCTGCCGCCGCTGCCGGCGCCCGGTGTGTACGCCCGGCACAACGCGGTGGACATCCCGGGCCTCCTCCCGGACGGCACCCCGTCCGAGCTGACCGTCATGAAGACGCTGCGGGACCGCGGCCAGATCCGTGACGTGTCGACCGAGGCACTGAGCGACCTGAAGGCCCTGGAACAGCGCGCCGAGGAACGCCTGGAGCGCACGAAGACAGAGGAGGCGTCGAAGTGAATCCCGTCAACTACCTCTACCTCGCCGCCCTCCTGTTCACGATCGGCGCCACCGGTGTGCTGATCAGGCGGAACGCGATCGTGGTGTTCATGTGCGTCGAGCTCATGCTCAACGCCTGCAACCTCGCGTTCGTCGCCTTCTCCCGTATGCACGGCAATCTCGACGGCCAGATCATCGCCTTCTTCACGATGGTCGTCGCCGCCGCGGAGGTCGTGGTCGGGCTCGCGATCATCGTGTCGCTGTTCCGTTCCCGCCACTCGGCCTCGGTCGACGACGCCAGCCTGATGAAGCTGTAAGGGGTCGCTGAATCGTGGACAACCTGATTGCGCTGCTCGTAGCGGCGCCTCTGCTCGGAGCGGCCGTACTGCTGTGCGGCGGGCGGCGGCTGGATGCCGTCGGCCACTGGATCGGCACCGCCCTCGCGGCCTCCTCCTTCGTGATCGGCGCGATCCTCTTCGCCGACATGCTGGGCAAGGACGCCGAGCACCGGGCCATCGGCCAGCACCTGTTCAGCTGGATCCCCGTCGAGGGCTTCCAGGCGGACGTCGCCTTCCAGCTGGACCAGCTGTCGATGACGTTCGTGCTGCTGATCACCGGCGTCGGCTCGCTGATCCACCTGTACTCGATCGGGTACATGGAGCACGACGAGCGGCGCCGCCGCTTCTTCGGCTATCTGAACCTGTTCCTGGCGGCGATGCTGCTGCTCGTCCTCGCCGACAACTACCTGCTGCTGTACGTCGGCTGGGAGGGCGTGGGCCTCGCCTCGTACCTGCTGATCGGCTTCTGGCAGCACAAGCCCAGCGCCGCCACCGCCGCGAAGAAGGCCTTCCTGGTCAACCGCGTCGGCGACATGGGCCTTTCGATCGCCATCATGCTGATGTTCACGACCTTCGGGACCTTTGCCTTCGGACCGTTGCTCGGCACCCATGAGGAGCCGGGACTCGTCGGCGACGCCACCGAGGGCAAGCTCACGGCCGTCGCGTTGATGCTGCTGCTCGCGGCCTGCGGCAAGTCCGCCCAGGTGCCGCTGCAGTCCTGGCTCGGTGACGCGATGGAGGGCCCGACTCCGGTCTCGGCCCTCATCCACGCCGCGACGATGGTGACCGCGGGCGTGTACCTGATCGTCCGCTCCGGCGCGATCTTCAACGCGGCGCCGGACGCACAACTCGTCGTCACCGTGGTCGGCGCCGTCACGCTCCTCTTCGGTGCGATCGTCGGTTGCGCCAAGGACGACATCAAGAAGGCGCTCGCCGGGTCGACGATGTCGCAGATCGGCTACATGGTGCTGGCCGCAGGGCTCGGCCCCATCGGCTACGTCTTCGCGATCATGCACCTGGTGACGCACGGCTTCTTCAAGGCCGGGCTCTTCCTCGGCGCCGGCTCGGTCATGCACGGCATGAACGACGAGGTCGACATGAGGAAGTACGGCGGCCTGCGGAAGTACATGCCGATCACCTTCGTCACCTTCGGCCTCGGCTACCTCGCCATCATCGGCTTCCCCGGCCTGTCCGGCTTCTTCTCCAAGGACAAGATCATCGAGGCGGCCTTCGCCAAGGGTGGCACCGAGGGCTGGATCCTCGGCGGTGCGGCCCTGCTGGGCGCGGCGATCACCGCGTACTACATGACGCGCGTGATGCTGATGACGTTCTTCGGCGAGGAGCGCTGGCGCAACGCGCCGACCGCGTCCCCGGCCGAGCCGAGCGTGGAGCCCGCGGCCGAGCACCGCGGCGAGCACGCCGAGCCACACCCGCACGAGTCGCCCAAGTCGATGACGATTCCGATGATCGTGCTCGCCTTCGGGTCGGTCTTCGCGGGCGGCCTGTTCAGCGTCGGCGACCGGTTCCTGCACTGGCTGGAGCCGATCACCGGACACGACCACGGGCACGCACCCATCAGCGCCACGACGGTCACCCTGGCCACCATGGTGGTGCTCGTCATCGGCGTCGCAACCGCGTACGCCCAGTACGGTCGCCGTTCCGTCCCGGCCGTCGCCCCGCGCGGTTCGCTGCTCACCCGGGCGGCCCGGCGTGACCTGCTCCAGGACGACTTCAACCACGTCGTGCTGGTGCGCGGCGGGGAGCACCTCACCCGCTCCCTGGTGTACGTCGACCACACCCTGGTCGACGGCGTCGTCAACGGCACGGCGGCCTCGATGGGCGGCCTCTCCGGCCGCCTCCGCAAGCTGCAGAACGGGTACGCACGGTCGTACGCGGTCTCGATGTTCGGCGGTGCGGCGATTCTCATCGCCGCGACCCTGCTGATGAGGGCGGTCTGATACCGATGTCGTTTCCTCTGCTGACAGCGACGGCGGCGCTCCCGGCCCTCGGGGCGATCGCCACGGCCGCTGTGCCGGCCGCGCAAAGAGTCGCCGCCAAGTGGCTGGCGCTGCTCGTCTCACTGGCCACCCTGGTGCTGGCGATCGTGGTCCTGGTCCGCTTCGATCCCGACGGCGGCCGCTACCAGCTCACCGAATCCCACGCCTGGATCGCGGACTTCGGGGTGCGGTACGAGCTGGGCGTGGACGGCATCGGCGTGGCGCTCGTCGCGCTGACCGCGCTGCTGATCCCGTTCATCATCCTGGCGGGCTGGCACGACGCCGACCCGCACGAGACGGGCGCTGAATCTCTTGGCAGCTTCGCTGCGGGCCGCTGGCGGCCGACGCAGGGCTTCTTCGCCCTGATCCTGGCCGTCGAGGCGATGGTGATCATCTCCTTCGAGGCCACCGACGTCTTCCTCTTCTACATCTTCTTCGAAGCCATGCTCATCCCGATGTACTTCCTCATCGGCGGCTTCGGGGACAAGGCCCACGAACACGGCGACGAAGTGGCGGCCACCCAACGGTCGTACGCCGCCGTGAAGTTCCTCCTCTACAACCTGGCCGGCGGCCTGATCATGCTGGCCGCCGTAATCGGTCTCTATGTGGTGGCCGGAAACTTCTCGCTCCAGGAGATCGCCGACGCCCGGGCCAACGGCTCGTTCGAGATGGCGACCAACACGGAGCGATGGCTCTTCCTGGGCTTCTTCTTCGCGTTCGCGGTGAAAGCGCCGCTGTGGCCGCTGCACACCTGGCTGCCCAACGCCATGGGAGAGGCCACGGCCCCGGTCGCGGTACTGATCACGGCGGTCGTCGACAAGGTCGGCACCTTCGCGATGCTCCGCTACTGCCTCCAGCTCTTCCCGGAGGCCTCGAAGTGGGCGACGCCCGTCATCCTCGTACTGGCGCTCATCAGCATCATCTACGGGGCGCTGCTCGCGGTCGGCCAGCGGGACATCAAGCGCCTGGTGGCGTACGCCTCGATCTCGCACTTCGGGTTCATCATCCTGGGCATCTTCGCGATGACCAGCCAGGGCCAGTCGGGCGCGACGCTCTACATGGTCAACCACGGGATCTCGACCGCCGCCCTGATGCTGGTGGCGGGTTTCCTGATCTCGCGGCGCGGTTCGCGTCTGATCGCCGACTACGGAGGGGTGCAGAAAGTCGCCCCGGTGCTCGCGGGCACCTTCCTGATCGGCGGCCTGGCGACTCTCTCGCTCCCCGGGCTCGCGCCCTTCGTGAGTGAATTCCTGGTCCTGGTCGGCGTGTTCGCGCGCTATCCGGCCGTCGGCATCATCGCCACCTTCGGCATCGTCCTCGCCGCGCTGTACACCCTCGTCCTCTACCAGCGGACGATGACCGGCCCGGTGAAGCCACAGGTGGCGGCGTTGCCCGACCTCAGGGTGCGTGAACTTCTGGTCGTCACCCCGCTGATCGCCCTGCTGATCTTCCTGGGCGTCTACCCGAAGCCGCTCACCGACATCGTCAACCCGGCGGTCAAGCAGACCATGTCAGACGTCCATAAAACGGACCCCCAGCCCGAGGTGGAGGCGGCCAAGTGAGTACAGTAGCCGTCCACAGCCTGTGGACAACCGCAGCCGACCCGATCGCGAAGATCGACGCGCCGAAGATCGAATACGGGCAATTGTCGCCCACCTTGATCGTCATCGGGGCGGCGATCATCGGAGTGTTGGTCGAGGCGTTCGTCCCGCGCAAGTCCCGTTACTACGTCCAGGTGTTCGTGTCCGCCGTCGCACTCGCCGCCGCGTTCGCCGCGGTCGTTGCGCTCGCGGCCGGCGGATACGGCACCACGAAGGCGCACATCGCGGCCATGGGCGCGATCGCCGTCGACGGGCCCGCACTGTTCCTCCAGGGCACGATCCTCCTTGCCGGACTGCTCGGCGTGTTCACCTTCGCCGAGCGGCGGCTCGATCCGGCGGCGCACGGCAACCGGGTCGACTCGTTCGCCGCGCAGGCCGCGTCCGTACCCGGCAGCGACAGCGAAAAGGCCGCCGTGAAGGCCGGGTTCACCACCACCGAGGTGTTCCCGCTCCTGCTCTTCGCGGTCGGCGGCATGCTGATCTTCCCGGCGGCCAACGACCTGCTGACGCTGTTCATCGCGCTGGAAGTCTTCTCGCTTCCGCTGTACCTCCTGTGCGCCGTGGCCCGCCGCAAGCGGCTCCTGTCACAGGAAGCGGCCGTCAAGTACTTCCTGCTCGGCGCCTTCGCGTCCGCGTTCACACTCTTCGGCATCGCCCTGCTGTACGGCTACGCGGGCTCGGTGTCGTACGCCACTATCTCCCAGGTCGTCGACGGCACCATCCAGAACGTCGACCCGGCGCTCGCCGACACCATGGGCAACGACGCGTTGCTCCTCATCGGCGTCGCGATGGTCGTCATGGGCCTGCTGTTCAAGGTCGGCGCGGTGCCGTTCCACATGTGGACCCCGGACGTCTACCAGGGCGCGCCGACACCGGTCACCGGCTTCATGGCCGCCGCGACGAAGGTGGCCGCCTTCGGCGCGCTGCTGCGCCTGCTGTACGTCGTCCTGCCCGGCCTGCGCTGGGACTGGCGGCCGGTCATGATGGCCGTCGCGGTCGTCACGATGCTGGGCGGTGCGATCGTCGCGATCACGCAGACCGACATCAAGCGGCTGCTGGCGTACTCGTCCATCGCGCACGCCGGCTTCATCCTCGCGGGTGTCATCGCGACCTCGCCGGACGGCGTCTCGTCGGTGCTCTTCTACCTCGGTGCGTACTCGTTCGTCACGATCGGCGCGTTCGCCGTGGTGACGCTGGTGCGGGACGCGGGCGGAGAGGCGACGCACCTGTCCAAGTGGGCCGGGCTCGGGCGCAGGTCTCCGCTGGTGGCAGCCGTGTTCGCGGTCTTCCTGCTGGCCTTCGCCGGAATCCCGCTGACCTCCGGATTCGCCGGGAAGTTCGCCGTGTTCAAGGCGGCGGCGGAGGGTGGCGCGGGCGCGCTGGTCGTGGTCGGTGTGATCTCGTCGGCGATCGCGGCGTTCTTCTACATCCGCGTGATCGTGCTCATGTTCTTCAGCGAGCCGCGGCCGGACGGCCCGACGGTCGCCGTGCCGTCGCCGCTGACCATGACGGCGATCGGGGTGGGCGTGGCGGTCACGCTGGTGCTGGGTGTGGCACCGCAGTACTTCCTGGACCTGGCGGGTCAGGCAGGGGTGTTCGTGCGCTGAGCCGGGCCGAGCAGGCGGCGGGACCCGCTCCCCTCGGGGAGCGGGTCCGACGCGTTTTCAGGGGCCCCTCGCCGCCCGATTGCACGGCGGCGAACAGGCCGCTCACCCTTGTCACGCCTCACATACGGGGAAGGGGAAGCCTGAAGCCTGTTGTTGGGCTCGTAGATCCACGCGTGGAGGGTGTAGTCCGCAGAGGGCGATGGCGGTGGCGGCCTTGAGGGCGGTCCGAGGGGCGGCCTGTGGATAACTCAGAGGCTGTCGGCGCGGAGGCCTAAGGTGGCTGTCGTGGGCGAAGTACGACGGACGGGGGACGGGCGATGGGTGGGACGAGTGTGATGACCGAAGCGGGTGCGACGGAGACGCTGGGCGACAGCGAGGCGCTGGCCACGCTTCACCGGGTCTTCGGGTATGACGCCTTCCGTGGTGAACAGGAAGCGATCATCGACCATGTGGTGATGGGCGGTGACTCGGTCGTCCTGATGCCGACCGGCGGCGGAAAGTCGCTCTGCTACCAGATTCCGGCCCTGGTCAGACCTGGTACGGGCGTCGTGGTCTCCCCGCTCATCGCGCTGATGCAGGACCAGGTGGACGCGCTGCGGGCGCTGGGCGTGCGCGCCGGCTTCATGAACTCGACGCAGGACTTCGACGAGCGGCGGACGGTCGAGGCGGAGTTCCTCGCGGGGGAGCTCGACCTGATCTACCTCGCTCCGGAGCGGCTGCGTCTGGACACGACGCTGGACTTGCTGTCACGCGGGAAGATCTCGGTCTTCGCGATCGACGAGGCGCACTGCGTCGCCCAGTGGGGGCACGACTTCCGCCCCGACTACCTGGCGCTCTCGGTGCTGGGTGAGCGCTGGCCTGACGTGCCGCGGATCGCGCTGACGGCCACGGCCACGCGCGCCACGCACAAGGAGATCACCCAGCGCCTGGGCATGCCGGACGCCCGGCACTTCGAGGCGAGCTTCGACCGCCCCAACATCCAGTACCGGATAGTGCCGAAGGCCGACCCCAGGAAGCAGCTGCTGTCCTTCCTGCGCGAGGAGCACGCAGGCGACGCGGGCATCGTCTACTGCCTCTCGCGCAAGTCGGTGGACACGACGGCCGAGTTCCTCTCCCGCAACGGCATCGAGGCCGTGCCCTATCACGCGGGTCTGGACGCGGGGACCCGCGCGCGCCACCAGTCGAGGTTCCTGCGCGAAGAGGGCCTGGTCGTGGTCGCCACCATCGCGTTCGGCATGGGCATCGACAAGCCGGACGTACGGTTCGTCGCCCACCTCGATCTGCCGAAGTCGGTGGAGGGTTACTACCAGGAGACGGGCCGAGCGGGTCGCGACGGACTGCCGTCCACGGCCTGGATGGCCTACGGGCTTCAGGACGTGGTCCAGCAGCGCAAGATGATCCAGGGCTCGGAGGGCGACGAGGCGTTCCGCCGACGGGCGGCCGCCCACCTGGAATCGATGCTGGCCCTGTGCGAGACGGCCCAGTGCCGGCGCTCCCAGCTCCTGGCCTACTTCGGCCAGGACCCGCACACTCCCGCGTGCGGCAACTGCGACACGTGCCTGACGCCGCCCGAGACCTGGGACGGTACGGTCGCGGCCCAGAAGCTGCTGTCCACGGTGGTGCGGTTGCAGCGTGAGCGCGGGCAGAAGTTCGGTGCGGTCCAGATCGTCGACATCCTGCTCGGGCGCCGGACCGCCAAGGTGATCCAGTTCGATCACGACCAGCTGTCCGTGTTCGGGATCGGTGAGGATCTGTCCGAGAACGAATGGCGGGGCGTCGTACGGCAGTTGCTGGCGCAGGGGCTGCTTGCCGTCGAGGGCGAGTACGGGACGCTGGTGCTGACCGAGGAGAGTGGGACGGTGCTGCGGCGCGAGCGGGAGGTGCCGTTGCGGAAGGAGCCGCCGAAGCCTGTGGGTGCCCGTGCGTCCTCCTCCCGGGGCGAGAAGAAGGCCAAGGCCGCGGTGGCCGAGCTGGCACCGGAGTTGGTCCCCGCATTCGAGGCCCTGCGGGCCTGGCGTGCCGAGCAGGCTCGCGAGCAGGGCGTTCCGGCGTACGTCATCTTCCATGATGCGACGCTGCGGGAGATTGCCACGGTGTGGCCCAAGTCGGTGGCTGAGTTGGGGACGATCAGCGGCGTCGGCGAGAAGAAGCTGGCGACGTGGGGGGAGGGGGTGTTGGGGGTGCTCGGAGGGCTTGATGTGCTTGGGGGTGCTGCCGACGCTTCCGGGGAAGCGGTGGCTCAAGCGGTCGGCGAGGCTCCGGATCAGGACTGGCCGGAGATGGGGGAGGAGCCCGAGCCGGAGGACTGGGGGTAGCTCTCCGGGGTGGGGTCTGCCATCGAGCGGGCGGGCCGTGGGTGGGTCGGGGCCGTGCCGGTACGTCCCGCTCGTCGCCGCCGGATCAGACGTTGGGCAGGAGGCGAGGGGTCCGGTGACGCGAACGTACGCGACGAGCATCTGGACGTACCGGCACGGCCCCTTCCGTGGTTGGGCGACTGCGACTGCGACTGCGACTGCGACTGCGACTGCGACCGCGACCGCGGCTCCGGAGCCGGCTCCGGCTGCGAGTCCGATTCCGGCTTCGACTCCGACTCCGACTTCGACTGCGGCTTCGACTCCGGCTTTGGGGGCGTGGGGCTCGTCGGACCCCTGCGGGTCGGGGAGACGCTCAGGTGCTCGGCGTGATTCGTCCCGTTACCTCGCCCAGGCCCACGCGCGCGCCGCCCGGTCCCGGAGCCCACGCTGTCAGTGTCACCTCGTCGCCGTCCTCCAGGAAGGTGCGCTTGCCGGTGGGGAGGTCGAGGGTGTCCCGTCCGTTCCAGGTGAGTTCGAGGAGGGAGCCGCGCTCGGAGTCGGAGGGGCCGCTCACCGTTCCGGAGCCGTAGAGGTCGCCCGTGCGGAGGGAGGCGCCGTTGATCGTCATGTGGGCCAACTGCTGGGCGGCCGTCCAGTACATGGTGGAGAAGGGGGGCTCGGAGACGACGTGGCCGTTGATGGCGACGGAGATGCGGAGGTCGTAGCCGCCCGGTTCCTCCGCGGAGTCGTCCAGGTAGGGGAGGAGGGGGTGCGTGCGTGAGGGGGGTGCGACCCGGGCGTCGGTCAGGGCGTCGAGCGGGGTGATCCACGCGGACACCGAGGTGGCGAACGACTTGCCCAGGAAGGGGCCGAGGGGGACGTACTCCCAGGCCTGGATGTCGCGCGCCGACCAGTCGTTGAGGAGGCACAGGCCGAAGACGTGGTCGGGGAAGCCGGCGAGGGGGACGGGGGTGCCCATGGCCGAGGGGGCGCCGACCACGAAGCCGACCTCCGCCTCGATGTCCAGCCGGACGGAGGGGCCGAAGACGGGGGTCGCGTCAGCGGGTGCCTTGCGCTGGCCCGAGGGGCGTACCACGTCCGTTCCTGACACCACGATGGTGCCGGACCTGCCGTGATAGCCGATGGGCAGGTGCTTCCAGTTGGGGGTGAGGGAGTCGGCTGCGTCGGGGCGGAAGATCTGGCCGACGTTCCGGGTGTGGTTCTCGGAGGCGTAGAAGTCGACGTAGTCCGCGACCTCGAAGGGGAGGTGCAGGGTCACCCCGGAGAGGGGGTGGAGGTGGGGTTCGAGGGTCTCGCGGTGAGCCGGGACCGTCACCCATGCGGTGAGGGCGCGGCGGACGTCGGACCAGGCGGTGCGGCCGGCTGAGAGGAGGGGGTTCAGGGTCGGTCGGGCGAGCAGCTCCGCGTACGGGGAGCCGAGTGCCCGGGCAGCCGCGCCCGCGTCGAGTACGTGGTCGCCGAGGCGGACACCGACGGTTCGATCGGTGGCGGTGGCCGGGCCGTTCGGGGGCGGGTCGTTCAGGGAGAACACCCCGTACGGCAGGTTGTGCGGGCCGAAGGGATCGCTCTCTGGGACATCGAAGGGGGGCATCGGGGGTGCCTCGCTCTCGTGGCTTGCGGGGTACGTACGCGATATGCAGAACATGCAGAACATGCGGGTCATGTAAGACATGCAGGGTATGCAGGACATGCGGGAGATCTGGTGGCAGGTGGAGTTTGTGGAACGCGTGGTCTGCGTGATCCGTGGCGTCCACGGGTTCCAGGTGTTCTGTTTGGGCGCGGCACACGTTACGGGGGGTGAACTTGATCCGACAGCGGGCTGGCGGGTTCGTAATGCCCCATAAGTCTCTTTCGAGGGTGTCCAGTTACGCTGTCCATGGCGCTCCCGGGGGCGGCCGTCTGGCCTCGTACGGCCGGCGCTGTTCGCCGAACTCGCACAGCGCGTCGCCGGACAGGTTGTGGCCACGGTAGGCGTCGTAGATGCCCAGGAGGCGGTTGCCGTACCGCTCGTGGCGCTCGTAGTCCCCGTGCGGTGAACGGCGTTGCTGACGGGATACCGGACGTCGTCCGGTTCGCGCCGGGCCGATGTGTCGTTCGATCCGTATTCTTCGGATCATGGCCGCTCCGACTGCATATTCACTTATCGCCACCGATCTGGACGGAACGCTGCTGCGCGGCGACGACACGCTCTCCGACCGGTCGCGGGCCGCGTTGGCGAAGGCCATGGCAGCAGGTGCCCGGCATCTGGTGGTGACGGGGCGGCCCGCGCCGAGGGTGCGACCGCTGCTCGATGAACTCGGCGGTCAGGGGCTGGCGGTGTGTGGGCAGGGGGCACAGTTGTACGACGCGGGGGCGGACCGTCTGCTGTGGTCGGTGGCCCTGGACAGGGAGCTGGCCGAGACGGCGCTCGGCAAGATCGAGGCGGAGGTCGGGCAGGTCTACGCGGCCGTGGACCAGGACGGTGTGGACGGACTCACGCTCACCGAGCCGGGGTATGTGATGCCGCACCCGACCCTCCCGGCGGTGCGGGTGCGGCGGCGCGACGACCTGTGGGCGGAACCGATCAGCAAGGTGTTGCTCCGTCACCCGTTCCTGTCGGACGACGAGTTGGCGATGACGGCGCGGGCGGTGGCTGGTTCGCTGGCGACCGTCACCATGTCGGGGCCGGGGACCGTCGAACTCCAGCCATGTGGCGTGACCAAGGCGACGGGTCTGGCCCTTGCCGCCCGTCACCTCGGTCTCACCGCCTCCGCCACGATCGCTTTCGGCGACATGCCCAACGACATCCCCATGTTCGACTGGGCCGGGCGGGGCGTGGCCATGGCCAATGCCCATCCGGAGCTGAAGGCGGTGGCGGATGAGGTGACGCTGTCGAACGAGGAGGACGGGATCGCGGTGGTCCTCGAGCGACTTTTCAGCTAGCGGCCCTTAGGAATCCGGCCCGGCCATCCGGCCCGGCCATCCGGCCCGGCCATCCGGCCTGGGTTTCCGCGCCCGGCCCTCCCGCCCGGGTTTCCCGCCTGGGTTTCCGCGCCCGGCCATTCGGTCTGAGCGCTCGACATGGGAATCCGGCGTGGTTGTCCCGTCTGAGCACTCGACGTGGGAATCCGGCGTGGGGGTTGCCGGTTGCGGCGCCGGGGGGCGGCGCGGGTGGGTCTGCCCCGGGCGAGCCCGCTTGCCCGGGGCAGACCCCATCACAGTCGTACGTACGTCTGAACTGCCCTGTCAGTAGGGTCCGTTGACGTTGTCGATCGAGCCGTACTTGTCCGCGGCGTAGTTGCAGGCCGCCGTGATGTTCGCGACCGGGTCGTAGGGGTCCATCGAGGTGCCGGCCACGTGGTAGGCGGCGAAGGTCGGGTCGATGACCTGGAGAAGACCCTTGGAGGGGGTGCCTGCGGCGGCGTTGGAGTCCCAGTTGTTGATGGCGGCGGGGTTGCCCGCGGACTCGCGCATGATGTTGCGGTAGATGCCGTCGTAGGTACCCGGGATCCCGGACTCGGCCATGACGGCCAGGGACTCCTTGATCCAGCCGTCGAGATCGTTGCTGTAGGTCGCAGGAGTAGCCGCGGACTTGGCGGTCGAGGCGGTCGACGCCCCGGACTTCGTACCCACGGTCAGGGTGGTGCCCGGGCGGAGCAGCGCCGGGTCGGAGCCGATGACCGCGGCGTTGGCCTTGTAGAGCGCCTGCCAGCCGGCGTCCGTGGTGTGTTCCCGCGCGATCTTGGACAGGGTGTCGCCCGCGACGACCTTGTACGTGACGAGCTTGACGTCGGGGACGGCGGCCGGAGCGGCCTTCGTCGCGGCGGTTGCCTGAGCCGGAACACTGGTCGCGGTAGCGGCGTGCGCGCCGGTCGCGCTCACCAGGGGAAGTGCGAGCGCGGCTCCGCCCGTTCCGGCGGCGACCATGCCGCGGGTGAGGTGGCTGGTCCTGGGGCGGCGGTGCTTGCCTCGTGCGGGCATGGCGAATTCCTCTCCGGCGCCTGCGAGGTGAGCTGTCGGGTTCGGGCGGGAGCTGCCCGGCCGCGTGGTGGGTGCGGCTTCACCCCTAGCCGTTCCGGTGTCCGGATCGGCGGCTTACCTGGGTCCCCCGCTCCTGCCGTGAGCGTCTGGATGGGTGGGGTTCCGGGCGGCGGCAGGATTCGGCGTTCCGCCTGGAACGACGTGAACGTATGCGAGAGCACATGTCTGGAACAAGGCCCGATTTGGCGGTGTAGATCGCTTTCGCCTGCGCACAGAACAGGGGGAATCGTCCGATTGTGCCCGGAATAAGAAACTCAACTTGGCTTTCGCGAATGGGTAATTGCGAGGCCTTGCGGGGCGGGCCGGGGTGTCGATCTTGTCCGGACGTGACCCATTTCACGCGACCAAGCATGAACAAAGCGGCACCGAAGTCAATCAGGGTCAATACGGGCAACTCGCGGTGGTGGCCGCTGCCCTGCTGCCGACCGGTCTCCCCGGCCGACCGGTCCCCCTGCCGACCGGTCCCCCCGGCCAACCGGTCCCCCTGTCGACCGGCCCCCGCTGCCGGCGGAGGACTCCGCCGCCGCCTACCCCGCCGTCCGCGGGATCCTCTTCTCCCAAGTCCGGTGGAAGACCACCTCGTCCCCGTCCCGGCAGATCACCTCGTTCGAGGTGATGAAGTCATCGGCGTCGCAGGAGATTTCGGAAGTCGCCCGGACCCGCGCGTCCCACGGCAGGTCCGGGCGATGCAGACGGATCGACCATGTCGAGCGGGTGCGGGCCGACAGCGGATCCGACTCGTTGATCGTGTACGTCTCCACCGCGTCCTCCGTGAATTCGAGTCCGTCGGGATAGAGGCGGGTACCGCCGTAGCGGGGGTCGACTTCGAGGCGCCACTCGCCCTTGGCCACGTCGCGCACGACAAGGCGTTCGGGGCGGGGTTCGTCCAAAGTCGCCGGCACGACCACTCCCAGGGGTTCGGACTCCTCCGGCTCCTCGAAGGAGATCGGGAACGCCGACTGCCTTGCCCGTAGTGGAAGTTCGAGGGTGCTGCCCGCCGGGTCCAGGGTGAAGCCCGCCTCCGAGCCCGGCTGGGGCCAGATCCAGGGCCAGTAGGCGGAGGAGATCGCGAGACGGATCCGGTGACCGGGCGGGAACGCGTAACCGATGCCGTTCAGTTCGAGAACCACGTCCTCCGTGGAGCCCGGTTTCCAGGGGACCGTCTGGTGACGGCCATGGCGCGCCGACAGATTCAGTACCCCCCGGGTGACGAGCGTGGAGGAGCCGTCGGGCGCCACGTCGCAGAGCCGGGCGATCACCTGGCCGCGCCCGACCTCCGAAGTCAGCCGCAAGCGCACCTTCGGACGGCCCAACACCCATGTCTCGTGGGGTACTTCGAAGTCGAAGCACGCTGACCGCCCGTCCTCCTCCCGCTGGTCCGGCGGCAGATCCGCGTCGTTCCCGAAGGGGAAGAACCGACCCGCGTCGACGCCTGTGTGCTGCGGCGAGCGGATCAGCAGCGATGTGCCCGGGAGGCCGTACGAGACCGGTGTCACGGAGGGGGACGGCCAGGCCTCGTCGCCCACCCAGCGGCCCGGCAACGTGTCGTACACCGTTGCCGGGCGGTGCGAGTCCATGACGTACGAGCGCAGGAGCGGTTCCGCCATCACGCCGGTGTCCCCGTCGCGCAGCCAGTGGTCCCACCAGCGCAGGGTCTCCTGGAGGAAGCCGATCGCGGGGCCGGGGGGCAGGCCCCTGTCGGGGTACTGGTGCGACCAGGGGCCGATCAGGCCCCGTACGCGATCCGGTGGCAGATTCTCGACCAGCCGCAACACCGTGTCCCGGTACGGGTCGTGCCAGCCGCCCACCGCCAGGACAGCGGCCTGGATCGCGTCGTAGTCCTCGCAGACGCTGCCGTGCTTCCAGTACGCGTCCCGGGTCTGGTGCGACAGCCAGGTGTGGAGGTACGGCTCGACCGCCGCCAGCCGTTTCACCCACAGGTCGTGCCACATCACCTCGCCGACGTGCACCGGGTCCGGCGGGCGGGCGACGAAGGCGAGCATCGTGGCCGCCCAGGCGTGCATGTCGACGGCGAGGACGGAACCGCCCATGTAGTGCACGTCGTTGTCGTAGCGGTCGTCCGTCGAGCAGACCGTGACGACCGCCTTGAGCGGCTCGGGCGCGAGGGCCGCGATCTGCAGGGAGTTGAAGCCGCCCCAGGAGATGCCGAACATGCCGACCCGGCCCGAGCACCAGGGCTGGGACGCGAGCCAGTGGACCACCTCCACCCCGTCGGCCAGCTCCACCTCCGAGTACTCGTCCCCCGGCATGCCCTCCGAGTTGCCGTGGCCGCGGACGTCCACGCGGACGGAGGCGTAGCCGTGGCCGGCGTACCAGGGATGGCGTTGCCAGTCGCGCGGCGCGGTCCAGTCCGTGAGGCGGTACGGGAGGTATTCGAGGAGCGCCGGTACGGGTTCTTCGGTCAGGGGGCGCCAGATGCGGGCGTACAGACGCGTGCCGTCCGGGAGGGGGATGAGGACGTCCTCGTGAGCGGACTGGTAGGGGAAGGACGTACGGATGTGCATGCTCATGGGGTCACCTCAGTGGACGGGGTGCATCGTGCGGCGCAGCCAGGGCGCGAGTGCCATCACGGCGAGGCCGGCGGCCACCGCGATCGCGCCGTTGACGCCGAAGTAGGCCGGCTTGGAGACGTCGTCGTAGAGCTTCACGGTCTGCGCCTGGATGCCGTTGGCGAGCGCGAGGGACAGGAACCAGAGGGACATCGTCTGGCTGGAGAAGGCGACGGGGGCGAGCTTGGTGGTGGCGGACATGCCGGACGTTTCGAGGAGGATGTCGCCGAGGCCGAGCAGCAGGTACGAGCCGACGATCCACCAGGCCGACATCAGGTAGTCGTCACTGCTGTGGCCGCTCGTCGGCAGCACGATCAGGAGGAAGGACAGCCCGCCGAGTACGACGCCGATCGCGATCTTGTTGGAGGCGTGCGGCTGGTTGCGGCCCATCCTGACCCACAGCGCGGCGACGACGGGCGCGAGGGCGACCTCGAAGGCGCCGAGCGCGGAGGCGTACCAGCCGGCCGGGAAGTCGTAACCGAGGATCCTGCTCTCGGCGTTCGACGCGGCGAGCAGCATCATCGTCGAGTACGCCTGGAAGAGGATGAAGTTGAAGACGGTCGAGGCGAGGAAGAGGACGATGTACGGGCGCAGGTGGCCGCGTTCGGGGTCCGTCACGCGGGGGCTTCTGAACATCACCGCGAAGTAGACGGCCGGCGCGATCACCGAGATGAGGGTGAGCAGGTCGACGAAGCGGTCCATCGTCAGATAGCCGGCCACGGTGAGGAGGGCGGCGAGTACGGCCGCCGCGAGGACGCCGAGGACGATCAGCAGGACCGTGCGGCGCATCGTTTCGGGGGCGAGGGCGAATTCCGCCGCGTGCTTGCGTCCGGCCAGGTGACGGCGGCCGGCGACGTACTGGATCAGGCCGAACGTCATGCCGACCGCCGCCGCGGAGAAACCCCAGTGCCAGCCCCGGTGATCGCCGAGCCAGGCGGTGACGAGCGGGCCCGCGAAGGCGCCGATGTTGATCGACATGTAGTAGAGGGCGAACCCGGCGTCACGGCGCTCGTCCTCGGTGCGGTAGAGCTTGCCGACCATGGTGGCGACGTTGGGCTTGAGCAGGCCGGTGCCCGCGCTGATCAGCCCCAGGCCGACCCAGGTCATGGTGGCCGTCGGGACCGCCATGGAGTAGTGGCCGCAGGCGATCAGGATGCCGCCCCACAGGACCGCGCGGTACGAGCCGAGCATCCGGTCGGCGAGCCAGCCACCGGCGACCGAGACCAGGTAGACGAGCGTTCCGTACGCGGCCGACACGGAGGCGGCAGTGCCCGGCGACATGCCCATGCCGCCGTGGGCGATGGTGTCGGCGAAGTAGAGGACGAGGATCGCCTGCATGCCGAGGAACGAGAAGCGTTCCCAGACCTCCAGGCCGGACAGGGTGAGCAGCCCCCTGGGCTGGCCGAAGAAGGCGTGGTCGTCCCCGGCGGGCGGCTGCGGCTCGCTGCCTGGCTCGGATTCGACGGTGCTGCGGGACACGGCGGCGGGTCTCCTCAAGGGCACTGACGGGGGGAGAGGGGAGTATGGCGAATCGGCGCATATCGACTTAAATCTGATCGTATTAATTGATCAAGAACATACCGTTCCTGAAGTCGCACCGCCGGACGTGAAGGCGCCTCCCGTTCGGGTGGCGGTTGCCTGTTCGTCGGGCTGTGGACTGTCCCTCGCGCCTGGGGGAACTCGTGAGGGAAGTCGGCAATGGGGACGGTGGGCGCTCGTGGTGATCGAAACGTGACCGGATACGCTGACTTGAGTGATGGCAGCGACACATCGACAAACCGCGTCACCGACCGAATGATCGACCGAGTTCGCCATGTGATCGTCAGCAGACAGGAGAACCTCTCGTGACCGTCGTCGGGCCGTTCGGGCTGAGCGTGCGGGACCAGGCTCTCGAAGCCGATGTCCAGGCCGGATTGGCGGCTGTCGAGGAGGGTTTGCTCGAAGCCACCAAGAGCGAGGTTCCGTTCATCACGGAGGCCGCGCAGCACCTCGTGCGAGCAGGCGGCAAACGTTTCCGGCCACTGCTCGTGACGCTCGCCGCGCAGTTCGGGGATCCCTACGCGCCGGGTGTCGTGCCCTCGGCCGTGGTCGTCGAGCTGACGCATCTCGCCACGCTGTACCACGACGACGTGATGGACGAGGCGGACGTACGGCGCGGAGTGCCCAGCGCGAACACCCGCTGGGGCAATTCGGTGGCCGTCCTCACCGGCGACTTCCTCTTCGCGCGCGCCTCGTACATCCTGGCGGACCTCGGTCCCGACGCCGTCCGCATCCAGGCCGAGGCCTTCGAACGCCTCGTCACCGGGCAGATCCTGGAGACCGCGGGCCCGCGCGACGGCCGTGACCCGGTCGACCACTATCTCGACGTGCTCAGCGGCAAGACCGGTTCCCTGGTCGCGGTCGCGTGCCGGTTCGGCGCGATGATGTCGGGGGCCGACGAGGCCGTCGTGGATGTGCTGACGCAGTACGGGGAGCGGCTGGGTGTCGCCTTCCAGCTCGCGGACGACGTACTGGACATCGCGTCCGACTCGCACGAGTCGGGCAAGA
Source organism: Streptomyces sp. NPDC005808 (assembly GCF_042871385.1). Classification (NCBI taxonomy): domain Bacteria; kingdom Bacillati; phylum Actinomycetota; class Actinomycetes; order Kitasatosporales; family Streptomycetaceae; genus Streptomyces; species Streptomyces sp. NPDC005808. The sequence goes on along the minus strand of NZ_JBIAIK010000012.1, from coordinate 85,429 downwards.
CGCCGGGGACGGACCTCCGCGAGGGTATCCCCACGATGCCGGTGCTGCGGTTGCGGGAGCGGGTGGCCCGGCTCGGCCTCGCCGAGGACATCGCGCTGTGCGAGCTGCTGGACTCCGACCTGACGGATGACGCCCGGCACGCCGAGGCGCTGGCCCGGCTGCGGACGCACCCGGCTCTTGAGCAGGCCCGGCGGGACACCGTGCAGTACGCGGAGGACGCGCGGGCCGCGCTGGCCCCGCTGCCGGAGTGCGATGCGAAGGCGGCGCTGGTGGAACTGTGCGACGCGGTGGTGCACCGGGCGGGGTGACCTTCACTTCGGTCGGCTGTACCCGGCCGCCGGAGCGGGGTGGCCTTCACTTCGATCGGCTGCGCCAAGCCGCCGGAGGGGGGTGGCCTTCACTCCGGTCGGCTGCACCAGGCCGCCGGAGCGGGGTGGCCTTCACTTCGGTCGGCTGCGCCAAGCCGCCGGCCACGCAAGGAACGGATCGGATCGGGGGTGCCTCGTACGGTGTCCTCCGGTGTCCTCCGGTGTCCTCCGGTGTCTCCTCCGACCCCTACGGGTTGCGAGAGGCACCATCGCGTGACGTCATACCGCAGGAGTACGTGGAGTTGAGTCCGGGGTCTGACGTATCTCTGCCGTCGATTTGGTCAGATGGAGAACACCACTCCTCACCGGTTCGGGTGAGAATGGCGGCTAAGAGTGGACCAGTGCAGCACGACGAGCCGCCGCCGACGACGGAGGTAAGGCACACATGGCACCGTACGAATCCGACCACAGCACGAACGCCGGCGAGGCCGAGGCCGAGGACGTGCGCGCCGGCCGGCGGAAGGCGGCGCGTTACGTCGTCCCGGTCGCGGTGATGGGGGTGGCGGCGGCGACCATCGGGCTCGTCCCGGCGCTCGCCGACTCCGGTGACCCCGATCTGCCCAAGATCAGCGCCCAGCAGCTCATCGAGAAGATCGCCAAGTCGGACGTCGAGCAACTGTCCGGCACCGTGAAGATCAGCACCGACCTGGGGCTTCCCGACCTCGGTGGCCTGGAGAGCAGCTTCGCTTCCGGGGCCGTGCAGGGCGGTGGCAGTGGCGGTTCGTCCGCCGACCCGTCGTCCAAGCTCCTGGAACTGGCCACCGGCACGCACACACTGCGCGTCGCGGCCGACGGCCCCGACAAGGCCAAGGTCTCCCTCCTGGACAGCGCTTCCGAGTACAGCGTCATCCACAACGGCACGGACCTGTGGGGGTACGACAGCAAGTCGAACGAGGTCTACCACTCGACCGCGCCCAAGTCCGGGACGGAGAAGGGCCAGGCGGACGTCCCGGCCACTCCCCAGGAGCTCGCCGACGAGGCCCTCAAGGCCGTCGACGACACCACCTCCGTGACGGTCGACGGCACCGCGCAGGTCGCGGGCCGTGACGCGTACAAGCTGCTCATCAAGCCGAAGCAGTCGGGCACCACGGTCGGTGCGATCACCATCGCCGTCGACTCCAAGACGGGGCTGCCGCTGAAGTTCACGCTCACTCCGGCGAGCGGCGGCGCGGCCGTCGTGGACGCGGGCTTCACCAAGGTCGACTTCTCCAAGCCGGCCGCGTCGACCTTCGACTTCACCCCGCCCAAGGGTGCGAAGGTCACCGAGGGCGACGACGTGAAGGCGCCGGAGTCCTCCCAGAAGTCCGAAGAGGACCTGAGCAAGGGGCTCGAGGGACTCAAGACCATCGGCGAGGGGTGGAACGCCATCGCCGAGTTCGACACGGGCGGCAAGGGCGGCGCGGGCGTACCGTCCGGCTCCTCCGGCAACAGCGACGTCGACGGGTTCCTGAACTCTCTCGGCGACCAGGTCACCGGCGAGTTCGGCTCGGGCACGGTCTTCTCGACCCGCCTGGTCAACGCGCTGATCACGGACGACGGCAAGGTGTACGCCGGTGCCGTCACCAAGGACGCGCTGGTCAAGGCGGCCAACGCGGCCCAGTAGGAGGCCCAGTAGGAGGCCCAGCAGGACTCGTGAGTCTCGTCGCGCGGCAGCGAAAGTCCCGTAGCCGCGCGACGAATTCCGACTGATTGAGGGAGCCCATGGAGGAACTGTCCGCCGCGGAGCCCGACCCGGTGGGCGAGCCGGGAGGGGCGGTGAGCGCCACCGCGGCGAACCCGGGGGCGGCGAGCACGGGCGCGGCGGCCCCGGCCAGGGCGGAGCCGGGCGTGGTGAACACGGCCACGGTGGCTCCGGTCGCGGCGGCCCCGGCAACAGCGAGCACGGCCGCGGCGGCTCCGGCCACGGCGAGCGCGGTCGAGACGACCCCGGTCGACGACACCGTGATCGTGACCCGTGGGCTCACCAAGCGCTTCCGCGGCGGACAGCTCGCCGTCGACGGCCTGGACCTGACCGTCCCGGCGGGCAGCGTCTTCGGCTTCCTCGGGCCGAACGGCTCGGGCAAGACCACCACCATCCGCATGCTGATGGGCCTGATCCAGCCGACCTCGGGCACGGCGCGTGTCCTGGGGCAGCCCATGCCCCGGGCCACCCGCGCCGTGCTCCCGCAGGTGGGCGCCCTCATCGAGGGCCCCGCGCTGTACGGCTTCCTCTCCGGCCGCGACAACCTCCTCCGGTACGACGCCGCCGACCCGACCGCCGACCCCCGCACCCGGCGTACACGCGTCGCCGCCGCCCTCGACCGGGTCGGGCTCGCCGCTGCCGCCGGCAAGAAGGCGAAGGCGTACTCACTCGGTATGAAGCAGCGGCTCGGGCTCGCGGCGGCGCTGCTCCAGCCCCGCCGCCTGCTTGTCCTGGACGAGCCGACCAACGGCCTCGATCCGCAGGGAATGCGCGAAATCCGTGCCCTGGTGAGGGAGTTGGCGTCGGACGGCACGACCGTCTTCCTCTCCTCGCACCTGCTCGACGAGATCGAGCAGGTGTGCACGCATGCGGCCGTGATGGCGCAGGGCCGGCTCATCACGCAGGGCGCGGTGGCCGATCTCGCGGCGGGTGCGCGCGGGCGTCTCGTCGTGACGACGCCCGATCCCGCGGACGCGGCGCGCGTACTGAAGGAACAAGGAGTCGGGGATCTCGTCGTGACGGACACGGGGGTGACCGCCGAGCCCCCGGAGCGCGAACTCGCCGACCTGAACGCCGCGTTGGTCACGGCGGGCGTCCGGGTCCGCGGTTTCGGGGTTGAACGGGCCTCGCTGGAGGACGCGTTCGTGGCGCTGACGGGGGAGGGCTTCGATGTCGCGGGCTGAGATTGTTTCCCAGACCGAAGCGGTAGCTGCCGGTGCCCCCGGTCCTGTGGGTGCTTCCGGTCCTGTGGGTGCCCCCGGTCCTGTGGGCGCCTCCAGTCCTGCGCGTGCGCCCAGGTCTCCACGTGTCCCCGGTCCGCTCTGGACGTTCGGGCTGTTCCGCAGCGAGCTGGTCACCACTTTCCGGCGCTGGCGGACCATCGCGCTGCTCGGTGTGCTGGCGGCGGTGCCGGTCCTCATCGGTATCGCCATCAAGATCGAGACGAACGACGGATCCGGGGGCGGCCCGGGCGGCGGCGGTGGCGAAGGACCGGCGTTCATCGCGCAGATCACCAACAACGGCCTGTTCCTGGTGTTCACGGCGCTTGCCGCGACGCTCCCCTTCTTCCTGCCGATGGCGATCGGCGTCATCGCGGGCGACGCGATCGCAGGCGAGGCGAACGCGGGAACCCTGCGGTACCTCCTGGTCGCGCCCGCCGGCCGGACCCGCCTCCTCCTCACCAAGTACGCGACCACCATGACGTTCTGCCTGGTCGCGACCCTCGTCGTGGCGGCCTCGGCGCTCGCGGTGGGGGCGCTGCTGTTCCCCCTGGGCGAGCTGACGACGATTTCCGGAACCCGGATCAGCTTTGCGGAGGGACTCGGCAGGGCCCTGCTCATCGCCCTGGTCGTCGCGGCCTCACTGATCGGTGTCGCGGCGCTCGGGCTGTTCATCTCGACGCTGACGGGCAGCGGCATCGCCGCGATGGCGACGACCGTCGGACTCCTCATCACCATCCAGATCCTCGACCAGATCCCCCAACTCCACGCGCTCCAGCCGTACTTCTTCTCCCACTACTGGCTGTCCTTCGCCGACCTCATGCGCGACCCGGTGTACTGGGACGACCTGGTCCACAACCTCGGCCTGCAAGCCTTGTACGCGGCCGTGTTCGGGTCGGCGGCGTGGGCCCGATTCACGACGAAGGACATCACGGCCTGAGCACCGGCCCCCTCCGGATCCCCACGAACCCCTCGGACTCCGGCCCCGGAACCGGTCCTCAGCCGTCGTAGGGAAAGCGGGCGAGCGGCGGCTGCTCTGCGAAGAAGGTCTTCGCACGGGCCAGGGCCTCGGTGTCGTCGAGTACGTCACCGGGCTTGCTGCCGTTGCCGAGCAGGACTCCGCCGAAGCGCATGCCCATGTACGCGGCCGAGTGGTTGAGGGTGCCGATCAGCGGGTCGGCGACCTCCTGCTCCTCGTGCGCAAGCGCGGTGACACCCCAAAGCGTGCGCCCCGCCATAGTGGCCTTGAAGTCGACGCCGGGGGTGCGCAACCAGCCCGACCAGTAGTCGAGGTAGCGCTTGGTGGAGGCGGAGACCGAGTACCAGTACAGAGGCGACGCGATGACGATGTCCGTCGCTGCGAGCGTCGCGTCGAGGAGCAGGCCCGTGCTGCCCTCGGTCGGGCGGACGTGGTCACTGTCGTGCCGCAGGTCCTCGAAGTCCGGCAGTGGATGGTCGGCGAGGCTGAGCCACCGCTGCTCGGCCTCCGCCGGCAGCTGTTCGGCGGCCTCGCGGGCCAGCAGTTCGGTGTTGCCGTCGGAGCGGCTGCTGCCGAGCAGGAACAGGAAATGGCGGCTCATGGGTCCCCCTAGGGTGCGCGCGGCGAACGATGGCTGCCGCAACTACATGCGTGGACAATATATGCGTACGCATCTAGTTGTCCAGTGGGCATCCATTCGGTGCCCCGGCTGGGTGCAGTGGGCGCACCCCGGCTGGGACTGAAGTGAGGAGGGAGGCGAGGATATGTACGAGGGTGATCGGCACCGGGGCCGTCCCCGCCTCGCGACCGTCGGCGTTGACGCACTGTGGTCCGCGGGACCAGGGTGGACCGGTGGGCACACGCGCGGACATCCCTTTCGGCGCCGACCTCCCTGTCCCCCCTTCCTCCCCCGATCACCCCGAGTGAGGGCACGATGTCTCGACTCAGCCGCGAACAGAAGCGGGAACTCAAACGGCGGCGCGCGGAGGAAGGCGCCGATCCCGGGGAGTGTGTGGACCCCGCGGTGACGCCGGTCGAGGTACGGGTGCCCGCCTCCGCGGGAGGCACCGCTCCGGGGGGCACCGCTCCGGGCGGCGGCGCCACGGTCGGCGGCGTGCCGGTCTACGCCGCCGCCGGCCAGACCGTCCAGGCCGCCGTCCTCGACCACCTCCACCGCCTCGCCCTCACCAGCGGCCGGCCTGTGCTCGCCTCGATCCACGACGAACGCACCGGCTTCGTCGTACCGATTCAGGTGTACGTGGACGGGTCGAGTTCCTACGTGGGCGAGCCACGCCGATTCCAGCCGCACCCACAGCGCGAGCCGCAGTCCCGGCCGTATCCACAGCGCGAGCCGCAGTCCCAGCCGTATCCGGATCCGCAGTCGTACCCGTACTCGGATCCACAGTCGCAGCGGCAGCCGTACCCCGATCCACAGCCGTACCCGGATCCGCAGCCGCAGCCGCAGCGGCAGCCGTACCCGGATCCGCACTCGTACCCGGCCGAGCCTGAGCCCGGGCAGATGCGGCAACCGCCGATGCCTCCACCGCCTCCGCAGTCATCGTCACCGCTGCCGTCGTCGCCGCCGGTTCCGCCCACGTCGTCGGGCGGGACGCCCCCGGTGCCCCCCGCCCCGCCGGTCGACCCGGTATGGCCCTCGGCGCCCACCGACCCCGCGCCGAGTGTCCTCCCTCCGTCGGCTTTCGCACTGCGGTCGCTGCCGGAGTCGACGGGGGATACGGACAGGCCGCCCGGCGTCGCGGTCTCCCCGACGGGCGAGTTCGGCCCGCCGCCCGACCTGACCGCGCGGAAGGCTGCCAGGTCCCCGATCGACCTGAACCTGAATCTGAATCTGAACCTCGATCTGGAACCCGTCCCCGAACCGGAGTCGAAGCCCCCTCCCGTGCGGGGCTTCGACGCCGTCGCCGAAGCCGTACTGGCGCCGGTGCCGGAAGGCGCGGGCGAGGCGGCCTTCCTGTCGGAGCACGTGACGCGGATCAACGAGGCCGTGCAGGAGGGCAGGATCGAAGAGGCCGCGGGCATGGCGGAGCGCGCTGTCGCGGAGGCCGCGCAGGCACTGGGCCCGGAGCACCCGGAGGCGCTGCGGGTGCGCGAACTGACCGCATACATCGCCTACTTGGGCGGCGACGCGCCCCGGTCCTTCCAGCTCTCGCTCGACCTGGCCAGGGTGCACCGAAGGCACCGGGACGCGGATGCCGCGTACGGCAACGTACAGAGCGCGGCCACGGCCTGGCGTGCGGTACGTGACCCCTCGCTGGGTCTGGACCTCGGACGCGACCTGATCGGCGTGTGGACCGAACTCACGGCCGACGGCGGCCCGGCCGCCGACGACATCGAACAGCTCGAAAAGACCCGCACCCGCATGGGCCGCCTGACCGAACGAGCCCGCAGCCAGTCCGACTGACCCTGCACCCACCAGAACGGGGAACTGCGGGGGCACCACGGGGAGTCAGGACAACTCCCACACCGCCCAAGCCGGCGCGTCCCCGTTCCGGTACAGCAACGCCTCGGCGTTGATGTTCGACGCGCGTCGCAGGGGAGCGGTAGCAGCGGCAACAGCGGCAACAGCGGCAACAGCGGTAACGGCGGTAACGGCGGTCGAAGGTGCCAGGCCCGCCGTGCCGCTCCACTTGGCGGCCTGGGCCGCTGTGTTGATGTGGTCCGCGGTCACTGCACGCAGAACTCGTTCCCCTCGGGGTCCGTCATCACCACCCACTCGCCGCCCGGCTCCTTCACCTGCCGCAGCACCGCCGCCCCCAGCCCCTCCAGCCGGGCGACCTCGTCCGAACGCCGCTCGGCCCCCGCGTGCAGGTCGAGATGAAGGCGGTTCTTGACGGTCTTCGGCTCCGGTACACGCTGGAAGAGCAGCCGCCGCCCGAGCCCGGTCCCGCTCTCCTCCTCGTACGGATCATCCGGATGCCGTACGGCGATCAGATCCCGAAAGGCCCGGTGGCCGTGGGACTCGACGGTGAGCTCGGCCGGTACGGCACCGAGGCCCAGCAGTTTTTCGACGAGCGCGCTGTTGTCCTCGACCTCGTAGCCGAGGGCGGCGGCCCAGAAGTCGGCCTGGGCGTGCGGGTCGGCCGCGTCGATGACGAGCTTCCAGTGCAGGGTCGCGTGAGTCATGGTAACCACTTATAGTGGTTACGTGAGCGAGCGCGCAATGGAATCGCCGGGGTTGACCCTCGTGTCGTACGGCGGGAAGTCCTTCCGCTTCGACCCGGGCGCGCTCTGCCTGGAACTGCTGACGACGGGCGGTCCGGGCGAGTTCGCCCGCTACGAGGTGCTGCACGAGCCGTCGGACCTGGCGCACTGGGCGGCCCGCAGTCGCCTTTCGCCTGGGCTCGAACTGTCGATAGAGCAGCGGGAGTTGGCGCACGTTCGAACCGTGCGCGACGCCTTGTTCCTGCTGACCGCCGACCGCGCCCACGGCCGCCCGCCGAACCCCCGAGACCTGGCCGTCCTCAACGCGGCCGCGGCCGAACCGCCACTGGTCGGCCGCATCGCGCCGGACGGTACGTACGCCTGGGCCCCCGATGCCACGGGCACCCAGCTCCTCTCCACCGTCGCGCGCGACGCCGTGGACCTTTTCACCGGCCCGTACGCCGACCGCATCCGCGAGTGCGGGTCCGACAACTGCTACCTGCTCTTCGTCGACACCTCCCGCCCCGGCCGCCGCCGCTGGTGCGCCATGGAGCACTGCGGCAACCTCCACAAGGCCCGCGCCCACCGAGCCCGCAGGGCCGACTCAGAAGCTCGACAGGAAACCCGATAGGAAGCCCGATAGGAAACCCACCAAGGGCGAGGTCCGCGGCTATCAGGAGGGCGCACGGATCCGCGTCACTCACGCCTCGACGACGGCCCAGGTCACAGTCTCCCCCGGCCGACGCAGTTCGGCTCGGCGATCGGGATCTCGGCGGTGACCGCGGTCTACGGCTTGGCGTCGACGGGATCGAGGCCGGCTGTCACTGAGCCGGACGCGACGCTGTCCGCGGTCCGCGCGGCGCTGACCGTGCCGGTCGCGATGGTGGTCCTGGGGACCCTGGTCTCGGCCCTGAGCGTCCGGGCCGCCCGGCGCGCGGTGCGCAGCCCGTCGAAGGTGAGCAGCGACAGCGCGAGCCAGACGAGCGCGAACCCGGCCCAGCGCTCGGGCGGCATGGCCTCGTGGAAGTAGAGGATGCCGAGCAGGAACTGGAAGACCGGGGCGAGGTACTGGAGGAGCCCCAGCGTGGACAGCGGTACGCGGATCGCGGCGGCGCCGAAGCAGACCAGCGGAATCGCGGTCACCACACCCGTCGCCGCGAGCAGCGCCATGTGCCCGGCGCCCTCGGCGGCGAAGGTCGCCTTCCCGGTCGACCCCAGCCACAGCAGAAAGCCCAGCGCGGGCAGGAACTGGACGGCCGTCTCGGCGGCGAGCGACTCGATGCCGCCGAGGTTGACCTTCTTCTTGACCAGCCCGTAGGTGCCGAAGGAGAAGGCGAGGGTGAGGGAGATCCAGGGCGGGCTGCCGTAGCCGAGGGTGAGGACGACCACCGCGACGAAGGCGACACCGACCGCCGTCCACTGCAGGGGCCGCATCCGCTCCTTGAGGATCAGTACACCCAGCGCGATGGAGACCAGCGGGTTGATGAAGTAGCCGAGCGAGGCCTCGACCACGTGCCCCGAGTTCACGGACCAGATGTAGACGCCCCAGTTCACGGTGATGAGGGCGGCGGCCACCGTGATCAGCCCGAGTTTGCGCGGCTGCCGGATCAGCTCACCGGCCCAGGCCCAGCGGCGCATCACGACGAGCGCGATCCCGACGAAGGCCAGCGACCACACCATCCGGTGGGCGAGGATCTCGGCCGCCCCGGCGGGTTCGAGCAGCGGCCAGAAGAGGGGGACGAGGCCCCACATGCCGTACGCGGCGATGCCGTTCAGCAGACCTATGTGCTGCTCGCCCCTGGCCTTCGCCACCGCGTCCTCCTCGCCCGTGCGGCCGCGCCCGTACGGCCTTCAAGAAGGTAGCGCCGGGCACCCCCGCCTGTCATGCCCGTATCGCCATACGGTCGTGACAGGGCACGCGGCGACCTGCTCGGCGGTCGGGGGTGAGGGCAGCGGTAGCGAGGGTCCGAGGGGAGTCAGCCCTTCAGCGCCGCCGCGACCGACTCGGCGATCGGCGTGGTCGGGCGACCGGTCAGCCGGGACAGATCGCCGGTCGTGCCGGCGAGCTCACCCTTCTCGATGGACGCCTCCACGCCCACCAGGAGAGTGGCGAGGGCCTCGGGCAGTCCGGCGCCGGTCAGTATGCCGAGGTAGACATCGGGGGAGACGGAGTTGTACGCGATCTCCTCGCCGGAGTGCTTGGCCACCTCGGCGGCGTACTCGGCGATGCCGAACGTGGTGTCGCCGCTCAGCTCGTACGTCGTGTTCTCGTGGCCCTCGCCGGTCAGCACCGCCACGGCGGCAGCGGCGTAGTCGGCACGCGCGGCACCTGCGACACGGCCGTCACCCGCGGCCTGGACGACGGCGCCGTGCTCGAGGACGGGGGCGAGATTCTCGGTGTAGTTCTCGTTGTACCAGCCGTTGCGCAGCAGGGAGTACGGCACTCCGGACGCGAGGATCGCCTCCTCCGTGGCCCGGTGGTCGTCGGCCAGGGCGGCCGTGAGGTTGCCGGGAGCGCTGGTGTACGCGAGGAGCGCGGCGCCGGCGGCCCTGGCGGCGTCGATGACGACCTGGTGCTGGCCGACGCGGCCGAGGTGGAACTCGTTCCCGGAGATCAGCAGCACCTTGTCGCCGGTGGAGAGGAGGCCGTCGAAGGTCTCGGGGGCGTTGTAGTCGGCGACCGCGATCTTCACCCCGCGGGCCGCGAACCCGGCGGCCTTCGCCTCGTCCCGCACGACAGCGGTGATCCGATCGGCCGGAACCTTCTCCAGCAGTCCCTCGATGACGTGGCGGCCGAGGTGTCCGGTGGCTCCGGTGACGACGATGCTCATGTTTGCTCTCTCCTTGCGGGTGGCTTGGCACTAACCCTAGGAGACGTACTAACCTATAGAAAGTACCCACTTTAAAGTAAGGTACTGACATGCCGGTAAGGAACTGGAACACCGAGAGCGAGGCCATGTGCCCGCACCGCCTCGTCCTGGAGCACGTCACCAGCCGATGGGGCGTCCTCGTCCTGATCGAGCTGAACGAACGCTCCCACCGCTTCAGCGAGCTGCGCCGCGCGATCGGCCGCGTCAGCGAGAAGATGCTGACCCAGACCCTGCAGACCCTGGAGCGCGACGGTCTCGTCCATCGCGACGCCAAGCCCGTGATCCCACCCCGGGTCGACTACTCCCTCACCGATCTTGGCCGCGAGGCCGCCCGGCTGGTGAGTGCGCTGGGGGTCTGGACGGAAGAGCGAATGGACGACGTGGTGAAGGCGCGCGAGGAGTACGACAGGGCCCGGACCTGATGGCCCGGGCCGAGGCATACGACAGGGCCCGGACCTGATGGCCCGAGCCCTGTGGTAGGACGTACGCGGTGACCCGGGCCCTGTAGGAGGTCACTGAGCGATCAGCCGACGACCGTCCAGGTGTCGCCGCCCGCGAGCAGTGCGGCGAGGTCGCCCTTGCCGTGCTGTTCGATGGCGGTGTCGAGCTGGTCGGACATCTGGGTGTCGTAGACGGGGCGTTCGACGCTGCGGAACACGCCGATGGGGGTGTGGTGCAGGGTGTCCGGGTCGGCGAGCCGGGAGAGCGCGAAGGCCGTGGTCGGGGACACGGAGTGGGCGTCGTGGACCAGGATGTCGGCCTCGTTGTCCGCGGTGACGGTGACGGCCTCGAGGTCGCCGGTCAGCCTGTCCCGTACGACGCCCTTGGCGAGGTCGGTGCCGAAGCGGATGGGCTGCCCGTGCTCCAGGCGGATCACCGCCTCCTGGGCCTGCTGCCTGTCCTTCAGGACCTCGAAGGCGCCGTCGTTGAAAATGTTGCAGTTCTGGTAGATCTCCACCAGCGCCGTGCCGGGGTGGGCGGCGGCCTGGCGCAGCACGTCGGTGAGGTGTTTGCGGTCGGAGTCCACCGTGCGGGCCACGAAGGAGGCCTCTGCGCCGATCGCCAGCGACACCGGGTTGAAGGGCGCGTCCAGCGAGCCCATCGGCGTCGACTTCGTGATCTTGCCGATTTCTGAAGTCGGGCTGTACTGGCCCTTGGTGAGGCCGTAGATCCGGTTGTTGAAGAGAAGGATCTTCAGGTTCACGTTGCGGCGCAGGGCGTGGATGAGGTGGTTGCCGCCGATGGACAGTGCGTCACCGTCACCGGTGACCACCCACACGCTCAAGTCCCGTCTGCTGGAGGCCAGTCCGGTGGCGATGGCGGGGGCGCGGCCGTGGATGGAGTGCATCCCGTAGGTGTTCATGTAGTACGGGAAGCGGGAGGAGCAGCCGATGCCCGAGACGAAGACGATGTTCTCCTTCGCCAGGCCGAGTTCGGGCATGAAGCCTTGTACGGCGGCGAGGATCGCGTAGTCACCGCAGCCGGGGCACCAGCGCACTTCCTGGTCGGACTTGAAGTCCTTCATGGACTGCACGCCCTCGGCCCTGGGGACCAGTTGCAGCAGCCCGTTGCCGATGTCAGTCATCGATGGCCTCCTTGAGCGCCGTGGCGAGCTGCTCAGCCTTGAACGGCATGCCGTTGACCTGGTTGTAGGAGTGGGCGTCCACCAGGTACTTCGCCCGGACGAGGGTGGCGAGCTGGCCGAGGTTCATCTCCGGGATCACCACCTTGTCGTAACCCTTCAGCACCGCGCCCAGATTGGACGGGAAGGGATTGAGGTGGCGCAGATGGGCCTGCGCGATGGAGTCCCCGGCCGCCCGCAATCGCCGTACCGCCGCCGTGATCGGCCCATAGGTCGAACCCCAGCCCAGGACAAGGGTGTCGGCCGCCCCGGACGGGTCGTCCACGTCCAGGTCCGGCACCCGGATGCCGTCGATCTTTGCCTGCCGGGTGCGGACCATGAAGTCGTGGTTGGCGGGATCGTAGGAGATGTTGCCCGAGCCGTCCTGCTTCTCGATGCCGCCGATGCGGTGCTCAAGACCCGGCGTGCCCGGGATCGCCCACGGCCGGGCCAGGGTCTGCGGGTCACGCTTGTAGGGCCAGAACACCTCACTGCCGTCGTCCAGGGTGTGGTTGGGTCCCTGGGCGAACTGGACGCGGAGGTCGGGGAGTTCGTCGGTGTCCGGGATCCGCCACGGCTCGCTGCCGTTGGCCAGATAACCGTCGGAGAGCAGGAACACCGGGGTGCGATAGGTCACCGCGATACGGGCCGCCTCGATCGCCGCGTCGAAACAGTCCGCCGGCGTCCGCGGAGCCACGATCGGCACCGGCGCCTCGCCATTGCGGCCGAACATCGCCTGCAACAGGTCCGCCTGCTCCGTCTTCGTCGGCAGACCGGTCGACGGGCCGCCGCGCTGGATGTCGATGACCAGCAACGGCAGTTCCAGGGACACCGCGAGGCCGATGGTCTCCGATTTCAGAGCCACTCCGGGGCCGGAGGTGGTGGTGACAGCCAGCGAGCCGCCGAAGGCCGCGCCGAGCGCCGCGCCGATGCCGGCGATCTCGTCCTCCGCCTGGAAGGTGCGGACGCCGAAGTTCTTGTGCCTGCTGAGCTCGTGCAGGATGTCCGAGGCCGGCGTGATCGGGTACGAGCCCAGATACAACGGCAGATCCGCCTGCTGCGAGGCCGCGATCAGACCGTACGACAGGGCCAGGTTCCCGGAGATGTTGCGGTAGGTGCCGGTCGGGAAGGTCTGCGAGGCCGGGGCGACCTCGTACGAGACCGCGAAGTCCTCCGTCGTCTCGCCGAAGTTCCAGCCCGCCCGGAACGCCGCGATATTGGCGGCGGCGATGTCCGGCTTCTTCGCGAACTTGGCCTTCAGGAACCGCTCCGTCCCCTCCGTCGGCCGGTGATACATCCACGACAACAGACCCAGCGCGAACATGTTCTTGCTCCGCTCGGCCTCCTTGCGGGAGAGGTCGAACTCCTTGAGCGCCTCGACGGTCATGGTGGTGAGAGGGACGGGATGGACGCTGTAACCGTCCAGCGAACCGTCCTCCAGCGGATTCGTTGCGTAGCCGACCTTCGCCATCGCCCGCTTGGTGAACTCGTCAGTGTTGACGATGATCTCCGCGCCGCGCGGCACGTCGGCGATGTTCGCCTTCAGGGCCGCCGGGTTCATGGCGACCAGGACGTTGGGCGCGTCGCCGGGAGTGAGGATGTCGTGGTCGGCGAAGTGCAGCTGGAAAGACGAAACGCCCGGCAGGGTGCCTGCGGGCGCTCGGATCTCGGCGGGGAAGTTCGGAAGGGTCGAGAGGTCGTTGCCGAACGACGCCGTCTCCGACGTGAAGCGGTCGCCGGTGAGCTGCATACCGTCACCCGAGTCACCCGCGAACCGGATGATCACCCGGTCCAGCCGACGGAGCTCTTTGGCCCCCGCCGGTTTGCGCTGTTCTCCTACGACGGCTCCGTCGGCCTGTTCCGCTGCGCTACTGACCTGGCTGGTCACTGAACTGGACCTCCCTCGAGGCGGCTGTCTGGGAGTGGCCTTCCCGCAGGCCGTCCCAGGATCAACCCTACGTCTGTAAGGGTCGCCTTCCCGGGGTCATTCGCACAGTGGACACCATTTTGAGACTGCTTGACGACCTGACTTGTCACGACTTGCCCGCCCCCCGACGCTTCCTTTGAAGACGCTCCCACTCATCCTTCGGTTCTCGTGCCCCTCGGCCGGCTCTCGTTTCGGCCGGCTCTCGTTTCGGTCGGCTCTCGTTTCGGTCGGCTCTCGTTCGGTCGGCTCCCGTTCGGGCCGGTGTTTCGGTAGTCGTCTGACACTGTGTCAGATGTCCGGTGGTTCAGGTATGTACGGTGAGTGGTTCGGACGGGTTGGGTACCGTCAGGACTTCAGGTAGGTGAGCACCGCCAGGACACGTCGGTGGTCCCCGTCGCTCGGGGAGAGCCCCAGCTTCAGGAAGATGTTGCTGACGTGCTTCTCGACGGCGCCGTCGCTCACGACGAGCTGCCGGGCGACGGCGGAATTGGTCCGACCCTCGGCCATCAGTCCCAGCACTTCCCGTTCCCTCGGGGTGAGCCCCGCGAGCACGTCCTGCTTGCGGCTGCGCCCGAGCAGCTGTGCGACCACCTCCGGGTCCAGGGCGGTACCGCCCTTGGCCACCCGCACCACCGCGTCCACAAACTCCCGCACATCGGCCACCCGGTCCTTGAGCAGATAGCCGACGCCACGGCTCGAACCGGCCAGCAGTTCGGTGGCGTACTGCTCCTCCACGTACTGCGACAGCACGAGCACACCGAGTTCGGGATGCGCCTTGCGCAGCTGTACGGCGGCCCTGACCCCCTCGTCGGTGTGGGTCGGCGGCATCCGGACGTCTGCGACGACGACGTCCGGCAGCTCATCGCGGTCCGCGAACTCGGTGATCGTCTTGATCAGCGCTTCCCCGTCCCCGACCCCCGCCACGACGTCATGTCCGCGATCGGTCAACAACCGGGTCAGGCCCTCCCTGAGCAGCACTGAATCCTCGGCGATGACGACCCGCACCCTGTCCTCCACGATTTTCGGCCCCCCATTTGTGTGACAGCTCCCCAGCATTCCAGCATCGGGGCCGGAGGGGAGCGATTCACCCCGTCCGGCGTTCGAGGACGAGGCCGTTCAGGCCGAAATGGGGGTGCGGGAACGGGTGGGACGGGCCCCGCGGTACGGGAACGGGCAGAGGCGGGCCCTGTACGGGAACGGGTGGGGGGCGGGCCTCTTACGGGCACGGGCACGGGCACGGGCACGGGTACGGGTACGGGCACGGGTACGGGTACGGGAAACATGCAGGGGCGGCGCGGGGGGAAAAACACCCCGCGCCGCGCAGGCCCCTCTGGGGAATCACCCCCGCCAGGGCAGCTCCGCGGTGATCCGCGTGGGCCCGCCCACCGGCGAATCCACCACCAGGATCCCGTCCACCGCCCCGAGCCGCTCCGAGAGCCCCGCCAGCCCCGACCCGGCGGAGCCATCGGCGCCGCCCACCCCGTTGTCCACGACCTGAAGCATCAGCCGGTTCTCGACGCGCCAGACATCCACCGTGGCGCGCGTCGCCCGCGAATGCTTGCTGATGTTCTGCAGCAGCTCGGAGACCGTGAAGTAGGCGATGCCCTCGATCGCGGGTGCGGGCCTGGCCGGCAGATCCACATCGACCTGCACCGGCACGGTGCACCGCGAGGCCACCGCGGACAGCGCGGCGTCCAGGCCGCGGTCGGTGAGGACCGCCGGGTGGATACCGCGGGCCAGGTCGCGCAGCTCCTGCAGCGCCGTCTTCACCTCACCGTGCGCCTCGCCCACCATCCGCGCGGCCGCCTCCGGGTCCTCCGTCAGCTTCTCCTTGGCCAGCCCCAGATCCATCGCGAGGGCGACCAGCCGGGCCTGCGCCCCGTCGTGCAGATCGCGCTCGATACGCCGCAGGTCCGCGGCGGCGGTGTCGACCACGACCCCCCGGTCCGACTCCAGCTCGACCACCCGCGTCGCCAGTCGCGAGGGCCCGAGCAGCCCGCGCACCATCAGCCCGTCCACCGTGGTCAGTCCCCGCACGATCCACGGCGTGGCCATGGTGAACAGCAGCCCCACCAGCGCGGTCACGGTGATCTCGAAAGGGTTGTTCAGATAGACGCTGTGCGTGTCGTCGCCGTAGAGCTGAAGTCCGTCCTGCCCCCCGTACATCGGGAAGACCCAGAACCACAGCGGGTACGTCAGTAGCGCCCACCCGTACACCCAGAAGTTCAGCGCCACCACGAACGAGAACACCGACCACGGGAACTGCACGACCGCGTACAGCAGATGCCGCCAGGACGCTCCGCTCCTGAGTACGGCGCCCATCCACGCCATCGCCCCCTGCTTCCGCATCCGCAGCGGTTCGGGCGCGGCCACCTCGACCCCGAGCAGCCGGCGCGCCCGCGCCCGCTCCAGCGAGCCGAACCCGCGGCAGCCGGCCAGGGCGCCGGCGAGCACCGGGACTCCGAGGAAGGTGATCAGCAGGCCCGCGCCGAGCGAGAACATCGTGACGGCGTACGTGAACATGAGGATGCCGAGCGGCAGGCTCAGCATCACGTAGCCGAACTCACGCCAGCTGCGGGCCTCGATCGGCGCCCGCAACGGGGCCGGGAGACGCAGCCGCCGTTCACCGGCACCCGCCCCGTGGAATCCGGGCCCACCGTGCTGCCCGTACCCCTGTCCGTAATCCGTGGCCATTGGTCCCGTCCGTTCTGCTCGTCCTGCTCGTCTGCTCGTACCTCAACCCTGCTGTCCACGGCGCCCAGCGACCATGGAGCGCGTCGGCGTCTTGGAGCGGGGGTTTTCCCTACCTCGGCGGCCGGGCGGGCGGCTGGGCGGGCGGCCGGGCGGCCGGCGGGGGACGCCGGAACGCCGGGCGGCACGCGCTGACGGACGAAACGCGCTGACGGACGAAACGCGGACGGACGAACGGACAGGCTGACGGACCGAGTGACTGTGACCACTACAGCGCGGGCTCGTCCCGCCGGTCCTGGTCTTGGTCCCGGTCCGCGTCTCCGTCCCGGCGCTGGTTCCGGTCCCGGTCCCGGTCCCGCCAGGGCAGCTCCGCCGTGATGACGGTCGGACCGCCGGGCGGCGAATCGATGACGAAGAGGCCGTCGACGGCGCCGAGCCGGTCCGCGAGCCCCGCCATACCCGTACCGCCGTCGATGCTGGCCCCGCCGTTCCCGTCGTCCCACACCTGGATGAGCAGCCGCTCGTCCGTCCGCCACACGTCGACGGACGCGGACCGCGCACCGCTGTGCTTGCTGATGTTCTGCAGGAGTTCGGAGACGGTGAAGTACGCGATGCCCTCGATCGCCGCGGCCGGTCGCGCATCCAGGTCGGCCGTCACCTTCACCGGCACGG
The DNA here is from genome assembly GCF_042871385.1 of Streptomyces sp. NPDC005808. Taxonomy (NCBI): domain Bacteria; kingdom Bacillati; phylum Actinomycetota; class Actinomycetes; order Kitasatosporales; family Streptomycetaceae; genus Streptomyces; species Streptomyces sp. NPDC005808. The sequence continues at coordinate 68,238 of NZ_JBIAIK010000012.1, read as the reverse complement.
TGCAGCGCGAGGCGACCGCGGACAGCGCGGCGTCGAGGCCTCGGTCGGTGAGGACGGCCGGGTGGATGCCGCGGGCCAGGTCGCGCAGTTCCTGCAGCGCGAGCTTCACCTCGCCGTGCGCCTCGTCGACCATGGCCGCGACGGTGTCGTCGGCCTGGCCCTCCAGGAGCTTCTCCTTGGCCAGCCCGAGCCCCATCGCCAGATTGACCAGCCGGGCCTGTGCCCCGTCGTGCAGATCGCGCTCGATGCGCCGCAGGTCGGCGGCGGCGGTGTCGACCACGACCCCCCGGTCCGACTCAAGTTCGGCGATACGCCGCTCCAGATCCTCGGAGGGCGACAGCAGCCCGCGCACCATGGCCCGGTCCACGTTCGTCAGCCCCCGCGCGAGGAACGGCAGCACCGGCCACAGCACGAACAGCGACGTGAGCGTGATCGTGAAGGTGAGGATGCCCCAGGGCAGCCGTATGAAGTCGTACAGGACCGTTCGCCAGCCCACCGGGTCTTTCAGCGCCAGCCACAGCTGGGCGAAGAACCCGCCCCGGCCGCGCAACGGCAGCGGGCTCGGCTCGTCGATCCGCACCCCGAGCAGCGCCCGGGCCCTGGCCCGCTCCATCCTGCCCAGCAGGCGCGCACCCATCAGCCCGGCCGCGAGCAACGGAAGTCCGATCACGGTCACGGTCAGCCCGACGCCCGTGAACAGCACTGTCACCACATAGGTGAATCCGAGCAGTGCCACCGGCAGATTGGCGAGCAGATGCGCGATCTCCTTCCACGTCTGTCCGTCGAGGGCGAAGCGCGCGGGAGGGAGCCGGTCAACGTCGGACGTTCTGTCCGGCGGTCCGGGGAGTGGGCTGCGTTCGGTCATATCCGCTAGCGTGCCCGGCCGCGAGCCGCGGCGCCATGAGGCGGACCTCCGGGATCCACTGGGGAAAACCCCACCCCGGAGCGGACCCGGGCGGCAACTCCGCTCACGCCCGGCCGTGACGGGCTGCTTACCGTTTCTTTAGCAGGCTCTAGACTCCCGTCCGTACAGATCGTCGAACGAGGCGCAGCACAGAGGGAGTGAGGGCTGAAGTGCCGGAACCGACCGTTGTCACGGCAACCGGGACCGCTGTCGCGGCGGACTACTTCCAGTCGTACTCGGTCGTCGGGCTTCTCGCCGTCGTCGGCGTGCTGTTCGTCGCCGTCGCATTCGGGGCGGGACGTCTGCTGCGGCCGATCGTCCCCACTCCCGAGAAACTCCTGACGTACGAGTGCGGCGTCGACCCCGTCGGCGAGGGCTGGGCCCACACCCAGGTCCGCTACTACGTCTACGCCTTCCTCTACGTGATCTTCGCCGTCGACTCGATCTTCCTCTTCCCCTGGGCGACCGTCTTCGCCGCACCCGGCTACGGCGCGGCGACGCTCGTGGAGATGTTCATCTTCCTCGGCTTCCTGGCCGTGGGCCTGCTGTACGCCTACAAGAAGGGCGTCCTGGAATGGACGTGACCCCCGAGACCCCCGAGACCCCCGAGACCCCCGAGACCCCCGAGACCTCCGGACAGCCCGAGACCTCAGGGCATTCGGTGACCTCCGGGCAGCCGGTTTTCGTGCCGGAACCCCAGCGCCTCGGCGCGCTCTCCCGGCTGGCCCCCGAGCCGATGAAGGTGGTCCTCAACTGGGGCCGCCGCTACTCGCTCTGGGTCTTCAACTTCGGCCTCGCCTGCTGCGCCATCGAGTTCATCGCCGCGTCCATGGCCCGGCACGACTTCATCCGGCTCGGCGTGATCCCCTTCGCGCCCGGACCGCGCCAGGCCGACCTGATGGTGGTGTCAGGCACGGTCACGGACAAGATGGCGCCGGCGGTGAAGCGTCTCTACGAGCAGATGCCCGAGCCCAAGTACGTCATCTCCTTCGGCGCCTGCTCCAACTGCGGTGGCCCGTACTGGGATTCGTACTCCGTCACCAAGGGTGTCGACCAGATCATCCCGGTCGACGTCTACGTGCCGGGCTGCCCGCCCCGCCCGGAAGCCCTCCTCCAGGGCATCCTGAAACTCCAGGAAAAGATCGCCCGCGAGTCCCTGGGCGAGCGGTACGGGTCGGTGTCACGACCGTCGACGGCCGCCCTCCAGAGCGGTCTGGTCCAGCCCCCGGCCCCGGCCCCGGCCCCGGCCCCGTCCCCGGCCCCGGACGTGGCACCCTCCCCCTCCCCGTCCCCATCCCCGTCCCAGGACTTGGGAGACGCCCGATGACCGGCTGGCTCCCCGCTCCTGTCGAGGAACTGTTCGGCCCCGAGGCCACAGCCGAGGAGTCGTACGAGGTCCTGACCGTCGACGTCCCGCCCGCCTCCTGGATTGCGGCCCTGGAGACCACACGCGAGGTTCTGGGCTGCACCTACTTCGACTGGCTGAGCGCCGTCGACGAACCGGCCATGGGCTTCCGCGTCATGGCGCATGTGGCGGCATTGAGTCCGCTACGGCGCCTCCTCCTCCGTACGACGGTCCCGCACTCCGCGCCCGTCCTCCCGTCGGCCGTGTCCGTGTACGCCGGCGCCGGTTGGCACGAGCGCGAGACGCACGAGATGTTCGGCGTCACCTTCGAGGGCCACCCGGGCCTGGACCACCTGCTCCTGCCGGAGAACTTCGAGGGCCACCCCCTCCGCAAGGACTTCGTCCTCGCCGCGCGCGTCGCCAAGGCCTGGCCCGGCGCGAAGGAGCCCGGGGAGCCTGCGGCGGGTGCTGGCCACGGGGGCCCGAAGCGCCGCCAGATGCTCCCGCCCGGCGTCCCCGACCCCAACGAGTGGGGCCCCCTCAAGGGCCAGCTCCCGCCGGCGCCGGCCCGCCCCGCCCGCGGCACCCCCCGCCCGACCGGCGACCGCCCGGCACGCCGGGCCCGCACGGCGGGCGAGGGCTCGGCCAGCCAGACGACGGGTGCGGGTTCCGCGGAAGCGGGGCCTGCGGACAGGGGGCCGGTGGGCACGGGCTCTGCCGGTGCGAGTGCTGCTGCCGGCGCTCCGGGGGCGCCGGGGACGCCGCGCCGGGCTCGGAGCGCGAGTCAGGGGTCGGTCAGCCAGCAGGGGGCCACGGCTCCGGCGGCCGACGAGCCGGGGGCGACACCTGCCCAGGGGGCGACACCTGCCCCGGGGGCTGCGGCACCTCCGGCGGATCCCGGTGCTCGGGCTCCGCAGGCACCCACGACTCCGGACGCCCCGGGGGCTCCTGAACCGACGGTCTCTGAGCCCACGGCCCCTGAGCCGACGCTCTCTGAGCCGACGGCCCCCGCGGCGCCGCCAAGCCCCGCCGCCCCCCGCGCCTCGGACGCCCCTTGGCACCACGCCCGCCCCGCTTTCGACGAGCACGAGCCGACGAAGGAAGCGACGGGCGAAGCGACGGAGGAGCCGGCGCAAAAACCGGCGCAAAAACCGGCGCATGAAGCGACGCAGGAACCGGCGCAGGAGGCGGATCGGGAGCAGCGACCTGAGGCTGCACCGGAGCCGGAGCCGGAGCCGGAGCCGGAGCCGGTGGCTGCCCCGGACCAAGAGGTCCCCGTCCCACAGGCCCCACAGGTCCCACAGGCCCCACAGGCTCCGAAGGCCCGGCAGGCCGGACCGTCCCCGGAACCCGAAGCTCCCCCGAAACAGCCAGACGCACCCCCCGGCCCCGATACCTCCACGTCCACGTCCAATTCCACCCCCAATTCCACCCCCACCTCCACCCCGACCCCCGACCCCGACGACCCCTCCGGAGGCACGCAGTGAACGACGCTCTCGACGTCGCCCTGCGACTCCTCGTCGTCTTCGTCGTGTTCCTCACGTTCCCCCTGATCGTCGGTCAGGCCGAGCACAAGGTGATGGCCCACATGCAGGGCCGCCTTGGTCCGATGTACGCGGGCGGATTCCACGGCTGGGCCCAACTCGTCGCGGACGGCGTCAAGTTCGCGCAGAAGGAAGACATCGTCCCCGCAGGGGCAGACCGTCGTGTCTTCCAACTCGCCCCAGCTGTGGCGCTCCTCCCGTACCTCCTGGTCCTCCTCGCCATCCCCATCGGCCCGGGCGAGGGCGCCGTCGGCGAGGTCGTCGACGCGGGCATCTTCTTCGTACTCGCCGTCATGGGCGTAGGTGTCCTCGGCTCACTCATGGCGGGCTGGGCGTCGGCCAACAAGTTCTCCCTTCTCGGCGGCCTCCGCACCGCCGCCCAACTCCTCGCCTACGAACTCCCGATGCTCCTCACCGCTGCCTCCGTCGCGATGGCGGCCGGCACCGTCTCCCTCCCCGGCATCGTGGACGCCTTCGAGTGGTGGTGGCTGCCGTGGCAGATCGTCGGCGCGATCGTCTTCTTCGTGGCAGGCCTCGCGGAGTTGCAACGGCCCCCCTTCGACATGCCCGTCGCCGACTCGGAGATCATCTTCGGCGCGTACACCGAATACACCGGCCTCCGCTTCGCCCTGTTCCTCCTCGCCGAGTACGCCGGAATCGTCGTCCTGTGCGGTCTGACCACCGTCCTCTTCCTGGGCGGCTGGCACGGCCCCTGGGGCGCCGACGGTCTCGGCTGGGTCTGGACCCTTCTCAAGGCTGCCGTCCTGGCGTTCGTCGTCATCTGGCTGCGCGTCACCTACCCCCGCCTCCGCGAGGACCAGCTCCAGAAACTCGCCTGGACCCTCCTCGTCCCCCTCGCCCTCGCCCAGATCGCCCTCACCGGCATCGTCAAGGTGGTGATCTCCTGATGTCCCGCCCGTCACCCGACCACCACTCCTCAACGACGCCCTCCGGGCGGCCCCGCCTGTCGATCCCTGGCAGCGGCCTTGCCAAGGGCCTGGCCGTCACCCTCCGTACGATGACGAAGAAGACCGTCACCGCGCAGTACCCGGACGCCCAGCCCGAACTTCCGCCCCGCACCCGCGGCGTCATCGGCCTCTTCGAAGAGAACTGCACGGTCTGCATGCTCTGCGCCCGAGAGTGCCCGGACTGGTGCATCTACATCGACTCCCACAAGGAGACGGTCCCGCCCGCCGCCCCCGGCGGCCGCGAGCGCAGCCGCAACGTCCTCGACCGCTTCGCCATCGACTTCGCCCTGTGCATGTACTGCGGTATCTGCATCGAGGTCTGCCCTTTCGACGCGCTGTTCTGGTCCCCGGAGTTCGAGTACGCCGAGACCGACATCCACGAACTCACCCACGAGCGCGACAAGCTCCGCGAGTGGATGTGGACGGTTCCCGCTCCGCCCGCCCTGGACCCCGCCGCCGAGGAGCCCAAGGAACTGGCCGCCGCCCGCAAATCAGCCGAGAAGCTCGCGGCAGCCCAGACCGACCCCCCGGCCCCGGTCTCGACCGAACCGCCCAACCAGGCCGAACCCACGGCCCGCCCCGAGTCCTCTGCCCACCCCGAGTCCTCCGCCCAGGCCGAACCCACGGCCCGGCCCGAGCGCTCCGCCCAGCCCGACTCCGCCGATCCGCAGGAGGGCGAGTCGTGAGTGTCGCAACAGCCACGGTCACGGCGGCGCACGCAGTGACCGTCACCGCCAACTCGGCCGCCGCCGAAAGCCACGGCTTCCTGTCCCCGACCGGCGTCGAGATTGCCTTCCTCCTCGTCGGCCTGGTCACCCTCGGCGCCGCGATCGTCACCGTCACCACCAAGCAGCTGGTGCACGCCGCCCTGTGGCTGGTGGTCGCGCTCGGCGGCCTCGCCGTCGAATACCTTCTGCTCACCGCAGAGTTCATCGCCTGGGTGCAGGTCCTCATCTACGTCGGTTCCGTCGTCGTCCTCCTCCTGTTCGGTCTGATGCTCACCAAAGCCCCCATCGGCCGCTCCCCGGATGCCGACTCCGGCAACCGCTGGGCCGCCCTGACTGTGGCCGTCGCCTCCGCGGGCGCCCTGGTCTGGGTCGTCGTCGACGCCTTCCGCACAACCTGGATGGACCTGGAGGGCGCAGCCGCCGGCTCCACCGAGGTGACCGGCAAGGCCCTCTTCCAGAACTGGGTCCTCCCCTTCGAGGCCCTCTCCGTCCTTCTCCTCGCCGCCCTGGTCGGTGCAATCGTCCTCTCCCGCAAGGCGAAGGAGGTCACGGCGACCACCTCCGGCGCCCCGGGTCCCAGGAACATCCCAACCACCGGGACCGCCCCCGCCGCTCCGCCAGCACGGCGGGAGACACCTCCGGCCCGGCGTGAGACGCCCTCGACCCAGAGCGCGACGCCCCCGGCCGAGAGCGCGACGCCTCCGGCCACGAGCGAGACGCCTCCGCCCCGGCGTGAGACGCCTCCGCCCCGGAGCGAGAAGGAAGGCACCCGCTGATGCACCTCGCCTACCCCGCCGTGCTCTCCGCCCTCCTCTTCTGCACCGGCCTGTACGGAGTCCTCGCGCGCCGCAACGCGATCCTGGTCCTGATGTCCGTCGAGCTGATGCTCAACGCCGTCAACCTCAACCTCGTCGCCTTCGACGTCTGGCTGAGCAAGACCGCCCAGGACACCCTGCACTCCGGCCAGGCCCTGACCCTCTTCACCATCGCCATCGCCGCCGCCGAGATCGGCATCGGCCTGGCGATCGTCCTCGCCGTCCACCGCAACCGCGGCACCTCGGACATCGACAAGCTCCGCGACACCGCCGAGGGCTCGGACACAGACGGCCCCGACGAAGATGGCCCCGACGATGACGGCTCCCGCAGTGACGGGCCCCGCAGCGGTGGCCCCGAATCAGCTGCCGCCCCGCCGGTCGAGAAGGCTGAGGCCACCGCGTGACCACGACCACCCTGGCCGTCCTCGTCCCCCTTCTTCCGTCCTTGGGCGCCGTGACCGGCCTCCTCCTCGGCCGAACGGCCCCCGGCTTCGTGCGCCCCCTCGCCGTACTCCCCACTCTCGCGGCGTTCGCCCTCGCCGTGGTGGTCGCCGTACGGCAGGGCGGCGACCAGGCCGTCGACGCCGCCACCGAGCTGACGCCCACCGGCTCCGTCCCCATCGAACTGGCCCTGCACATCGACGGCTTCGCCGCCCTCGTCGCCGTCCTGGTCGGCCTGGTCGCCTCCTGCGTGCAGATCTACTCGACGGGCTACCTGCGCGACGACCCGCGCTACCCCTCGTACGCCGCCCTCGTCTCCCTCTTCACCTCCGCGATGCTGCTTGTCGTCTACTCCGGCGACCTGATCGTGCTCCTGGTCGGCTGGGAGATCATGGGCATCTGCTCGTACTTCCTGGTCGGCCACTACTGGGAGACCCCCGAGGCACGAGCCGCCTCGATCAAGGCCTTCCTGGTCACCAAGCTCGGCGATGTCCCCTTCCTGATCGGGCTGTTCGCCCTCGCCACCGACGCCGGCTCCTTCCGCATCACCAAGGTCCTCGGCACCGTCGCGAGCGGCGGCCTGGACCACCCGACGCTGATCGCGCTGCTCCTCCTCGCCGGTGTGGCGGGCAAGTCGGCGCAGTTCCCGCTGCACACCTGGCTGCCCGACGCGATGGCCGGCCCAACTCCCGTCTCCGCGCTGATCCACGCCGCGACGATGGTCGCCGCCGGTGTCTACTTCATCGCCCGGCTCCTTCCCGTCTTCCAGGCCTCCTCGGCCGCGATGGTCGTCCTCGCCGTCATGGCCGCCGTCACGATGGCCGGTTCGGGGCTCGCCGCGCTCGCCCAGGACGACATCAAGCGCGTCCTCGCCTACTCGACGATCGGCCAGCTCGGCTACATGACCGGTGCACTCGCCGTCGGCGACCGCGGTGCCGCCGTCTTCCACCTCCTGTCCCACGGCGCCTTCAAGGCGCTGCTGTTCCTCACCGCCGGCGTGATCATCCACGCCTCCGGCACCAACTCGCTCGCCGCCATGTCCCGTATGAAGGACCTGCGCGCCCGCGTCCCCGACGCCTACTGGACGATGACCGTGGCGCTGCTCGCACTCATCGCCATCCCGCCGTTCAGCGGCTTCTTCTCCAAGGAGGCCGTGCTCGGCGCCGCCGAGCACGTCGCCATCGGCCACACCGAGCACGCCCCCGGCGCCGCGGGCTGGATCGTCCTCGTCGCCGGCCTGGTCAGCGCCGTGCTCACAGCCGCGTACGCCACCCGGCTGTGGCTGCTCGCCTTCCGCGGCCGGGGTGTCGAGGCCCCCGACCACGGCAGGCAGCCGCTCACCATGACCGCCGTGCTGTGGGTGCTCGCCGTCCCGTCGCTCGCCCTCGGTCTGGCGTACGGCCCGCTGCCCGACTGGTTCGACGGCCGCGACCTGGCGCCGGTCCTCACCACCTCCGTCCTCGGCACGGGGCTCGCGCTGGTCGGCGTGATCGTCACCTACGGTGCCTGGCAGCACACCCGCACGCTGGCAGCACACACCCCGCTGGGCGCGGTCGCGGCCCACCCCGACGCCGATGCCGGCCTGGTCGAAGCCGAGGCGATCGCAAGCCACGCGCCCGCCTACGAAGACGTGGCCTACACCCCCGACCCGGCGGACCCTGGCCGACTGCTCCTCGGGCCACTGCACCGTCACGCGGCCGTCGGCTTCCACCTCGACGCCGTGTACACGGCACTGTTCGTCCGCCCGGTCCAGGCCGGAGCCGCACTCGTCCAGTTCCTCGACCGCGAGGTCGTCGACACCTACGTACGCGGCGCGGCCGCCCTGCCCCGCTGGCTCGGCGAGGCGGTCCGGCGCGCCCAGACCGGCAATGTGCAGACCTATGTGAGCGCGCTGCTCGCCGGCGCCGTCGTCCTGGTGGTCGCCGCCCTCCTAGTCGCCACGGGAGCGTGAGCAGGCGTGATCGATATCAGTGAATCCGTGATGCAGATCCTTCTGGCATTCATCGTCGTCGGCCCGCTCATCGGCGCCGCCGCGGCTCTTCTGCCGGCCCCGCCCGGACTGAAGGGAAAGTCGCCCGAGCAGGCCGTACTCCGGCACGGCGTGACCGTCACCGGCGCGGTCCTCGTCGCCGCGATCGTCCTCACGCTCGGCTTCGACCACCGCCACCCGTCCAGGATGCAGGCCACGACGGACATCAGCTGGATCCCCGCGCTCGACGTGCGGATCCACCTCGGCATCGACGGCATTTCCCTCCCCCTCCTCGTCCTCACCGCGCTGCTGACCTTCCTCTGCGCGCTGTACAGCTACTTCAAGATGCCCGCGGGCCCGACCCCGAAGGCCTTCGTCGCACTCGTCCTCGTGCTCGAGTCCGGCACCCTCGCCACCTTCGCCGTCCTCGATCTGCTGCTGTTCTTCCTCGCGTTCGAGATGGTGCTCATCCCGATGTACTTCCTCATCGCCCGCTGGGGCGGTGAGCAACGGACCCAGGCCGCCTGGAAGTTCATCCTCTACACACTGCTCGGCTCCGTCGTCATGCTGCTGGGCCTGCTCCTGATCGGAATCAAGTCCGGCACATTCGACATGGTGGCACTCGCCACTGACAACGGCCGGTCGCTGACCACATCTGTGCAGGTCATCGCCGTTTTGGCGATCGGAATCGGACTCGCGGTCAAGACGCCGATGTGGCCACTGCACAGCTGGCTGCCGGACGCCCACACCGCCGCACCCACCGTCGGCTCGGTCCTGCTGGCCGGCGTCATGCTCAAGATGGGTACGTACGGATTCGTCCGCATTCTGCTGCCGATCGCACCCGAGGGCATGCGCACCTTCGCCCCGTACCTCGCCGCCCTCGCGGTGGTCGGGATCATCTACGGATCCCTGGCCTGCCTCGCCCTCGCCAAACAGGGCGCCAAGGGCGACCTCAAGCGCCTCATCGCGTACTCGTCCGTCGGCCACATGGGCTTCGTACTGCTCGGCATCGCCACGATGACCCCGACCGGCGTGAACGGCGCGCTGTTCGCCAACATCGCCCACGGCCTCATCACCGGCCTGCTCTTCTTCCTCGTCGGCGCGCTGAAGGACCGCACGGGCACCACCGACCTCGACGCCCTCGCCGAGGAGACCGGAGCCGCCCTCTACGGCAAGGCCCCCCGCTTCGGCGGCCTCCTCGCCTTCGCCGCGGTCGCCTCGCTCGGGCTGCCGGGCCTCGCCGGATTCTGGGGCGAGATGCTGGCGCTGTTCGGCGCGTTCAAGCCCGCCGACGACCTCAGCCGCCCCGCGTTCCTGACGTTCATGGCGATCGCCGCCTTCGGCACGCTGCTCACCGCCGCGTACATGCTCCTCGTGGTACGCCGCGTCTGCATGGGCGCCACCCCACAGCCGGAGAGTCCGAAACTCGCCGACATCAAGAGCTACGAGTTCGCCGCCTGGGCCCCCCTCGTCGTCCTCACGGTCGTCGCCGGACTCTGGCCAAAGGCCCTCCTCGGCCTGACCGACCCGGCCGTACAGCAGCTCTTCGCAGGAGGCACCCGATGAGCTCCCTGGCCCAGCCCGCGGCTCAGTCCCTCGTCCAGTCCGTCGACTGGCTCGCGATCGCACCCCCCACCATCGCCGCGGTCGTCGGACTCATCGTGCTCGTCGCCGACCTCTTCCTCGGCGCCGCCAAGAAACCGATGCTCGGCTGGGTGTCGGTCGCGGGACTCGCCGCGGCCACGCTCACGCTGCTGCCCCTCCTGGACGGCGACCGCGCCACCTTCTGCCTGACCGGCGACGGCGACGCCTGCAGCTACACGGCGGACCGCTTCACACTCGTCATCCAACTCCTGGTCCTCGGCGGCGCCCTCCTGACGGCACTGCTCTCGGTCACCGCCCTGAAGGACGCCAACAGGGAACTCCCCGAAGGGGAGTACTGGTTCCTGTTGCTCTCCTCCGCCGCGGGCGCCGCCCTGCTCCCGGCCTCGCGCGACCTCGCGACCCTCATCGTCGCCCTGGAAGTCGCCTCCCTGCCCGCCTTCGCCCTCGTCGGCATCAAGCGCGGCGACAAGAAATCCTCCGAAGCGGCCCTGAAGTTCTTCCTGTCATCCGTCACCGCGACCGCCGTGAGCCTGATGGGCGTCAGCTTCGTCTACGCCACGACGGGCACTCTCTACCTCACCGAGATCGCGGACAAGATCCAGCAGGTCGACAGCCAGTTCCACACGCTCGCCCAGGCAGGCGTCGCCCTCACCCTCGTCGGCTTCGCCTTCAAGACGGCCGCCGTGCCCTTCCACTTCTGGGTGCCCGACACCTACGTAGGGGCGCCTTTGCCGATCGCCGCCTACCTGTCGGTCGTCGGCAAGGCGGTCGGCTTCTCCGGGCTCATCCTCGTCACCGTCGTCGCCTTCCCGTCATACGCCGACGTCTGGGGCCCGGCACTCGCCGCCCTGGCCGCCCTCACCATGACGGTCGGCAACGTCGGCGCCCTTCGGCAACAGGCCACGCGCGCGTACAGCGCGGTAAGGCTGCTCGCCTGGTCCTCCGTGGGCCAGGCCGGCTACCTCCTGGTGCCGATCGCGGCAGCCGCATACTCCAAGGACGCGGAGAAAGCCATCGGCTCCACCGTCGCCTACGCCCTCATGTACGCCGCCGTGAACCTCGGCGCCTTCGCCGTGGCCGCCCTAGTCGCCCGTACGAGCCCCCGCAACCGCATCAGCGACTACCGGGGCCTCTACGCGGCGAGCCCCTTGTCGGCACTGCTCCTCGGCTTCTTCCTGCTCTGCCTCGCCGGCCTGCCGCCGGGCATCATCGGCCTCTTCGCCAAGGTGACCGTCTTCTCGGCGGCCGTCGACGCCGGCCTCGGCTGGCTGGCCGTGGTCATGGCCGTCAACGTGGTGATCGCGCTCTTCTACTACCTGCAATGGACGGCACTGCTGTTCCGCGCTCCCCAAGGCGAACCCGCCAAGCACCGAGTCCCGGCCCCGCTCACGGCGGCGATCGCCCTGGCAGCAGTCCTCGGCATCGCCCTCTCGGGAGCGCCACAGCTGGCCCTTCGCTTCTCGGCGACCGCCCTTTTCTGACGTCCATCGGGCACGCGCGCGTGGACCGTCACCCGGACGGACCACGCCCGCAGGTGCGCGCACAAGGGAACTAGTGCTCCTCGTCTGGCGTTGACCGGTACGGGAGGGTCCACTGAAGAGTGGAAGCAGAGCATCAGTAGGCAGAGGGTTCCCCTGCGGCACCATTTGGAGGGCGTACCGTGCACCGCCGGCACAACGGGCTCAGGACCGCCGTTCTCCTCGGGGGACTGTCCGCACTCATCATCGTCATCGGCAGCTTCTTCGGGCGCACCGGCCTCGTCATCGCCCTGGTCATCGCGATCGGCACGAACGCCTACGCGTACTGGAACAGCGACAAACTGGCTCTACGCGCGATGCGTGCGCGCCCGGTGAGCGAGTTCGAGGCCCCCGCGCTGTACCGCACAGTCCGCGACCTCTCCACTCAGGCCCGCCAGCCCATGCCACGCCTGTACATCTCACCGACGGAGGCCCCGAACGCGTTCGCCACGGGCCGCAACCCGCGCAACGCAGCCGTGTGCTGCACCGAAGGCATCCTGCGCATCCTCGACGAGCGGGAACTGCGCGGCGTCATCGGCCACGAACTCAGCCACGTCTACAACCGGGACATCCTGATCTCGTCGGTCGCCGGCGCCCTCGCCTCCGTGATCATGTTCCTGGTCAACTTCGCCTGGCTGATCCCGATCGGCCGCTCGAACGATGATGACGGACCCGGCATCCTGGGCATGCTGATGATTATGATCCTGGGCCCGCTCGCCGCGTCCCTCATCCAGCTCGCCATCAGCCGCTCCAGGGAGTACGAGGCGGACGCGTCCGGTGCCCAGCTCACCGGCGACCCCCTCGCCCTCGCCAGCGCCCTGCGCAAGCTCGACGCGGGCACCAAGCAACTGCCGCTGCCTCCCGAGCCGCGCATCGAGACCGCAAGCCACATGATGATCGCGAACCCGTTCCGCCCCGGACAGGGCATGTCGAAGATGTTCTCCACGCACCCGCCCATGGCGGAGCGCATCGCCCGGCTCGAGAAGATGGCAGGCCACCACCAGTGAAGACAATCCTGAACGTCATCTGGCTCGTCCTGAGCGGCTTCTGGCTGTTCCTGGGGTATGTGTTGGCGGGCGCGCTGCTGTGCGTCACCATCATCGGGATCCCGTTCGGCATCGCCGCGTTCCGAATCGGCGTCTACGCTTTGTGGCCCTTCGGCTATACGACGGTGGAGCGCTCCGACGCGGGCGCACCGTCCTGCGTCGGCAACGTCCTGTGGCTGGTGCTCGCCGGCTGGTGGCTCGCCCTCGCCCACATCGTCACCGGCGTCGCCCTGTGCCTCACGATCATCGGCATCCCGTTCGGCATCGCCAACTTCAAGCTCATCCCCGTATCGCTGCTCCCTCTGGGACGCGAAATCGTGCGCACGGACCAGCCGTTCGCGACCCGCTAGCGGGCGGGCCCGGGGGGTGGAGCCGCCGAAGTACCTACTGCTTTCCTACGACGCCGAAGCCGAGTTCAACGGCGAGGACGGCTACGCGGAGCCGTGGGCGACGTGCGCGGAGGCCGAGGGACTCTTCAGCGATCCGCCCCGTCCCGAGCGAGGGACGTACGAGCTGCTCGGATGCGCCCTGGAAGGCGAGCTGCGGACCGCCCTCACGCGCACGCGTGCCGACGGTTCGGCTCCGCTCGGCCTTCTCGTCCTGGAGGTCCTGGACAAGAAGGGAGAGCGCGTCGTCGAGTGGGAACTGGACTACGCGCGTGTCATCGACGACCGCCCGTGCGCGCGTGACCTGACGCTCCGCGACATCACCGTGGAAGCCTCGGAGTCCGTCGACAACGCGTCCGACTACCCCCAGCGCCCGCCGCTCTCCCCGGGTTACCGCTTGTCCGGCGCGGAGAACCGGCACTGGGGCACCTGCAAGGACCTGGCGTACATCCGCACCGGGCCGCCCGAAACGCCGACGCCGTCGCTGCGGCTGCTCGGCTGCTCCCCGAGCGGAGCGCTGCGCGCGGCACTGGACGCGGGTGAGGAGGACCTGGGACACGCCAAGGTGCTGCGACTCGACGCGCACGGCCGCACCGTGCAGGCGGCCGTCGAGGGCGAACTCACCGCGTGGATCCCGTCGGCGCGCGGCCGAGGCCTGGTCGACCTCACCCTCGAACCCTGGTCGGAGCGTCCACCGACCGTGGCCCCCGAGGTCTGGGACCTGTGGTGGGCCGGACGCCTGTCCGAGCCCAACCTGTGGGCGCAATGCAGTGCTGAAGGCCGCGAGTTCTGGCTCCGCACGGCTCTCACGAACCACACATACGGCGAGCCCGACAGACCTCCCGGCACCGCCTATCACCTCGACGGCCGCCACATCACGGACGCGCACGGATTCTTCTGCGCGATCGGCGAAGCCGTGAACGGGCCCGGCGGATACTTCGGCTGGGGCCTCGACGCCCTCAACGACTGCCTCCGCGGACGCTGGGGCGCCCACGCACCCTTCAGTCTCGTCTGGCACGACGCGGACATCGCCCGCGCCTGCCTCGGCGTCACCCCGCACACCGACTACCGCCCGGTGACCTTCGAGGAACTGCTCGCCTTCTTCGCCGAAAAACACATCGACGTCCGTCTCGCCTGACGGCGCGGGGCGGTGCCTGAGGGTTATCCACAGGCTGCCCGATTGTCAGTGGCGCGCTGCATCATGAACCCATGACCGAAATCGAGCAGTTGCTGCAGAAGGTGGCGGAAGGGGCCCGCAACACCCGCCCGTGGGGCTGGCCTTCGCTCCCGGAGCCCGTGGACACAGCTGCCGTCACACGTGCCGAAGCCGCCCTCGGCTTCCCACTGCCGGCGCTGCTCGCCACGCTCTACCTGCGTATAGGGGACGGCGGATTCGGCCCGGAGTACGGCCTGTTGCCCTTGCTCGACGGCGCTGCGTCCGGTGAACCCGCCGCCGTACCGCAGTACCTCGCCAACAGAAAGAGCGGACGCAAGGACCCGGACTGGCCCTGGCCCGAGGGTGTCCTGCCGATATCCCACTGGGGCTGCGGAATGTACGCCTGCGTGGACTGCCAGAATCCGGACGGCCCAGTCCTCCTCTTCGAGCCGAACGCGGACGAAGCCGACCACGCCTGGTTCGTGGACGCGCCCGACCTGGCGACGTGGCTGCACACCTGGCTCGACGGCACCGGTTGGTACGAGGAATCCACCGACGACTTGGACATGGCCCCATGGCCCGACTTCCGCATACGCACGGCGGCGCCACGAGCTTCGTAGCGCCGCTCAAGGAACGGCGGTCGGTCATGCGGCTTCGCTGCCCGTGTCACGGAGGCGCCGCCGCCGCCTCCAACCGGACCCCTCAAGCCAGCTGCACCCGCCGGCAGCGCCCGCCGCCGGTCGGAAGCCCGCTGCCACTGCCGCCGCTACTCCTGCCTGCTGCCCGCCCATCGCCGTACGCCGTAGGCCGCAGCCCCCGCCGCCAGCACAGCCGAACCCGACACCACGGAAACCCCGGGCAGCGCGAACGCCAGTGTCACGCACCCGACGAGCCCGACCAGCGGCGCCACCCGGGACAGCGGAGCCGAATCCAACGTCCAGGCCGAGGCGTTCGCCACCGCGTAGTACGCCAACACACCGAAGGAGGAGAAGCCGATGGCACCCCGTACATCCACTGTCGCGGCCAGCACGGCGACCACCGCGCCCACGGCCAGCTCTGCCCGGTGCGGTACCTGGAAGCGCGGATGTACGGCGGCCAAGGCGCCCGGCAGATGGTGATCACGGGCCATGGCCAGCGTCGTCCGCGAGACGCCGAGGATCAGGGCGAGGAGTGAGCCGAGCGCGGCCACCGCAGCACCCACCCGCACCACCGGCACGAGCCCTGGTACACCGGCCGCCCGCACCGCGTCGGCCAGCGGCGCCGTGGCCTGCCCGACTCCACCCGACCCCAGCACGGAAAGGACGGCTACCGCCACCGCCGCGTACACCACGAGCGCGATACCCAGAGCCACCGGGATGGCGCGCGGGATGGTGCGCGCAGGATCCCGCACCTCCTCACCGAGGGTCGCGATCCGTGCGTATCCCGCGAACGCGAAGAACAGCAGCCCGGCCGCCTGAAGCACCCCGCCCGCGCCGGCGGAGAGCCCGACGCCCAGTCGCTCGGAGTCGGAGGCGCCCGATCCGAGGCACACGACCACCACGGAAGCGAGGACCGCGAGGACCACTGCCACGATCGCCCGCGTCAGCCAGGCCGACTTCTGTACGCCGCCGTAGTTCACCGCGGTCAGGGCCACCACGGCCGCGACTGCCACCGCGTGCGCCTGTCCCGGCCAGACGTACGTGCCCACGGTGAGCGCCATCGCCGCACAGGAGGCTGTCTTGCCGACGACGAACGACCAGCCCGCCAGGTATCCCCAGAAGTCTCCCAGCCGCTCGCGTCCGTACACATATGTCCCGCCCGAGGCGGGGTACAGGGCGGCGAGCCGGGCCGAGGACATCGCGTTGCAGTAGGCGACCACGGCGGCGACCGCAAGGCCGAGCAACAGCCCGGACCCGGCCGCCCGCGCCGCGGGGCCCAGCGCCGCGAAGATCCCGGCACCGACCATCGCCCCGAGACCGATGACCACCGCGTCCCCGAAACCGAGCGTCCGGCGCAGTTCGGCACCGGCCTGCAAATTGCCGCCCTCCTGGCCGCCGGGCGGTCTCGCACCGGAATATGTCATGCGCCGCACCCTACTGATCGGTGCAACCGAGCGGCGTCGACAAGGCGTCCTCCACGGCAACAAGCCGCCAACACGCGCGCGACCAGCGGCTTGAGTGCAGTGGAGCATCAAGACACCGCGGCAGCACAGCAGGGCATGAGCACCGCCTGGCCGAAGCAGGGGTACAGCGCAGGCACAGTACGGAGAGGCAGGTTCACGGCATGGGAATCATCAGCTGGATCATTCTGGGACTGTTGGCCGGGGCCATCGCCAAATTCCTGCTGCCGGGCCGGGACCCGGGCGGCTTCATCGGAACGACGATCATCGGCGTCGCGGGCGCCTTCATAGGCGGCTGGATCTCCGCCCGCTGGCTGGACCACCCCATCACCAAGCAGTTCTACGACGGTGCCACCTGGGCCGCCGCGATCGGCGGCTCGCTCGTGCTGCTGGTTCTCTACCGCATTCTGTTCGGCGACTCACGCCGCTGAGCGCGTACCCAAAGGCCGCAGCCAGCAGGTGAGAAGGGTGGGCACCCGAAGGACTCCGGGTGCCCACCCTTCTCCAAAGCGCGGCAAGCCGACCACTGCCGTCAGTGGACGAAGTAACTGCTGCCGCTGGTGGGCGCAGCAGGGGCGGTGAGGACTACCGGTAGTTCACGAACTGCAGGGCGAAGTCGAAGTCCTTGCCCTTGAGCAGTGCCTGGACGGCCTGCAGGTCGTCGCGGCTCTTCGAGCTGACGCGCAGTTCCTCGCCCTGCACCTGAGCCTTGACGCCCTTCGGGCCCTCGTCCCGAATGATCTTCGCCACCTTCTTCGCGTTCTCCTGGGAGATGCCCTCCTCGATCGAAGCGAAGATCTTGTACTCCTTGCCGGAGAGCTGCGGCTCACCGGCGTCCAGCGTCTTCAGCGAGATGCCGCGCTTGACCAGCTTGGTCTCGAACACGTCGAGGATGGCTTTGACCCGCTCCTCGGTGTTCGCCTCCATGAGGATCTTCTCGCCGGACCAGGAGATGGAGGCGCCCACGTTCTTGAAGTCGAAGCGCTGCGAGATCTCCTTGGCGGTCTGGTTGAGGGCGTTGTCGACCTCCTGCCGCTCGACCTTCGAGACGATGTCGAAACTGGAGTCGGCCATGTCCTGTGGCTCCTTGTATCGGGGTGCGTAGGGGCGGCCGTCGAGCCCGGCGTGGTCCCCGGCCGCATCCGCATAAGCCTAGCCACCCCCTTCCCTCCGGGGGCCGATCAATCGGGTGGCGAAGCACCCTCGGTCATCGGGTATCGTTTACGTCGTTGCCACAGAGCACCGTCAAAAACGGTCCTCCCGGCAGCAAACCCTGGCGGTGTGCCCGAGCGGCCAAAGGGAGCAGACTGTAAATCTGCCGGCTTAGCCTTCCGTGGTTCGAATCCACGCGCCGCCACATGGGAAACAAAGGCCCCGTGACCTGCCCTCTACGCAGGTCACGGGGCCTCTGTCATGCGCTCACGCGCGAGCGGGGAGCAGGCGGATTGTCAGTCGTGGCGGGCACACTGATGTCATGTCTTCGCGTCGTAGGAACTGCCCCGAGTGCCGTCGGGAGATCGCCGTTGTCGCGGGGCGGTTCGCTCGGCATGATCCACCGGGTGCGCGGGGGAGCGGGGAGCTGGTCTCGTGCCCGGGGTCACGCAGGCAGGCGGAGCTCGGGGCTGCTCAGCCGGCGCTGGACGGGTACGCGGTTCCTGAGTTCGCCGGCCAGCTGCCCCTGTTCTGACCACCACAGGGCATGACCTGCTGTGGTCGTGACCTCAGGTCCTGACACCTGTCTCCCCGGTTCTCCTAGTTCCCCGCCACCGACTTGACCGCCACCGAGATCGGGGTCGAACCGCTGACCAGTTCCAGCGTCAGGCCGACCGTCGCCGGTGTGTCCACCAGCTCGGCCAGGACCGCGGCGACGTCGTCGCGTGGAATCGGGCCGCGGCCGGTGGAGGCCTCCAGGCGTACGAGGCCGGTGCCGGCGTCGTCGATCAGGCTGCCCGGGCGCAGGATCGTCCAGTCCAGGGCAGCACGGCTGCGTACGTATTCGTCGGCCTCGCCCTTGGCGCGTAGGTAGACGTCGAAGATGTCGTCGCCCGGGTGCGAGGAGTCCGCGCCCATTGAGGAGACGACGATGTGACGGCGTACACCCGCGCGTTCCGCCGCGTCCGCGAACAGGACGGCTGCGTCCCGGTCCACCGTGTTCTTGCGGCCCGCGCCGCTGCCCGGCCCCGCTCCCGCCGCGAAGACGGCCGTGTCCGCACCCTGCAAGTGCGCGGTGACCTCCTCCAGCGAGGCGGACTCCAGGTCGCACACGACCGGCTCGGCGCCGGCCGCCCGCAGGTCGTCGCTCTGTTCGGCGCGGCGGATGATCCCCGCGACCTCGTCACCGCGAGCGGCGAGCAGTCGCTCCAGCCGCAGCGCGATCTGACCATGACCTCCAGCGATAACAATGCGCATGTTTCCGACCGTACGCCCGGATGGACGCGTTCGCCGCACAACCCTGTGGACGACTCGTGGGTCACATGGGTGATCACTGTGAACAAGGGGGACGTCGTGCCAGTCGCGCTGCGTCGTAAGGGGAACGTCATGACCGCCATACGCAAGTCCGCCGTACGCAAGACCGTCGTGGGCAAGACCGTCATCGCGGCCGGCAGCGCCGCCGTTCTGCTCGCCACGGCAGCCGCCTGTGGCACGGTTCAGAATCTCACCGCAGGCCAGAAGGTGGACCAGGCCGTTGACCGGCTCGGCGAACAGAAGTCGCTGGCCTTCGAGTTGGATCTGGCCGCCGGTTCCGACGCGCTCACGGCGCTGGCGGGCGGGGCCGGTTCCGAGGAGGAGTTGCCGCCGGAGTTCGCGAAGTTGCTGGCGGGGCTGCGGGTCGAGGTTTCCGTCAAGTCCAGGAAGCCGTTGGCGGATTCGGGTGAGAAGGATCTCGTCGGTACGAGCGTCAGGATCGAGGGCTCCGAAGGCGTCCTGGCCGAGTACCGGGTCGTCGGCGACTTCACGTACTACCGCGCCGACATGAAGGCGCTCGGCGAGGCCATGGGTATGCCCATGCCTACGGCCGAGCAACTCCCCGAGAGCGAGAAGGAGTTCAGGAAGGTACTTGAGGGCGAGTGGGTCAAGATGGACACCAGTGCCCTGGGGGAGGCCCAGAGGTCCGAGTCGTCCTCGGGTGGCGTCGACGAGACCGCCGGGATCGATGCCAAGACCCAGCAGAAGATCATCGATGCCGTACGCGGTGTCTTCGCGCGCGAGGTCACCCTCAGCGCGAAGGACGGCGGCGACGGCACCGAACACATCAGCGCCAAGGCCAACTTCCGTGACCTGATCACCGGAATCGTCGACAAGCTCGGGCCGTTGGAGGGCGAGCTTCCGCCGGGCGCCGAACTCCCCACCGCCAAGGACCTGAAGGACGCCCCGAACAAGAAGGTCGCGGTCGACCTCACGCTGAAAAATGGCGACCTGACCCAGGTCGAGGTCGACCTAGCCGCCCTCGCTGACGCCCCGAAGGGCACCAAGCTCCCGCTGGTCATGAAGTTCACCGAGGCGGGCGACGTCAGCGCGCCGGCGGGGGCCACTGAGATCCCCGGGGACATGGTGCCTGGCGGCAGCCCGCTCGCCGTCGGTGGTCTGTTGGGCGGCGGCGAGTTCTGAACACCGGTTGCACCGACGGGCGAGTGGGCGGGCGCGCGCGGGTAGCCCTCCCACCCCTCCCCTCACCCGGCCTCCGTCAAGACGGCTCCCCCCGCCCCTGCCGCGGCAGGTCCAATCCCGCCGCCGAGTTGCAGTACTCCCGCACCGCGCTGGTCCGCGCCACCACGCGCCCCCGGTGCACCACGATCCGGCTGTACGCCAGCGACAGCGCACCCGCGAGCCGGTCCCCGCGTACGGCGAGCAACTCGGCGGGAAATCCCGCCTCCACGCGTACTTCGGGTAGCCCGAGGACGGTCCTGGCGACGGAACTCACGGCGTCGTACGCGTCCTCGGGCCGCAGCCCCTCTCGCGAGGCCAGCAGATAGGCGGCCTCCAGCGGGTCGCCGCGTCCCACCGGATTGGCCACGTCGCGCAGGGCGCCGCTGCCCGCGGCGACCCGGACTCCGGCCGCACGCAACAGCCTTACGGGAGCGGCCATGCGGCGGTCCACGGGCCCGCAGCCGCCCTGCGGCAGACACACGACGGTCACTCCCGCAGCGGCGAGTTGCTCGGCGGCGCGGGAGGCGACCTCGGCGGGCAGCCGGCCGAGTCCGCCGCATGGACCGAGTGTCACTCCGGGGCGCAGGCCGCCCGCCATCGCCGCGAGCCGTCCGAGCCGGGCGGGGTCGTCGGCGTCCGTGTGCAGGTCTACCGGGCAGCCGTGCTCGGAGGCGAGCTCCAGGACAGCCTCGACGTACCCCGTCGGATCGGGGTCGGCGTCCGGGCATCCGCCGACCACGGAGGCGCCCATTTTCACCGCGTCCCGCAGCATCGCGAGCCCGTCCGCCCCGGCGATCCCGGTCAGCAGCCGAGGCATCGCCACCGCGGTCAGCTCGGTGAGTCCGCGCAGCGACCGCCGCGCCTGGAGCACCGCGGCCAGCGCGTCGAGCCCCTGTACGTCGCCGACATGCACGTGTGAGCGCAGTGCCGTGGCCCCGTGCCCGAGTTGCAGCAACGCGGCCTCGGTGGCACGGCGCTGGACCTCCTCCGCGTCGTAAGAGGCGGGGCCGTCGCCTTCGGCGGTCAGAGCCGTGTCGCCGTGGGCGTGCGGCTCGGCCGGGGCCGGGAGCAGGAGGTAGCCGCTCAGGTCCACGCGTGCGGTGTGCGCGCTGAGGCTCCCGGCGGTACCGACCGCCTCGATGCGCCCGCCGCCCAGCCGTACGTCCACGGTCCGGCCGTCGGTGAGCCGTGCCCCGCACAGCAGGAGGGCAGCCGTGTCGGCAGGTGTAGCTCCTGACGCCGAGGACGAGGGGTGGGGCGGCTGCGGCTGACTGTCGGACATCGGACTGTCGGGCATCGCGCTCCTGGGGCTCGGGGGCGGCTGCGGAATGGATAACTGCGGAGAGTGAGACGCAAGATCACACAGCGTGAGCCGAGCCTAGGGTGGCGACCCGCCCGCATCGGGGAGGAGCGAAATAGTCGTATTGGTGTGGTCCGTCAGGGAGAGAAGGCCGAGGGTGCAGGCCGACGGGCCGTAAAGATCGACTGGCCGGACGAACAGGCATGGCGATGAGGATCAACTGGTGTGCCGATGCCGATCAGCAGGCCTGACGGTGAGGATCACCGCTGTGGTTCCTCTGTGGTTTTCTGGTGCGTCAGAGGCCCGCGGGGACGCCTGCGGACCAGCGAGGAACAGGCCGGGGCGGTTGCCGCGAAACGGATTTGGGCGATCGGCGGCCGACCGTGTAATGTCTTCATCGCTCGCCCCAATAGCTCAGTCGGTAGAGCGTCTCCATGGTAAGGAGAAGGTCTACGGTTCGATTCCGTATTGGGGCTCTGGTGTGGGAGGTTCCTGTCGCAAGGCGGGAACCGATCGCATCTCAGCGGTGTAGCTCAGTCGGTAGAGCAAGCGGCTCATAATCGCTGTGTCACCGGTTCAAGTCCGGTCACCGCTACTGACAGTAGCCGATTGTGGGGTCGGTCCTTCGATCGGCTACTCTTCTATGCGTTAATCGTCCTATCTGTTTCGTCAAGGAGCACTCCTGTGGCTGCCACCGACGTCCGCCCGAAGATCACGCTGGCCTGCGTGGAGTGCAAGGAGCGGAACTACATCACCAAGAAGAACCGGCGCAACGACCCGGACCGACTGGAGATGAAGAAGCACTGCCCGCGTTGCAACGCGCACACCGCGCACCGCGAAACGCGATAAGTTTCAGGCTCGTACACGAGGCCGTCCCCTTCGCGGGGGGCGGCCTCGCGTCGTTACGCGGTGTTCGCCGCACCAGCGTTCGTCGTTCGTCGCACAGCGTTCGTCGCACAGCGTTCGTTTCGTTTCACCGGCTGAAAGCCAGGAGGTGCCGAGCCCATGGCGCTCGACCAGTCCTTCGTCGGGCGGTCTTATCCGCCCACCGATCCCTACGAGGTCGGACGGGAGAAGATCCGCGAGTTCGCGGAGGCCGTGGGGGACACCAACCCGGCCTATACGGACCCGGAGGCCGCCAAGGCGCTCGGATACCCGGACGTGATCGCCCCGCCGACCTTCGTCTTCGCGATCAGCTTCAAGGCCGCGGGGCAGGTCATCGAGGACCCCCAACTGGGGCTCGACTACAGCCGCGTCGTGCACGGCGACCAGAAGTTCGCCTACAGCCGCCCGGTGCGTGCGGGTGACCGGCTCACGGTCACCTCGACCATCGAGGCGATCAAGTCCATGGCGGGCAACGACATCCTGGACATCCGCGGTGAGGTCCACGACGAGGCGGGCGAGCACGTGGTGACCGCGATCACCAAGCTCGTGGCGCGGGCGGAGGGCTGATCATGACGGCGAAGATCGCGTATGAGGACGTCGAGGTCGGCACCGAGTTGCCGGCCCGGTCCTTCCCCGTGACCCGGGCCACGCTCGTGCGCTACGCGGGCGCCTCCGGGGACTTCAACCCGATCCACTGGAACGAGAAGTTCGCGGTCGAGGTCGGGCTTCCCGACGTCATCGCGCACGGCATGTTCACCATGGCCGAGGCGATCCGCGTCGTCACCGACTGGGCCGGCGACCCGGGCGCGGTCGTCGAGTACGGCGTCCGCTTCACCAAGCCGGTCGTCGTCCCGAACGACGACAAGGGCGCGACCGTCGAGGTCAGCGCCAAGATCGGCGCCAAGCTCGACGACAACACCGTCCGCGTCGACCTCGTCGCGACCAGCGCCGGCCAGAAGGTGCTGGGCATGTCACGGGCGGTCGTACGGCTGTCCTGAGGCCGGCGTAGGCGACTTGGGTAAGGGGCGTCGGCAGTGGCGGGCGCCCCTTACGTGCGGCTGCCCCTTCCCGATGTACGGCTGGCCAGGTGTCACCGCTCCTTCTCGTAGTCTTGAGCCCGTGCAGGTACTCCATGACGCCCCGCTCGCCCCGCTGACCACCTTCAGGCTCGGGGGTCCGGCGACCCGGCTGATCACCGCCACGACCGACGCCGAGGTGATCGCCGCCGTTCGCGAGGCCGACGACGCCGGAACGCCCTTGCTGGTGATCGGCGGCGGATCCAACCTGGTCATCGGCGACAAGGGATTCGCCGGGACCGCCCTGCGGATCGCGACGAGCGGCTTCGAACTCGACGGCGGGCGGCTGGAGCTCGCCGCGGGCGAGGTGTGGACCGACGCGGTCGCCCGCACCGTCGAGGCCGGCCTCGCCGGCGTCGAATGCCTCGCGGGCATCCCCGGCTCCGCGGGTGCGACACCGATCCAGAACGTGGGCGCGTACGGCCAGGAAGTGTCGTCGACCATCACCGAAGTGATCGCGTACGACAGGAAGACGCGCGAGACGGTCACGCTGACGAACGCCGAGTGCGCCTTCTCGTACCGCCACAGCCGCTTCAAGTCCGACCCCGAGCGCCATGTGGTGCTCCGCGTCCGCTTCGAGCTGGAGGACGCGGAAGGCCTCAGCGCGCCCGTCCGGTACGCCGAGACGGCCCGCGCGCTGGGCGTCGAACCCGGCGACCGCGTACCGCTGGAAAAGGCCCGGGAGACCGTCCTGAAGCTGCGCTCAGGCAAGGGCATGGTGCTCGACCCCGAGGACCACGACACCTGGTCGGCGGGGTCGTTCTTCACCAACCCGATCCTCACGGACGCGGAGTTCGCCGCCTTCCACGCACGCGTGCAGGCGCGACTCGGCGCCGAGGCCGCACCACCCGCCTACCCTGCGGGCGACGGGCACACCAAGACCTCCGCGGCCTGGCTCATCGACAAGTCGGGCTTCACCAAGGGCTACGGCAACGGCCCCGCCTGCATCTCCACCAAGCACACCCTGGCCCTCACCAACCGCGGCGAGGCCACCACCGAAGACCTCCTCGCCCTCGCCCGCGAGGTCGTCGCCGGCGTACATGACACCTTCGGAATCACCCTGGTCAACGAGCCGGTGACGGTCGGAGTGGACATCTAGTAGGTCAGGAGACCGGGCCGGCGAGCCACTCGTCGACACCGGCGAGCAGCTTTTCCCGTACGTCCTCAGGGGCGGCCGAGGCGCGGATCGACTGGCGGGCCAGTTCGGCCAGTTCGGGGTCCGTGAAGTCGTGATACCGGCGGGCGATCTCGTACTGGGCGGCCAGCCGCGACCCGAAGAGCAGCGGGTCATCGGCGCCCAGGGCCAGGGGGACGCCGGCTTCGAAGAGGGTGCGCAGGGGGACGTCCTCCGGCTTTTCGTAGACGCCCAGGGCGACGTTCGAGGCCGGGCAGACCTCGCAGGTCACCTGGCGGTCCGCGAGACGTTTCATCAGCCGTGGGTCCTCAGCGGCGCGCACCCCGTGACCGATCCGGGAGGCGTGCAGGTCGTCCAGGCAGTCCCGGACCGAAGCCGGCCCCGTCAGCTCGCCGCCGTGCGGCGCGGCCAGCAGACCGCCCTCCCGCGCGATCTCGAAGGCCCGGTCGAAGTCCCGCGCCATGCCCCGCCGTTCGTCGTTGGAGAGCCCGAAACCGACGATGCCGCGGTCCGCGTACCGCACGGCCAGGCGAGCCAGCGTGCGGGCGTCCAGCGGGTGCTTCATACGGTTCGCGGCCACCAGGACCCGCATCCCGAGCCCGGTCTCCCGCGCGGCCGAGTCCACCGCGTCCAGGATGACCTCGAGGGCCGGGATCAGACCGCCCAGGCGGGGGGCGTACGACGTCGGGTCGACCTGGATCTCCAGCCACCCGGAGCCGTCCTTCACGTCCTCCTCGGCGGCCTCGCGCACCAGCCGCTGGATGTCCTCGGGCTCTCTGAGGCAGGACCGCGCCGCGTCGTACAGTCGCTGGAACCGGAACCAGCCGCGCTCGTCCGTCGCCCGCAGCTTCGGCGGCTCCCCGCTGGTCAGAGCGTCGGGCAACCGTACGCCGTACTTGTCGGCCAGCTCCAGCAGAGTCGTGGACCGCATCGACCCGGTGAAGTGCAGGTGCAGATGGGCCTTAGGCAGTTCACTTACATCACGTACGCGCTCCATCCCCGGATCTTGCCGTACGCGGATGACGTGCCGGTAGCGCTTTCCCTGATCGTGGGCTTGTCCGAACAGAATCCCTAACGAAGAAAACGGGGCACCCACTTCGAAAAGTGGGTGCCCCGCACGCGTGGAGCGCGAAAAACGTCAGTCCGTGGCCTCGGACAGCAGCTTCTGGAGGCGCGAGACGCCCTCGACGAGGTCCTCGTCACCCAGTGCGTACGACAGACGCAGATATCCCGGAGTGCCGAAGGCCTCACCCGGGACCACCGCGACCTCCGCCTCCTCCAGGATGAGCGCGGCCAGCTCGACCGTGTCCTGGGGGCGCTTGCCGCGGATCTCCTTGCCGAGCAGGGCCTTCACCGAGGGGTACGCGTAGAAGGCGCCCTCCGGTTCGGGGCAGAGCACGCCGTCGATCTCGTTCAGCATGCGCACCATGGTCTTGCGGCGGCGGTCGAAGGCCTCGCGCATCTTCTCGACGGCCTTCAGGTCGCCGGAGACGGCGGCGAGCGCGGCGACCTGGGCCACGTTCGAGACGTTCGAGGTGGCGTGCGACTGGAGGTTGGTCGCGGCCTTGATGACGTCCTTGGGGCCGACGACCCAGCCCACACGCCAGCCGGTCATGGCGTACGTCTTGGCGACGCCGTTCACGATGATGCACTTGTCGCGCAGCTCGGGCACCACCACCGGCAGGGAGTGGAACTCTGCCTCGCCGTAGACCAGGTGCTCGTAGATCTCGTCGGTCAGGACCCACAGGCCCTTCTCCGCGGCCCAGTGGCCGATCTCCTCGATCTGCTCGCGGGAGTAGACCGCACCCGTCGGGTTGGACGGGGAGACGAAGAGCAGCACCTTGGTGTTCTCGGTGCGGGCGGCCTCCAGCTGCTCCACCGTGACGCGGTAGCCGGTGGTCTCGTCGGCCACGACGTCGACCGGGACACCGCCGGCGAGACGGATCGACTCGGGGTACGTCGTCCAGTAGGGCGCCGGGACGATGACCTCGTCGCCCGGGTCGAGGATCGCGGCGAAGGCTTCGTAGATGGCCTGCTTGCCGCCGTTGGTGACCAGGACCTGGGCGGCCTCCACCTCGTAGCCGGAGTCGCGCAGCGTCTTCGCGGCGATCGCGGCCTTCAGCTCGGGCAGGCCGCCGGCCGGCGTGTAGCGGTGGTACTTCGGGTTCGAGCAGGCCTCGATGGCGGCCTGGACGATGTAGTCCGGGGTCGGGAAGTCCGGTTCACCGGCGCCGAAGCCGATCACCGGCCGCCCCGCGGCCTTGAGGGCCTTGGCCTTGGCGTCCACGGCGAGGGTGGCGGACTCGGAGATCGCGCCGACGCGGGCGGAGACCCGGCGCTCGGTGGGAGGGATTGCAGCGCTCATGGCCCCATCGTTTCAGACCGGAAACCTCCCCGGCACGCGGGTTTCACAGACTGAACAACGACTGGACATCCGTCCGGATCGAGGCGGTGGGCTGGACGATCTTCCGCGATCAAAGTCCTTACGGACGCTTTCTGTTCGACGACCGGCCCCGGAGCACGTACACTCTCTCCTCGTTGGCCTTCACCGGCCGCACTCACCCGGTGCACACCGAGCACTCGGGCGGATGCGGTACGTTGGGGAAATCAAAGGGTCGTAGCTCAATTGGTAGAGCACTGGTCTCCAAAACCAGCGGTTGGGGGTTCAAGTCCCTCCGGCCCTGCTACACAATCCGTTCGCCAGGATGTGTGCGCAATACGTACTGCTAAGCACCGCCGTGCGGCCTGGCCGGGCACGGCGCAGCCACGACCCGGAATCAGGTGAGGACGAGTGACGGACGCCGTGGGCTCCATCGACATGCCTGATGCCGAGGCACCGGAGTCCGATAAGAAGACTCGCAAGGGCGGCAAGCGTGGCAAGAAGGGCCCTCTGCGGCGCCTGGCCACCTTCTACCGCCAGATCGTCGCGGAGCTGCGCAAGGTCGTCTGGCCTACGCGCAATCAGCTGACGACGTACACCACAGTGGTCATTGTCTTCGTCGTCATCATGATCGCCCTGGTGACCGTGATTGACTATGGACTCGACCACGCCGCCAAATACGTATTTGGCTGAGCCAAACGCGAAGGGCGCCGTCACCGGCGCCCCTTTCGTGTGTTCCACCCCCATGTATCCAGGAAGAAGCAGCCACCGTGTCTGACCCGAACCTGAACGACGCCATCGAGTCGGTCGAGTCCGCTGAGGACGAGCTCGACATCGTGGAGGGCGCGGACACCGCGGACACCGAGAACTCTGACGAGGTCGAGGCTGCCGACGCCGCCGCGGGTGAGCCCGCCGAAGAGGCGGCCCTGCACGTCGAGGACGAGTCCGGTGGTGACATCGAGTCGGGCGGAGACGTCGAGTCCGGTGGTGACGTCGAGTCCGTCGAGGACGAAGACGTTTCGGACGAGGCCCGCGCCGCCGAGGACGACGAAGCCGAGGCCGAGGCCGAAGAAGAGGCCGAGCCCGAGCCCGTCGATCCCGTCGCCGCCCTGCGTGACGAACTCCGCGCACTCCCCGGCGAGTGGTACGTCATCCACACGTACGCCGGTTACGAGAACCGCGTGAAGACCAACCTCGAACAGCGTGCCGTCTCGCTGAACGTCGAGGACTTCATCTTCCAGGCCGAGGTGCCGCAGGAAGAGGTCGCGCAGATCAAGAACGGCGAGCGCAAGACCGTCCGGCAGAACAAGCTGCCCGGATATGTGCTGGTGCGCATGGACCTGACGAACGAGTCCTGGGGCGTGGTCCGCAACACCCCCGGCGTCACCGGCTTCGTGGGCAACGCCTACGACCCGTACCCGCTGACCCTGGACGAGATCGTCAAGATGCTCGCTCCCGAGGCCGAGGAGAAGGCCGCTCGTGAGGCCGCCGAGGCCGAGGGCAGGCCCGCTCCGGCCCGCAAGCTCGAGGTCCAGGTGCTGGACTTCGAGGTCGGCGACTCGGTCACCGTCACCGACGGTCCGTTCGCCACGCTCCAGGCGACCATCAACGAGATCAACGCCGACTCGAAGAAGGTCAAGGGCCTCGTCGAGATCTTCGGCCGCGAGACCCCGGTCGAGCTCTCCTTCGACCAGATCCAGAAGAACTAGCAGCTTCTGGACGTACGTCTTCCGAACAGGTCAGGCGGCTCTCGCAGCCGTCTGACCTCTCGGTTTTTGGCCGCGCATGGATACCCGTTATCGTTGTGCGGTATGCCTCCATCCGGGTCGGATTCAGTGGTTCGGTTGAAGGCAGTCGTCCGGGCGTGTCTCGGACGTAGGTAGGCGAAAACGAAAGAGGACCCGGAATGCCTCCCAAGAAGAAGAAGGTCACGGGGCTTATCAAGCTCCAGATCCAGGCCGGCGCTGCCAACCCGGCTCCGCCGGTCGGCCCCGCGCTGGGTCAGCACGGCGTCAACATCATGGAGTTCTGCAAGGCCTACAACGCCGCGACCGAGTCGCAGCGTGGCTGGGTGATCCCGGTGGAGATCACGGTCTACGAAGACCGCTCCTTCACCTTCATCACCAAGACTCCGCCGGCCGCCAAGATGATCCTCAAGGCCGCGGGCGTCGAGAAGGGCTCCGGCGAGCCGCACAAGACCAAGGTCGCCAAGATCACCCAGGCGCAGGTCCGTGAGATCGCCACGACCAAGCTCCCCGACCTGAACGCCAACGACCTGGACGCCGCGTCGAAGATCATCGCCGGCACCGCCCGTTCCATGGGCATCACGGTCGAGGGCTGAACCCCAATCTCGTAGGACACCCCGTGGCAGGGCCTGCTCGGTCCGCACCACGACTCCTCAGAACACATCAGGAGAAGCAGTGAGCAAGCGCAGCAAGTCTCTCCGCGCTGCGGACGCCAAGGTCGACCGGGAGAAGCTCTACGCCCCGCTCGAGGCCGTCCGTCTCGCCAAGGAGACCTCCACCTCGAAGTTCGACGGCACCGTCGAGATCGCCTTCCGTCTGGGTGTCGACCCGCGCAAGGCCGACCAGATGGTCCGTGGCACCGTGAACCTCCCGCACGGCACCGGTAAGACCGCCCGGGTCCTGGTCTTCGCGACCGGTGACCGTGCCGAGGCCGCACTCGCCGCGGGCGCCGACATCGTCGGCTCCGACGAGCTCATCGACGAGGTGTCGAAGGGCCGTCTGGACTTCGACGCCGTCGTCGCCACCCCGGACCTCATGGGCAAGGTCGGCCGCCTCGGCCGAGTCCTCGGCCCGCGTGGTCTGATGCCGAACCCGAAGACCGGCACCGTGACCCCGGACGTGGCCAAGGCCGTGACCGAGATCAAGGGCGGCAAGATCGAGTTCCGTGTCGACAAGCACTCGAACCTGCACTTCATCATCGGCAAGACCTCGTTCGACGAGACCAAGCTGGTGGAGAACTACGGCGCCGCGCTGGACGAGATCCTTCGTCTGAAGCCGTCGGCCGCCAAGGGTCGCTACATCAAGAAGGCCGCGATCAGCACCACGATCGGCCCCGGCATTCCGCTCGACCCGAACCGCACCCGCAACCTCCTCGTCGAGGAGGACCCGGCCGCCGTCTGAGCCTCCCGCTCACCCCGGTGACCGCGTCGCGTACGCGTATCTGACACGGGCCCCGCAACCTTTCGAGGTGCGGGGCCCGTTGCCGTTTCACGAGGATGCGGCCTCCGGTGTCGGGCACCGGAGTTAGCGTGGACCTCACGGGGCGCACAAGGGGGCACGGACGATGCACAGAACGGTGGGGCGAGGGATACTCCCGATCGCGCTGATGGCCGCGCTGACCACGGTGGCCGCGTGCGGCTTCTGGGGGGACTCGGACAGCCACGCCGAGGACAGCCCCGCGGGGAGTGAGCGGGCCGACGCCGGTTCACTGGCCGCGCTGCGGGCCGCCGAGAAGGCCACCGGCAAGGCGGGTTCCGCCAGGATCACCTCCACGACGGTCATGGGCGACATGCTCTCCATGGAGACGGACGGTGCCCTCGGCTGGGCCGGCGCCTCGACCGGCACGCTCCGGCTCACCTACACGGGCGGTCAACTGGCCGACACCATGCGGAAACTGGGCAGTGCGTCCATGGAGGCCCGTCTGCTGCCCGACGCCTACTACGCGAAGGTCGGCGACGAGTTCGCGGCCCAGATGCACGGCAAGCACTGGATCAAGTACGCCTACGACGACCTGGAAAGCCTCCCGGGAGGCTCGGGGACGTATCTGAAGGAGCAACTCGCGAACACCGCCCCGCTCCCGCCGGTCAAGCTCCTGCTCGTCTCCGAGGACCTGCACAAGGTCGGCGAGGAGGAGGTGCGGGGCGAGCGGACCACGCACTACTCGGGCACGGTGAACGTGGCGGATCTCAAGGGCGCCGATGCCCTCAAGGAGCAGCTCGAACAGGCCGGCGTCACCACGGAGACGGTCGACGTCTGGATCAACGGGGACGACCTGCTGGTCAAGAAGGCCGAGAAGGGCGAGCTGACGACCGGCTCGATGTCCGCGACGGCGTACTACAGCGACTACGGCGTGCAGGTCTCCGCCCAGGAGCCCCCGGCGAGCGACACCGCCGACTTCAAGGAGCTGATGAAGTCGCAGGGCGCAACGCAGTGAGCTTCGCGGGGCGCCACCCCCTGAGCGCGCCGGATTGAGCCGTCGAGGACTGCTTACAGGCGGATTTGCCTGACGCGCGACCGTTCACGTACTCTTCCGAGGAAGCCAAAGACCGCTGGTCGTTGTCTTGTGCTCGCAAGAGGACAAGGTGACCGAAGGATCCGCTGAAACTGCGGACGACCCGCGTAGGTGACTGTGGACATGCTCCTGAAATTCTCCCAAGGAATTCTGGTCGAGCTACGCCCCGTGCGCCTGCGCCGGGGCGTTTCGTTTTCCTCAGCCCCTTCTGAGCGGTCCTCATCACCCGGAAGGAGGCCACGCTTATGGCAAGGCCCGACAAGGCTGCCGCGGTAGCCGAGCTCGCGGACCAGTTCCGTAGCTCGAATGCCGCCGTGCTGACCGAGTACCGGGGTCTCACCGTGGCGCAGCTCAAGACGCTGCGCCGTTCGCTCGGTGAAGACGCCCAGTACGCCGTGGTGAAGAACACGCTGACCAAGATCGCGGCCAACGAGGCCGGGATCTCCACGCTCGACGACCTGTTCAACGGTCCGACGGCGGTCGCCTTCATCACCGGTGACCCGGTGACGTCGGCGAAGGGTCTTCGTGACTTCGCCAAGGACAACCCCAACCTCGTCATCAAGGGCGGCGTCCTTGACGGCAAGGCGCTGTCCGCCGACGAGATCAAGAAGCTTGCGGACCTCGAGTCCCGCGAGGTTCTGCTCGCCAAGCTGGCCGGTGCCATGAAGGGCAAGCAGTCTCAGGCTGCCTCGCTCTTCCAGGCGCTGCCGTCGAAGTTCGTCCGCACTGCGGAAGCGCTTCGCGTCAAGCTGGCCGAGCAGGGCGGTGCCGAGTAATTCGGCTCGCGCATTGACCGCCGTCTGAGGCGACGGTCGCAGCGGGCCGAACGTACGCCCGCCTCACCAGTACATACCGGCACCTGCCGAATTAGTGGAAGGACGCCATCATGGCGAAGCTGTCCCAGGAAGAGCTGCTCGCGCAGTTCGAGAACCTCACCCTCATCGAGCTCGCCGAGTTCGTGAAGGCCTTCGAGGAGAAGTTCGACGTCACCGCCGCCGCCGCGGTCGCCGTTGCCGGCCCCGCCGGCCCGGGCGCCGTTGCCGAGGCCCCTGAGGAGCAGGACGAGTTCGACGTCATCCTCACGGGTGCCGGCGAGAAGAAGATCCAGGTCATCAAGGTCGTGCGTGAGCTCACCTCGCTGGGTCTGAAGGAGGCCAAGGACCTCGTCGACGGCGCTCCGAAGCCGGTCCTCGAGAAGGTCGCCAAGGAGGCCGCCGAGAAGGCTGCCGAGTCCCTCAAGGGCGCCGGCGCCTCCGTCGAGGTCAAGTGACCCCACGGGGGTCCGCAAGGGCTCTCTCGCGCGCTGACACGGCGGCTCGCACAGCGCTGTAACGCTGACGCACCGAAGAGCGATCACCCAACTGGGTGGTCGCTCTTCCGCGTTCCTGGGGGTCCGCAAGCGGCTGCCTTGCGCTGGTGGTCGCGACGAGTAAGGTGATCTTCGTTGTGCCTCCAACCGCACCGGTGACGGGCTGCAAGACAGGCTGTGCGTGACAATCGCTGCACTCGGTTTGGGCATGGGGGGCCTTGACGAACCGCACGCAGCGCGCAATTCTCAGGACGCGTCGTCACAACGATCCGGATCCGAGGCATGGATCGGCGGCGAAGAGGGCAGTATCGATGTGCATCGAGGGCGTGGCTTGCAGCAGGGGTTGAGAACAACGAGGGTCTTCAAAAACCCGCACTGGACATCAGTGGGCCTAGTGGCTACACTGACCCTTTGCGCTGCCTGTTAGCTGCCTCCTGCCCGTCACCAGGGGCATACTCGTGTACGAACACTGACGATTGGACCGTCTCCGACCTGGCCTTTTTCGGCCGAGTCGAGAATGCCCGATCTCTGTGTCCGACATGGGACCGGTACGCGCGTAGTGAGTCCGAGCCCTCGGAAGGACCCCCTCTTGGCCGCCTCGCGCACTGCCTCGACCGCGAATACGAACAACGGCGCCAGCACCGCCCCGCTGCGCATTTCCTTTGCAAAGATCAAGGAGCCCCTCGAGGTTCCGAACCTTCTTGCGCTGCAGACCGAAAGCTTCGACTGGCTGCTCGGCAACGCCTCGTGGAAGGCTCGTGTCGAGGCGGCTCTGGAAAGTGGACAGGACGTCCCCACCAAGTCCGGTCTGGAGGAGATCTTCGAGGAGATCTCTCCGATCGAGGACTTCTCAGGGTCGATGTCCCTGACGTTCCGCGACCACCGCTTCGAGCCTCCCAAGAACTCGATCGACGAGTGCAAGGACCGTGACTTCACGTACTCCGCGCCGCTCTTCGTCACCGCCGAGTTCACCAACAACGAGACCGGCGAGATCAAGTCCCAGACGGTCTTCATGGGCGACTTCCCGCTCATGACCAACAAGGGCACCTTCGTCATCAACGGCACCGAGCGTGTCGTCGTGACGCAGCTGGTCCGTTCGCCGGGTGTCTACTTCGACTCCTCCATCGACAAGACGTCCGACAAGGACATCTTCTCGGTCAAGGTCATCCCCTCCCGGGGTGCCTGGCTGGAGATGGAGATCGACAAGCGCGACATGGTCGGTGTCCGTATCGACCGCAAGCGCAAGCAGTCCGTCACCGTTCTCCTGAAGGCTCTCGGTTGGACGACCGAGCAGATCCTGGAGGAGTTCGGCGAGTACGAGTCCATGCGCGCCACCCTGGAGAAGGACCACACCCAGGGCCAGGACGACGCGCTGCTCGACATCTACCGCAAGCTGCGTCCGGGCGAGCCGCCGACCCGTGAGGCCGCGCAGACGCTGCTCGAGAACCTCTACTTCAACCCCAAGCGCTACGACCTGGCCAACGTCGGCCGTTACAAGGTCAACAAGAAGCTGGGCGGCGAAGCCCCGCTGGACGCCGGGATCCTGACCGTCGAGGACATCATCGAGACGATCAAGTACCTGGTGAAGCTGCACGCCGGTGAGACCGAGACCGTCGGCCCCAACGGCACCTCGATCGTTGTCGAGACCGACGACATCGACCACTTCGGCAACCGTCGTCTGCGCAACGTCGGCGAGCTCATCCAGAACCAGGTCCGCACGGGTCTGGCTCGTATGGAGCGCGTCGTCCGCGAGCGCATGACGACTCAGGACGTCGAGGCGATCACGCCGCAGACCCTGATCAACATCCGGCCGGTCGTCGCCTCCATCAAGGAGTTCTTCGGCACCAGCCAGTTGTCGCAGTTCATGGACCAGAACAACCCGCTGTCGGGTCTGACCCACAAGCGCCGTCTGAACGCGCTGGGCCCCGGTGGTCTGTCCCGTGAGCGGGCCGGCTTCGAGGTCCGTGACGTTCACCCGTCGCACTACGGCCGCATGTGTCCGATCGAGACCCCCGAAGGCCCGAACATCGGTCTGATCGGCTCGCTCGCCTCCTACGGCCGGATCAACGCGTTCGGTTTCGTCGAGACCCCGTACCGCAAGGTCACCGGTGGTGTCGTCACCGACGACGTCGACTACCTCACGGCTGACGAAGAAGACCGATTCGTCATCGCGCAGGCCAACGCGCCGCTCACCGAAGAGCTTCGGTTCGAGGAGTCCCGCGTGCTGGTCCGCCGTCGTGGCGGAGAGGTCGACTACGTCCCCGGTGACGACGTCGACTACATGGACGTCTCGCCGCGCCAGATGGTGTCGGTCGCGACCGCCATGATCCCGTTCCTCGAGCACGACGACGCCAACCGTGCCCTGATGGGCGCGAACATGATGCGTCAGGCCGTGCCGCTCATCAAGTCCGAGGCGCCGCTGGTCGGCACCGGCATGGAGTACCGCTGCGCGGTCGACGCCGGTGACGTCCTGAAGTCGGAGAAGGACGGTGTGGTCCAGGAGGTCTCCGCGGACTACATCACCACCGCCAACGACGACGGTACGTACACCACGTACCGCCTCGCGAAGTTCTCCCGCTCGAACCAGGGCACCTCCGTCAACCAGAAGGTTGTCGTCGACGAGGGTGACCGGGTCGTCGCCAGCCAGGTGCTGGCCGACGGTCCGGCGACCGAGAACGGCGAGATGGCGCTCGGCAAGAACCTGCTCGTGGCGTTCATGCCGTGGGAGGGTCACAACTACGAGGACGCGATCATCCTGTCGCAGCGCCTCGTGCAGGACGACGTCCTCTCCTCGATCCACATCGAGGAGCACGAGGTCGACGCCCGTGACACCAAGCTCGGCCCCGAGGAGATCACCCGGGACATCCCGAACGTCTCCGAGGAGGTCCTCGCCGACCTCGACGAGCGCGGCATCATCCGTATCGGTGCCGAGGTCGTCGCCGGTGACATCCTCGTCGGCAAGGTCACGCCCAAGGGTGAGACCGAGCTGACCCCCGAGGAGCGCCTGCTCCGCGCGATCTTCGGTGAGAAGGCGCGCGAGGTGCGCGACACCTCGCTGAAGGTGCCGCACGGTGAGATCGGCAAGGTCATCGGTGTCCGCGTCTTCGACCGTGAAGAGGGCGACGAGCTGCCGCCGGGCGTGAACCAGCTGGTTCGGGTCTACGTGGCGCAGAAGCGCAAGATCACGGACGGTGACAAGCTCGCCGGCCGCCACGGCAACAAGGGCGTCATCTCGAAGATCCTGCCGATCGAGGACATGCCGTTCCTGGAGGACGGCACCCCGGTCGACATCATTCTCAACCCCCTCGGTGTCCCGTCCCGAATGAACCCGGGACAGGTCCTGGAGATCCACCTCGGCTGGCTCGCCAGCCGCGGCTGGGACGTCTCCGGGCTCGGCGAGGACTGGGCGCAGCGCCTCCAGGCCATCGGCGCCGACCAGGTCGCTCCGGGTACCAACGTCGCCACCCCCGTCTTCGACGGTGCGCGTGAGGACGAGCTCGCCGGCCTGCTCCAGCACACCATCCCGAACCGCGACGGCGACCGCATGGTGCTCCCGACCGGCAAGGCGCGGATGTTCGACGGCCGCTCCGGCGAGCCGTTCCCGGAGCCGGTCTCGGTCGGCTACATGTACATCCTCAAGCTCCACCACCTGGTCGACGACAAGCTGCACGCCCGCTCGACCGGTCCGTACTCGATGATCACCCAGCAGCCGCTGGGTGGTAAGGCCCAGTTCGGTGGCCAGCGCTTCGGTGAGATGGAGGTGTGGGCGCTTGAGGCTTATGGCGCCGCGTACGCCCTCCAGGAGCTGCTGACCATCAAGTCCGACGACGTGACCGGCCGCGTGAAGGTCTACGAGGCCATCGTCAAGGGCGAGAACATCCCAGAGCCCGGCATCCCCGAGTCCTTCAAGGTGCTCATCAAGGAGATGCAGTCCCTGTGCCTCAACGTGGAGGTGCTGTCCTCGGACGGCATGTCCATCGAGATGCGCGACACCGACGAGGACGTCTTCCGCGCAGCGGAGGAGCTCGGCATCGACCTGTCCCGGCGCGAGCCGAGCAGCGTCGAAGAGGTCTGACGGGAGTCCGGAGACCTGTACTCACAGGTCTCCGGCCCCAGGACCCCCGTATCAGACCCCTAAGACTTACAACCCTGAGAGGGATTGACGCATAGTGCTCGACGTCAACTTCTTCGATGAGCTCCGGATCGGTCTGGCCACCGCTGACGACATCCGTCAGTGGAGCCACGGCGAGGTCAAGAAGCCCGAGACCATCAACTACCGCACGCTCAAGCCCGAAAAGGACGGACTCTTCTGCGAGAAGATCTTCGGTCCGACCCGGGACTGGGAGTGCTACTGCGGCAAGTACAAGCGTGTCCGCTTCAAGGGCATCATCTGTGAGCGCTGCGGCGTCGAGGTCACTCGCGCCAAGGTGCGCCGTGAGCGGATGGGCCACATCGAACTGGCCGCGCCCGTCACCCACATCTGGTACTTCAAGGGCGTTCCGTCGCGTCTTGGCTACCTGCTCGACCTCGCTCCGAAGGACCTGGAGAAGGTCATCTACTTCGCGGCGTACATGATCACGTACGTCGACGACGAGCGTCGTACGCGTGACCTGCCCTCGCTGGAGGCGCACGTCTCCGTCGAGCGTCAGCAGGTCGAGAACCGTCGTGACGCCGACCTGGAGTCCCGTGCCAAGAAGCTCGAGGGCGACCTGGCCGAGCTTGAGGCCGAGGGCGCCAAGGCCGACGTACGCCGCAAGGTGCGCGAAGGTGCCGAGCGTGAGATGAAGCAGCTGCGTGACCGTGCGCAGCGCGAGATCGACCGTCTCGACGAGGTGTGGACCCGGTTCAAGAACCTCAAGGTCCAGGACCTCGAAGGCGACGAGCTGCTCTACCGCGAGCTGCGTGACCGCTTCGGCACGTACTTCGACGGCTCGATGGGTGCCGCGGCGCTGCAGAAGCGCCTGGAGTCCTTCGACCTGAACGAAGAGGCCGAGCGGCTTCGCGAGATCATCCGTACCGGCAAGGGCCAGAAGAAGACCCGTGCGCTGAAGCGGCTGAAGGTCGTGTCTGCCTTCCTGCAGACCTCCAACAGCCCCAAGGGCATGGTCCTCGACTGCGTCCCGGTCATCCCGCCGGACCTGCGTCCGATGGTGCAGCTGGACGGTGGCCGCTTCGCGACCTCCGACCTGAACGACCTGTACCGCCGCGTGATCAACCGCAACAACCGTCTGAAGCGACTCCTTGACCTCGGCGCCCCCGAGATCATCGTGAACAACGAGAAGCGCATGCTTCAGGAGGCCGTCGACGCGCTCTTCGACAACGGCCGTCGTGGTCGCCCGGTCACGGGCCCCGGTAACCGTCCGCTGAAGTCGCTGTCCGACATGCTCAAGGGCAAGCAGGGTCGTTTCCGTCAGAACCTGCTCGGCAAGCGTGTGGACTACTCCGCGCGTTCCGTGATCGTCGTCGGTCCGCAGCTGAAGCTGCACCAGTGCGGCCTGCCCAAGGCCATGGCGCTGGAGCTCTTCAAGCCCTTCGTGATGAAGCGGCTCGTGGACCTCAACCACGCGCAGAACATCAAGAGCGCCAAGCGCATGGTCGAGCGCGGCCGCACGGTCGTGTACGACGTCCTGGAAGAGGTCATCGCCGAGCACCCGGTTCTGCTGAACCGTGCGCCGACGCTGCACCGCCTCGGCATCCAGGCCTTCGAGCCGCAGCTGGTCGAGGGCAAGGCCATCCAGATCCACCCGCTCGTCTGCACCGCGTTCAACGCGGACTTCGACGGTGACCAGATGGCCGTGCACCTGCCGCTCTCCGCGGAGGCGCAGGCCGAGGCCCGCATCCTGATGCTGTCCTCGAACAACATCCTGAAGCCCGCCGACGGCCGCCCGGTCACGATGCCGACCCAGGACATGGTCCTCGGTCTGTTCTTCCTGACCACGGACGGCGAACTGCGTGACGTCAAGGGCGAGGGCCGGTCCTTCGGCTCCACGGCCGAGGCGATCATGGCGTTCGACGCCGGCGAGCTCGCGCTCCAGTCGGCCGTCGACATCCGCTTCCCGGTGGGCACCATCCCGCCGCGTGGCTGGGTGCCGCCGGTTCGCGAAGAGGGCGAGTCGGAGTGGCAGCAGGGGGACGTCTTCCGTCTCCGTACGACCCTGGGCCGCGCGCTCTTCAACGAGCTGCTGCCCGAGGACTACCCGTTCGTCGACTACGCGGTCAGCAAGAAGCAGCTCTCCGAGATCGTCAACGACCTCGCCGAGCGCTACCCCAAGGTCATCGTGGCGGCGACGCTCGACAACCTGAAGGCGGCCGGCTTCTACTGGGCGACCCGCTCCGGCGTCACCGTGGCCATCTCCGACATCGTCGTTCCCGAGGCGAAGAAGGAGATCGTCAAGGGTTACGAGGCGCTGGACGAGAAGGTCCAGAAGCAGTACGAGCGCGGTCTGATCACCAAGGACGAGCGCACGCAGGAGCTCATCGCGATCTGGACCAAGGCGACCAACGAGGTTGCCGAGGCGATGAACGCGAACTTCCCGAAGACCAACCCCATCTTCATGATGGTCGACTCGGGTGCCCGAGGAAACATGATGCAGATGCGTCAGATCGCCGGTATGCGCGGTCTGGTGTCGAACGCCAAGAACGAGACGATCCCGCGCCCCATCAAGGCCTCCTTCCGTGAAGGCCTGTCGGTGCTCGAGTACTTCATCTCGACTCACGGTGCTCGTAAGGGTCTGGCCGACACCGCCCTGCGTACCGCCGACTCGGGTTACCTCACCCGTCGTCTGGTGGACGTCTCGCAGGACGTCATCATCCGCGAGGAGGACTGCGGCACCGACCGCGGCCTCAAGCTGCACATCGCGGAGCGCGGCGAGGACGGCGTGCTGCGCAAGGCGGACAACGTCGAGACCAGCGTGTACGCACGTGCGCTGGCCGAGGACATCGTCGTCGACGGAGTGGTGCTGGCCCCGGCCAACACCGACCTGGGCGACGTCCTCATCGACGAGCTCGTCAAGCACGGCATCGAGGAGGTCAAGACCCGCTCGGTCCTGACCTGCGAGTCCGCCGTCGGCACCTGCGCCATGTGCTACGGCCGTTCGCTGGCCACCGGCAAGCTGGTCGACATCGGTGAGGCGGTCGGCATCATCGCCGCCCAGTCCATCGGTGAGCCCGGCACGCAGCTGACGATGCGTACCTTCCACACCGGTGGTGTGGCCGGTGACGACATCACCCAGGGTCTGCCCCGTGTCGTCGAGCTCTTCGAGGCTCGTACGCCCAAGGGTGTCGCCCCGATCTCGGAGGCGGCCGGCCGCATCCGTATCGAGGAGACCGAGAAGACCAAGAAGATCGTCGTCACCCCGGACGACGGCAGCGACGAGACGGCGTTCCCGATCTCGAAGCGTGCCAAGGTCATGGTGCGTGAGGGTGACCACGTCGAGGTCGGCCAGAAGCTCACCTTCGGTGCCACCAACCCGCACGACGTGCTGCGGATCCTCGGTCAGCGCGCGGTCCAGGTCCACCTGGTCGGCGAAGTCCAGAAGGTCTACAACTCGCAGGGTGTGTCGATCCACGACAAGCACATCGAGATCATCATCCGGCAGATGCTGCGCCGTGTGACGATCATCGAGTCGGGCGACGCGGAGCTGCTGCCCGGCGAGCTGGTCGAGCGTTCGAAGTTCGAGACCGAGAACCGTCGTGTGGTCCAGGAAGGCGGCCACCCGGCCTCCGGCCGTCCGCAGCTGATGGGTATCACCAAGGCCTCGCTCGCCACCGAGTCGTGGCTGTCGGCGGCGTCCTTCCAGGAGACGACCAGGGTTCTGACGGACGCGGCGATCAACGCCAAGTCCGACTCCCTGATCGGCCTCAAGGAGAACGTCATCATCGGTAAGCTCATCCCGGCCGGTACGGGCCTGTCCCGCTACCGCAACATCCGGGTCGAGCCGACCGAGGAAGCCAAGGCCGCGATGTACTCGGCCGTCGGCTACGACGACATCGACTACTCGCCGTTCGGCACCGGCTCCGGCCAGGCCGTCCCGCTGGAGGACTACGACTACGGTCCGTACAACCAGTAAGGCGTACGTCTGCTGAAGGGCGGCCACCCCGTTTCGTACGGGGTGGCCGCCCTTCGGCGTGTCATCGTGTGTCATCGGTGGGTCCAGGGCCCGTACGGGCCCTTCAGGGCCGCTCAGGGCCCTGCTGTGACCCCGCTGAGCTACGGAATCCCCAACTCGAAGATCACGTAGTGCGCGTACCACCCCGACGCCAGTGCCGCCGTCGTGAAGAAGACGAGCAGGGTCGGCAGCTTGAGGCGGCTCATCGCGGCTGCCGGGGCGAGGAGGAGGGGGAAACAGGGGAGGAGGTAGCGCGAGGTGTTGCCGAACATCTGCTGGGTGCCCAGGACGGAGACGATGCCGGCCAGCGTGTAGGCGACCAGGACCAGGGGCGGGCGCTTGCGCAGCATCAGGGCGATCAGGAAGGGCAGGGCCAGCACCAGTTGTACGGCGAGCAGGTCCGGGACGCTGAAGGCGAAGATGTAGTCGTGCTTGCCGACCGCCGTGTTGCGCAGGACGTCGAGGGTGTAATGGCCGAAGTCGAAGTAGTGCGCCCACCCCTCCTTCTGGAGCGTGAAGTACGCCGTCAGGTCGCCCATGCTGAGGCCGACCCAGGTGATGTAGGTGAGCAGGCCGAGTGGCGCGGCGAACATGGCGTACAGCGGGCCCGCGACCCCGTGCTCTCGTCTGCTCTCGCGCCGGGCTAGCGTCACCAGCGCGGCCAGTCCCACGGCGCCGATGAGCGCGGCGGACGTCGGCCTGCTGAGCCCGGCGGCGAAGGCGAGCAGCCCGGCCGCCACCCACTGGCGTCTCATCACGGCGTAGCAGCACCAGGCCGCGATCGCCACGAACAGGGACTCCGAGTACACCGCCCACTCGGTGCCCGCGCCGGGCGCCACGGCCCACAGCCCGGCGGCGATCGTGCCCGCGCGGGCACCCGCGAGCAGCGAGATCACGGCGTAGACGCCGGCCGCGGCGACGAAGGACGCCAGCACCGAGACCAGCAGGCCGGCCCCGAACAGGCCGAGGCCGGTGATCTCGGACACTGTCCGGATCAGGGCCGGGTAGAGGGGGAAGTAGGCGACCGAGTTCTGCTTGACCGTGAACATGCCGCCCGGGTCGAGCCGCTCCAGCGGGCGGGGGTCGTACCCCTTCTCCGCGACCTGGAGGTACCACCAGCCGTCCCAGCTGCCGAGCACGTCCCACCAGTGGGCACCGCCGCCGAAGCGCGGGTTCTTCTTGTGATATTCGCCCGCGCTTTCCAGCAGCCAGGCGAAGACGCCGAGTCCTACGAGCTTGGTGACGCCGTAGAGGACCAACGGGGCGGCGTACGGCCGTACGCCTGCCGGCAGTGTGAGACGGCCGGCCAGGTGGCCGCCGGGTATTCGGGACCTCCAGTCCCGCCGTTCCCGTGGCTCTCGCTGCTCTCGCTGCTCGTCCGGTATGCCGGACTCCTTCGCCGCGTTGTCGGAGATCGTGCTCATGACGGTTTCCCCCCGTCCGGCCACCGACCCAGAGCGTGACTCGCAGTCCCGGTGGTTGTGAACTGTCTGTACGTAAGATCGCGACAGACTCGCACATCCCCGTCCCGACCCGTCCGGAACCCCCGGTGCGTCGGCCGCTCGGCATTTGTTTTGACCGCAGCGAATGAGGTAGGTACGCTCATACCTTGTGCCTGGGGTGTGCCCTGGCTCCCCTGCGTGCCTTCGAACCGCAGGGGAAGTCGTAAGCGGCCACCGTGAATCTGCGCCCTTTTCGCCTTGCGGCGAGAGTCTGCAGGCTTCGACACACCCGACCGCGTGGGTCGGCGACGTTCCAGGTTAGCTTCACACTCGGCACACAGAAACCGGAGAAGTAGTGCCTACGATCCAGCAGCTGGTCCGGAAGGGCCGGCAGGACAAGGTCGAGAAGAACAAGACGCCCGCACTCGAGGGTTCGCCCCAGCGTCGCGGCGTCTGCACGCGTGTGTTCACGACCACCCCGAAGAAGCCGAACTCGGCCCTGCGTAAGGTCGCGCGTGTGCGTCTGACCAGCGGGATCGAGGTCACCGCCTACATTCCGGGTGAGGGACACAACCTGCAGGAGCACTCGATCGTGCTCGTGCGCGGCGGCCGTGTGAAGGACCTGCCCGGTGTTCGCTACAAGATCATCCGCGGTTCGCTCGACACCCAGGGTGTCAAGAACCGCAAGCAGGCCCGCAGCCGCTACGGCGCCAAGAAGGAGAAGTAGAAATGCCTCGTAAGGGCCCCGCCCCGAAGCGCCCGGTCATCATCGACCCGGTCTACGGTTCCCCTCTGGTGACCTCCCTCATCAACAAGGTGCTGCTGAACGGCAAGCGCTCCACCGCCGAGCGCATCGTCTACGGCGCCATGGAGGGCCTGCGCGAGAAGACCGGCAACGACCCGGTCATCACGCTCAAGCGCGCTCTGGAGAACATCAAGCCGACCCTCGAGGTCAAGTCCCGCCGAGTCGGCGGTGCGACGTACCAGGTCCCGATCGAGGTCAAGCCCGGTCGCGCCAGCACGCTCGCGCTGCGCTGGCTCGTCGGTTACTCCCGCGCCCGTCGCGAGAAGACCATGACCGAGCGTCTGCTGAACGAGCTTCTCGACGCCTCCAACGGCCTCGGTGCCGCTGTGAAGAAGCGCGAGGACACCCACAAGATGGCCGAGTCCAACAAGGCCTTCGCGCACTACCGCTGGTAGTCGCTACCCACATCGAGACCGAGAGAAGACCGAAGCCTTATGGCTACCACTTCACTTGACCTTGCCAGGGTCCGCAACATCGGGATCATGGCTCACATCGACGCGGGCAAGACGACCACCACTGAGCGGATCCTCTTCTACACCGGCGTCAGCTACAAGATCGGTGAAGTCCACGACGGCGCTGCCACCATGGACTGGATGGAGCAGGAGCAGGAGCGTGGCATCACGATCACTTCTGCTGCGACCACCTGTCACTGGCCGCTCGAGGACAACGACTACACGATCAACATCATCGACACCCCGGGGCACGTCGACTTCACGGTCGAGGTGGAGCGCTCGCTGCGCGTCCTCGACGGTGCCGTCACGGTGTTCGACGGTGTCGCCGGCGTTGAGCCGCAGTCCGAGACGGTGTGGCGTCAGGCCGACCGCTACGGCGTGCCGCGTATCTGCTTCGTCAACAAGCTCGACCGGACCGGCGCGGAGTTCCACCGCTGCGTCGACATGATCAAGGACCGCCTCGGTGCGGTGCCGCTGATCATGCAGCTTCCGATCGGTGCCGAGATGGACTTCAAGGGCGTTGTGGACCTGGTCCGCATGAAGGCGCTCGTGTGGTCCGCCGAGGCGGCCAAGGGCGAGATGTACGACGTCGTCGACATCCCGGCCACGCACGCCGAGGCTGCCGAGGAGTACCGCGGCAAGCTCGTCGAGGCCGTCGCGGAGAACGACGACGAGATCATGGAGCTGTTCCTGGAGGGCCAGGAGCCCACCGAGGAGCAGCTGTACGCCGCGATCCGTCGCGTCACCATCGCGTCCGGCAAGTCCAAGGACGTCACGGTCACCCCGGTGTTCTGTGGCACCGCGTTCAAGAACAAGGGCGTCCAGCCCCTGCTCGACGCGGTCGTGCGCTACCTCCCGACTCCGCTTGACGTCGAGGCCATCGAAGGCCACGACGTGAAGGACCCGGAGCTGGTGGTCAAGCGCAAGCCGTCCGTGGACGAGCCGCTGTCCGCGCTCGCGTTCAAGATCATGAGCGACCCGCACCTGGGCAAGCTC
Organism: Streptomyces sp. NPDC005808; assembly: GCF_042871385.1. Taxonomy (NCBI): domain Bacteria; kingdom Bacillati; phylum Actinomycetota; class Actinomycetes; order Kitasatosporales; family Streptomycetaceae; genus Streptomyces; species Streptomyces sp. NPDC005808. The sequence continues at coordinate 23,923 of NZ_JBIAIK010000012.1, read as the reverse complement.
ACCTTCGTCCGGGTCTACTCGGGCCGCCTGGAGACTGGCACCGCGGTGCTGAACTCCGTCAAGGGCAAGAAGGAGCGCATCGGCAAGATCTACCGCATGCACGCGAACAAGCGTGAGGAGATCGACGCGGTGGGCGCCGGCGACATCGTCGCCGTCATGGGCCTCAAGCAGACCACCACCGGTGAGACGCTGTGCGACGACAAGCAGCCGGTCATCCTGGAGTCCATGGACTTCCCGGCGCCGGTCATCCAGGTCGCCATCGAGCCCAAGTCCAAGGGTGACCAGGAGAAGCTGGGTGTCGCCATCCAGCGTCTCGCGGAGGAGGACCCCTCCTTCCACGTCCACTCGGACGAGGAGACGGGCCAGACCATCCTCGGTGGTATGGGCGAGCTGCACCTCGAGGTGCTGGTCGACCGTATGAAGCGCGAGTTCCGGGTCGAGGCCAACGTCGGTAAGCCGCAGGTCGCCTACCGTGAGACGATCCGTAAGGCCGTCGAGCGCGTGGACTACACCCACAAGAAGCAGACCGGTGGTACCGGTCAGTTCGCCAAGGTGCAGATCGCGATCGAGCCCATCACCGAGTCCGACGGCCCGGCGTACGAGTTCGTGAACAAGGTCACCGGTGGCCGTATCCCGCGGGAGTACATCCCGTCGGTGGACGCCGGTGCGCAGGAGGCCATGCAGTTCGGCATCCTCGCCGGGTACGAGATGACGGGTGTCCGCATCACGCTGCTCGACGGTGCCTACCACGAGGTCGACTCCTCCGAGCTCGCGTTCAAGATCGCCGGATCGCAGGCCTTCAAGGAGGCCGCGCGCAAGGCGTCCCCCGTGCTCCTTGAGCCGATGATGGCCGTCGAGGTCACCACGCCCGAGGACTACATGGGTGAGGTCATCGGAGACATCAACTCCCGCCGTGGCCAGATTCAGGCCATGGAGGAGCGTGCCGGTGCGCGCGTCGTGAAGGGCCTCGTGCCCCTTTCGGAGATGTTCGGCTACGTCGGCGACCTCCGCAGCAAGACGTCGGGTCGCGCAAGCTACTCGATGCAGTTCGACTCCTACGCCGAGGTTCCCCGGAACGTCGCCGAGGAGATCATCGCGAAGGCCAAGGGCGAGTAACACACCCCGTTTGCACGCTTTAGGCTTGACACCGACCGCCGGGGTCCAACCCGGCCGAGGGACGAGCGATCGTCCCCGGGACAGAACCCCGGCGGGCGGCATCCCAGCAAAGATCACCTGGCGCCGATGAGTAAGGCGTACCAGAACCACTCCACAGGAGGACCCAGTGGCGAAGGCGAAGTTCGAGCGGACTAAGCCGCACGTCAACATCGGCACCATCGGTCACATCGACCACGGTAAGACGACCCTCACGGCCGCCATTACCAAGGTGCTGCACGACGCGTACCCGACCCTGAACGAGGCCTCGGCCTTCGACCAGATCGACAAGGCTCCTGAGGAGCGCCAGCGCGGTATCACGATCTCGATCGCGCACGTCGAGTACCAGACCGAGACGCGTCACTACGCCCACGTCGACTGCCCCGGTCACGCGGACTACATCAAGAACATGATCACGGGTGCGGCGCAGATGGACGGCGCCATCCTCGTGGTCGCGGCCACCGACGGCCCGATGCCGCAGACCAAGGAGCACGTGCTCCTGGCCCGCCAGGTCGGCGTTCCGTACATCGTTGTCGCCCTGAACAAGGCCGACATGGTGGACGACGAGGAGATCCTGGAGCTCGTCGAGCTCGAGGTTCGTGAGCTGCTCTCCGAGTACGAGTTCCCGGGCGACGACCTTCCGGTCGTCAAGGTCTCGGCGCTCAAGGCCCTCGAGGGTGACGCGGAGTGGGGTCAGACCGTCCTCGACCTGATGAAGGCCGTCGACGAGAACATCCCGCAGCCCGAGCGTGACGTCGACAAGCCGTTCCTGATGCCGATCGAGGACGTCTTCACGATCACCGGTCGTGGCACCGTCGTCACCGGTCGTATCGAGCGTGGTGTCCTCAAGGTCAACGAGACCGTCGACATCGTCGGCATCAAGACCGAGAAGACCACCACCACGGTCACCGGCATCGAGATGTTCCGCAAGCTGCTCGACGAGGGCCAGGCCGGTGAGAACGTCGGTCTGCTGCTTCGTGGCATCAAGCGCGAGGACGTCGAGCGCGGCCAGGTCATCATCAAGCCCGGCTCGGTCACCCCGCACACCTCGTTCGAGGCGCAGGCGTACATCCTGTCCAAGGACGAGGGCGGCCGTCACACGCCGTTCTTCAACAACTACCGCCCGCAGTTCTACTTCCGTACCACGGACGTGACCGGCGTCGTGACCCTCCCCGAGGGCACCGAGATGGTCATGCCGGGCGACAACACTGAGATGACCGTTGAGCTCATCCAGCCCGTCGCCATGGAAGAGGGCCTGAAGTTCGCCATCCGTGAGGGTGGCCGGACCGTGGGCGCCGGCCAGGTCGTCAAGATCAACAAGTAGTCCTGCTTGTTGGCTCGATAGCCTGGTAGCTCCTTCAAGAGCTCCGAGAAGGGCCCGTACGACTTCGGTCGTACGGGCCCTTCTGCCGTGCCCGGGGGGTCACCAGCTGACGGGGAGCGCCACTGGTCCGCGGATCATCGTGCGCTGTCTCCAGGGAACCTCGTCGGCGGGGACGGCGAGGCGCAGCCCCGGCAGCCGGTCGAGGAGGGTGTTGATCAGGAGGTCGGTCTGCATGCGGGCGAGGACGGCGCCGGTGCAGTAGTGCGGGCCGTTGCCGTAGGCGAGATGCGCGCTGGTGTCCCGGTCGATGTCGATGCGGTCGGGGTCGGGGAAGACGTCCGGGTCGCGATTGGCGGCGAGGTAGGAGACGTAGACGGGGTCGCCCGCGGTGATCCGTACGCCCTGGATCTCGATGTCCTCCAGGGCGATACGGGCCAGGCCGACCGAGGTGCGGTGTGGGATGAAGCGCACGAGTTCGTCGATGGCGGCGGGGCGCGACTCGGGCCGGCAGCGCAGGCGTTCCAGCAGCTCGGGGTCGGTCAGGATGAGGTAGAGCATCTGGCCGACGTTGTGGGTGACCGCCTCGCCGCCGATCTGCAGCGGGCCGGCGATGCCGATGGCTTCGGCCTCGCTGATCTCACCGCGGCCGACGGCGGCGCCGAGCAGCGAGAGTACGTCCTCGCCTTCGCTCCGGCTTCGCTCACGGATGGCCTCTGCGATATAGCCGTACATCCCGTCCTTGGCGCGCTCGGCGGCCTCGGCGCCGCCCGCGGTGGAGATGATCTGCCGGGTCCAGGCGTGGATCTGCTCCCGGTCGGCTTCGGGAACCCCCATGACCTCGCAGACGACCGCGATGGGGAAGGGTTCGAGGACGCGCTCGATGAGGTCGGCCGGGGGACCGTCGTGGAGTACGGCCTCGACGAGTGCGTCGAGCGTCTCCTGCGCGCGGGGGCGCAGCCGCTTCACGGCTCCCACGGTGTACGCGGCCGCCACCGCCTTGCGCAGCCGGTTGTGGTCGGGCTGGTCGGCGAACGCCAGTGACCCGGGCTTCGGCTTGAAGTGCGGTGCGATACGGGTGACTTGGCGGTCGACGACCTCGGCGCGGCTGAAGCGGGGGTCGTTCGTGATCGCCTTCACGTCCTCGTGGCGGGTCGCCAGCCATGCCCAGCCCTCCCCGTGGGGGAGCCGGATCCGGGTCAGCGGTCCCTCGCGCATCAGCTCCGCGAGCACCGGGTCGAAGTCGGTCGCGTGCAGTTCGCGGGGCGGCCAGTCCCGTACGGGGGGAGGGGGCTGGCTGGTCAGGGTGGTGGTGTCCGTGGTGTCTTCTGCCATGGGTCCACCATCGATCGGCGGGGGGCGGGTGTCGCGTGGGGGTGGTCCAGGTGGAGGTGCGGGACGCCGCCTGGCTTACGTGGCCGGGTACCGGGACCTCTCCGTCGTGCCCTCATCGAGCAAGTGCTGGAGGAACTGTGACTGCCCCGGAACTCCGCTGGTTCAAGAGCGGCTACAGCTACAGCTACAGCAGCTACAGCAGCAGCAACAGCAGTGAGTGCGTCGAGATGGCCACCACCCTCGCAACGATCCGCCTCCGCGACTCCAAGCACACCGAGGGCGCCGCCTCACCTTGGCCCCGACCGCTTGGGCGGACTTCGTGTAGTACGCCTCTGCACATTGACCTAGGGCAGGCGCCCGCTCCTCCTGTAAATTCGCTGATGCGTACGACAGTTACTGAGGCAGGCGTGACGGGGGTTGCGGGGTGGCGGGGAATCGGCCGAGGGACTGGGATGTCCTGGACCTGGACAGGGATCCCACTCCGGGTGATCCGGACCGGGTGCGCGAACTGTCGAAGAATCTGCAGGACTTCGCCGATGATGTCGGGGATGCGCTGCGTCTGATCAAGGGGATGGCGGACGAGGAAGCGGTCCTGCAGTGGGCGGGGAAGTCGGCGAAGGCGTTTCAGGATCAGTTTTCGGGTGTGCCGAAGCAGCTGAGGAAGCTGAAGTCGTCGTACGACATGGCGGGCGGTGCTCTGGCGGCGTACTGGCCGAAGCTGGAGCGTGCGCAGGCCCTGGCCGACCGGGCGTTGGCTGATGGCCGTGCGGCGCAGGCGGACCTGTCGTCGGCCAAGTCCCGTCTGTCGTCGGCTGATTCGTGGGTGACGCGGGCCGGCAAGGAAGCGGACAAGTACCAGGACGATCCGACCGGCAGCAAGAGCGCCGAGAAGCCGGACGAGGCCAAGGTCCGGGCGGCCACCCGGGATGCGCAGCACGCCAAGTCGGCGCAGACGTCGGCCCAGTCGGACGTGTCCTCCGCGCAGAACGCGCTGGATGCGGCGAAGAAGATGGCCGAGGACGCCCGCACCATGCGCGAGGAGGCTGCCCGGGAGGCCAAGAGCAAGATCGATGAGGCGTCGGACGCGGGGATCCGTAACCGGAAGTGGTGGGAGGAGGTCGGGGACTGGTTCTCCGACAACTGGGACACCATCGTCACGGTCTGCAAGGTCGTCGTGGCGGTCGTCGGGATCATCGCGCTGATCATCGGAGGGCCGATTCTCGGTGCGATCGTGCTGATCGCGGCTCTCGTGGTGCTGGCCGACACCCTCAACAAATATGCGAAGGGCCAGGCATCTCTTTGGGATGTGGCGTTCGCGGCGCTGGACTGCATACCCGGCATGAAGGGGCTGACCACCCTCGGCGGACTCGCCAAGGGCCTCAAAGGCGGGGCGGCCGCCCTCAAGGGACTCCGGGGCGGCATGAAGGGCATGGGCCTCGCGGTGCGCGGCCTGGGCAAATCGGCCCGTGGTGCAATCGCGGACGGCGCGAAGGGCGCCTACAACCGGGCCAAGAACGTGGTGCGTTCCAAGGGCAGTGACCCGATCGACATGGCCACCGGTGCAATGTTCCTGCCGGAGACCGACGTCACGCTGGCCGCAAGCCTGCCGCTGGCCTTCACCCGCCGGGCAGCCTCCACCTACCGCACCGGCTGGTGGTTCGGCCCCACCTGGGCCTCCACCATCGATCAGCGCCTCGAAATCGACGAGGACGGCATTGTCTTCGTCACCGAGGACGGGCTGCTTCTCGCCTACGCTCACCCCACCGGCACGCAGCACCCGGTGCTCCCAGAAGCCGGCCCCCGCCACGCTCTGATCCGTCTCGACAACGGCGGTTACCGTGTCGAAGACTCCCTCACCGGGATCGCCCGCCGCTTCGGGCCCCCCGCCGACGGCATCGCCCTGCTGGAGCGAATAACCAACCGCAGCGGCGACACCATTGACTTCGACCACGCCTGCGATGGGACCCCGCTCGCGATCCGGCATTCCGGCGGGTACCACCTCAAGCTGACCACTGCCGAAGGCCGTGTCACGGCCCTCCACCTGGCAGGGGCGGGTGAGGAGAGATCCGACCTCGAACTGCGCCGGTACGAGTACTCCGACGACTGCCTCACCACGGTCATTAACGCCAACGGTGATGTGCTGGGGCTCACCTATGACGAGCGGTATCGCATCACGTCCTGGACCGACCGCAACGGCCGCAGTTACTCCTACGCGTACGACACGGCGGACCGCTGTGTAGCGGAGGGTGGCGAGGCCGGCCACATCGCCATCACCCTCGACTACGACGGCTCCGACCCGGCCTGGCCCGGTGCCAAGATCACCACCGTCACCACCGCCGAGGGCGCCGTCAGCAGGTTCGTCGTCAACGACAACTGCCAGGTCGTCGCGGAGATCGACCCGCTCGGCGGCACAACCCGCACCACCTGGGACGAGCACCACCACCTGACGTCCTGGACGGACCAGCTGGGTCACACCACGGGCAAAACCTACGATGCCCTCGGCCGTTTGATGGACGTCATACGTCCGGACGGCGCGACGGTCAGTCTCATGTACGACGCTCTGGGGAACCCTGTTGCCATCACGGGCAGCGACGGGCACGTCCAGCGCCGGGAGTACGACGCCCGCGGCAATTGCCTCACGATCGTCAAGCCCGGTGGCGCCACGACCCGTTACACCTACGACGATGCCGGTCGCCTGTCCACGGTCACGGATCCCACGGGATACGTCACCCGCGTGCGATGCGACTCGGCTGGTCTGGCCGAACACGTCACCGACCCCCTGGGCGGTGTCACGCGCTACACCCACGACGCCTTCGGTCGGGTGGCGGGCGTCACCGATCCCCTGGGCAACGCGACCCGTATGGAATGGGGTGTGGAGGGTGAACTGCTGTGGCGCATCGGCGCGGACGGGCAGGCGGAGGCGTGGACGTATGACGCCGAGGGCAATCGGATCAGCCACACCGATGCCATGGGGGCCGTGACACGGTTCGAGTACACCCATTTCAACCTGCTTGCGGCGCGGACCGGCCCCGACGACGTCCGCCACGAATTCGAGTACGACCCCTCTCTGCGTCTGCTCGGCGTGAGTCGCCCGGACGGAAAGCGCTGGAGCTATCGGTACGACGACGCGGGGCGGCTCGTATCGGAGACCGATTTCGACGGCCGCACACAGACCTACGGCCGTGACGCCAAGGGCCAGGTCATCCTGCGTGCCAACGCCCTTGGGCAGACGGTTCGCATCACCCGGGACGTGTTCGGGCGCGTAGTCGGCAAGGACGCCGACGGCGCGGTCAGCACGTACACCTATGAGAACGACCGTCTCTGCGCGGCCGAGGGCCCTGACGCGACCGTGACGCTGCGGCGGGATCCGCAAGGCCGTCTGGTCTCGGAGACGATCAACGGCCGGACCATCAGCTTCACCCACGATGCGGCAGGCCGGCCGTTGAGCCGTACCACTCCCAGCGGAGCGACGAGTTCATGGGGCTACGACGGTCGTGGCGACCTCGCCCGGCTGTACACAGCGGGCCGCACCCTCGACTTCGGACATGACGCGGCGGGGCGGCTCCTGTCCCTCGACGTGGACGACGCTCTGTCGCTGACGCGTGCGTACGACGGCCTCGGGAGAGTCATCGCACAGGCGGTCACCACCGGTGAGGGTCGCACGCTGCGCCACCGTTCCTACCGCTACCGCGTGGACGGGCACCTTGTCGGAATCGACGGCCCGAACGGTGAGAGCCGGAGCTTCGACCTGGACACGGCCGGCCGCACGACGGCCGTCCGGGCAGAGGGATGGACGGAGTCCTACACCTACGACGAGGACGGCGCCCAGACGACCGCCGCCTGGCCCGGTCGGCATCCCGGCCAAGCGGCTGTGGGCCGACGCCACACCGAGGGCGCGCGGCTGTTCCGGGCCGGTGACACCCGCTACTCCTACGACGCCCAGGGGCGGGTCGTCCGCCGTCACCGCACGCGCCTCTCGCGCAAGCCCGAGACGTGGACGTACACCTGGGACGCGGAGGACCGGCTTGTCTGCGTCCGCACCCCCGACGGCACACTGTGGCGGTACAGGTACGACCCGATGGGGCGCCGTATCGCCAAACAGCGGATCGGTGCGGACGGCACCACCGTGGTGGAGCAGACCGATTTCACCTGGGACGGCAGCACCCTCTGCGAACAACTCACCACCGACTCCGCGCGCCCGCACTCCGTGGCCCTGTCCTGGGATCACGACGGGCTGCGGCCCATCGCCCAGACCGAACGGCTTCTCACCGCCTCGCGCGAGGAGATCGACGCGCGATTCTTCGCCATTGCCACCGATCTTGCGGGTGCGCCCACCGAACTGGTCGGTGAGGACGGTCGTATCGCCTGGCAGGCGCGGAGCACTCTGTGGGGCGTGACCGCCTGGAACAACGGGAGCAGTGCCTATACACCGCTGCGTTTTCCCGGGCAATACCACGACTCGGAGACAGGACTTCACTACAACGTCCACCGCTACTACGACCCGGAGACGGCTCGTTACGCCACCCCCGACCCGCTGGGTCTCGGTCCCTCCCCCAACCCGTTCCTCTACGTCCTCGACCCCCTGCTCCTGGCCGACCCGCTCGGCCTTTATGAGATCGGGAAACCGGACGCCGCGAGCCAGGCGGGCAACCTGCCGATGCTCGCCGACAAGATCGCCGCACATGGTGACATCAAGAACCGAGGGATTCCGGGTGTCGACGACCTGGACGTCGCGGAGCACCTGGAGGACCTGATGACAAACACGCAGGGAATCCGGATGCGCAGCACCACGTCGGGCAACGCCCGTTTCGCCTGGTGGGACGACGCGACGGGGACGATGCTGATCCGCGAAGGGGACAATGGCACCTTCATGCAGCCCGATGACGGTTACGAGTACTTCCTGAAACAGCTGAAGGAGTGAATGGATTCGTGGGCGAAACGGAGCGCGGCGGGGCTCGGCGGGGCAGCAAACGTGCACCCTACGACGTGTTCTGGGCGGCGCCGGAAAGCAGGGCTGTGTGGGCCGAGTTGCCCGAGCCGGTCCTTGCGGAGATCGCCCGCCTTGATGCGGAGCGGCTGGAGTTGGAGCGGTCGCGCGTCGCACCGCAGTTGCGGGAGAAGATAACGGCTCCCGTGTACTCGGTGGCGGACCGATTCGCGTCCTGGGAGCGCGTGGTGTGCAGGATGGAGCCGGGCTGGTCGAGCGAGGACTTCTATCCCGTCAGCGCCTACGACAACGACCTGGACTCGCGGGACACGCTGGACGACTTGGTGCAGGTGCTTCCCACCGAGGCGCGCGAAGGTGCGCTGGGGCGGCTGCTGGCACGGCTGGACGCACGCTTTCGCGCAGCGAGTGTCCCGGACCCGGAACTCACGCTTCGCCCCTGGGTACGTCCGACCAAGGAGAAGCCCGAGTCCGAGCTCGGGGAGTGGTGGAAGCGCAAGCCGGTGCGCGAGCCCTGGGACTGAGCGGGGCCGGGGCATACGGGAGGGGAGACCGGTCATGGCGTCCGAACGGGCTTGGGAAAGCGGCGAGGGCCTGCTGGGTATCAATGACCCTGCCGAGGTGGACGCCGCGTTCGAACGTGGCGAGGATCATCTCGGTACGGCGGTGATCGGGTTGGCCTTCAACTGTTCGCTGGAGGAGGCGTCGCCTCGGATCATCAGGGCGATGCGGTTGTCGGACCCTGATCAGCGGGGGTTCGCGTTCACCGCGGCGGGTGCCGCGGTTCGCCTCAATGGGGAATTGACGCCGGAGTTGTACGCCGCGCTGCGCGCCGAGGGTTCCGGCGGCTTCGCGGAGAACGCCATCAGGGACACCCTGACCTTTGTGCCGTTCCGGCAACTGCCCCCGTGGTTCAGGTGGCAGATGGTGCGGACAACCGTGCGGGACAAGCTGGAGTACTGGTGGACGCTGTCCGAAAATGCCGTCGGCGACGCCTGGCGGGTCATGCGGGGCCGCCGCCCTTGAGAGCGTGTGTACATCGTCGGCGTCTCGGCCTGGAGGTGGCTTCCATCAATGTCAAGGGAAGTTTGAGTGAACAGTTGGTGTCTTCTTGTTGGACGTTGGGGTAAGGGTCGGGTCGCTGTGTGAGTAATGTTCTTGTCTGGCCGCTGTGGGGTGGTTGGGGCGGCCGTAATCTGAGTCGGCTCGGGGCCGTTCGGTTCTGGGAGTCTTTGTGGGGGTGGGTGTTCATGCGCGGCGCCGCAGGCGGATCGGCGATACCAGTGCGGGGCGCGGGTGGGTTGCAGCAGCCGCTTCCCCCGCTTGCCGAGTCGGACTGGCGGACCGGTGTCGCTGCCTCTGAGCGGCCGGTGCGGCCGCCGACGAGTGGCCGGGACGGGAAGCCCGCCCGGGCACCGCGCCCCAGCACCCGGTTGTACGCCCTCGACGGCATCCGGATAGCCGCAGCGCTCATGGTCGCCGTGCACCACTTCGTCGGTACGAGACGGGTGGACAAGCCGAACAACGTCATCTGGGACCGTCCGGTGTCGGACATCATGCCCAACGTGTTCCACTTCGCCACGTACGGCTGGATCGGCGTCGAGATCTTCTTCGTGATCAGCGGATTCGTGATCTGCATGTCGTGCTGGGGACGCACTCCCCGGCAGTTCTTCGTCTCGCGGGTGATCCGCCTCTACCCGGCGTACTGGTTCGCCGTCCTCTTCACCACCGGCGTGCTGATAGCCCTGCCAGGGGTGTGGGAGCGGCTGAAGTGGCGGGAGATCCTGTTCAACCTCACGATGCTGCAGAACGGTTCGGGTGTGCAGGACGTCGACGGCGTCTACTGGACCCTCTGGTCGGAAGTGCGCTTCTACCTGCTCTTCATGGTGGTCGTCGCGATGGGACTGACGTACCGCAAGGTCATCGTGTTCTGCTGCGTGTGGGGGGCGGCAGCGATGATCGCCCCGGTGTCCGACTTCCGTCCGCTGGTGCTCGTCGCCAACCCCGACGGTGCCTGGTACTTCATCGCGGGCCTCGTCCTCTTCCTCATGCACCGCTTCGGCCAGGACCTGCTGCTGTGGGGCATCCTCGCCATGTGCTGGCTGATGGCCCAGATGGAGCTGGGGCATCGGATCGACACGGTCGAAGGGGTCTCCAGCTGGCGGGGCAGCGTGCTGATCTTCACGGTGTTCCTGCTGTTCATGGTGGGTGTCTCGCTCGGTATGACCGATCGCATCCAGTGGAAGTGGCTCGTCACCGCCGGCACGATGACCTACCCGCTCTATCTGATGCACTACGCGGCCGGTACGACGCTGATCAACCGCTTCCGGGACACCATGGACCCCCGGCTGCTCGTCGCCACCGTGATCGCCGGCTTCCTGCTCCTGAGCTATCTGGTCCACCGCTTGGTGGAGCGCCCCGTGGCGCGGCTGGTGAAGAAGGGGCTGGACGGGTCCTTCGAACGGTTGCGGGAGTTCCGGAGCGCGGCCTGATCCGGTACCGGGCCCCGATCGACCGAGTCTGTGTTTGACCTGCGTCACCTTCGGGGTACGATCCTCGGCTCGATTGGCCAGGCCCATGCCCCGTATGGCAGACTGTCGGAGTTGCTCGGTCGAGCGCCGATGCTGCGCGCCTCCCGTCGGGAGGACCGGAAGCGAGTCCCACAGTACTCGTCGCCCCAACTGCCGTAAGGCAGCGCTGGGGCGGACGTACGGGAATCTTTCGGGAAGTGTCAGCGGGGTGCAGGCCAGGCACCCGGTGGGTGTTCAAGCCCCCGGTCCAGCGGTTGCTTTCGGGCGAGCCGCGTCCCTCGCAGGGAAATCCGTAACGGATATCTATGCGGCAGGAGCGCGACACACCCGACCGCGTGGGTCGGAGGACGGGACGCGAACCCCCGGGTTCCGGAGCGTTTCACTAGACAAAGGACTACTGAGTAGCCATGGCGGGACAGAAGATCCGCATCCGGCTCAAGGCCTACGACCACGAGGTCATCGACTCCTCGGCGAAGAAGATCGTCGAGACGGTGACGCGTACTGGTGCGTCGGTCGCGGGCCCGGTGCCGCTGCCCACTGAGAAGAACGTGTACTGCGTCATCAAGTCGCCGCACAAGTACAAGGACTCGCGCGAGCACTTCGAGATGCGCACGCACAAGCGCCTGATCGACATCCTCGACCCGACGCCCAAGACCGTTGACTCCCTGATGCGACTCGACCTCCCGGCCGGTGTCGACATCGAGATCAAGCTCTAAGGGCCGGTGATCTGAGAATGGCTAAGCAGATCAAGGGCATCCTGGGCGAGAAGCTCGGCATGACGCAGGTGTGGGACGAGAACAACCGTGTTGTTCCCGTCACCGTCGTCAAGGCCGGTCCGAACGTCGTGACCCAGGTCCGTACGAATGACTCCGACGGCTACGAGTCGGTCCAGATCGCCTTCGGCGAGATCGACCCTCGCAAGGTGAACAAGCCCCTCAAGGGTCACTTCGCCAAGGCCGACGTCACCCCCCGCCGCCACCTCGTCGAGATCCGTACCGCTGACGCCAGCGAGTACACCCTCGGCCAGGAGATCACCGCCGAGACCTTCGAGGCCGGCGTCAAGGTGGACGTGACCGGCAAGAGCAAGGGCAAGGGCTTCGCCGGTGTCATGAAGCGCCACAACTTCCGTGGCCTCGGCGCCGGACACGGCGTCCAGCGCAAGCACCGCTCGCCCGGTTCCATCGGTGGCTGTGCCACCCCCGGCCGTGTGTTCAAGGGCATGCGTATGGCGGGCCGTATGGGCAACGAGCGGGTCACCACCCAGAACCTGACCGTTCACGCTGTTGACGCGGAGAAGGGACTGCTCCTCATCAAGGGAGCCATCCCCGGTCCGAACGGCGGCCTCGTCCTGGTCCGTACCGCGGCCAAGGGGGCCTGAGGAACATGACCACCATTGACATTCAGTCGCCCTCCGGCGACAACGCCGGGACCATCGAGCTCCCGGCCGAGATCTTCGACGTAGAGAAGATCAGCATCCCGCTGCTCCACCAGGTCGTCGTCGCACAGCTGGCCGCTGCCCGTCAGGGCACGCACAAGGTCAAGCGTCGTGGCGAGGTCCGCGGTGGTGGCCGCAAGCCTTACCGCCAGAAGGGCACCGGCCGCGCCCGTCAGGGCTCGACCCGCGCGCCCCAGTTCGCCGGCGGTGGCGTCGTACACGGCCCCACCCCGCGTGACTACTCACAGCGGACCCCCAAGAAGATGAAGGCCGCGGCCCTGCGCCACGCCCTCACCGACCGGGCCCGCAACGCTCGCATCCACGTCATCACCGACGTGATCGAGGGCGAGACCATCTCCACCAAGGCCGCGAAGAGCTTCCTCGGCAAGATCTCGGAGCGCAAGAACGTGCTCCTGGTCATCGAGCGCTCCAACGAGGCTGCGCTGCTTTCCGCGCGCAACCTGCCCCAGGTCCACATCCTGGAGCCGGGCCAGCTGAACACGTACGACGTTCTCGTCTCGGACGACGTGGTCTTCACCCAGGCCGCTTTCGAGTCCTTCGTGTCCGGCCCCCAGGCCACTGACACCGAAGGGAGCGAAGCCTGATGGCTACGCGTCACCCGAGCATCGCCTCGAAGGCCGCCAAGGCCAAGAAGGTCGCGCGCGTCGCCAAGGCGAAGCGCCACGAGACCGAGGGCAAGAACACCGTCGAGACGCCGATCAGCAAGTCGTTCACGGACCACCGTGACGTGCTGCTGAAGCCGGTCGTCTCCGAGAAGAGCTACGCGCTGCTCGACGAGGGCAAGTACACCTTCGTCGTGGCGCCGGGCGCCAACAAGACCCAGATCAAGCAGGCCGTCCAGGCGGTCTTCTCGGTCAAGGTCACCGGGGTCAACACGATCAACCGCCAGGGCAAGCGCAAGCGGACCAAGAGCGGTTTCGGTAAGCGTGCTGACACCAAGCGCGCCATCGTGACCCTCGCTGAGGGCGACCGTATCGACATCTTCGGCCAGGCCTCCTAACGGAGCGCCCTGGTCCGAATATCGGACGAGGACTGAGAAATGGGAATCCGCAAGTACAAGCCGACTACGCCGGGCCGCCGTGGCTCCAGCGTCGCCGACTTCGTCGAGGTCACGCGGTCCACGCCGGAGAAGTCGCTGGTTCGCCCCCTGCACAGCAAGGGCGGCCGTAACAATTCCGGTCGTGTGACCGTTCGCCACCAGGGTGGCGGACACAAGCGCGCCTACCGAGTGATCGACTTCCGTCGTCACGACAAGGACGGCGTGCCGGCGAAGGTCGCGCACATCGAGTACGACCCCAACCGCACCGCGCGCATCGCGCTGCTGCACTACGCGGACGGCGAGAAGCGTTACATCCTCGCCCCCCGCAACCTGTCGCAGGGCGACCGCGTCGAGAACGGTCCCGGGGCCGACATCAAGCCGGGCAACAACCTGGCGCTCCGCAACATCCCGGTCGGTACCACGATCCACGCGATCGAGCTCCGTCCGGGTGGCGGCGCCAAGTTCGCCCGCTCCGCCGGCGCCTCGGTGCAGCTGCTCGCGAAGGAGGGCACCATGGCCCACCTCCGCATGCCCTCCGGTGAGATCCGTCTGGTCGACCAGCGCTGCCGCGCCACGGTCGGCGAGGTCGGCAACGCCGAGCAGAGCAACATCAACTGGGGCAAGGCCGGCCGCAAGCGCTGGCTGGGCGTCCGTCCTTCCGTTCGCGGTGTGGCGATGAACCCGGTTGACCACCCGCACGGTGGTGGTGAGGGCAAGACCTCCGGTGGTCGCCACCCGGTCTCCCCGTGGGGTCAGAAGGAGGGTCGTACTCGCTCGCCGAAGAAGGCTTCGAGCAAGTACATCGTCCGCCGCCGCAAGTCGAACAAGAAGCGCTAGGAGCGGGTTTAGATGCCGCGCAGTCTCAAGAAGGGGCCCTTCGTCGACGACCACCTGATCAAGAAGGTGGACGTACAGAACGAAGCCGGCACCAAGAACGTCATCAAGACCTGGTCCCGTCGCTCGATGATCATCCCGGCCATGCTGGGTCACACCATCGCGGTGCACAACGGCAAGACCCACATTCCGGTGTTCGTCACCGAGTCGATGGTCGGCCACAAGCTCGGCGAGTTCTCGCCGACGCGCACCTTCCGGGGTCACGTCAAGGACGACCGGAAGTCGAAGCGCCGCTAACGCGGGGTGGAATCGACCATGACAGACACTGGAAGGACAACCATGGAAGCCAGGGCCCAGGCGCGGTACATCCGCGTTACGCCCATGAAGGCCCGCCGCGTGGTGGACCTTATCCGTGGCATGGATGCCACGGAGGCTCAGGCGGTCCTGCGTTTCGCCCCGCAGGCCGCGAGCGTGCCGGTTGGCAAGGTGCTTGACAGCGCCATCGCCAACGCCGCGCACAACTACGACCACACCGACGCCGGCAGCCTCGTCATCTCTGAGGCGTACGTCGACGAGGGTCCGACCCTGAAGCGGTTCCGGCCGCGTGCCCAGGGCCGTGCCTACCGGATCCGCAAGCGGACCAGCCACATCACCGTGGTCGTCAGCAGCAAGGAAGGAACCCGGTAATGGGCCAGAAGGTTAACCCGCATGGGTTCCGGCTCGGCATCACCACGGACTTCAAGTCCCGTTGGTACGCCGACAAGCTGTACAAGGACTACGTCAAGGAAGACGTCGCCATCCGTCGGATGATGACGTCCGGCATGGAGCGCGCCGGCATCTCGAAGGTTGAGATCGAGCGCACCCGTGACCGCGTGCGGGTGGACATCCACACCGCGCGTCCCGGCATCGTCATCGGCCGCCGTGGCGCCGAGGCCGACCGCATCCGCGGCGACCTCGAGAAGCTCACGGGCAAGCAGGTCCAGCTGAACATCCTCGAGGTCAAGAACCCCGAGACGGACGCTCAGCTGGTTGCTCAGGCCGTTGCCGAGCAGCTGTCCTCCCGCGTCTCCTTCCGTCGCGCCATGCGTAAGAGCATGCAGTCGGCGATGAAGGCCGGCGCCAAGGGCATCAAGATCCAGTGTGGTGGCCGTCTCGGCGGCGCCGAGATGTCCCGCTCGGAGTTCTACCGCGAGGGCCGTGTGCCCCTGCACACCCTCCGTGCGAACGTCGACTACGGCTTCTTCGAGGCCAAGACGACCTTCGGCCGCATCGGTGTGAAGGTCTGGATCTACAAGGGCGACGTCAAGAACATCGCCGAGGTCCGCGCCGAGAACGCCGCTGCCCGTGCGGGTAACCGCCCGGCGCGCGGTGGCGCGGGTGGCGGCGCCGACCGCCCGGCCCGTGGTGGTGGCCGTGGTGGCGAGCGTGGCGGCCGAGGCCGCAAGCCGCAGCAGCAGTCCGCGCCGGCTGCCGAGGCCCCCAAGGCCGACGCTCCCGCCGCCGCTGCCGCTCCGGCTGAGAGCACCGGAACGGAGGCCTGACCGAAATGCTGATCCCCCGTAGGGTCAAGCACCGCAAGCAGCACCACCCGAAGCGCCGTGGTCAGGCCAAGGGCGGTACGCAGGTTTCGTTCGGCGAGTACGGCATTCAGGCCCTCACGCCGGCTTACGTGACCAACCGCCAGATCGAGGCGGCGCGTATTGCTATGACCCGCCACATCAAGCGTGGCGGCAAGGTCTGGATCAACATCTACCCGGACCGCCCGCTGACCAAGAAGCCTGCCGAGACCCGCATGGGTTCCGGTAAGGGTTCGCCCGAGTGGTGGGTCGCGAACGTGCACCCGGGCCGGGTCATGTTCGAACTGTCCTACCCCAACGAGAAGATCGCCCGTGAGGCCCTCACTCGCGCAGCCCACAAGCTGCCGATGAAGTGCCGGATCGTCAAGCGCGAGGCAGGTGAAGCGTGATGTCGGCCGGTACCAAGGCGTCCGAGCTGCGCGAACTGGGTGACGAGGAGCTTCTCGCGAAGCTTCGCGAAGCCAAGGAAGAGCTGTTCAACCTCCGCTTCCAGGCGGCGACCGGTCAGCTCGAGAACCACGGGCGGCTCAAGGCCGTCCGCAAGGACATCGCGCGGATCTACACCCTGATGCGTGAGCGCGAGCTGGGCATCGAGACGGTGGAGAGCGCCTGATGAGTGAGAGCAATGTGACTGAGACCGCTGAGGCTCGTGGCTTCCGCAAGACCCGTGAGGGTCTCGTCGTCAGCGACAAGATGGACAAGACCGTCGTCGTCGCTGTCGAGGACCGCGTCAAGCACGCGCTGTACGGCAAGGTCATCCGCCGTACCAGCAAGCTCAAGGCCCACGACGAGCAGAACGCCGCCGGCGTCGGCGACCGCGTCCTCCTGATGGAGACCCGGCCGCTGTCCTCGACGAAGCGCTGGCGCATCGTCGAGATCCTCGAGAAGGCCAAGTAATTACCTGAGGGGTTTCCCTCAGGTTGGTTCCGCCAGGCTCGGGGCGGGAGCGCCCTAACAGGTGCTCCCGCCCCGGGAACCGGCAGACAATCAGGAGATAGACGTGATCCAGCAGGAGTCGCGACTTCGTGTCGCCGACAACACTGGTGCGAAGGAAATCCTTTGCATCCGTGTGCTCGGTGGCTCCGGTCGCCGCTACGCGGGCATCGGTGACGTCATCGTCGCCACCGTCAAGGACGCGATCCCCGGTGGCAACGTGAAGAAGGGTGACGTCATCAAGGCGGTCATCGTTCGCACCGTCAAGGAGCGCCGCCGTCCGGACGGCTCGTACATCCGCTTCGACGAGAACGCCGCTGTCATTCTCAAGAACGACGGCGACCCTCGTGGCACCCGTATCTTCGGCCCGGTGGGCCGGGAGCTGCGCGAGAAGAAGTTCATGAAGATCATCTCGCTCGCGCCGGAGGTGCTGTAAGCATGAAGATCAAGAAGGGTGACACGGTTCAGGTCATCACCGGCAAGGACAAGGGCAAGCAGGGCAAGGTCATTGCGGCCTACCCCCGCGAGGACCGCGTCCTGGTCGAGGGTGTCAACCGGGTCAAGAAGCACACCAAGGCCGGCCCGACCGCGAAGGGTTCGCAGGCCGGCGGCATCGTCACGACCGAGGCGCCCGTCCACGTCTCCAACGTCCAGCTGGTCGTTGAGAAGGACGGCAACAAGGTCGTCACGCGTGTCGGTTACCGCTTCGACGACGAGGGCAACAAGATCCGCGTTGCCAAGCGGACGGGTGAGGACATCTGATGGCTACCACCACCACTCCGCGTCTCAAGACGAAGTACCGCGAGGAGATCGCGGGCAAGCTGCTTGAAGAGTTCTCCTACGAGAACGTCATGCAGATTCCCGGCCTCGTCAAGATCGTGGTCAACATGGGTGTCGGCGACGCCGCCCGTGACTCGAAGCTCATGGACGGTGCCGTCCGTGACCTGACCACGATCACCGGTCAGAAGCCGGCCGTCACCAAGGCCCGCAAGTCCATCGCGCAGTTCAAGCTGCGTGAAGGTCAGCCGATCGGTGCCCACGTCACGCTCCGTGGCGACCGCATGTGGGAGTTCCTGGACCGCACCCTGTCGCTCGCGCTTCCGCGCATCCGCGACTTCCGTGGTCTGTCCCCCAAGCAGTTCGACGGGCGTGGCAACTACACCTTCGGTCTCACGGAGCAGGTCATGTTCCACGAGATCGACCAGGACAAGATCGACCGCGTCCGGGGTATGGACATCACCGTGGTCACCACGGCGACCAACGACGCCGAAGGCCGTGCCCTTCTCCGTCACCTCGGCTTCCCCTTCAAGGAGGCGTAACCGAGATGGCGAAGAAGGCTCTGATTGCCAAGGCTGCTCGTAAGCCCAAGTTCGGTGTGCGTGCGTACACCCGCTGCCAGCGCTGTGGCCGTCCGCACTCCGTGTACCGCAAGTTCGGCCTGTGCCGCGTCTGCCTTCGTGAGATGGCTCACCGTGGCGAGCTGCCGGGCGTGACCAAGAGCTCCTGGTAATTCCCTAGTTGGGATTACCAGAGGCTCTCGGTAAGCAATGGGTCGGTAAGGTGCCCTGCTCTCCATGGCTTAGGCTAGGAGGGTTGGGCGCCTGCCGCCCGTACGACTTACTACGCCGTAGGTCCCCGCACCGCACCCGTCCCGCCACTGAGTGGGGAGAGGGATGGCGCACTGGAAACCCCGGCGAGAGAGGCCGAAGGCCAATTCATGACCATGACTGATCCCATCGCAGACATGCTTACTCGTCTGCGTAACGCGAACTCGGCGTACCACGACGATGTCGCGATGCCGCACAGCAAGATCAAGTCTCACATCGCGGAGATCCTCCAGCAGGAGGGTTTCATCACCGGCTGGAAGGTCGAGGACGCCGAGGTCGGCAAGAAGCTCGTCCTCGAGCTGAAGTTCGGCCCGAACCGTGAGCGCTCCATCGCGGGCATCAAGCGGATCTCGAAGCCGGGTCTGCGTGTGTACGCGAAGTCCACCTCCCTGCCCAAGGTGCTCGGTGGCCTCGGCGTGGCGATCATCTCCACGTCGCACGGTCTCCTCACCGACAAGCAGGCCGGCAAGAAGGGCGTAGGCGGAGAAGTTCTCGCCTACGTCTGGTAACGGAAGGGAACGGAGGAAACAGCTATGTCGCGTATTGGCAAGCTCCCCATCACGGTTCCCGCCGGCGTGGACGTCACCATCGACGGCCGTACGGTCCAGGTGAAGGGCCCCAAGGGCTCTCTCTCCCACACCGTCGCGGCGCCTATCGAGGTCGCCAAGGGTGAGGACGGCATTCTCAATGTCACCCGCCCGAACGACGAGCGTCAGAACAAGGCCCTGCACGGCCTGTCCCGCACGCTGGTGGCGAACATGATCACCGGCGTGACCCAGGGTTACGTGAAGAAGCTCGAAATCAGCGGTGTCGGTTACCGCGTCCTGGCGAAGGGCTCCAACCTGGAGTTCTCGCTCGGCTACAGCCACTCGATCACGGTCGAGGCGCCCGAGGGCATCTCGTTCAAGGTCGAGAACCCGACGCACTTCTCGGTCGAGGGCATCGACAAGCAGAAGGTCGGAGAGGTTGCGGCCAACATCCGCAAGCTGCGCAAGCCCGACCCGTACAAGGCCAAGGGCGTCAAGTACGAAGGCGAAGTCATCCGCCGCAAGGTCGGAAAGGCGGGTAAGTAAGCCATGGCATACGGTGTCAAGATTGCTAAGGGCGACGCTTACAAGCGTGCTGCCATCAAGCGTCGTCACATCCGGATCCGTAAGCACATCTCGGGTACGGCTGAGCGTCCTCGCCTGGTCGTGACGCGCTCCAACCGCCACATCGTGGCCCAGGTCATCGACGACGTTAAGGGTCACACCCTGGCGTCGGCGTCGACCCTGGACACCACGGTCCGCGGTGCCGAGGGCGACAAGTCCGCGCAGGCCAAGTCGGTCGGGGCCCTGGTCGCCGAGCGCGCCAAGGCCGCCGGTGTCGAGGCTGTCGTATTCGACCGTGGTGGAAACCAGTACGCCGGGCGCATTGCCGCTCTGGCGGACGCCGCCCGCGAAGCCGGACTCAAGTTCTGAGTCGCCCGTCGCGCTAGCGACTTCGGTCGCTGCGTAGCTAGCGGAAAAAGAGAGAGGTAATCCAATGGCTGGACCCCAGCGCCGCGGAAGCGGTGCCGGTGGCGGCGAGCGGCGGGACCGGAAGGGCCGTGACGGCGGCGCTGCTGCCGCCGAGAAGACCGCGTACGTTGAGCGCGTTGTCGCGATCAACCGCGTCGCCAAGGTTGTGAAGGGTGGTCGTCGCTTCAGCTTCACTGCGCTCGTCGTAGTGGGCGATGGTGACGGCACCGTCGGTGTCGGTTACGGCAAGGCCAAGGAGGTGCCGGCCGCGATCGCCAAGGGTGTTGAAGAGGCCAAGAAGCACTTCTTCAAGGTCCCCCGTATCCAGGGCACCATCCCGCACCCGATCACGGGCGAGAAGGCCGCGGGCGTCGTCCTGCTCAAGCCTGCTTCCCCCGGTACCGGCGTTATCGCCGGTGGCCCGGTGCGTGCTGTCCTGGAGTGCGCCGGCGTTCACGACATCCTGTCGAAGTCGCTCGGCTCGTCCAACGCGATCAACATCGTGCACGCGACCGTGGCGGCCCTCAAGGGCCTGCAGCGTCCCGAGGAGATCGCGGCCCGCCGCGGTCTGCCCCTCGAGGACGTCGCCCCCGCGGCTCTGCTCCGTGCGCGTGCGGGAGCGGGTGCGTAATGGCTCGCCTCAAGGTCACGCAGACGAAGTCGTACATCGGCAGCAAGCAGAACCACCGCGACACCCTGCGCTCCCTTGGTCTCAAGGGCATCAACACGCAGGTCGTCAAGGAGGACCGCCCCGAGTTCCGCGGAATGGTGCACACCGTCCGCCACCTCGTGACGGTTGAGGAGGTCGACTGATCATGGCGGAAAACAGCCCGCTCAAGATCCACAACCTCCGTCCCGCCCCGGGCGCCAAGACCGCCAAGACCCGTGTGGGTCGTGGTGAGGCGTCGAAGGGTAAGACGGCCGGTCGTGGTACCAAGGGCACGAAGGCCCGTTACCAGGTTCCGGAGCGCTTCGAGGGTGGCCAGATGCCCCTCCACATGCGTCTCCCGAAGCTCAAGGGCTTCCGGAACCCGTTCAAGACCGAGTACCAGGTCGTGAACCTCGACAAGCTGGCGTCGCTGTACCCGGAGGGTGGCGAGGTCACCGTCGAGGGGCTCGTCGCCAACGGTGCGGTTCGCAAGAACAGCCTCGTCAAGGTCCTCGGCCAGGGCGAGATCTCCGTGGCACTGCAGGTGACGGTTGACGCCGTCTCCGGCTCCGCCAAGGAGAAGATCACCGCCGCCGGCGGTACCGTCACCGAGCTCGTCTGAATTCAGCAGGCGTCTCGATGACTTGAGCGATCCCAGCCGGGGGTGCCCCACAAAAGGGGCATCCCCGGTTGGTCGTTCCTAGGGGGGCAGTGTCGCCGGTAAGGTGGCCTGCGCTGCCGAATTTCGTCCGGTGAGTCCGATGGGAACTCCGGGCGGCCTTTGACTGTTGGTTAGCTGTCAGATATCCGTCGAACCTCAAGACCGTCACCTCTGACGCAGTAGCGCGGGGGTCGCAGGAGGCACCGTGCTCACCGCGTTCGCCCGGGCGTTCAAGACGCCCGACCTGCGCAAGAAGCTGCTCTTCACGCTCGGCATCATCGTGGTCTATCGGGTGGGTACCCACATCCCGATCCCTGGTGTCGACTACTCGAACGTTCAGACCTGTATGGATCAGGCCAGCGGCACTCAAGGCCTGTTCGGGCTGGTCAACATGTTCAGTGGTGGCGCGCTGCTGCAGATCACGATCTTTGCGCTGGGCATCATGCCGTACATCACGGCGAGCATCATCCTCCAGCTGCTGACCGTGGTGATCCCGCGCCTCGAAGCCCTCAAGAAGGAGGGCTCGGCAGGCACGGCGAAGATCACGCAGTACACCCGTTACCTGACCGTGGCGCTGGCCATCCTGCAGGGCACGGGCCTGGTCGCGACCGCGCGGAGCGGCGCGCTGTTCAGCACCTGCTCGGTCGGCAATCAGATCGTGCCCGACCAGTCGATCTTCGTCACCGTCACGATGGTCATCACCATGACCGCCGGTACGGCCATGGTCATGTGGCTGGGCGAGCTCATCACCGACCGCGGCATCGGCAACGGTATGTCGATCCTGATGTTCATCTCGATCGCCGCGACCTTCCCGTCCGCGCTGTGGGCCATCAAGACCCAGGGCACGCTGGCCGACGGCTGGATCGAGTTCGGCACCGTCATCCTGGTCGGCCTGGTCATGGTCGGCCTGGTGGTCTTCGTCGAGCAGGCTCAGCGCCGTATCCCGGTCCAGTACGCGAAGCGCATGATCGGCCGCCGGTCCTACGGCGGCACATCGACGTACATTCCGCTGAAGGTCAACCAGGCAGGCATCATCCCTGTGATCTTCGCCTCGTCGCTGCTCTACATCCCGGCTCTGATCGCCCAGTTCTCCAGCGGAACGTCCAGCTGGAAGACGTGGATCGAGACGAACCTGACCAAGGGTGACCACCCGATCTACATCAGCGTCTACTTCTTGCTGATCGTTTTCTTCGCCTTCTTCTACGTGGCAATCTCCTTCAACCCCGAAGAAGTAGCCGACAACATGAAGAAGTATGGTGGCTTCATCCCGGGCATCCGGGCTGGTCGGCCGACCGCTGAGTACCTGGGATACGTACTCAACCGGATCACCTGGCCAGGTTCGCTGTATCTGGGTCTGATCGCTCTCGTGCCGACGATGGCGTTGGTTGGTTTCGGGGCAAACCAGAACTTCCCGTTCGGTGGCACCAGCATCCTGATCATCGTGGGTGTCGGTCTGGAGACGGTGAAGCAGATTGAGAGCCAGCTCCAGCAGCGCAATTACGAAGGGTTCCTCCGCTGATGCGAATTGTCCTCGTCGGGCCGCCCGGCGCCGGCAAGGGAACGCAGGCCGCGTTCCTCGCCCAGAACCTGTCGATCCCGCACATCTCCACGGGCGACCTGTTCCGCGCCAACATCAGCCGGCAGACGGAACTCGGCAAGCTGGCGAAGTCCTATATGGACAAGGGCGAACTGGTACCGGACGAGGTCACCATCGCGATGGCCAAGGACCGCATGGAACAGCCGGACGCGGAGAACGGCTTCCTGCTCGACGGCTTCCCTCGTAACGTCTCGCAGGCCGAGGCGCTCGACGAGATGCTGAAGAACGAGGGCATGAAGCTCGACGCGGTGCTGGACCTCGAGGTCCCCGAGGGCGAAGTGGTCAAGCGGATCGCCGGCCGTCGCATCTGCCGGAACGACTCGGCGCACGTCTTCCATGTCACGTACAAGCCGCCGAAGCAGGACGGCGTGTGTGACATCTGCGGTGGCGAGCTGTACCAGCGTGACGACGACACCGAGGAGACCGTGCGCAAGCGCCTCGAGGTCTACCACACGCAGACCGAGCCGATCATCGACTACTACCGGGCGCAGAGCCTGGTCGTGACGATCTCCGCGCTCGGCAAGGTGGAGGATGTCACGAGGCGTGCGATGGAGGCGTTGGGCCGGGAGGCCGCGTAGTCTCGCGAGGGCGCGTTAAGCAGTAGAAGAACGTTGCTTCGGGCGGGGGGGGGCGGGGGGGGGGGGGGGGGGCGCGGGGGGGGGGGGGGGGGGGGGGGGGGGGGGGGCGGCGGGCGCGGGCCCCCCCCCCCCCCCCGCCCGGGGGGGGGGGGGCCGGGGGGGGGGGGGGCCCCCCGCGACCCTCCTTCCGGCAGGGACCGGGAGGAGGG
>NZ_JBIAIK010000011.1:222777-270820 GCF_042871385.1 Streptomyces sp. NPDC005808 | reverse complement strand
CCGCCGTCATCGCCTTCCTCCGCGAATACAAGGACGACCTCGTCCTGTGCGTCCACAACTTCTCCCGCTTCGCACAACCCACCGAACTGGATCTGCGGGAGTTCGACGGCCGCCACCCGGTCGAGCTGATCGGCGGCGTGCGTTTCCCGGCCATCGGCGAACTCCCGTATCTGCTGACCCTCGCAGGTCACGGCTTCTACTGGTTCCGGCTCCGTCGCACAGTCGCCCCCACCGTCATCAGGCGATCCCGACCGTCTGCCCCTGACCCAGGCCGCTGCCCCTGATCCCGATCGCCTGCCCCTGATCCAAGCCGCTGCCTCTGGTCCCGATCTCCTGCCCCTGATCCCGACTGCGAGCCCCGAATCCCGACCGCGTGCCCTCGTAGACCGCCCGCCCTTGAAAGGACGTGTCGCCATGCAGAAGACCGCGCCGCACCGTCCGAGCGGCCTCAGCACCGCTCCGCTGCTCACGTCGCTCGCCGAGCTGCTGCACGCATGGCTGCCACGGCAGCGCTGGTTCGCGGGCAAGGGCCGCGCCGTCACGGATCTGACGCTGGTGTCGACGACCGAGCTGTACCCGGGGTGCCTGCACCTCCTGGTCCGCACCGAACTTTTCGGGCAGCCCGCCCACGGCCGCACCGGCACTCCCCCGCCCGACGACTGCTATCAGCTCCTCCTGGGGATGGGGAAGGCCCTGCCGCCCAGCCTCGCCCACGCCGTCATCGGACGCCCGAGCAAGGGTCCACTCGCCGACCTGATCGTGTACGACGCCCTCCACGATCCCAAGGCGGCGGGAATGCTCCTGGAGCGGCTGCGCACCACGGGAACCGCGGGCCCCCTGCGTTTCGAACGCGACGCGCGATTCGCGGTGCCCGCGGGTCTCGCCCCGCGTCTCCTCGATGCCGAGCAGTCCAACTCCTCGCTGGTGTACGGGGATTCGTTCATCCTCAAGGTCTTCCGCCGCGTCCAGCCCGGCATCAACCCGGACCTGGAGGTGCCGGCGGCACTGGCCCGGCAGGGCTGCACCCGGGTACCCGCGCCCGCGGCCTGGATCCGGACCTCGTATCCGCGCGAGGCGACGCTCGGCGTCCTCCAGCCGTTCCTGCGCGAGGCCGACGACGGCTGGACCCTGGCGCTCCAGTCGCTCGCCTCGGGACGGGGGTTCACGGCCGAGGCGTACGAACTGGGACGCGCCACCGCCGAGGTTCATCTCGCCCTGGCCACGGCTTTCCCCGTCGACGTCCCGAGCCTGCGGCAGAACCGGCGGCTCGCGGAGGGAATGAGCGAGCGTCTGGGCGCGGCCGCGCGTTCCGTGTCCGAACTGCGGCCGTACGCGCCCGGCCTGCAGTCCGCCTTCGACACGCTGGCCGCCCTCGAATCAGCGGTCCGTCCCGCACAGCGGATTCACGGGGATCTCCACCTCGGGCAGGTCCTGAGGGCCGGCCGGCAGTGGTCGGTCATCGACTTCGAGGGTGAACCGGCCCGCCCGCTCGCCGAGCGCCGCCGCGTGCAGTCCCCGATACGCGATGTCGCGGGCATGCTGCGCTCCTTCGACTACGCCGCTCTGTCCCGCCATCCGTGGCGCCCGGAGTGGGCGCAGCACTGCCGGGAGGCCTTCTGCGCGGGTTACGCCGCCGAGGCGGACTGGGACCCCCGCGAGGAACCCGAGCTGCTGCGCGCGTACGAGACGGACAGGGCCGTGTACGAGGTGCTGTACGAGGCGAGGCACCGTCCAGACTGGCTGCCCGTGCCGATGGCAGCGGTCAAGCGCCTCGCCGAGGGCCGCTGACATGCGCCGGACGACCACCCCCACCCATCCCGTTTACCCCCTTGAGGAGGCTGAAGCCGTGACAGTCCGCACCGCATCGGTCGGCGTACGGCCGGCCACTTCGATGGACGCATCGCTGGACACCGCGCTGGACGCGACGGACCGGGCGCGTCTGCTGTCGGGCACCCATCACGATCCGCACGCGCTGCTCGGCGCACACCCGGTACCGGACGGCGTCCTGTTCCGCGTACTGCGTCCGTACGCCCAGGCCGTAGCCGTGGTGGTGAACGGACTGCGCAGCGAGCTGGAGGACGTGGGCGACGGGCTCTTCTCCGGCGTACTGCCCCTCGACACGATCCCCGAGTACACGCTGTCGGTGACGTACGACGGCACGGAGTTCGCGGCGCAGGACCCGTACCGTTTCCTGCCCGCGCTCGGCAAGCTCGATCTGCATCTGATCGGCGAAGGACGACACGAGGAACTGTGGCGGGCGCTCGGCGCCCACCCGATGACCCACCAGGGCGTCGCCGGCACCCGCTTCACGGTGTGGGCGCCGAACGCCCAGGGAGTCAGGGTCTGTGGGGAATTCTGCCACTGGGACGGTGCAGCGGGATATCCGATGCGGTCGCTCGGGTCCTCCGGGGTGTGGGAGCTGTTCGTGCCCGCGATCGGTGACGGCGAGCTCTACAAGTTCGACATCACCCGCGCCGACGGTTCACGCACCCTGCGCGCGGACCCGATGGCCCGGCGCACCGAGGTCCCGCCCCACACCTCCTCGATCGTGACGTCGTCGTCGTACACGTGGGACGACGACACCTGGATGGCGACCCGCGCCGCACGTCCCGTGCACCAGGCGCCCTTCTCCGTCTACGAGATCCACCTGGCGTCCTGGCGCCCGGGACTGACCTACCGCGAACTGGCTCAGGAACTCCCTTCCTACGTCGCCGACCTGGGCTTCACCCATGTGCAGTTCATGCCGGTGGCGGAGCATCCCTTCGGCGGCTCCTGGGGCTACCAGGTCACCGGCTTCTACGCCCCCACCGCACGGCTGGGCACCCCCGACGACTTCAAGTACCTCATCGACGCCCTCCACCAGGCCGGCATCGGCGTCCTCATGGACTGGGTCCCCGCCCACTTCCCCCGCGACGACTGGGCGCTGGCCGAGTTCGACGGACGCCCCCTCTACGAACACGAAGACCCCCTCCGCGCCGCCCACCCCGACTGGGGCACCCTCGAATTCGACTACGGCCGCCGCGAGGTCCGTAACTTCCTCGTCGCCAACGCCGTCTACTGGTGCGAGGAATTCCACATCGACGGCCTCCGCGTCGACGCCGTCGCCTCCATGCTCTACCTCGACTACTCCCGCGAACCCGGCCAGTGGACCCCCAACGAACACGGCGGCCGCGAAAACCCCGACGCCGTCGCCTTCCTCCAGGAAATGAACGCCACCGTCTACCGCCGCAACCCCGGCGTCATCATGATCGCCGAGGAATCGACGGCGTGGGAGGGCGTGACACGGCCGACCGCCGACGGGGGCCTGGGTTTCGGCCTGAAGTGGAACATGGGCTGGATGCACGACTCCCTCGAGTATGTGGAGCGTGAGCCGGTCCATCGCAGGTATCACCACAATGAAATGACCTTCTCCATGGTGTACGCCTACAGCGAGAACTACGTCCTGCCCATCTCCCACGACGAAGTCGTCCACGGCAAACGCTCACTCGTATCGAAAATGCCCGGCGACTGGTGGCAACAACGCGCCACCCTCCGCGCCTACCTCAGCTTCATGTGGGCCCACCCCGGCAAACAACTCCTCTTCATGGGCCAGGAATTCGCCCAGGGCGCCGAATGGTCCGAAACCCACGGACCCGACTGGTGGCTCCTGGACCCCGCCTACAGCGCCGAACCCGACCACCGCGGCATCCGCGACCTCGTCCGCGACCTCAACACCACCTACCGACGCGAACCCGCCCTGTGGCAAAGGGACACCGACCCCCAGGGCTTCACCTGGATCGCCGGCGACGCCGCCGACGACAACGTCTTCGCCTTCCTCCGCCACGACACCGACGGCACCCCCCTCCTCGCCGTCTCCCACTTCTCCCCCGTCGTCCGCCACGGCTACCGCCTCGGCATCCCCGACGACATCCCCGCCTGGCACGAAATCCTCAACACCGACGCCACCCACTACGGCGGCAGCAACGTCCTCAACCCCGACCCGGTCAAACCCGAACCCCAAGGCGCCCACGGCCGCCCCGCCAGCATCCAACTCACCCTCCCCCCACTGGCAACCATCTGGCTCCGACCCGCATAAAGCCCTTCTCCGCCCCATGAAACGTCGGGACGTCCGACACCTGACGGGACACAGGCCCGCGGCGGTCCGCCCACCGACACCCTCCTGGTCGAAGCCGTGGCCGACGTGGTGAAGTTGGTGCGTTCACACCGCAAAGGAGACTTCTCGTGACCGGCGCATCGCTTCCCTGGAACCATTCACCAGTCAAGGTCGGCCTCGTCGGCGCCGGGCCATGGGCGCGTGCTGTGCATGCGCGGGTGCTTGCCGCCGGGCCCGAGACCCAGCTGACTGCGGTGTGGGCGCGCCGCAGCGAGGCGGCCCGTGAGACCGCCGCACCCTACGGAGCCGAGGTCGCCGCACGCTTCGAGGACCTGCTCGACACCTGCGAGGCGGTCGCTTTCGCGGTTCCACCCTCCGTGCAGGCTGAACTCGCCTGCCGTGCCGCCGAGGCGGGCAAGGCGCTGCTCCTGGAGAAGCCGCTCGCGCTGGACCTGCCTTCGGCGCAGCGTCTCGCCGACGCCGTCGATGCGGCGGGCGTCGTCTCCCAACTCGTCCTGACGAGCCGTTACCACCCGTCCACCCGGCAGTTCCTGGCAGCCGCCCAGAGCGTCGGTGCCGTGGGAGCACGCGCATGCATGTTGACCGGTGCCTTCCTGGGCGGCGAGTTCGCAACGCCCTGGCGTCTCGAACACGGGGCGCTGCTGGACCTCGGACCGCACGTTCTCGATCTGCTGGACGCGGCCATGGGGCCCATCGTGCGGGTGCGCGGCGCCGGAGACCCACGCCGTTGGATCGAGCTCACCTGCGAACACGCAAGCGGAGCGGTGAGCCAGGCGTCAATGTCGGGATCCGTCACCGTCGAGCAGGGCATCATGCGGATCGAGTTGTTCGGGCCACAGCCGGAACTCGTGTACGACGGCGCCGCGCTCGACCACGAGGAGAGCTGGCCCGTGCTGCGCCGGGAGTTCGCCACCAACGTGCGTACGGGAAAGTCCGGTGAGCTCGACGTCCATCGCGGGCTGCATCTCCAGAACCTGATGGCCCAAGCGCTGGGCATATGAGTTCCCACCGGTGAGCCGCCGAGGGCCGACGCCTCAGTGGCGTGTCCCATCTCTGTGGGCCGGCCGGTCACGAACCATGTCCAGGGTTCACCGGCGACGACGCCGTTCAGGCGAAAGGGCCGGCCAGGGCGAGTGGGCGACCGGCGGCCTGTCGACAACACACCTGTGAGACTGCCGCGGATCGCTCCCATGCTCGCCACGCCCGGCGGCCTGCCCCCCACCGGGCAGGACACCCGATGGGCGTACGAGACCAAGCACGACGGCCAGCGTGCGGTGATCTATCTGCCCGGGGACGGCAGTGTGGTGCTGCGCGCGCGGTCGGGAGAGGACATCACGGCCGCGTATCCGGAATTCGGTGCGCTGGGCGGCGCGCTGGGCCAGGTTCCCGCGGTTCTGGACGGTGAGGTCCTGGTCCTGGACGAGCAGGGGCGTGGTGATTTCCAGCTCCTGCAGTCCCGCATGGGGCTGGCCAGGTCGCCGGCCAGGGCCTCCCGGCGTGCGGCGGAGACGCCCGCGCATCTCGTCCTGTTCGACGTCATGTTTCTGCGGGGCGACCTCACCTCACTCCCCTACGTCGGGCGGCGACGGGAGCTGGAGGGGCTTGCCCTCGGCGGGCCGTTCTGGTCGACGCCGTCCGCGCTCGTCGGCCACGGGGAGCTGGCGTTGCGGGCGACGCGCGAGAGTGGCCTGGAGGGGCTGGTGTGCAAGCGGTTGGACTCCGTGTACGAGCCAGGGGTGCGCTCGCGCTCCTGGATCAAGATCCGCAACGCACGCACCGTGGACGTCATCGTCGGCGGCTGGGTCCCCGGCAGAGGACGGCTGTCGGGGCTGCCGGGCGCCGTACTCGTCGGCCAGCGTGACGCCGGGCGGCTGCGCTACGCCGGGAGTGTGGGCACCGGCTGGAGCGAAGCCGAGCGGTCCGAACTCGCCGAGCTGTTGCGGGCCGCCGAGACCGACAGCTGTCCCTTCGACGGTGTCCCGCCGGTGGCCGCGGCGCACTGGGTCACGCCGCGGCTCGTCGGTGAGGTCCGCTACAGCACCCGTACGAGGGCGGGGCTGTTGCGGCAGCCGTCGTGGCTCCGGCTGCGCACCGACCTGGCTCCCGACGACTCGGCAGCCGACTTCCCGTAGGACTGCGAAAGCGGCGCCGAGACGATGTGTCGCCCCGGAGGCGGGAAGCGTGGGCTGTTCTTCCGCGGTGGGCGGAGGCGACTCCTGGCTCGGCGCCCTGATACCCAGCCGGACAGCCCAGATGAGGCCGGCCACGACGGTATTCCGTCGAGCACTCTTGTTCGCCTTATGCACTGTCTCTCCCACGGGCGGGGAGCGACATCTCTTCTACGGGCGGTGCGCGACCGCTCCGAACATCGTCACCGACATGTGAAGTGCCCCCTGCTCGGCGGCCTCGGTGAGGTCGGCGTACAGGCGGTCGCGCTGTTCCTCGGTGATCAGTTCACGGCGTACGGCGGACTCGCCCAGCATGCGGATCAGCGGCCAGGCCACCGACGTGTGGTCCTGGAGAAGCGCCTGCGACCCGCGGTCGTCGATCACCAGCCCGGCCGCCGTGAGTCTGCCGACCACTTTGCGCCCGGAGTAGGGGTCGGCCGCCGCGGACAGCGCGCCGGAGGTGATCGCCGCGACGGTCTCGGGCTCGCCGGGGTGCAGGATGGTGGTCGCCCAGTCGGTGTCGAGGAGGGCGACGCGGCCACCGGGACGCAGGACGCGCGCGATCTCGGCGACGGCCTTCTCCGGCTCCACCAGGTGTTGGAGCACCCGCTCGCACCACACGATGTCGACGGAGGCGTCGGGCAGGTGCAGGACGAGCGCGTCGCCGTCCACGAAACGGGCCTGGCTGCCGGCCGCCACCGCGCGCTGCTCGGCCACCATGCGCAGGCCGTTGTTCGGCTCGATGCCGAGGACCTCGCCGTGCGGGCCGACAGCGGCCGCCAGTGCCTGGGTCTGTGATCCGGTGCCCGAGCCGATGTCGATCGCCCGTTCTCCGGGGCGTGCGGCGACCGCGGTGTGCGCCCACGCGCGGAGCCGTTGTACACCGTCGTTGGTGTCCTGGGCGTCCAGGGCGGCCACCAGCCGGGCAACGCTCTCGGCGGTGATGTTCCCCGCGTGGAATTCCGAGGTAGGTCGTGTTTCCCCCATGCGGGTCACTCTATGACCGACGAGGGCGGATCCGCCCGTCAGATCGTGTAACGCCTCAGAGCCGGTGTGGCTGTGGCCAGGACCAGCATGGCCGCGATCACCAGCAGGCCGCCGCCCACGACCGCGGCGCGGGCCCCGAAAACCGAACCTCCGGTTCCGTGCAGGACGTCGGCGAGGCGGGGGCCGCCCGCGACGACGACCGTGAACACGCCCTGCATGCGGCCGCGCATCTCGTCCGTGGCGGCGGAGAGCAGGATCGCGCCGCGGAAGACCATGGAGACCATGTCGGCGACTCCCGCCGCGGCGAGGAAGACCACCGCCACCCACAGGCTGGTGCTCAGCCCGAACCCCGTGATGGCGGCTCCCCAGGCCACCACCGCGACGATGACCATGAGGCCGTGTCTGCGGATACGGGAGAACGTGCCGGACGCCAGGCCGCCGAGCACCGCGCCGATGGGGATCGCCGCGAAGAGGAGACCGAGCGCGAGCCCTTCGCCATAGGGCGCGTACGTCTGGGCGGCCAGTTGCGGGAACAGGGCTCGGGGCATGCCGAAGACCATCGCGATGATGTCGGCGAGGAAGGACAGCAGCAGCACCTTGTGCAGCGCGATGTAGCGGAAGCCGGCGGCGACCTCGCGCCAGCCGGCCCGCTTGGACGCCGCCTCCGTCAGGGGCGGCAGTGCCGGGAGCCGTACGACCGCCCACACGGTGACGCACAGGGCCACCGCGTCGATCAGATAGAGCTCGGCCAGGCCGATGACGGGGATGAGTGCGCCCGCGAGCAGCGGTCCGGCGACCAGGCCGGTCTGCATGACGGTCGAGCCGAGCGCGTTCGCCGCGGGCAGTTCGTCCGTGGGGACGAGGCGGGCGATGGAGGCCTGGCGGGCTGGGGAGTTCAGGCCGAAGAACGCCTGCTGGAGGGCGAGCAGCACCATCAGGACGAGAACGGAGTCGAGTCCGGCGGCGGCCTGTATCCAGAAGAGCACCGACGTGACGGCCATGCCGGTGTTGGTGATCAGAAGCAGCTTGCGCCGGTCCATGCTGTCGGCGATCGCGCCGCCCCACAGCGCGAAGACCACGAGGGGCAGCAGGCCGGCGATGCTGGCGTAGCCGACCCATGCCGAGGAGCCGGTGATGTCGTAGATCTGCTTGGGCACGGCGACCGCGGTGAGCTGACTGCCGACGGACGTGACGATGGTCGAAGTCCACAGGCGGCGGAACGCCGGGCGGCGCAGCGGCGTGGTGTCCATGGCCCAGCGACGCCATCCGCTCCCGTTCACGCGCGCCGGACCCGCTGGCTCGCCATCCGTTCCGGGGTCGCTGTCCGTACCGCTCTTGCTCGTGTCCACACTCGTCCTGGTTGCTAGTTACATCTTTGCCTGCAGGGATCACTATGACCGAGCGGGATCCCTGCGCGTCGGCGGGGTTCAAACACGTGTGCCCTTTCCAGGCGTACTGCGGTCAGGCTCCCGCGATCACCATCGCTCCCAGGGCGGCCATCGTCGTGGCGCGACGTACAAGGACAGGCTCGCCCGGACTGGTTCCCGAGGCACTCTGCGCCGGGCCGGATTCCTGATTCACTCGCTGCGGAGCGGCTCCTGAATTCCTGTGAACCGGGTATCTTCGCGCTGGGCACAGCAGATCGCGACGGGCGCTGACGACCGGACCGATCTGCGCTCCGGTGGGCGTCGAGGTGCGGTCAGGGGCCTGGCGGGCGCATTCTTGCTGTGATACTCCCTGGCGGCGGGCGGACGAGGGCAGACCGATGACTGGGAGCGCCGAGCACGAGGTCCAGGCGCTGGAAAGCCTGCCCGCCTTGCTCACCGGGGCCGTGGCGGATGCCGTCCGGGCGGCCCGCGGCTTCGCGGGCGGCGTCTATCTGCGGTCGAGCACGCCCGGACTGCTGCGGATGGCCGTGCTCGCGGGTCTGCCGAGTCAGCTCTTCCGCTCCTGGTGGCGGATGCACGTGGACCTGCCGTTCCCGGTCGCCGACGTCCACCGGCTCGGCGAGGAGGTACTGCTCACCGATGCCACGGAGACGATGCGCCGCTACCCGCAGCTGGCGGCCGGGCTGCCGTTCCCGTTCGGTTCCCTTTACGTCCCCGTCGTGGGCGCGTCGACGTCCTTCGGGGTCCTGACGGTACTGCGTCCGTCGGCCTCGGACGCCACCGAGGTGCTGCCCGACCGTGACCGGATGACGGCGGTGGCGGACGGGCTGGGCGCCGCTCTGGCGGCGCTGGACAAGGACGGGCCCGAGGTCGTCGTCTGGGACGACGAGCCGCTGTGTGTGCAGGCGCCCTCCGACGGTCCTTCCGCACGCTGTGTCGGAGGATTCACCTGGGATCCGCACGACGGCACGGTCATTGCCGACGACGCGCTGCTCGCCACCACACCCGGCGGGTTCGCCGGCACGACGCAGGCGCTGGCCGACGCCCTGTCCCACGAGGATCCCCGCCTCCTGCTGACCGCCCTGCGGGAGACGGCCGCCGGCCGCCCGCCCGCTCAGCCGGTGCCGGTGCGCACCGCGTCCGCCGAGCTGCGTCTGCTGGCTCTGGGCACCTCGGGCACAACGCCCGGACCGCCGTACCGGGTGAGCGGCGCGATCATCGATCCCGGCCTGGGCCTGGCCGCGGAAGGGGCGGCGGATCTGCTGCCGGAGGGCGTGTTCGCACTCGACCGGCTCGGGATGATCACCTACGCCAACCCGCGCGCCGCCGAACTCCTCGGCCCTCCTCGCACGGAGCTGCTGGGGAGGCCCCTGTGGGAGGCCGTGCCCTGGCTGAACCGGCCGTCGTACGAGGATCATGTGCGCGGCGCCCTGCTGTCGCCGGATCCCGTGCACTTCCAGGTCAGACGCCCGCACGGGAACGGTCGTGGGCAGACACCGGGGCGGCACAGCGGTGAGTGGCTCACGATGTCCATCTACGCCGGGCCGAATGGCCTGACGTGCAAGCTCGTGCCCATGGGGCGGGTGGCGGACGCAGCCGAGGGCGACCCCTTCGAGGCCACGGGCCGACGGGGTGCCGAGGTCGACGAGCCGACAGACGGCGCACCCACGACGGCGTCCCCGTACCGGCCCATCGTCCTCGCCATCGCACTGACCGAGGCGGTGACCGCACGCCAGGTGTCCGAGGTGGTGATGCGG
Source organism: Streptomyces sp. NPDC005808 (assembly GCF_042871385.1). Taxonomy (NCBI): domain Bacteria; kingdom Bacillati; phylum Actinomycetota; class Actinomycetes; order Kitasatosporales; family Streptomycetaceae; genus Streptomyces; species Streptomyces sp. NPDC005808. Next base: position 260,406 of record NZ_JBIAIK010000011.1, on the reverse strand, counting down.
GAGCTGCTGCCCGCGTTCGGCGGCCGCCGACTCGCGATCTATCTGCTCCAGGACCGGCGCCTGTATCTGGCCTGGGAGAACGGCTTCCCCGAGGGGTTCCTCGCACCCTTCGACGGCGTGGGCCTCGACACCCGGCTGCCGGGCGTCGAAACGCTCACGAGCGGCCGACCGCTGTTCTACGAGTCGATGCAGCAGCTCTCGGCCGACTATCCCGGCATCGCGCTGGACGCCGAGGAGGGATCCCGGGCCTTCCTGCCGCTGATCGCCTCGGGGCGGCCGGTCGGCTCCTGCATCCTCGGTTTCGACCGTTCCCGTGCCTTCAGCACCGAGGAGCGTACGGTTCTGACCGCGCTCGCCGGGCTGATCGCCCAGGCCCTTGAGCGGGCCCGGCGCTACGACAACGAGGCCGCTCTCGCCCGCGGTCTCCAGGAGGCCCTGCTCCCGCACCGCCTCTCCGCGCACCCCCTGGTGACCACCGCCGGGCGGTATCTGCCCGGCACCCTGGGCATGGACGTGGGCGGCGACTGGTACGACGTCGTGGAGGCGGGCGACGGGCTGGCCCTGGTCATCGGCGACGTCCAGGGGCACGGAGTCCAGGCCGCGGCCACCATGGGCCAACTGCGCAGCGCGGTAAGGGCGTTCGCGCTCAGCGACCGCTCACCTGACGAAGTGATGAGCGGCACCAACCGGCTGCTCATCGACCTCGACCCCGGCCAGTTCGCCAGTTGCTGCTACGTACGTCTGGACCCGGTCACCGGTATCGCGCGGGCCGCCCGGGCCGGGGGGGGGGGGGGGGGGGGGGGGGGGGGCGCGCGGGCGCGGGGGGGGGGGGGGGGCGCGCCCCCCCCCCCCCGCCCCCCGGCCGCGCCCCCCCCCCCCCGGGCCCCCCCCCCCCCCCCCCCCGGCCGTGCCCCCAGGGGGCCCCTAGGCCCGGCCCCCCCCCCCCCCGGGCCCCCCCCCCCCCCCCGGGCCCGGCCCCCCCCCCCCGGGGGGGGGGCCCCCCCACGGCCGTACGGAGATCCTGGATCTGCCCGGCGGGGTGGTGCTCGGGGTGGATCCGCTGGCCCAGTACCCCGTGACCGAACTGCTGCTGGAGCCCGGGGCCGTCCTGGCCCTCTACACGGACGGTCTGGTCGAGCGGCCCGGCACCGATATAGACGAGGGCGTCGAAACGCTCCGCGCGAACCTCGCCCGAGCGAACGTGCGGCGAGGCCGGGCGGGCGGCCCCTCCGTGTCCGCCGCCGCCGACCTGCTCACCGCGCAGGCCAGGCAGGCCACCGAGCGTCCCGACGACATCGCCCTCCTCCTCACCACACGCCGGTCCCCGAGCGGCGATGACACGTAGGCCGGGTCCCGCCCGCGTGTCACCTCCCGTTCGGGCCCGAAGTCCGCAGGCCCGAACGGGAGGCTGGACCGTGAAGAGCACAGCAAGTCACGACATTCGGTGCCCCCGGTCAGAGGCCGACGGAGAATGTCACCGGCCGGAATCCTTGAAGGGGCCCTCCAGAGCCGCCCATTGCAACAGCATGATGGTCTTCGCGTCGGCGATCTCGCCGGTGCGGATCATCTCCAGGGCCCGACGAAAGGGCAGTTCGACGATCTCGATGTCCTCGCCCTCCTCGTCCAGCCCGCCACCTTCGTGGGTACGGGTCGAAGGGCCGTAGGAGGCGGCGTAGAAGCTGACCCGCTCGGTGACCGAGCCCGGGCTCATATAGACGTCGAAGACGTGGTGGACGTCGCCGACGGTGTGCCCGGTCTCCTCGATGACCTCGCGGCGCACGGCGACCTCGGGATGCTCGTCGTCCTCGTCGAGCAGGCCGCCCGGCGTCTCGACCAGCATCCCGTCAGGGTGTCCGTTGACGTACACGGCGTAGCGGAACTGCCTGGTCAGCAGGACGGTTTCGCGGTCGATGTCGTACAGGAGGAGGGTGGCTCCGTTGCCGCGGTCGTGCGTCTCTCGCTCCTGGGTGCTCCAGGTGCCGTCGGTGTGCTGGAAGTCGAAGGTCGTGGTGCGTTCCACGTACCAGTGGCTGGACAGGAGTGTCACCTCCCGGATCTTGATCCGGGGGTTGCCGGTCAGGTCGCGGCCGACCTGGTCGAGTCCGGTGCGGCCCCGGCGGTCCGGGGTGTCGATGCCGGCGGTCATCGGGCGGGGTTCTGGCGGGAGCGGGATCGGTTGTTCACGCCGACTGTCTACCATCACGGCCCGAACACCGAACCCACAGTGGGGGATCGCCCGTCTAGGCTCACGGCATGGAACAGACCGAGATCATCCTGCGAGCCATCGGCGTCCTCACCGAGACCAACGCCATGGTCCGCAGGATCGCCCAGTCCGACGACGACGCCGCCGATGACAGCGAGGTCGAGTCGACCGAGACCCAGCTCGGCGCGCTCGTGACGGAGGTTTTCCCCAGGGTCGAAGTGCCTTCCGACGCTGGACCCGCCGAGGCGGGCCAGGCCGTCGCGGACGCCTACCTGCCCGCCACCATCTCGCTCGTGGGCGCCTTCGCCTTCCTCTTCTCCGAACTCGCCGACCTCCACGACTCCGGACGCACCGACGTCAAGACGGCCGACCTGCTCCAGGATCTCGCCCTGCGCATGTCGAGGGCCGACAACGCGTAGGAGTCATTCGCCGGTGGTCAGGTGGACCACGTTCGACACTTCACCGTAGGTGAATGCCCGGACGCGGTACGAAGCCTGCTTCTCCGTGGGCAGGGTGATCAGTCCGGTGGAGTTGATGTCGGGATCGAGGACCACGAGGGGCTCGTACTCGGAGCTTTCCGGCGTACGAGCCTCCAGGAGGAAGCCTGCTTCGTCGGATGCGTGGTCCGTCCATGTGAACAGGATGCCGTTCGCATGCTTGACCACGGCCTTGAATCCGGTGGGTGCCCCGACACCGGAGTTGTCGAGGGGCCGGCCCGGGACCACGCGTGCCGGGTCCTTTCGGGCGGGGAGCCAGTCATGGCCGGAGTTCTCGTCCGCTTGTGTCAGTTCCCCTTCCGGAAGAGAGACCGTCAGCGGGGCCGAGGCCGGGCCGTCAAAGGCGCGGAGCCGGTAGAAGAAGGTCGTGCTCGGCATCAGTTCCGGGTGCCGGTAGGCCGTCACCCCCGGCGACAGGTACTGGAGGACGGTGTACGGACCCGACTCCTCGGTGGCGAACTCCAGGGCGTGCCCTGATGCTCCTGAGCTGTCCTTCTGCCAGCTCAGATCGATGTCCGTGGGAGAGGTGAGCGAGGCGCGCAGCGCGGAGCCCGCTGCTGCGGCGGCGGCAGCGTCGCGACCGGCCTCGTCTGTCGTCTGCGGCGCGGAGCAGGCCGACAGTGCCAGCAGGAGCACTGTCGGCGCTGCGATGCGCAGGGTCGTCCGCATCCGGTGACCGCTACTTGCGCCAGAACTGGACGTTGCTCCAGACGACGGTCGCCGGTCCGGTGCCGCTGTCGGTGCGGTAGGCCCCGAACTTGTCGTAGAAGCTTCCGGAGGGGCTGGCATAGGTGTGCTGGAGCGAGCCGTTGATGTAGGTGCGGTGCGAAGTGCCCACCTGGTGGACGGTGTTGACGCGGACCGTGGACCCGACGGTGCCCGCGTTGGAGAGCGTGGCGCCGCCGTGGACCGCGTAGAGGCGTCCACCGCGTTCAACCGCGAGCATGAAGTACGGGCCCGCCGCCGACTCGTTGAACGTCTGCTTGAGGCTGATCCGGGTGCCACTGAGGCTGGAGATCCTGAAGTAGCCCTCGAATTGCCGCGTGCCGCCGGTGTACGTGGCGTACCGCCGCTCGGCCCGCTGGTCCCCGCTGGCGGTGGAGCAGGTGAGCGTGAACGTCAGGCCGGAGACCGTACCGCAGCCCCGCTCCTGCACCGTGTACGTGGGCGAGACAGATGTCCAGCCGCCGGGTTCCACTTCGGCGAAGGCCGTCGGCGCGGCCAGCAGCGATGCGGCGCACACCGCGCCGGCCACACCGAGTGTTCGAAGACGTGTGAGCATCCGGGCTCCCTTGAGTGGGGGGTGCTGGTGTTCATGTGGGTGAACCTCAGCCCAGTCTTTGAACGGATGACTGGAAGGTAGGACTAGACCAAGTTTTCGTCAAGAGGCCCTGCCACCACCCGTCTTCACGGCTTCACAGCGATCGGTGTCACCTCTTCTGCTCGACGCGCACCCAGTCGATCTCGGCCTGCACTCCCCCGGCCGCGACCTTGTCCACGCTCGACTGCGGCAGACCCCAGTAGGGCGTGGTGACCTGGTTCCAGCCCGCCGGATAGGCGCCGCCCAGGGCGAGGTTGAGGATGACGTACTGGTTGTGGTTGAACACCCACTGGCCGCGGGTCGACTCCAGCTTGTTGCGCGTCGTCTCCTGGACGAGCACGTCATCGACGTAGAACCGCATGCCCGTCGGTGTCCACTCCACCGCGTAGTTGTGCCACGCGTCCACGCGGCCTCCGGCGGGGAAGATCTGGCGGGCGCCGATGTTGCCGTCCGCCGAGTAGCCCGGGCCGTGCAGGGCGGTGCTGGTCCAGTCCGCGTAACCGACGTTCTCCATGATGTCGGTCTCGCCGGACGCGGGCCACGACACGTTCGGATCGTCGACGTCGCTGCCGAGGAGCCAGAAGGCGGGCCAGAAGCCGTCGCCCACCGGCAGTTTGATTCGGGCGCTGACCTTCCCGTAGGTGAAGTCGAACTTGGTGTTGGTGTCGATGCGGCCGGAGGTGAAGTCGTAGGTTCCGGCCGGTGTCGCGGTGCAGTCGTTGCAGTACCTGGACTTCAGCAGGAGACTGCCGTTCTGGGTGACGATGTTGTTGGTGGAGTCGACGTATGCCTGGGACTCCCCGTTGACCGGGCCCATCTCGTAACCGGTCCGCACGACCCGCCACTTGGAGCGGTCCAGGCTCGCCCCCGTGAAATCGTCGAAGAACGTCGTCTGGTACGTGCCCGACTGCTCACCGGGCAGGGCCGGGTACGCGGCCGCCGCGCTGCCTCCGGTGCCCCAGACCTGGAACTCGTAGAGCGAGTAGCCGAACTGGGCGGTCGCGGGCGCCGGGTTGTAGAAGGAACGGCGCTCCTTGCCGAGCATCCGCACATACCGTCCGGTCGTCGGCGTGGCCAGCGTGACGGTGTCACGGCGGCCCACCGCGTCCGCGGGGGACTTCACATCCGCGCGGCGGGCGGCGACCTCCGCCGCAGACGGCTGGTAGACGGTCCGCCAGTTCACGTTGTCGTCGGAGACCTGGAGTTGGTAGTCGACGGCGTAGGCGGCCTGCCAGTACAGGTCGACCGAGCTGATGGTCGAGGTGGCACCCAGGTCGACGGAGACCCAGCGGTTGGCGTTCCAGTCGCTGGACCAGCGGGTCTGGTCCGCCTTGAGGTCGGCCGGCCAGCCGCCGTCGGTGACGAAGGCGGGTGAATTACCCGCGTGCTGGTAGAGGTTGGAGTAGGCGGGGTGGTTGAGGGCGAGGTTGGTACGGGTGGTCGAGGCCGGGGCCGGTTCGCCTCCGTAGATCTTGAACGCGAACAGCGAGTAGCCGTACGACGTGGCCCGCTCGACGCCGCGCATCCGGACATACCGGCCCGTGACTTCCTGCGGGTAGGTGTGCGCTGTGACCGATCCTCCGGTGCCGGCGGTCTCTGTGTAGAAGGGCGTCCAGTCGGTGCCGTTCTTGGACACCTCCAGGACGTATCTCTTGCCGTAGGCCGCCTCCCAGTCCAGGACGACCCGGTCGATGCGGAGGGTGGTGCCGAGGTCGACGCGGATCCATGCGTCGTCCGCGAACTGGCTGGACCAGCGGGTGGCGGCGTTGCCGTCGAAGGCGAGGCCGGGGCCGGTGCCGGCGTTCTCGCTTCCCGAGGCGGTGACCGCGGCGGGGTTCACGGCGTAGGCGGCAGCGGCCTGGTCGGCGTCCCAGGCCGCGACGGCCGCGACGGATTCGGCCGCCGGGCCGGCGAAGGCCTGTCCTGCCGCCAGCAGCGACAGGGCGGACAGGGTGGCCAGCGCGGTCATGACCGTGCGTGGAGGTGCGGTACGGGATGGCATGCGGCTCTCCTAAGGAGTTGGGGGTGCCAGTGCTCCGTGCGGGTGTGCGGTGGTTCGGCTCTGAAGCCGACGTCCTACGGTGCGGGGAGCTCGGACGTCGACGTGCTCTGGTGCTGCCGGTCATCTCCGCCCGGCAGTGCGGGGGGGGGGCGCTCAGCGGCGGCCGGCCAGGGGGTCTCGTTCGGATCACCAGGTCCGCGACGTCCGGCACGGCAGCGCGCCGCGTCGTCGCATCACCCGGGTACGCCCAGTACGCGGCTCATGCTCCGCGCTGCGATGCATCGCGCCCTGCGCCGCGGCCTGATCCGAGGTGATTCAGACGGCACCCCCTAGGCCGCGGGCGCCGACCGGCGCGTGATCATTTCCGTGGGCAGGACGACGGGAGCGGTCGGTAGTTCCTCACCCGCCAGGCGGGTGAGAAGCATGCGTGCGGCCGTCTCCCCCATCTCCCGCATGGGCTGACGGACCGTGCTCAGTGAGGGCTCGGTGTGCGGGGCCATCGGGATGTCGTCGAAGCCGATCACGGAGACGGCCCTCGGCACGCTGATCCCGGCGTCCCGCAGTGCGCCCAGTACGCCGACCGCAGCGAGGTCGTTGTGCGCGAAGACAGCGTCGAACTCCCGTCCCTCGGCGAGCAGTCGGCGTACGACCTCGCGGCCGTCGGTCTCGGTGAAGTCGCCCTCGACCACCAGATCGAGCCCGAGGCCGTGCTCGGCGAAGGTGGCCCGGAATCCGGCGAGCCGGTCGCGTACGCAGCCGAACCGAGCGGGCCCGGTGAGCACCAGTGGCCTGCGCCGGCCACCGGCCAGGAGGTGGCGGGCCGCCGAGGCCCCGCCCTCGAAATTGGTGGCCGTGACCGAGGGGAACTCGGGGTGGTGACCGCGGTCGTCGATCAGGACGACGGGCAGCCCCTCGCGGTGCAGCGCCGTCAGCATGTCGAGGGTGTTCTCCGGCTCCACCACGAGCAGGCCGTCGAAGGCGCGCGCCGACACCTGGCTGGTGAAGCGACGGACGGATTCCGTGCCCCGGTTGCAGGTGAACAGCAGCAGGCCGAAGTCGGCGGCCTCCACGGTGTCGACCACACCCTGCAGTACCTCGCCCATCCACGGCCAGGTCAGCGAGGGCACCAGCATGCCCACGGTCCGGCTGCTGCCCCGGGCCAGCCCGACCGCGCCCGAACTGGGCACGTAACCCATGCGGTTGATGACCTCACGGACTCGGGCGGCCGTCGACGCGTCGACCTCGCCCCGGGTGTTCAGCACCCGGGAGACGGTTGTCTTGCTCACGCCCGCCGCGTGTGCCACGTCGGCGATGGTCACAGCCATGACTGCCTCCCGGAACACGGGGTCGCGTCTTCGCGCCCAGGGCCGGTACCGGTTCCGGAACCGGTTCCGGCGCTGGGCGGCGAGTCAACCGGACTGTCATGTTGTCGTCAATAGTTCACGCCAAAACTGCTTCCGCCTCACCCCAACACGGCTGCTGCGTACGGGACTTGAACGCCGTCGGACATGGTGGTGTCGTACGCCGATAGTCGTGTGTATGAGCAGCCCGCAGCGAAGAGCCGACGCGCGCATTCCCGGGCCAGGCGTACACGACCCGCAGGGGCAATCGGCGCCGGACTGCTTCCCTGCCTGCCCACGCCACGGCCGCCCGGCTCTCGTCCGAACCGTCCACGCCCACGCCCACGCCCACGCCCACGCCCACGGTGATCGGGTGCGTCGTGCATCCGCCTCTCCCTGCTTGCCGGGACCTCTGTAGAGCGCTCTCACGAGAAGGCGCGGGGGGTGCTGAGGCGCGGCTACCCCGAGGATCGCGTCCAAGCATCGCCCGCCGTTCGCGCACCTCTTGAACGCGATCGCCACTCCGCGCACGGAGTCCACGGTCGCATATGCGTATGAACTGCCTCACAGCACTGCCCACTTGACCGTTCACTCAGCAACAACCTGCGGGATACCGGTCACAACTCTTGACGCCCGGTTCACACGGCTGAAGCATGCAACGTCAAGAGAGCGCTCCCCGCACCTTCCCCCGTTCACTTCCTGAACCAGGAGAGTCGCCCCCCATGCCTTCTGACTTCACAGATTCCTCGGACTCCGTCCCCTCCACGCCTGCTCGCCGGTCCGTTCTCGGAGCGATGGCCGCCGCGGCGGCCGCACCCGCGCTGCTCGGCCTGTCGACGCCGGCATCCGCCGCACCCGTCAAGCCACGGGCCCTGCCCGGCGGCGGTGACCTCGGCCCCAACGTCATCGTCTTCGACCCCTCGACCCCGGGCATCCAGGCCAGACTTGACCAGGTGTTCGCGCAGCAGGAGTCGGCCCAGTTCGGCACGGGCCGCTACCAGTTCCTGTTCAAGCCGGGCACCTACAACGGGCTCAACGCCCAACTCGGCTTCTACACCTCGATCTCGGGCCTCGGTCTGTCCCCGGACGACACCTCGATCAACGGCGACATAACCGTCGACGCGGGCTGGTTCGGCGGCAACGCCACGCAGAACTTCTGGCGTTCGGCGGAGAACCTCGCGATCACTCCCGTCAACGGCACGAACCGGTGGGCCGTCGCGCAGGCCGCGCCCTTCCGGCGGATGCACGTCAGGGGCGGGCTCAACCTCTCCCCCAACGGCTATGGCTGGGCCAGCGGCGGCTACATCGCCGACAGCCGCATCGACGGCTCGGTCGGGCCGTACTCGCAGCAGCAGTGGTACACCCGCGACAGCTTTGTGGGCGGCTGGCTCAACGCCGTCTGGAACATGGTGTTCTCGGGCGTGGAGGGCGCACCCGCGCAGACCTTCCCGACTCCGCCGTACACCACGCTGGACACCACGCCGATCTCCCGCGAAAAGCCGTTCCTCTACCTCAACGGCGCCGAGTACCGCGTCTTCCTGCCGGAGAAGCGCGTCAACTCGCGCGGCACCACCTGGGGGGCGGGTACGCCTCGCGGTACGTCACTGGCGCTGACCCAGTTCTACGTGGCCAAGCCCGGTGTCACCGCCGCCACCCTCAACGAGGCACTCACGCAAGGCCTCCACCTGCTGCTGACGCCGGGGATCTACCACCTCGACCAGCCGATCCAAGTCAACCGCGCCAACACCGTGGTCCTCGGCCTCGGGTACGCCACCCTGATCCCGGACAACGGTGTGACCGCGCTCAAGGTGGCCGACGTCGACGGCGTCCGCCTCGCGAGCTTCCTCATCGACGCCGGCACCGTCAACTCCGCAACCCTGCTGGAGGTCGGGCCCACCGGGGCTTCGGCGAACCACTCCGTCAACCCGACCACCGTGCAGGACGTCTTCATCCGCATCGGCGGCGCGGGCGCAGGCAAGGCCACCACCAGCATGGTGATCAACAGCCGCAACACCATCATCGACCACACCTGGGTCTGGCGCGCCGACCACGGAACCGGAGTCGGCTGGGAGACCAACCGGGCCGACTACGGCGTCCGCGTCAACGGCAACGACGTGCTGGCCACCGGGCTGTTCGTCGAGCACTTCAACAAGTACGACGTCCAGTGGTACGGCCAGGGCGGCCGCACGATCTTCTTCCAGAACGAGAAGGCGTACGACGCGCCGAACCAGGCCGCCATCCAGAACGGCGCGATCAAGGGGTACGCGGCCTACAAGGTCGCCGACACCGTGACCACGCACGAGGCCTGGGGCATGGGCAGCTACTGCTACTACAACGTCGACCCCACGATCCTCCAGCACCACGGATTCGCGACGCCGGTCAATCCGAACGTGAAGTTCCACAACATCATGGTCGTCTCACTGGGCGGTCAAGGGCAGTACGAGCGCGTCATCAACGACACGGGCACGCCGACCTCGGGTACCACCACCGTTCCGTCGGTGGTGGTCAACTTCCCCTGACCGCACCAATGTCCGGAGCCTGGCCTCAGCAGGAGGTCAGGCTCCCGATGTCGACCGCGTCGGCCATCGCGCCCATCCCCACGTCATTGGGGTGCAGATGATCGCCGTTGTCGAAGAACGGCGAGATCCTCTCGTGGTCGTAGGGACTGCGCAGGATCTGGTCGAAGTCGGTGACGGCGTCCAACTCACCGCTGTTGCGGACGAATTCGTTGATCTCAAGGCGCACCGACTCCGCCGCCGAGTTCCATTCGTACCAGCCCTTGAAGGGGGCGATGGTGGAGCCGACGACACATTTGCCCGCCGCGTGGGCCTGATCGATGATCTTCCGGTAACCGTCGATCATGTCCTGCGCCGTTGCTCCCGATTCCCCCTTGATGTCGTTGACGCCCTCGAAGAGGAAGACCGTGCGCACGCCGGGCTGGGAGAGCACATCGCGCTGCAGACGGTTCAGCGCGCTCTGCCCGGCGCCGTCCACCAGCACCTTGTTCCCGGAGATCCCTTCGTTGGCGACGCCCTTGACGGGGGTGTCCGCCTCCTGGAGCCGACGGGAGAGGTAGTCAGGCCAGCGCCGGTTCAGGTCGGTGCTGGACTGCCAGCCGTCGGTGATGGAGTCGCCGAGGGCCACCAGGGAGCCGATGGAGGTGGAGGTCTCCACGTTGACGGCGTCGAGCCAGTACCAGGACCCCATCGGATCGGTCCAACTGGCAGCGCCCTCCTCGGCGGCGTGGTTGCCCGCGGTCGCGTAGTTGGTCTGCATCGCCATGCCGTGGCCGGTCGTCGGTCCCTTGGCGCCCGTCACGTACAGGCTGATGACCAGATTGCTCTGGGCGGCCAGCTTTCCGGGCAGCGGATCGCTGAGCACGGTCTCGCCGGCCGGGACGGTGACGGACGCGGCCCCGCCGAAGGACAGCTTCCGGTTGGAGCCGCGAACCAGCTCCGCGCCCTGCTTCTGCAGGCCCGCGTAGGCGCTCGCGAAGGTCACCGGGTTCTCGCCGAAGGCATTGGACAGCCGGATCTGCATGTTCGAGCCACCGACACTGGTGCGGACGATCAGCCGGTAGCTGCGGTCGGCGGGGCCCTCGCTCTGCCGGTCGGCGCTTGCGCCCCAGGTGACGACGGAGTGCGTGCCCTTCGCGGCGGCCGGGGCCGCCGTGGTGACCGTCGGGGCCTGCGGCGGAGATTGCTGCTGCGTCGCGGATGAGGAAGGCAGGGGTCCGCAGACCGCCAGGACCAGCGCTGAGACGGCGCCCACCAGCAGGCGCCGGTAGGAGGCGGGCCTCATCCCAGGTTCCGCAACGTGACGGACTCACCGGGCTTGAGGCTGATCTTCCGCGAGGCGCCGCCTGCGACGAGCGTCGTGGCACGACCGCCGACGCTCTTCAGCTTCACCTGCGTGACTTTGCCCTTCGTCCAGCTGAGGTCGGCCACGAAACCGCCGCGGACGCCCACGCCGGACACCGAGCCGGATTCCGCCCAGGCGGCGGGCAGCGCGGGCAGCAACTCGACGTGTCCCGGGCGGGAGTAGAGCAGCATCTCGATGACCGCGGCACCGGTGCCGAAGTTCGCGTCGATCTGGAAGATGCCGCGCCCCTGCTCGACCTCGTAGATGTCGAAGAGGTTCATCGCGCTGCCGTTGCCGCCGCCCACCGACGGCTTCAGGTTGGTGACGACCAGCTGGTACGCCTTCTCCGCGTTCTTCAGCCTCGCCCAGCACAGGCTGCGCCAGGCGTTCGCCCAGCCGAAACTGTTCATGCCGCGCGCCGTGAGGAGCGCGGTCGCGCCGTCGAGGATGTCCTTCGGCGTGGAGTCGTCGGGACGGATCCGGTCGCCCGGAAAGAGGCCGATGTGCGCGGAGAGGTGCCGGTGCGTGGTCTCGCCCAGGTTGTCGGGTGACATCCACTCCTCCAGCCAGCCGGACTTGGGGCTGACCACGGGCAGGTACAGACGCTCACGCAGACCGTCGATGGTCTTCGCGTACGCGGCGTCCTTGGCAAGCAGCCCGGTGGCGGTGCGGTAGTTGGTGAAGAGGTTCCACACCAGTTCCTGGGCGTAGGTGATGCCCTTGGCGTCGAGCGGGCCGTGCTCGGGGGACCAGTCGCTGTCGGCGATCAGGACCTCACGCTCGGCCCCGGACGCGTCGGTGACGGTCGTGGTGATGAGGCGGGCCTCCCAGAACTCCACGGCGCCCTTGATGAGCGGGTAGATCTTCTTGAGGTGGGCGAGGTCCTGGGTGTACTCGTAGTGCTCGAACAGGCTCTGGCAGAGCCAGGCGTTACCGGCCGGGTGCCACCACCAGCCGCCTCCGCCGTAGGGGTTGGTGGAGATGGCCACGGTCCAGCCGGCGATCTTTCCGCTGGAGTTGCGGTATCTGTTGGTGGGGTCGTTGAAGAGCCGCTGGGTGACGTCCGTCCAGTCGGGGAGCTGCGCGACGCAGTAGTCCGTGTAGGCGTCGAAACACTCGGACAGGCCCGCCCGGTCGGCCATCCAGTAGTTCATCTGGATGTTGATGTCGGTGTGGTAGTCGGCCATCCAGTCCGGGTCATTGCCGTCCAGCCAGGGGCCCTGGAGACCCATCGGCAGGCTGCCCCGTGATCCGGAGATCATCAGATAGCGACTGAACTGCAGGTAGGCGGCTTCGAGTTCCGGGTCGGGAACGTCGTCCCGGTAGCGCGCCTGCACGCGCTCCCAGGTGTCGAGTTCGCGCTGCGCGGCGGACGAGGTGCCGAGGCTGATGTCGAGCTGCCCGAACAGGGGGCGGAAGTCGGCGACATGGGTGTGCAGGAGGGTGCTCGCCGAGTGGCCGGCCGCGTTCAGGACCTTGGTCCTGGCCAGGCGCTGCGGGTCCACGGACGGGTCACGGTACTTCGCGGCGGCGTCGGGCGCGTAGTTGGTGCCGCCGCTGACCACGACGGTGAGGTCCTTGCAGCCGCTGAAGGTGATCGACGTACCGTCGACGCGGACCCGGCCGGTGCCGCTGTAGGCGGTGACGGCGGCGCCGTACTTCAGGCCGTTGGCGAAGGAGGCGCCGAACGAGGCGTACCGCCCTGCGCTGTTGGCGGTGGTGGACTCGCCGTGGGTGCCGGCGAGGTCGACGGTACCTGTGTAGGAGCCGCCGCCCTGCTGGGAGAAGTACAGGACGATGGCGTCGTCCGGGCGGCTGGCGAAGACCTGTCGGCGGTAGGTCACGCCGGAGATCTCGTACGAGGTGCTGATCAGGCCCTGGGCCAGATCGAGGGTGCGCCGGTAGCCGTTGACGTTGGCCAGGTCGTGGCCGGGGATGGCGACGGTGAGCTTGCCCAGCAGGGTCAGGGAGCCGAAGTCGTCGCGGCCGTAGGGGAACTGGCCGTCGCTCTGCAGCTTGTCGTTGAGATGACCGGTCCACAGGGTGGCGTCGGTGATCATCAGGAGTTCGCTGGAGGGGTCGTTGCTCGCGAGCGCGCCGAGGCGCCCGTTTCCGACCGGCAGCCCCTGCTCGATCATCGAGTTGGGGGAGCCGGGAGCCTGCCACCACAGCTGGTTCTTCGCGGCGTCGGCCGCGGAGAGCATGGGCGACTCGGTCGGGCGCAGGGGGGCCGCCGAAGCGGTGAAGGCGGGCAGGATGCCGAGTGCGGTGCCCGCGCCGGCAGCGGCGGCGAGGGCCAGGAAGCCTCTGCGGCTGGGCGTGTTGTCGCTGGGTTCGGTGTGCTGGATGTCCACGGTTGTGCACTCCATATCCGGGGGAACGGCTCGTGCGGGAACGGCTCATACGGAAACGGCCGGTGGGGGTACGACCGCTGCGGAAACGGGAGATGGGGGGAATCACCGCAGGCGACGTCGGCGTTGGGGCGGTTCCCCGCGGGGCCCGGGGTCGACTCACCGGGCCCCGCGGGGAAGCAGATCGGACGGACTGCTGGACTCAGGCGGTCTGCGGAACGACCACCCTGTCGACTGGACTCAGGCGGTCTGCGCAACGACCACCCTGTCGATCGAACTCAGACCGACTGCGGGACGACGATCTTGTCGATGTCGGGCGCGTATCCGCTGCCGCTGTCGAAGGTGATCGTGTTGGTGCCCGCCTTCAGCGCCAGCTGGACGCTGATGGTCTCGGCCGTGCTCCAGTCGCCCGTGGAGGGGAACTTCTGGCTGGTGCCGTTACCGGTGTTGGAGAAGACGTTCACCGAACGTGCGTCACCGCTGACGTAGGCGACCTTGACGGTGTAGATCCCGTCCTTCTTCACCGTGACGTCGTTGAACTGCAGCTTGCCGCCGGTGTAGAGGTTGCCGACCTTCTTGCCGCCGGAGCAGGCGTCGCAGCCGCCGACGGAGGCGTTGCCGGAGAGGGTGTTGGCCTCGGCCTCGGCCTCGTAGCCGGTCGTCGCCAACGTGGTGCCGCCGGGCTTGACGGTGAACAGCCGCGAGCCGTGCGCGGGCAGCGTCGCGGTGATCTTGTTCTTGTAGGTGCCGAGGTTCGACTTGTTCCACAGGTCGCGCACGGAGGCGTTGCCGGTGAATCCGAAGGATGCCCAGTTGGCGGTGACGGAGGCCGGCGACTCACCGAGGTTGAAGAGGGCGACGGTGTAGCTGCCGTCGGCGTTCTTGGTGCCCCAGACCTGCTGGTCGTTGACCGAGGTGACCGGACGCGCCACGGGCGAGGCGCTCTGGTCGACGGCGATGACTTCCTTGTTGGTCAGCAGGGAGACGCCGTAGCTGTCCAGCTTGGTGATGTCGTCACCGGTGTACAGGGGCGACTTGTTGATGGCCCACAGGGTCATGTAGCTCTGCCGCTCGGCCTTGGTGAGGCCGTCCATCTCGCCGTTGCCGACGTCGATGGCGTCGAGGTCGTTCCAGCCGCCCGGGCCCGCCTTGTTGCTCCACGCGGGGGCGTCGTCCCATCGGTCCTCGACCGAGTTCTCCCAGGTGACCAGGGTGTTGCAGTAGCACTCGACGTCGGTGTCGATGCGCCAGCCGTTGGTGTACTTCTTCCAGTCGGCGGCGTAGTTGATGTCGAGCGACCAGGAGACCTCGAGGTGGATCGGGCGCCCTGCGGTGGTGAGGGCCTTGTTCCACGCGGCGACGTCGGCGACGTTGTTGTAGTTGTCACCGGACTTGAACGAGCCCGGGCCCACGCCGTCCAGCTTGAGGAAGTCATAGCCCCAGTCGGCGAACTGCTGCGCCTGGGAGTCTATGTACTTCTGCGCGCACGGATTCGAGAAGTCGATCTTGTACGCGCTGTCCCAGCCGTTGGTGGTGCGCAGGTCGCTGTAGACGATGTCGGCCGTGGTGCAGCCCTCGGCGTTCCAGATCGGCGTCTTGCCGTCGTTGTACGCCCCCTTCTCCAGGCCGACCGGCAGATAGATGCCGGCCTTGAGGCCCTTGGAGTGGATGTGGTCGGCGACCGACTTCATGCCACTGGGGAAACGGACCGGGTCGGGCGTCTGGCGGCCGTACTGGTCGAACCCGGACTTCCAGGTCTTGTCCATCCACCAGCCGGCGTCGATGTTGACGTACTCGTAGCCGTAGGGCTTCAGCGTGGCCGCGAGGGCGTCCGCCTGCTTGAGGACGTTCGCCTCGGTGAGGTAGCTGTAGTCACCGTCCGGGTTGAGGCCCGGGTACTTCGACGACTGCATGCTCCAACTGGACCAGCCCATGAACGGCTTGGCGGCCAGCTCGGTGGTGGCGGCCGCCGTGGCGGCGGCGGGAGTGGGTGTTTCCGCCTGAGCCGCCGGGACGGCGGTCGCCACGCCCGCGGTGAGGGCGATGACGAGCACGGCTCTTATGGCACGACGGCCGGAGCGTGGCGTGGCTCCGGGCATGGTGAAGAACGACGATGACCGCATGGGGTCCGACCTCCAGGACGACGTTGTCAACGGGACGGTTGGGGCACAGGGCGGCTCTAGCCCTTGCGTTCCGGGGGCTCAGCCCTTGCCGGAGCCGATCGTGAGTCCGCTGATGAACTGGCGCTGAAGCGCGAAGTACACCAGCAGCGTGGGGATCGCGGTCATGAGCGCACCGGCCGCGATCAGGTTGGGGTTGGTGAAGTATGCGCCCTGGAGGTTGGCCAGGGCGGAGGTGATGGGTCGCTTGTCGCCGCTCTCGATGAGGGCGAGCGGCCAGAAGAAGTCGTTGTAGATCCAGATCGACTCGAGGGTCGCGAGAGCCGCGAAGGCCGGCCGGCAGAGCGGCAGGATGATCTGGAAGAACTGCCGCCAGATGGGAGCGCCGTCGACGAGTGCCGCCTCGGAGATCTCCTTGGGGATCGTCTTCATGTAGTTGCTGAGCACGAAGGTGCAGAACCCGCACTGGTAGGCGATGTGGATGAAGATGATGCCCCAGATGGAGTTGTACAGAAGCAGCGAGTCGGTCATCCAGTACGGCAGCGGGATGAGGAGATACAGCTTGTACAGCGGGGTGATGAGGACCTGGGCCGGCAGCAGGTTGCCCGCGGTGAACAGCATCAGCAGGACGATGTTCCAGCGGAAGTCGAAGCGGGAGACGAAGAAGGCGACCGCCGCCGAGAACAACAGGGTGCCCAGGACCGCCGGAACGGTGATGAGGACCGAGTTCCAGAAGAAGTGCGGCATCCCGGACTGTTCCCAGGCGTCCGTGAAGTTGCCGAAGCTCAGACTGTGCGGCCAGGAGAGATAGCCGTTCTTGGCGGTGTCCGAGTAGGGACGCAGCGAGGTGTAGATGGCCCACAGCAGCGGCACCAGCCAGAGCAGGGCGATACCGCCCAGCATCACATGGCGGCCGGCCTGGCTACGGGGCTTGGACGGGCCGTCATGGGACTGGGGATCGCGCTTGGCCCGCAGACGGGAGGCCGGACGCGGCACGGTCGTGGTCACTGGTCCTCCTTGCGGACGGTCTGGAAGAGGAAGGTGCCGATGGCGGCAAGGGAGACCAGGAGCAGGATGACCGCGAGGGCGGACCCGTAACCGATGTGGCTGGACTCGCCGATGATGTTGTCGGTGATGAGGAGGGAGAGCAGTTCCATGCCGGGTTTGCTGCCGACACCGCCTCCGAGGACGTACACGATGTCGAAGGCCCGCAGGGACTCCATGACCGTGACGACCAGGATGATGATGTTGACCGGCTTGAGGGCCGGGAAGACCACGCGCAGGAAGGTCTGGCGGCCGTTGGCGCCGTCGAGCGCGGCGGCCTCCTTGAGCGCCGGGTCGAAGCCCTTCAGCCCCGCCAAGTAGAGGATCATGATGTAGCCGGTGTGCCGCCAGGCCGAAGCGACAAGCACCGCCCACAGGTTGAAGTCGGGATTGCCGAGCCAGTCGATGTGCTCGCTGGAACCTGCCGCGTCGAGAAGGCCGTTGAGGAGCCCCGTGTCCGGGTTGTAGATGATCTCCCAGATGAAGCCCACGACGGCCAGGGAGAGCACCATCGGCAGGAAGATCGCGGTCTGGTAGATCCTCGTGAAGCGGATCTTCCGGTCCAGCTGGTAGGCGAGGAAGATACCGAACGGCGTGGGCAGCAGGGCCGTGAACAGCAGCCAGATCACGTTGTGCTGCACCGCCGGCCAGAACGGCGGGTAGTTGGTGAAGATCTCCTTGTAGTTCTCCAGGCCGATCCACTGGATGTCGGTCAGTTCGATGCCGTCCCAGGTGGTGAAGGACAGCGCGACCGAGGCCAGTGCGGGGAGCCACACGAAGAAGAGCAGCGCGGCAAGCGGGATGCCGATGATGACGGTCAGGAAGATCCGGTCGCCGCGGCCGAGACTGCGGGCGCGTTTACGGACGGTGCGGAGTGAGGGTACGGAGGACACGGTGCGTGCGACCTTTCCGGTCCTGATCAGGCCGTGAAGTAACGCGAGCGCTGGGACTCGATCTTCTTCAGCGTCTCGGTGCCGTCGTCGGGGTGGCTGAGCCACTCGGTCAGGCCGGGAAGTACGACGGTGGAGATGAAGCCCGGGTCACTGTCGCGGTCCGCGAACTGGCTGATGTTCTTGGCGGAGCCGATGAGCTCGGACGACTTCTTCTGCAGGGTGTTGTACGAAGCGGTGGACGTCGTCTCGTTGACACCGAGGTTGCTCGGGTCGACGCCCGCGTACAGCTCCTCGGCCTGCGCGCCGCCGAGGAACTCCAGGAACTTCTTGGCGCCGTCCTCGTTCTTGGGGCTGCGGCTGAGCATGAACCCGTCGGTGGGGGCCTCGACGGCGTCCTGCCCGTACGCGGAGTCGATCTCGGGGAAGGGGAAGAAGTCGAGGTCGCTGCGGATCGCCTCGTCGGTGACCTGCTGGCCGATGAAGAGGCCGGTGACCGACATGCCGGTCTTCTTGTCCAGCATGGACTGCGCGGCGTCCTGCCAGGAGCGGCCACCGCCGCTCGACTGGTAGTAGGGGGTCAGTTCACGCCAGGTGTCGAGGATGGCGACGGCGCGCTTGTCGGTCCAGGAGGTCTCGCCGCGCAGCAGCGACATGTGGAAGTCGTAGCCGTTGGCACGCAGGTCGATGTAGTCGAAGGCGCCGAGGATGCTCCAGGTGTCGCCGCCGCCGTACCCGGAGGTGATCGGGTCGAGGCCGTCCGCCTTCATCTTCTTCGCCAGCGCGACGAACTCGCTCCACTTCTGCGGGACTTGGTAGCCGCGCTCCGCGAACAGGCTCTTGCGGTAGAAGACGGCCCACGGGTAGTTGTACAGCGGAACGAAGTAGTACTTGCCGTCCTCGCCCTTGGAGAGCTGCTTGGCTGCGTCGCTGAAGCCGCCGCCTATCTTGTCCCACACGTCGTCGATCGGGCTGGCGAGCTTCTTCTTGGCGAAGTACTGCATGCGGTAGCCCGCGAACCAGGTGAAGACGTCGTCCGGGGTGCCCTGCAGATAAGTGGTGATGCTCTTCTGGAAGGTGTCGTGGTCGACCGTGTTGGTCTTGACCGTCAGACCGCTGTCCTTGGTGAAGGCGTCGGTGACGGTGGCGTAGGCCTTCTTCGGGGTGGCGTCGGCGCCGTTGGACCCGAAGGTGACCGTCTTCGGGTCGGCTCCCGGTCCCCCACCGCACGCGGACAGAACGGGTGCGGCCAGGGCGGCGGCCCCGAGCCCCATCAGACCACCGGTCACTCTGCGGCGGCTGGGTCCGCGCGCAGCCAAGGGATTGCGGCTCTGCTGCGTCATCGTTGCTCCTCGTGCGTATCAGTGCTTGTCACTGCTGGTGGGTTTTGGGGTGTTGAGAAGTCTGAAGGTCAGTACGTATCGGCTCGGATGAAGGACTGGATCGCGGTGGCCGCGGCTCCGCGCGCCCACTCCTCGAAGGGCAGGGGACGGGTCTGTACGTCGCACAGCGCGGCCGACCCGAAGGCGGCGGCGGCGAACGTGTCCCGGATCTGCTCGGCGAACAGGTCGTACGCCGCCAGCCCCTCACCGGAGATGATCACACGCTCGGGGCCGAACAGATTGGCCACGGTCGCGATACCGCGGCCGATCGCCTCCCCCGCGCGTGCGTACACCTCCCGCGCTCCGGGGTTCCCGTCATGGGCGAGGTCCAGGGCCTGGGCGGCGTCGGCGACCTGAACGCCGGTCACCTCCCGGACCCTGCTGACGATCGCCGAGTCCGCCGCGATCGCCTCCACACAGCCGCGGTTGCCGCAGTGGCAGAGGGGGCCGGCCGGGTCGATGGCGACGTGGCCGATCTCGCCCGCCACGCCGTACGCGCCGTTCACGACCTGCCCGTGCACCACGAGACCGCAGCCGATGCCGGCGCCGACGGTCACCACGGCGAAGTCGGACAGGCCGACTCCGGCGCCGAACCACTGCTCGGCGACGGTCAGCGCCCGGACGTCGTTGTCGACGGTGACCGGCAGCCCCGTCGTCATCCGGGCCAGATCGGCGAGCGGAACGTCGCGCCATTCCAGGAAGGGTGAGTACCGCACCACTCCCGCCGCGCGGTCGACATCGCCGGAGAGCGCGATGCCCAGGCCCTGTACCTGGACCCCGAAACCGTCGGCCTCCGTCAGCAGCTCCTGCACCAGCCCCGCGGTCGAGGCCAGCACCGCCTTGGGGTCACGGGTGGTGAGCGGCACATGCCGGGCGACCCGGATGCGGCAGCACAGGTCCGTGAGCACGGCGATGAGTTCGTCGCCCGTCATCTTGATCCCGATGAACAGCGCCCGGCCTCCGTCGACCAGCACCGGGTTGGCCGGCCTGCCGAGGGACGCCTGCCGTGCGTCCTCGTCGACGTCCTCCTGGAGGTACCCGGCCTCGATCAGGGGCCGGACCGCCTTGGTCACCGCCGCCGCGGACAGCTGGGTCCGCCCCGCTATCTCCGACCGCGTGAGCGGACCGTGGGAGAGCACGGTGGTGAAAATCTGGGAGACGGCCGGTGTGTGACCGGGGAACGTCTCTGTTCGACTGGTCGAGCGCATGGCCGGAACTTAAGTCCCTTATTTTCTGCTGTCAATAAAAGAAGCAGGATTATCTTGGGCGCCCTCCCTGACGAACCCCTTGCCTGTAAAAGACAGATCTCAACCAGGTGTTGACACATGATCGAAGGTCGGGGTTGGCTCTCTACCATCTCGTGGCACCACCTGGAACGTGAGGACCCCTCTAGATGATCTCCTTCGCCCCGGACACCGGGGTCTGGCTGCTGGCCACACCGAACACGTCGTACGCGCTGAGAGTCGACGAGACCGGGGCGCCCTGCCACCTCGCGTGGGGCCCACGGCTGACGCTCGCGGAGGCGGAGGCCCTCGTCGTACCCCCGGCTCCGGCGGCCAGCAGCTTCGAGGGCGTCGCCCCCGTCGGGGAGGAACTTCCCGTGGACGGCGGTACGCGCTACGGGCCCCCGTCGCTCCAGGTCCGGTTCGCGGACGGATCACGCGCCTTCGAGTGGCAGTCCGCCGGCCTGCGGGTCACCGACGACGAGCTGGCGCTGACCTTCCGCGACCGCCACTATCCCCTGCATGTGACGCTCCACTACCGCGTCCAGGGCGACACGGACGTCATCGAACGCTGGACCGTCGTCCGCAACGCCGGTGACGAACCCGTCACCCTGCTGCGCACCGACTCGGCCGCCTGGAGCCTGCCGCCGCTGCGGGACTACCGCCTCAGCCACGTCACCGGCCAGTGGTCCGCCGAGAGCCAGCTGCGCCGGGACCGACTGCCGTACGGCGAGACGGTGTTGACCAGCCGTCGCGGTATCACCAGCCATCACGCCAACCCGTGGGTGATGCTCGACGCGGGCGAGGCCACCGAGGAGCACGGCCGGGTGTGGAGCGCCGCCCTCGTCTGGAGCGGGAGTTGGCGGATCACCACGCAGCGCACCCCTGACGGCCGGGCCGGATTCACCGGAGGCGTCGGCCACGACGGTACGAACGTGCCGCTCGACCCGGGCGAGGAGTTCACCACCCCCCCGTTCGTCGGCCTGTTCACCGAAGGCGGCTTCGGCGCCGCCAGCCGCGCCTGGCACGCGTACACCCTGGCCCATGTCCTGCCGCATCCGGACGAGGTCGCGCCGGTGCTCTACAACTCCTGGGAGGCGACGGGCTTCGACGTCGACGAGGTCAGCCAGAAGGCGCTCGCCGAACGGGCGGCGGAGCTCGGCGTCGAGCTGTACGTCGTCGACGACGGCTGGTTCGGGGCGCGCCGCAACGACCACGCAGGCCTCGGCGACTGGACGCCCACCCCCGACCGCTTCCCCGACGGACTGGCGCCGCTGGTGGACACGGTGCACCGGCTGGGGATGAGTTTCGGCCTGTGGGTGGAGCCGGAGATGGTCAACCCGGACAGCGATCTCTACCGCCAACACCCGGACTGGGTCCTGCACTTCACCGACCGCCCGCGCTCCGAGCTGCGCAACCAGCTCGTCCTGAACTTCGCCCGCGACGATGTCGCGGACTGGGCGTACGACTGGCTGACCCGACTGGTCGGCGACCACGGCATCGACTTCCTCAAATGGGACATGAACCGGGCGTTCAGCGAGGCCGGCTGGCCCGGCCGTCCCGACGGCACCGACCGCCTGGGACCTGAGTACGTCCGCAACCTGTACGGCGTGATCGACCGCCTCCGCGCGGACCATCCGGAGCTGCGGATCGAGGCGTGCAGCGGTGGCGGCGGCCGGGTCGACCTGGGCGTCCTGTCCCGCACGGACCAGGCGTGGGCGTCGGACAACACCGACGCCGCCGACCGGATGGGGATCCAGCACGGTTACGGCCAGATCTATCCCGCGCGCACGATGGGCGCGTGGGTGACGGACGTGCCCAACCAGCTCACCGGCCGTACCGTTCCACTGCGCTTCCGTTTCCATGTGGCGATGGCCGGCGCGCTGGGCATCGGGGGCGATCTCACCCACTGGTCCGAGGAGGAACTGCGCGAGGGCGCGGCCCTGGTGGCCGAGTACAAGCAGGTGCGCCACCTCGTGCAGCACGGCAGGCTCGACCGTCTTTCGCCACCGGCCGAGGACGCAGTCTCCGCGGTGCAGTACACCGCCGCGGACGCCTCGGAGACCCTGCTCCTGGTGTACCGGCGCGTGTCCCGACACGGCGCCCCGCGCCTGCCGGTCCGGCTGCGCGGCCTGACCCCCGCGGCCCGCTATCGCGACGCGCGTACGGGTGACGTGCACCACGCCGCCGTGCTCGCCGAGTACGGCCTGCACGTCGCCCTGCCGCCGGGCGACTGGTCCAGCGCGGCTCTGCACCTGGTGCGGGAACCGGGGGCCTGAGGTTTCTCAACGGCCGTGGACGCGCTGGTTGTTGAGGTGCGTCCACGGCCTCTTCCGTGCCCCGGTCTCCCTGCTCCGCCGACCAGGGAAGGGCGGCGCGTCAGTACCGCTGGGCCTTCGCCAGCCGAGGGGTCAGCTTGGGCTCGACGGGCTCCCTGCTGATGGCGACGGGCTCGGCGCGCTTGCCGGGTTCGAGGTCCTGCGCTCCCACGAACCGGGTCTCCACGACCTTGCCGTCGGCGTCCTCGAAGTCGATCTGCACGGCGTACGAGGCCTTCTGCTCTGTCTTGTTGGTGATGGCGACGAGCACGGCGAGCAGCCCGCCGGTCTGCGCCCTCGGCAATCCGGTGACGGCGACCTCGGACCTCGCGTTGCCGCCGCCCCGCACGTTCTTCAGCTCTGCCTCGGCCGCCGCGGCGGCCCGCGCCGTGTCGGCCGAGACCGAGGCCTCGAACGCGGAGGCCTCGGCGGACACGGAGGAGGCCGCCGCCGACGCGGAGGCCTGGGCGGAGTCGACGGCCGACGCGGCCTCAGAAGCCAGGGCGGACGGCGCCTCCCCCGCGAAGGAGGACTCGTCGGGCGCGGTGGGGCGCGGGCTGACGGACGTACCGGTGTCGTCGTCGCCGTCCGAACCGCACGAGGCGAGGGCGGCACCGCACGCGAGCGTGGCCAGGAACGCGGCGGCGATCCTGCGGGGTCGGTTCGATCGGCCGGTACCGGAGGGGATGCGTCTGGTCATGGGCTCGCCCTCTTCCTGCCGTACGGGGCTCCCCTCATGCTCCGTGCCGGTGCCGGGCTCCGCGAACGGCACGGGCCCATTGGAGTACCCCGTCGCCTCCGCGCCCGACTGGAGCGACCCTAATTGGACCAGACCAACTCTTGCGCGAAGCGTTGACATGTACGCAGCCCGGCGCAATCGTGAGAGCGCTCTCAGAATAACCGGAGGCGTCCCTTCCGAAGGAGGACAAGAGCGTGCTCAAAAGACTCAGGTGGCGATCCCTGGCGGTGGCCGCGGCCACCCTTGCCGCAGCACTGTTCACGTTCGGGGCCCCGTCCGGGGCCGAGGCCGCCGTCCCGGCGACCATCCCGCTGAAATTCACGAACAACTCAGGCCGCGGCGACCCGGTCTACATCTACAACCTCGGCACACTGCTGACGACCGGACAGCAGGGCTGGGCCGACGCGAACGGCACCTTCCACGCCTGGCCCGCCGGCGGCAATCCGCCGACGCCCGCGCCGGACACCTCGATCGCCGGACCCGCCAACGGGCAGTCGAAGACGATCCGGATGCCCAAGTTCTCCGGCCGGGTCTACTTCTCCTACGGGCAGAAGCTCGACTTCCGGCTCACCACCGGCGGTCTGGTGCAGCCGGCCGTACAGAATCCGAGCGACCCGAACCGCAACATCCTCTTCAACTGGTCCGAGTACACACTCAACGACTCCGGCCTGTGGCTCAACAGCACACAGGTGGACATGTTCTCGGCCCCGTACGCCGTCGGAGTCCAGCTCGCCGACGGGACGACGAAGAACACCGGTCACCTCAAGGCCGGCGGGTACAACGCGGTCATCAACGCCCTGCGCGGCCAGTCCGGCGGCTGGGCGAACCTGATCCAGACCCGGTCCGACGGCACCGTGCTGAGGGCCCTCGCCCCCGGCCACGCGGTCGGGTCGGGCGTGTTGCCCACCACCGTCATGGACGACTACATCAACCGTGTGTGGACGAAGTACAGTTCGTCGACGCTGACGGTGACGCCCTTCGGTGACCAGCCGAACACGAAGTACTTCGGCCGGGTCTCCGGGAACGTCATGAACTTCACCAACAGCGCCGGAGCCGCCGTCACCAGCTTCCAGAAGCCGGACGCAGACAGCATCTTCGGCTGCCACAAGCTCCTCGACGCCCCCAACGACCTGATACGCGGCCCGATTTCCCGCACCTTGTGCGCAGGCTTCAACCGCTCCACCCTCCTGGTCAATCCCAACCAGCCGGACACCAGCTCGGCGAGCTTCTACCAGGACTCGGTGACCAACCACTACGCCCGCCAGATCCACGCCCAGATGGCCGACGGCAAGGCGTACGCGTTCGCCTTCGACGACGTCGGGGCCCATGAGTCGCTCGTCCACGACGGCAATCCGCAACAGGCGTACATCACGCTGGATCCGTTCAGCTGACGGGACTTCGGGGCGGCCGGGGTGGATGTGCGACTCCGGCCGCTCCTACGGGCGTTCAGTCAGGTTCCGCGCAGAGCACGGGAACCCGCTGGACAAGGTTGTTCGCGAAGCCTCCCAGGTTCCATGGCTGATCGAGCGGCTGCGTGTACCCCTTTGCATCGGTGGCCCGCGCGCCGAGTACGTGGCTGCCGGGCGCAGCCGTCCAGTCGAAGCGCCAGGTTCGCCACGCCCACCGGTGCTTGTGCACCGGGTCCAAGTCCGCCTCGTGCCAGCTGTGTCCGTCGTCCGTGCTCACCTCGACCCGGGCGACCGGCGCGCGCCCGGACCAGGCCCGTCCCTCCAACGCCACCGGACCGGGCCGGACCACCCGCGCCCTGGACATGAAGTCCGGGAAGCCGGGCGGGACCAGCAGGGCGCGCGGAGCGATCCGGGTGACCGGTTCGCCCTCGTCGCCGATGTCCTGCCGGAGCCGGTAGGCCACGTCCTGCTGGAAGCCCGTGAAGGGTGTGTCGTTCACCGTGATGTCGCGGAGCCACTTCACGTGGGCCATGCCGTACCAGCCGGGTACCACCAGTCGCAGTGGATGCCCGTGCTGCGGAGGCAGCGGGGCACCGTTCATCTCGTAGGCCACCAGAACCTCGGGCTCACCTCCGGTGGCCACGTCCAGCGGAAGCGCACGCTGATAGTCCTGCTCGACGCCTCGCTCGACGCCATGGTCGGCGCCGGTGAACACCACGTCCACCGCCTCGGTCCCGACGCCGGCCTCGGCGAGCAGCACCCGCAACGGCACTCCGGTCCACTCCGCCGTCCCGACCGCCTCGACCAGCCACGGCTGGCTCACCGGCCGTGGCGTCAGCAGGGCCCGGCCATTGCCCGCGCACTCCATGGTCACCCGCGCGGTAACCGCGGGATACGACTTCAGCTCGTCCATTCCCAGTACCAGCGGCTGCCGCACCCGGCCCCCCAGCTCCAGGCGCCACGAGGACCCTTCGATGTACGGGATGTCGTAGTGCGTGAGCACATAGTGCAGCCCCGGAGGGGTCACGTCGTACCGTAGGGCCTCCAGCGGAAGCCCATGGTTGCGGGCGGCGAGGGCCAGCTCCTGCGGGCTGATCTCCTCACCGGCACCGGCCAGCCGGGCAGGCCCGCTCACGTCACCGAGGCGATGCGCCATGACCGTATTGTCCTCCCGCGCCGCCGGGTACCGCCATCAGACCGAGCAGGTGCTCCGGTTCACAAGATCGTGCCAGCCGGACTCCAGACGTGCGAGGGACATACCGCGCTGGCGGGACAGGTGGTTGATCAGTGCGGGTTCCAGATACCCCATGAGTGTCTGCGCGAGGAGTTCGGTGTCCGCGGCCGGGACGGCCTGGCGGAGCAGCATGGCCACGTGCATGAGGCGGACGCGGTACGGGGCCGAGCTGAAGCGGCGTCCGGCGTCCGGCTCGGCGGCCAGGTACAGGTCGAGCTGGTCGGACGTCTGACGCAGGACGGCGCAGCCGAAGGCGTGCAGGCGCTCCGCCGGCGAGGCGCCCGGGCCCAGCGGGGGCGGGCCGCTGATGAAGCCGGTCTGGAACCGCTGTTCGGTGTGATCGAGGAGCGCCATCAACAGGCCGGTGCGGTCGCCGAACCGCCGGAAGACGGTTCCCTTGCCCACCGATGCCGCGCAGGCGACGGCCTCCATCGTCACATTGGCCACCCCGCGCTCCTCCACCAGCCGAGTGGCCGCCTCCAGCAGACGCGCGCGGTTGCGCGCGGCGTCGGCACGCAGTTGCGGCGCGTCGCCCTGGGGTGCGAGCTCCATCAGGACCGCCTCGTCGGTCGGTTCCTGTCTTTTCGGGAAGGGCGGCAGCGGGGTGGACATGAAGCCAGCGTAACGGCACACCAGGACAACTGGACTGCGGTCCGCTTCAGTGATACACCTTTAAACGGACCTCGGTCCGCTTTATTGCAGCAATGTTTCAGCTTCGGGAGTCATTCATGTCCGTACACATCCTCGCCCTCGTCGGCAGCCTTCGCGCCGGCTCCCACAACCGCCAGCTCGCCGAGGCGGCCGTCAAGCTCGCGCCCGAGGGCGCGGAGGTGGAGCTTTTCGAGGGCCTGTCCGAGATCCCCTTCTACAACGAGGACATCGACGTCGCGGGCTCCGCGCCCGCCGCCGCCGTCCGTCTGCGTGAGGCCGCCGCCCGCGCCGACGCGTTCCTCCTCTTCTCGCCGGAGTACAACGGCACCATTCCGGCCGTACTGAAGAACGCCATCGACTGGCTGTCCCGCCCCTACGGCGCCGGCGCCCTCGCCGGCAAGCCGACCGTCGTGGTCGGCACCGCGTACGGCCAGTTCGGCGGCGTGTGGGCGCAGGACGAGGCCCGCAAGGCCGTGGGCATCGCCGGCGGCACCGTCCTGGAGGACGTCAAGCTGTCCATCCCGGGCTCCGTGACCCGCTTCGCCGAGACCCACCCGGTCGACGACGCCGAGGTCGCCGGCCAGCTCACCGAGGTCATCACCCGCCTCTTCGGCCAGGTCGGCACGCCCAGCGCGGCCTGACAGCACCCGCTCGGGGCCGGTCCGGTTGACCAGGGCCGGCCTCTCAGGTCTTTCCGGATCGCCGGGATCCTGGCGGAACGGCCCTCTCCGGGCCAAGATGCCCGCATGAAGGGTGATCTCTTTTCCAGTGACCACATGGTGCAGCCCGCCTCCGCTCCGGGCATGACCATCCAGAACGCCAAGTCGATCAAGTACGCCGTCAACGGCGACATGCTCGCGCGCCAGGGGGCGATGATCGCCTACCGGGGGAATCTGCAGTTCGAGCGCAAGGGACAGGGTGTCGGCGGCATGCTCAAACGAGCTGTCACCGGCGAGGGGCTCCCCTTGATGACCGTCCGCGGCCAGGGCGAGGCCTGGTTCGCGCACGAGGCGCAGAACTGCTTCATCGTCGACATCGAGCCAGGCGACCTGTTCACCGTGAACGGGCGCAATGTGCTGTGCTTCGACGCCACGGTGTCGTACGAGATAAAGACCGTTAAGGGCGCGGGTATCTCGGGTGGCGGGCTCTTCAACAGCGTCTTCACCGGCCACGGCAAGCTCGGCCTGGTCTGCGAGGGAAGTCCGCTCGTCATCCCGGTCTCGCCGCAGCAGCCGGTGTTCGTCGACACGGACGCGATCGTCGGCTGGACCGCCCATCTGCACACCTCGCTGCACCGTTCGCAGTCGATCGGCTCGATGATCCGCGGCGGCTCCGGTGAGGCCGTGCAGCTCAAGCTGGAGGGCGAGGGGTATGTCGTCGTACGGCCCAGCGAGGTGACACCGCAGAAGGCTCAGCAACACTGAGGCAAGGACCGGCGAAGGGTGCCCCGCCCTTGTGGCGAGGCACCCCTATGCCGTCCGTTACCGCCCGTCCGCATCGGCGACCCGCCTGTGACCTGGCAGCCTCCTGGGACGAACACCGGGAGTAGCCGCGAACTCCCGGCCCACAACACCACACCCACCCATGGAACATATATTCGATTCCGGAGTACGCTGGGTTTCATGTCCACGCACCTCCAGGCCTCGCTCTTCGACCAGACCGACGAACTGCGCCTCACCCCGCTGTCCGGGATGCGCCGGACCGTGCTCGGCCACGGCGCCTGGATCGACCTGCTGCCCGGGTGGCTGGCCGGGGCCGACGCCCTGTTCGAGCGGCTCGTCGACGATGTGCCGTGGCGGGCCGAGCGACGGCAGATGTACGAGCACGTGGTGGACGTACCGAGACTGCTCGCGTATTACGGTGCCGACGATCCGCTGCCGCATCCGATCCTCGGCGAAGCGCGGGAGGCACTGTCCGCGCACTACGCCGCCGAGCTCCGTGAGCCGTTCACCACGGCCGGGCTCTGCTACTACCGGGACGGCCGTGACAGCGTGGCCTGGCACGGGGACCGGATCGGGCGGGGTGCTCATCAGGACACCATGGTCGCCATCCTCTCCGTGGGCGCGCCGCGCGATCTGGTGCTGCGTCCGCGCCACGGAGGGGACACGGTGCGGCGCCCCCTCGGACACGGCGACCTGATCGTGATGGGCGGCTCCTGCCAGCGCACCTGGGAGCACGCCGTCCCCAAGTCGGCGCGGGCGGCGGGGCCGCGGATCAGCGTCCAGCTCCGCCCGCACGGGGTGAACTGAGCCGGCGGTACCTCACACGGGCCGGGTGATGTGTGACTGCACCGTCGGGCCGTACCGCTCGACGATGTCCTCGATCGCGGTCGCGCGCAGGCTGGTGCCGCGGGCGATGCCGTACATGACGCCGAGGCCGAGCAGTGTGCTGACGGCGAGTTCGGCGCGCAGGCCGGCGTCGGGGCCGCCGAGGCGTTCGGCCAGCCGGCCACTGACCTGGGTGCGGAAGTTGGCGCGCAGTATGTCGCCCTGCTCGCCCTGGAGCGGGGCGAACACGATGCGCAGGACGGGGTCGGCGCCGCGCTCGGTCTGGCCGATGAGCAGATGGCGGACCATGTGCCGGCCGAGGTCCTCCAGCGGCGCGTCCAGCAGGTCGTCGGCATCGGACTCGAAGGAGATGACGCGCGCGAAGAGGGCGTCCTTGTTTCCGAAGTACTTCAGGATCAGCGGCGGGCTCACTCCCGCCCGCTCGGCGACCGCCTTGAGCGTGATGTCCGCGTGGGCGCGGCGGGCCAGCAGATGGCGGGCCGCGCGGAGGATGGCCGCCTTCGTCTCCTCGGCGTCGCGGCGCGACGGAGCGGTGGCGGGTGCCGCGAGACCGGAGGGCGGGGTGGTCACGGTGGTCAGGCTCCTTCGAGTGCCTCGTCGTGGGTCGCTTCGGTACGGTCGCCGGCCGGTACGGCGTCACGGGAGGCGGGGTCGGCGGGTATGGCGAGCGCGACGGCACACGCCACCAGGGCGACCGTACCCGCCATCGCGAAGGCCAGCAGATAGCCGTGCAGCGTGGGTATGGAGGCACCGCCGACAAGGCTGGTGTGGTGGACGAGTACGGCGGCGACGGCGGCACTGCACACGGCCTGGCCGACGGTCCGCATCAGGACGTTGACGCCGTTGGCGGACGCGGTCTGACCGGCGGGGACGGCACGGATGATGAGGGTGGGCAGGGCCGAGTAGGCGAAGGTCGTTCCGATCGACACGACCGTGGCGCCCAGGATGATCACCCCGAGGTCGCGGCTGTCCGCGATGCGTACGACATATCCGCAGGCGATGATCGCGGCGCCGACGGCCAGCGTCACGCGCGGGCCCCGGGACGTCGAGATGCGCGCCGAGACGGGCGAGAGGAGCAGCATGGTCACCCCGCTGGGCAACAGGCACAAGCCGGTCGCCACGATCGACAGGCCGAGCCCGTAGCCGGTGGCCTCGGGCGCCTGCACGAGCTGCGCCGTGACCAGAGTGTTGGCGTAGAAGGAGAAGCCGGTCAGGAGCGCGGTCAGGTGCGGCAGCGCGACCCGCGGGCGGGTGGCCAGCTTCAGGTCGACCAGGGGGCGTTCGGCGCGCCGCTGCTGCATCGACCAGAGGGCCAGGATGGCGGCGCACGCGGCGAACAGGCCCAGGATCGAGGGACTGCTCCAGCCCCACTGCCCGCCCTGCGACACGCCAAGGAGCAGACAGACCAGGCCCGCGGCAAGGCCCAGCGCGCCCAGCGTGTCGAAGCGGCCGGGCTCGCGGACGGGTGACTCCCGCACCGCCCACCTGGCGAGCGCGAGGCCGGTGGCGCTGAGCGCGGTGGTCACCCAGAACATGACGTGCCAGTTGGCGTACTGGACGATCAGCGCGGCGAGCGGCAGGCCGAGGGCGGCGCCGATGCCCAGGGTGGAACTCATCATCGCCACGGCTGAACCCGTGCGCTCCGGAGGCAGTTCGTCCCGCAGGATGCTGATCGACAGGGGAATGACGGCGGCGGCCGCGCCCTGGAGCGCCCGGGCC
This sequence comes from Streptomyces sp. NPDC005808, assembly GCF_042871385.1. Classification (NCBI taxonomy): domain Bacteria; kingdom Bacillati; phylum Actinomycetota; class Actinomycetes; order Kitasatosporales; family Streptomycetaceae; genus Streptomyces; species Streptomyces sp. NPDC005808. The sequence continues at coordinate 229,814 of NZ_JBIAIK010000011.1, read as the reverse complement.
GCGATCAGTATGGCGATGTCGGACGTGAGGGCGCACACGAGCGAGCCGAGCGTCATGAGCGCGAGGGCCATCAGGAGGACGCGCCTCTTGCCGTACATGTCTCCCGCCCGGCCCAGCACGGGAGTGAGCACCGCTCCGGACAGCAGGGTCGCCGTCACCATCCAGGAGACCGTGCCCGCCGAGGAGCCCGTCAGCCGCGGCAGGTCCGGCAGCAGCGGCACGACCACCGTCTGTGTGACTGCCATGAGGATCCCGCCGAACGCCAGCACCGGGACCGTCAGTCGCTCACGCAGGGCTGCCACAGGTACTCCAGAAGACCAATGAAAATGGGTGAATAGCGATTCACCTTAGCCGGTGAATCGCTATTCACCCAAGAAGGATCTTGGCGACCGGTTACCGGCGGGAACGAGCCGCCTGCACCGTGCGCGCCAGCCGCGGCCCCAGCCAGCGCTTGAACCGGCGCAGCGCCTCGAGTTGTCCGGCCGCACGGTCGATCCGGTAGTACACCTGCGGCGGGATGTACGGCAGCAGCGGCGAGTGACGCTGGCCGAGCAGGGCGAACATCTGCGCCGGCGGGAGGTGGATGTAGCGCGGGAGGTTCTCGTACCACTGGGCGCTGTGGCGGGCCGCGCTCTGGATCGACAGAAGCGCGGCCTTGCGTTCCCGCTCGTAGTGGGCGAGGGCGGCGTCCAGGTCCGGGATCTCGCGCAGCGCCCCCGCGAGCGAGAGGGCGTCCTCCAGCGCGAGGGTGGTGCCCGCGCCGATCGAGTAGTGCGTGGTGTGGGCCGCGTCGCCGATCAGGACCAGATTGCCGCGGCGCCAGGTCCGGTTGGTCAGCGTGCGGAAGTTCAGCCACTGCGCGCTGCCGTCGCTCTGCGCCCGGCCGATCAGCCCGTGCCCTTCCAGGAGGTCGGCGAAGAGCTTCTCGAGGAGGGCCAGGCCGTCGCCTTCGTTCGCCGTGTCGAGCCCGAGGCCGGCCCAGGTCTCGGGGGAACACTCGACGACACAGGTGCTGTGCTCCCCACTGAACGGATAGGCGTAGCACCAGATCCAGCCGTGCTCCGTCTCCACGAAGGAGAAGGTGAAGGAGTCGAAGACCTTGGCGGTGCCGAGCCAGACGTAGGTGTTGCGTCCCAGCGTGACGTCACTGCCGAAGTGATCGGCGTGGCGCTCGCGCAGCGCGCTGTTGACTCCGTCGCCCGCGACGACGAGATCGGCGTCGGGCAGCCGGTCGGCGGCCACGTCGTGCTCGAACTCGATGCGCACGCCGAGGGATTCGGCCCGTTCGGCGAGCAGGTCGAGCAGCCGGCGGCGGCCGATGCCGAAGCCTTCGTCGCCCTGGTGCACCGTCCTGCAGTCGCCCACCTGGGCGATCCCCTCGCTCCAGCGGACCGAGTTCTCGCTGACGGCGAGCGCGGACTCGGGATCACCCTCGCGAAGCTTGTCGAGCAGGCCCGCCCAGTACGTCACCCCCCAGCCGTAGGTCGACCCCGCCGGATTCCGTTCGTAGACAGTGATGTCGTGGGACGGATCCTGACGCTTCATCAGGATCGAGAAGTACAGGCCGGCCGGCCCGCCACCGACGCACGCGATCTTCACGCGCACTCCCTTTGTTACACAAAGCGGTCAATTGACTGCGAAGCGTAACAGGGCACGTCACGGGTCGAACGTGCCGGACGCGATGTGATCCAGCAGGCAGGCAGGCAGGCCGACACGGGCTGACAGTCGGACAGGCCTTACGCGTCGGCCGTCTCCGTCGTACGGCACTCGGGGTGTCCCCAGCCAGATCCGTTCTTGGCGATGGGCTCACCCGCCGCGTAGGAGCGGCCGCACAGGCAGCGGCCTGGGAACTTTGCCTTGATCGTCCGGGCCGGGCCGCCGCTCTGCCGAGCGGTCTTCGCGGGTGCACGGCGGCGCGCGGTTGCGGCCGGGACGGTGTCGGGGGAGGCCGGCGGCTGCGCGGAACCGAGGTCGCTGCCCGCGGGCTCCTGGAGGATCGCCGCCTGGCTCGCCGCGCGGTCCGCGAAGTCGTTGAGGCGGTCGCCGTCGACCTGGTGCGCGGGGACGTAACGGAACTCCACGGAACGGCCGGCGAGCAGTTCGTCGATACGGGCGACCAGCTCCTGGTTGGCGACGGGCTTTCCGGAGGCCGTCTTCCAGCCCTTGCGCTTCCAGCCGGGCAGCCACGTGGTGACGGCCTTCATCGCGTACTGGGAGTCCATCCGGATCTCCAGCGGAACGTCCGGCGCGATCGCCGTCAACAGGCGCTCCAGTGCGGTGAGTTCGGCGACATTGTTCGTCGCCGTGCCCAGCGGGCCGGCCTCCCATCGGGTGGGGATCTCGTCCCCGTCGGCCACGACCCAGGCCCATCCGGCGGGTCCCGGGTTCCCCTTCGAGGCTCCGTCACAGGCGGCCACAACGCGTTCAGGCATGACCCCGATGATGTCACGGCCGGACGGCTGCTCCCGTACGGGGTCGAAGGCCGTCGCTCTCCCCGATCAGCTGCTGCCCCAGCGCGGTGGCCGCGTGCAGCACGTGTTCGCCGTCACGGCGGCTGGTCACAAGTCCCCCGTCGCGCAGGACGCCGATCTGGTAGCTGGCGCTGGGCAGCGCGATACCCACGGCCGCGGCGACCTCGGAGGTGGTCCGGGCACGCCGGCCCGCCACCTCGGCCAGTACGGCGCTGCGGGTGCGGCCCAGCAGGCGTTCGACGCCGTCGTCCGTGGCGCGCGCGACGGTGAGCGGTGCCTTCTCCACCGGGTAGACGAGCACCAGATCGAGGGCGGGGTCCGCGGGTGCGACGGGCCGACGCCGGCAGAAGAACGAGGGGACGAGGAGCAGGCCGCGCCCTTCCAGAAGGTCGCGCACCAGCCGGGTGCGCGGGGTGCGCCGCAGCTTCGCGAGACCGGCGGGCAGATCGCCGCCGGTCACCGACGGTGTGAGGAAGTCCGGGATGTAGCCCGCTGCGGGAATCAGCGCCCGCAGCGGGCGCAGCGCGCGGCTCGCGACCGGGTCCGTGGAGAGCCGGTCGCGGGCCGCGCGGCGCCAGTGACCGAATCGAGCAGTCCTTGCCCGGTCTCCGACCGGCAGACGCTGCAGACCAGTTCCCACAGCGGATCCGGCTGGCGGGCCACCCGGATGTTCTGCAGATCGTGCGACGTGAAGTGAATGCGGAGCATGTGATCTCCCGCGATTCCTGTGGGGGTTCGGTCACCTGGTGGTGCGGCGGCCACAGGAAAGGACGATCAACCACGTCCGCACGGTTGCCCCGGCGGGCGACCGATTCAGGACACGTCGGTCAACTTGGGCATGTCGCCTTCGGTCGTGTCGAGGTCGATGACGGAGAACAACGCGCCCTGCGGGTCGCTCAGCGCCGCGAACCGGCCGAACGGGCTGCCCATCGGCCCGAAGCGCAGGACGGCGCCGCGCCCGGTCGCCTTCGCCACCGCCGCGTCGCAGTCGTCGACGGCGAAGTAGACGTTGACGTACGACGGGACCTCGGGCGGGAAGTCGTCCGTCATCCTCATCCGGCCCAGGACGGTGTCCTCGCCGACGTTGAAGACCCTGAAGTCGAAATCGTCGTGGTCCATCTGCTTCGCCGTGAACGGGAAGACGGCGGGCAGGAACGCGTCGGTCTTCTCGGGTACGCGGGTGAAGACCTCGGCCCAGGCGTAGGCGCCGGGCACGGACGTGGCCTCGAAGCCCTCGTGGACGCCTGCCTGCCAGACGCCGAAGACGGCGCCGCTGGGTTCGGCGGCCAGGGCCATCGTGCCGAAGTCGCCGACCTGCATCGGCTCCATGAGGACCGTGCCGCCGTTGTCTCGGATCTTCTGCGCGGCGGCGGCGGCGTCGGGCGAGGCGAAGTAGAGGCACCAGGCGGACTGGCCCTCCGCCCCCGGCATCGGCGGGACGACTGCGGCCACCGCTTTGCCGTCCTTGTACGCCTGCGTGTAGTTGCCGTACTCGCTGGACGACTCGCCGAACGTCCAGCCGAGCACGTCACCGTAGAAACTCTTGGCCCCCTCGACATCGCTGAACATCGCGTCCGCCCAACAGGGCGTTCCCTCTGGTTGTACGGCCATGACGTCGACCTTCTCCGGTTGGGTGTCTGGTTCCACGGTTCACGCTAGTCAGCCGTGGGCCGGGCCGCGCGCCGAACGGGACGTTCCGCATGAAACTGGAAGACGGACAACGACGGTCGTCGAGGGACGGGGCGCGGCATGATGCGAGCGTGGGAGGTGCATCGGCCCGGGCCGATCGAACAGGGGCCGCTGCGTCTCGTCGAGAAACCGGTGCCGGTGCCGCGGGCCGGCGAACTCCTCGTCCATGTCCGTGCCTGTGGGGTCTGCCGCACCGACCTGCATGTCGCCGAGGGTGACCTGCCCGTGCACAGGCCTGGTGTGACGCCGGGGCACGAGGTCGTCGGCGTCGTCGCGGCACTCGGGGAGGGTGTGCGGGAGTACGCCCTCGGCGACCGGGTGGGCGTCGCCTGGCTGCGCGACACGGACGGCACGTGCGGGTACTGCACGCGCGGCGCCGAGAACCTCTGTCCGGGGTCCGCGTACACGGGCTGGGACGCCGACGGCGGCTACGCGGAGTACACGACCGTCCCGGCTGATTTCGCGTACCGGCTTCCCGGCGAAGTGGACGATGTCGCCCTTGCCCCGCTGCTGTGCGCGGGCATCATCGGCTACCGCGCGCTGCTGCGGGCCTCGCTGCCGCCGGGCGGGCGGCTCGGGCTGTACGGGTTCGGTGGCAGCGCCCACCTGTGCGCGCAGCTCGCGCTCGCGCAGGGTGCCACCGTGCACGTACTGACGCGGGATCCGGCGGCCAGGCGGCTCGCGCTCGGCCTCGGGGCGGCGTCGGCCCGCGGGGCGTACGAGGAGCCTCCCGAGCCGCTGGACAGCGCGATCCTGTTCGCGCCGGTCGGCGACCTGGTCCCGGTGGCCCTGCGGGCACTGGACCGGGGAGGGGTCCTTTCCGTCGCCGGGATCCATCTGAGCGACACCCCGCCCCTCGACTACGAGCGGGAGCTGTTCTACGAGAAGGAACTGCGCAGCGTCACCTCGAACACCCGCGAGGACGGGCGGGCGTTCCTGGCGCTCGCGGCACGCCACGGCGTACGGGCGACCACGCACACCTACCCGCTGTCACGCGCCCAGGAGGCTCTCCAGGACCTCAAGGCCGGCTGCTTCGACGGGGCTGCCGTGCTGGTGAACGACGTGCCCCCTTGGCACTGACCGGGGCCCCTGGTGGTCTTCGCCGCTGACGACACCGGTGAGCTGCTGCGGCCGCCGGTCGGTCCGCCGCTGGGCTCCGGAGTGGGCGGCTGTGAACAAGCCACGCGCACGCTCACTCCCGATGACACCCTGGTGAGGTACACCGAAGGTCTGGCGGATTCGACGTCGTCCTGTGCGACCTCGGGCTGCCGGACATCGACGGCTACACGGTCGCCCGCGAGGTGCGCTCGCGCCCGCACGGCGACAGGCTGCGGCTCATCGCGGTCTGCGGGTTCAGCCGGGGTTCCGACCGCGGTGAGTCCGGGGCGGCCGGATTCGACGCACACCTGGCGAAGCCGCTGCCGCTCGCGGACCTGTTGAGACTTCTCTCGGGAACGGTCGTGGGCGGGCACGGTGGTCTTCGAAGCCGGCAGCGGCGCGCCCGGTCTCCTCTTCCCCTCTTCCCCTCCAACTCGACCCAGCGCGCCAAGAGTTGTGACCGGGGTGTCTTCCCCCTGGGGCCCGGCTGTGCTTGCCTGGGGACCCTTTCGGTGGGCGGGGCGGGAGTTGCCGTATGCGCGGACGTTGGATCGTGGGGGCGCTGCTGGCCGGGCTGCTGCTCGGCGCGTGCGGCGACCCGGCGTCGGGCCCCGAGGCCTCACCGCCCGCTCGCGCGACGCCCGAGACCTCTTCGACCCCTACCTCGACGACACGTCAGCGGCCCGCCGCCTCCCTCTCCCCCGACGCGCCGGACGCCGTCGCGAAGGCTCCGGCGAAGGCTCCTACGGTGCTCTACCTCGGGGACTCTCTCGCCATGGAGAACCAGAAGGTTCTCGGCGATCTGCTACGGGACCAACTGGACGCGCGGTACACGAGTGCCCCGTACTCCGGCACCACCCTGTGCGACTACCTGGAAGGCACTGCGGACAGGTCCCTCGTACCGCCCGCCGACAAGGCGGCCGCTCTGGTGCGCTCCCTGCGGCCCGACTTCGTGGTCCTGCAGTTCTGGGGCAATTCCTGGGGCTACACGCCGTGCATGGACGGCATCACGTACGACAAGTCGAGGAAGACGTATTTCGAGCGGTACGAAGCCGACCTGAAGCGGCTGGCCGAGCAGATCACCGACGCGGGCGGCGCACAGCCACCCAAGATCGTCTGGGTGCTCCAGGGCCCCGACCCGATCACTCCCGACCGGGTCCGGGACGTCAACGCCCTGTACGAGGAGCGGGCTCGGGCCACCGGCGAACTGCTCGCCGACGCCGGGAAGACCGTGAGCCCGACATCGGCACGGAACACCTGGGTCCAGTACCTCCCGTGCACCCCCTACGAGCACGAGAACCCCGCGTACTGCACCCAACCGGACCGCGACCGCACCGCGCTGCACCGCGAGGACGACTATCTGCACTTCTGCCTGGCGCCGACCACATCCACGCCGAAGCCGTGTCCGGTCCGCTCCCCGGGGATCCTGCGCATCACGCGGGAGATCACCCGGGTGATCGCCGCCCACGCCGGCTGACCGACTCCCTCGGGCCCCCTCTGGTCAGGGGCGGGGACGGAGCTCCGTCTCGGCCAGCCGGTTCAGATGGCGTCTGACGTCCTGCGTGCTCAACGGAGGTGCCTGCCGCAGCCGTTGCAGGGCCAGGCCGTCGGCGAGGGCGGCGAAGCGGACCGTGAAGCCGTGCAGGTCGTCGGAGGTGAACTCACCGTCGGCGACGCCTACAGCGCTGTACAGGGGTGGGGGGGGGGGGGGGGGGGGGGGGGGGGGGGGGGGGGGGGGGGGGGGGGGGGGGGGGGGCGCGGGCGGCGCGGGGGGAGCGC